>JBKHIY010000027.1:0-48412 GCA_046538415.1 Candidatus Brocadiia bacterium | reverse complement strand
GAGCCGGGGACAGAGGCCAGATGTCGGAGGGCAGAAGTCGGAAGGCAGAGGGCACAGCGGGGCGACCGGGGTGGCGGCCGGGGCGGGCCGGAAGGGCGGCGAGGGAGGTGGCCGATGGAGGTCGCGTGAGCCGGGCGCGGGCGGCTACTTCTCGCTTCCGCGCAGGCCGCGCTCGGCGGCGACGCGTTCGCGGATGGCGAGCAGGTCGGTCATCTTCTTCTCGACGGGCTTGGTATCGATGCCCAGCTCGGGGTAGTTTCGCGCCAGTTCGAGCTTTTTTCGGCAGGCGGCGAGGCAGGCATCGAGGGCCTTCAGAGAGGCGTCGGTGCGCTGGCGCCAGAGTCGACCGCCGTCGACGAAGTCGCCGGGCCGGAGGAAGCCTTGGGCTTTCTTGATGCGGCCGTACTTGAAGTTCCGGGGCTGGAGGGCTTTGCCCCGGGCTTCGTAGGCCGCGATCTTGCCGTCGAGCTTGGTCAGGTAGCGGCGTCGGGTGTCGAGGGCCTCTTCGAGGGCCTCGCCGGTTTTCATGTCGACCAGGGTGCCCGCTTCGAGCTCGAGGACTTCGGTGAGCTCGCGTCGGGAGCGTGCGAGGCCGCAGGCGACGCCCAGGCGCCGGGCCTCGACGGCGGTGAGGGTGAGGAGCTTGCCGCTCTTGGTGATCCACTCTCCGAGCTCGACCTCGGGCTCGGGCTCCTCGGCGGCCTTGGTCACGCTGAGGAAGGTGCTCTTGCCGCCCACCTTGGCCTCGCGCAGCTCCACCGTCGCGTCCACCATGGCCGCGCACAGCTCGCCGGGGTGGCCGTTCATCTGGGCCAGGGACCGGACCTTGGCGGTGACCGCGGAGACGGTCTTCTCGCCCGCCGCGGACACGCCGCGGGAGGTCACGCGGATGGGGGCCGCGGCCCCGATGGCCGTGCCCGGGGCCATCACGATGTCCTCGCAGGCCACGGCCAGGACCGCTCCCGCCGAGTAGGCTCCGCCGTGCGGCCCGCCGCACACGTAGGCCACGGTGCGGGCCTCCTCGACGCTCTCGATCACGGCCAAGAGCTCCTGCATCAGGTCCAGACGGCCGCCGGGGGTGTCGATTTCGAAGACGATGAGGTCGGGCTCGTGGTGCTCGCTGTGGCGGATGGAGTGGTGGACGGCGGCGACCATGAGCTTGCTCTCGATGGGGCCGCTGACCTGGACGAAGCAGAGGGTCTTCTTGTCCTTCGGCTCCTCGCCCTTCGCCCCGCCTTTCTCGCGGAGGCTGTCGGGCAGCTCGTAGTCGTCGCGGACCACCCGCCGGACCTTTTCCTTGGGGAAGCTGGTGGTGATGGTCTCCGAGATGCGGATGGTCACCCGCTCCTCGGTCTCGGCGATGACCTTACCGACGATGGTCTTGCCGCTCTCCAGCACCACCTGGTCGGCGCGGCACCACGCCGCCAGGAGGGCGAAGAGGACGAGAAGCGTTGCCTTGCGGTTCATCGCGGCCTGCTCCCGGCCCGACTCTTCGAGCCGACGCGCGCCCTGGGCTGTAGGGGGAAACTCCGTCCAGGCAGGTGCCCCCGCACCGCCCCGCGAGCGCGGGTCGAGGCGTCGGGCTCCGGATTCCCAAGGTTCCGACCTGTTGCCCCTGTGCAACTCGTATGCACGTCGGGAGACACCTAATCGCTTCCATGTTGGCGCAAAAGGCGTACCTATGTCAAGCGAAACTTGCGGTTTTCCCCTAACGCGCGATTTGATGGACACTTGGGCCGGGCTCTCTTGCCGCCGCCGGGACCGCCCCGGTCCGCGCCGATGCCGCAAAGCGCAACGAAATGGTACATTGCGTCACCCAAAAGACCCGCCAGAGGCCGCTGTGGGGAGCTTGGGAGCCGCCTGCCGAGGCGCGGCCCGCGTTTGTAACAGATCGTTGCATGCCCCTCGCCTGGACGGGCGTCGGCGCGGCGGAACGGCGGTTGCAGTTTCCGGCTCGCCGCCTATACTCCGTGGGGTGGGGAACCGACGGCGCAGGACGCCGCGGCGAATGCGGCCTGCGAGGGCACTGGACAGGGAAGGGGGCGGGGTGGACCGACGGCTCTTTCTGGTCTCCGTGGTGCTGGCGGCGGCGGTGACGGCGCCCTTCCTGGGCAAGGCGTTCCACGCCGACGATCCCATCGTCCTCGCCGTCTGCGAACGCACCCTGCGCGACCCCCTGCGGCCCCACGAGGGGACGCTCCACTGGGGCGGGGGCCGGATCCCCGTCGGCGAGGCGGCGACCCACCCGCCGCTGCTGGGCTACTACCTGGCTCCCTTCGTCGCGGTATGGGGCTATTCGGAGCCCGTGCTCCACGCGGCCATGGGCCTGTGGCTGGTGGTGCTGGCGGTGGGCGCGGGGCTTCTGGGCCGGTGGTTCTGGGCGGGGCCGTGGTGGCCGATGCTGTTCGTGGTCCTCAGTCCCCTGGTGGTGGTCTCGACCAACGTGATGCCCCAGGTGCCCGCGGCGGCGATGCTCACCCTGGGCCTGGCCCTTTTCGTGCTGGGCACGGACGACGAGCGGCGGGGGCTGCTGGCCGGGGGCTCGGCGCTGGTGGGCCTGGCGGCGGTGACGGACTACACCGCCGCGGCCGCGGTGCCCCTGGTGGCCCTCTATCCCGTGTTGCGAGGCAAGGGACGCTACGCCCTGTGGGCCGCGGTGCCCTTGGGCATCCTGGGCGCCTGGTGCGCCCACGGCGCGTGGGCGCAGGGCGAGCCCCACCTGGTGGCGGTGGCCCGCCGGCGGGCGGCCCAGCTCGAGGCCCGGGGGCTTACGTGGGACGGCGCGGCGGCCAGCAGGCTCACGGTCGTCGGCTCCATGGTGTTCCTGGCCCCCGCCCTGGCGGTGGGATGGTTTCGGCGTCGGGCGTGGCTCGGCCTACCGCTGCTGGCGGCGGCGGGTGCGGCGAGCTGGGTCGGGGTGAACGCCGCGTTCGGGGCGCCGGGGCTCGTATCGCGGCCCGAGGTGGCGGGCGGCGGGACGCTGAGCTGGCAGTACGGCCTGTGGGCGGTATGCGGGGGGATGCTGCTCTTCGCGGCGCTGGGCGGGGGCCTGGGCGCGGCGTTGTGGGCCCTGCCGAAGCGGCGCGGGGAGGCGGCGGACTGGCTGCTGCTGGTGGCCTGGGCCGCGGTGGGCCTGGCGGCCGCCGCGTGGCAGGCGAGCCCCGCGTTCGTGGTCGCCCTGGTGCCGCTGAGCGTGCTGGGGCTTCGGCTGGTGGGCTCGCGGCGTAGGCCCGTGGTAGCGGCCCTGGGCCTGATGCTGGCCGCGCAGGCCGCGGCGGCCGCCGTCGTGGCCCTGGCCGACCGCGAGCGGGCGGAGGCCTGGCGCGCCTTCGCCGCCTACGCCGAGCGGCGCTACCAGCGGCGCGACCAGGAGGTGTGGTTCGCCGGCCACGGGGGCTGGCACCACTACGCCCTGCGGGAGCACGGTTTCCAGCCGCTGGTCGCCGACGGCCTCCGCCCGCCGGCGGGAGCCGTGCTGCTCGAGCCCGAGAGCGTATCCCGTTCGCGGTATCCGCCGGGCCTCGGCGAGCGGCTCGAGCTGGTCGAGGAGAAGGCCTCCCCGGCGAGCGTGCCCGCGCGCACGGCCGACCCCCTCCACTGCGCCTTCTACGCCCCGGACGACTACCGGATGCCCTACCTCCTCACCTTCGAGCCTGCGCCCGTGGCCGTGGGACGGGTCTACCGCGTCGGCGCCGCCGAAGCGACGCGCCCGCCCGAGTGAAGGGGCGAGCGCCCTCGTAGCCCAGCGGCAAGGGGCCTCCCCCACGTAGTTGCGTCCCCCATCCTGGCCTCAGGGGTCTGCGCCCAGCAGGGCGGCGAGGTCGCTCTTGGTATTGACATTGATGAACGGGCGGGGGCCAATGCCCTCGGCCCGTACGTCCCACAGGCGGAGGCGCACGTGGGGGAAGAAGCTGCGGATGCGTCGGTCGCCGGCGCCCAGTCGCCGCCGTGCGGGGGGCAGGCAGGCCCGCGCGTAGAGGGCGTGGAGCGGCTCCCAGTATCCGTCCCAGCAGGGCACCACGGCGTCGGCGGGAGAGCGGCGCAGGACCTCGAGCTGGCGTCGGACCACGGCGGGGTCGAGGCAGGGCATGTCGCACGCGACCACGAAGCCGTAGGGCGCGGCCATGGCTCCCAGGCCGGTGACGATGCCGCCCAGCGGCCCCGCCCCGGGCACCGCGTCGGCCAGGGTCTGGCTCAGCGCCGGATGCGGGGGGCAGGCGCCGGGACGACCGACCACCAGGACCTCATCGAACAGGCCGGCCAGCACGTCCAGCGTGCGCTCGAGCAGCGAGTGGCCGCCGAGGCGGATGGCCCCCTTCTCCGTGCCCATGCGCCGCGAGAGGCCGCCGTTGAGGACGATCCCGGCGACGTTCCTGCGGGCCCAGCGGCAGGTGCTCATGGGATGCGCCATGGTGCGGTGTAGACGTTCATGCGGCCCGCCCGCGCGAAGCCCACCAGGGTCAGATTGGCGTCCTCGGCGAGGCGGACGCCGGCGCTGGTGGGCGCTCCGCGGGAGACGAGCACGGGGAGGCTCACGGGCAGGGCCTTGGCCACCAGCTCGAGGCTCAGGCGACCGGTCACCAGGGCCAGCTTGTCGATCAGCTCGATGCCGCGTCGGCGGCAGGCGCCCACGGCCTTGTCGAAGGCGTTGTGGCGGCCGATATCCTCGGCGAAGGCCACCAGGCGGTCGCCCGCGGCGATGGCCGCGCCGTGCACCCCGCCCGTCGCCCGGAACAGCTCCGAGCGCTGGACAAATGCCCGCACGGCCGCGGCGATGGTCTCGGGGCCCGCGGCGAACGCCGTGTCCACCCGCCGCGTGCAGCCCAGGGGGTCGAACTCGCCGGCGGGCGAGAGCGCGGCGCCGCAGCCGGAGCCCAGGGTGAGGCTCCGGCGCAGGCCCTCGATGCGCTTCTCGGGCGGCGAGAAGTCCACCCGCACCTCGCCGCTGGCGGGCTCGTGCTCGACGTCGGGCACCGGCTCGCCGGGCCCCAGGAGCCCGGAGGTGGCCAGGAGGCCCACCGCCAGGTCGTCGAGGCCCTGGGGCAGGCACTGGAGGCGGAGCAGCGGCCGGCCGCCCACCACGAGGCTCACCGTGGCCTCGCGCACCACGGTGTCGCGGGTCTCCTCGCGGCGCCCGTCGCGGAGGCGAAGGATGGGCACCTGGTCGGTCACGTGGTGGCGTTGTGCTTCCTGGTGGTTTTCTTTCGTCGTGTGCCTCTCGCCCGTTTTTTCCTCGGCCGCTTCGTCGCGGCGTCCGGTTTCGCGAGCCTGACGGCGCATACCTTGAACTCCGGGATCTTGGCCACGGGGTCGAGGGCGTCGTTCGTGAGCACGTTGGCCGGGGCCTCGCGGAAGTGGAAGGGCATGTAGACCATCCCCTGGGGTACGCGGTCGGTGAGGAGGGCCTTGGCCCGGACCTCGCCGCGTCGGGAGGCCACCTGGACCGTCTCGCCGTGCTCGATGCCCAGGGCCTCGGCGTCCTGGGGATTGAGCTGGATGTCGCCGCCGGGGTAGAGGTCCTCCAGCCCGTCCACGCGGCGGGTCATGGTGGCCGTGTGGAAGTGGTAGAGCACGCGCCCCGTGGAGAGGAGGAAGGGATAGTCGTCGTCGGGCAGCTCGGCGGCTTCCCTGAACGGTGTGGGGTGGAACTTGCCTCGCCCCCGGCTGAACGTGCCCTTGTGGAGGTAGGGGGTGCCGGGATGGCCTTCGTCGGGACAGGGCCACTGGAGGCTTTCGCTCTCCAGGCGGCGGTAGGAGATGCCGCCGTAGATGGGGGTGAGGGCGGCGATCTCGTCCATCACCTCGGCGGGCCCCGCGGTGTCCATGGGGTAGCCCATGCGGCGCCCCAGGTCGCACAGGATCTCCCAGTCGGCCCGCGCCTGGCCCGGGGGCTCGAGGGCCTTTCGGACGCGCTGGACGCGGCGCTCGGTGTTGGTGAACGTGCCGTCCTTCTCGGCGAACGCCGCGGCGGGGAGCACCACGTGGGCGTATTCGGTGGTCTCGGAGGGAAAGATGTCCTGGACCACCAGGAAGTCGAGGCGGGCCAGGGCCTCGCGGGTGTGATTGGCGTTGGGGTCGGAGAGCACGGGGTTTTCGCCCATGCAATAGAGGGCCTTGATGCGCCCCTGGTCGGCGGCGTCCAGGATTTCGACCACGGTGAGGCCCGGCTCGGGCGGCAGGGGGCGGCCCCAGGCCTGGGCGAACTTCTCCTGGGTCTCGGGCTGGTCGACCTTCTGGTAGCCGGAGACGACGTTGGGCAGCCCGCCGAGGTCGCAGGCCCCCTGGACGTTGTTCTGGCCCCGGAGGGGGTTGACGCCGGTGGACTCGCGGCCGATGTGGCCGGTGAGCATGGCCAGGTTGGCCAGGGCCTTCACGTTGTCGGTGCCCGTGGTGTGCTGGGTGATGCCCATGGCGTAGACGATGGCGGCGCGTTGGGCGGTGGCGAAGGCGCGAGCGGCGCGGCGAATGTCGTCGGCGGGCACGCCGGTGGTCAGCGCCGCCACCTCGGGGGTCACGGGCTCGACGGTGCGGGCCAGCTCCTCGAAGTCCTCGGTGCGCTCGGCGATGAAGTCCTCGTCGTGGAGCCCCTCGCCGATAATGACGTTCATCAGGGCGTTGAGCAGCAGCACGTCGGTGCCGCATCGCTGCTGGAGGTGCATCTCGGCGAATCGGACGAGCTCGATGCGCCGCGGGTCGGCCACGATGAGCCGGGCGCGGTGCTTCTCCACCGCGGCCTTGATGCGGAGGGCCACGATGGGGTGGGCTTCGGTGGTGTTGGAGCCGATGACGAAGATGCAGTCGGCACCCTCGAGCTCGGCGATGGAGTTGGTCATCGCGCCGCTGCCGAAGGAGGCGGCCAGACCGGCCACCGTGGGGCTGTGTCACAAGTGGGCGCAGTGGTCGATATGGTTGGTTCCGACCGCTGCCCTCAGGAGCTTCTGGAACAGGTAGTTCTCCTCGTTCGTGCACTTGGCGGAGGCGAAGCCGGCGACGGCGTCGGGCCCGTGCTCGGCCGCGATAGCGCCCAGGCGGTCGGCCACGACGTCGAGGGCCTCGTCCCAGGTGGCCTCCTGGAGCTCGCCGTCGCGGCGCACCAGGGGGGTGGCCAGGCGCTCCTCGTCGGCCAGGAAGTCGAGCCCGAAGCGGCCCTTGACGCACAGGTGGCCGTCGCTGGCCGGGTTGCCCTCCTCGGCGCGCACGCGCACGATGCGGTTGCCCCGGATGCCCAGGACCAGCCCGCAGCCGCAGCCGCAGTAGGGGCAGGTGGTGGTGACCTCGCGGGTGGGGGGCAGGGACTCGAACCTGGGGCGGAGGGCGTCGACGGGACAGATGTCCACGCACTCGCCGCAGCTCTCGCAGCGGGAGTCGGCGATGAGACCCCGGCCGAAGGTGGCGATGCGGGCCTCGTAGCCCCGCCCCGCGATGTCGATGCTGCCCACCCCCCGCACCTCGTGGCACACGCGGACGCACTTGGCGCAGAGGATGCATTTCGAGGTGTCGCGGACGAAGAAGGGGTTGCTGTCGTCGATCTCGGCGGCCCGCACCACGCGGTCGATGCGCTCGCGGTCCACGCCGAGGAAGGCGCCCACCTTCTGGAGGTCGCACTGCTGGTTCTTGGGGCAGGCGAGGCAGTCGGTGGGATGGTCGGAGATGAGCAGCTCGTAGGTCATCCGCCGCACGCGGTTCACCTCGTCCACGTCGCTGTGGACCACCATCCCGTCGGCGGCGCGGGTGGTGCAGGCGGTGGGCAGGCCGCGCATACCGTCGATCTTCACCACGCACAGGCGGCATCCGCCGTAGGGCTCGAGGCGGGGCTCGTAGCACAGGTGGGGGATGTAGATCCCGGCGTCGAGGGCCGCCTGGAGGACGTTGGTGCCCTCGGTGGTCTGGACCCGCTGGCCGTCGATGGTGATGGCGATCGTGCCGGTGCGTTCCATCGCGATGCCTTGCCTCAAAGTGCCTTCGCTGGGGCTCTACTCCTCCTCGAGGTCGCAGCGGAGGCATCGTCGGGCCTCGCGGCGGGCCTGGCGCTGGGAGAGTCGGTGGACGATTTCCTCGAAGTTGTCCCGCCGCTTCTCGGGGGGCCTGACGCGCGGCTGCGGCCGGGGTCGAATGGCGGTGCTCTTGGAGACGTAGTCGGTCACGCCCTCGTGCTGGGGCAGCTGGCCGTCGCCGCCCAGGGCGCGATCGATGTCCACCGCGGCCTTCTGGCCCGCTCCGATGGCCTGGATGACGGTGGCGGCGCCGGTCACGCAATCGCCGCCGGCCCACACCCGCTCCATCGAGGTGCGCAGGGTGAGGGGGTTGACCTGGAAGGTGCCCCAGCGGGTCAGCTCGGGCAGCTCGCCCTCCAGGGAGCTGAGGTCGGGGGCCTGGCTGATGGCCAGGATCAGGGAGTCGACCTCGACGTGGTGCTCGCTGCCCTCGATAGGCTGGGGCCTGCGCCGGCCGCTTTCGTCGGCGTCGCCGAGCTCCATGCGGATGCACTGGACGGCGTCGATGCGCCCGTTGCTGCGGACGATGCTCGTGGGGGTCACCAGGTAGCGGATGTCGATGCCCTCCTCGAGGGCTTCCTCGACCTCCTGCTCGTAGGCGGGCATCTCGGCTCGCGTGCGACGGTAGAGCACGGTCACAGCGTCGGCACCCAGCCGCAGGGCCGTGCGAGCGGAGTCGACCGCTGCGTTGCCCCCGCCCACCACGGCCACGCGGCCCAGGGCGGGCAGGCGCTTGCCCAGGGAGAAGTCGCGGAGGAAGCTGATGGCGTCGTAGACCCCCTTGCCGTCCTCGCCGGGCAGCCCCAGGCCGCGGCCCTTGTAGGCCCCGATGCCCAGGAACACGGCGTCGAAGCCCTCCTCGAGCAGGCTCTGGACGGACTGGACGGGGCTCCTCAGCCGGAGCTTGACCCCGCACTGCTGGATGTAGTCGATCTCCCGCTGGAGCACGTCGCGGGGCAGGCGGTAGGCGGGGATGGCCACGGCCATGGCCCCGCCGGCCACGGGCAATGCCTCGAAGACCGTGGGGCTGCGGCCCATGAGGGCGAGGAAGTAGCCGCAGGTCAGGCCCGCCGGCCCGGCGCCCACGATGGCCACCTTGCCGCCCCGCCGCTGGACCTTGGGCGGCGGGGCGATGCCCTCGGCCGCTTCCACGTCGGCCGCGTAGCGCTTGAGGGCCCGGATGGCCACCGCGTCGTCCACGTCGCCGCGTCGGCAGAAGGTCTCGCAGGGGCAGTCGCACACCCGTCCGCACACGGAGGGGAAGGGGTTTCGCTTGCGGATCAGCTCGACCGCCTCGACGGGCCGGTTCTGGGCGACGAGGGCCACGTATTCGGGCACGTTGACGCCCGCGGGGCAGGCGTGGGAGCAGCTGGCGGGAGCCAGGGCGCGGCACTGTGCGGCGGGGCAGCGGTGCTCGCGGATGTGGGCGTCGTACTCCTCGCGGAAGTAGCGGATGGTCGAGAGCACGGGGTTGGGCGCCGTCTGGCCCAGGCCGCACAGGGAGCCGGCCTTCACCGCCTCGCCGATCTCCTCGAGCAGCTCCACGTCGCCCTCGCGGCCCTCGCCCCGCGTGACGCGCGTGAGGATCTCCAGCATCCGCCGGGTGCCGATGCGGCACGGCGTGCACTTGCCGCAGGACTCGCTCTGGACGAACTCCAGGAAGTAGCGTGCCAGCTCCACCATGCAGGTGGCCTCGTCGAGCACGATGAGGCCCCCCGAGCCCATGATGGCGCCCACGTCCTGGAGCGAGTCGTAGTCGATGGGCAGGTCGAGGTACTGGGCGGGCACGCACCCGCCGGAGGGGCCGCCCATCTGGGCGGCCTTGAACTTGCGGTCGTGGAGCACCCCGCCGCCGATGTCGAAGATGATCCGGCGGAGGCTGGCCCCCATGGGGATTTCCACCAGCCCGGTGTTCTTGACCTTTCCCGCCAGGGCGAAGATCTTGGTGCCCTTCGAGTTCTCCGTGCCCAGGCGGGCATAGGCCTCGGCGCCGCGGTTGATGATCACGGGCACGTTGGCCAGGGTCTCCACGTTGTTGATGTTCGTGGGCCGCTGGAAGAGCCCGCTCTGGGCGGGAAACGGCGGGCGCGTGCGGGGCATGCCCCGGCGCCCCTCGACGGAGGCGATGAGCGCCGTCTCCTCGCCGCACACGAAGGCCCCCGCCCCCTGCTTGATCTTCAGGTGGAAGGAGAAGTCGGTGCCCAGGACGCGCTCGCCCACCAGGCCGATCTCCTCGGCGTCGGCGATGGCCTTGGAGAGGTGCTCCACGGCGATGGGATACTCGGCCCGGACGTAGATGGTGCCGCGGCTGGCCCCGATGGCGTAGGCCGCGATGGCCATGCCCTCGACCACGGCGTGGGGGTCGCCCTCGCACACGCTGCGGTCCATGAACGCCCCCGGGTCGCCCTCGTCGGCGTTGCAGACCAGGTGCTTGGGCTCGCCCTCGGCGTCGCGGGCGAACTGCCACTTGCGCCCCGTGGGGAAGCCCGCGCCGCCCCGGCCCCGCAGGCCGCTGGCCAGCACCTCGTCGACGACCTCCTGGGGGCTCATCTCGGCCAGGGCCTTGGCCAGGGCCTCGTAGCCGTCGAGGGCCAGGTAGTCCTCCAGGCTCTGGGGATCGATCTTCCCGTTGTGGCGGAACACCAGGCGGCGCTGGTGCTTGTAGAAGGGCACCTCCTCCTCCCGGGCCACCCGCTGCCCGCTGAGGGGGTCGACGTAGAGCAGGCGCTCGACCACCTCGCCCTCCAGCACCGTCCGCTCGATGATCTCGGGCACGTCCTCGGCCTGCACGCCCACGTACATGGTCCCCTCGGGGCGGATGACCAGCAGCGGGCCGGCCTGGCAGAAGCCCCGGCAGCCGGTGCGCTGGAGGCGGACCTTGCGGCCCAGGCCGCGGCGGCGGATCTCCTCCTCGATGGCCTGGCACACCCCGGCGCTGCCCATGGCCCGGCAGCCCGTGGTGTAGCACAGGGAGAGGGTGCGCATGCGCCGCTTGCGCTGGCGGCGCAGGCGTTCCTTGGCCGCCCACAGGTCCGCGGGCGACCCCAGGCGGCCCAGGGCCTTACGTCTTTTTCGCTTCGCCGATGTACTCATCGATCACCGCTTCCGCCCGTTCGGCCGTCATGTTCCCGTAGTAGGTGGTGTCGACCATCATCACGGGGGAGAGGGCGCAGGCGCCCAGGCAGGCCACGGTCTCGTAGGTGAAGAGCATGTCGGGCGTGGTCTCGCCCTCCTGGACCCCCAGCTTGCGCTCGACCAGGCGGCGGATGCGCCCCGAGCCCCGCACGTGGCACGCCGTGCCCCGGCACACCCGCACCCGGTGCTTGCCCTGGGGCTCGAGGTAGAACTGGGCGTAGAAAGTGGCCACGCCGTAGACCGCCGCCTCGGGCAGGTTCAGGTGGCGGGCCACGTCCAGCAGCACGTCCTCGGGCAGCCAGCCGATGGCCTCCTGGGCCTCCTGGATGATGGGGATGAGCTCGCTTCGGTCGGTGCCGTGCCGGTCGAGGACCTTTCGCAGTGCGGCTCGCATGGCGGCTCCTGGGCGGCGCTCGGCCTGGGGATTGTGAAAAGGTTCACGAACGCCGACAACCCCCATTTAACCCCATCCCCCGCGCCCCTGTCAACCGCCTGTCCCGGACCCTTCGGTCCGCCCAACGCCGGCCTGTCCGTCGTTACCGCGGCCGCTCGCCCGCCGCCGGCACAGGTACATCACGTGCGACAGCGGACGCCAGGCGTGCAGCGGCACGAAGTGCCACTCCAGGCCGAGCTGCTCGAAGAGGGCCGCGAAGGCCTCCCGCGAGCGGAAGTGCACCCGCCGATGGGGGTAGAAAACCTTGTCCACGGGCTGGGTGCACAGGTATTTCCACAGCGGGCGCTTGGCGATCTCCTTGACCACCAGCAGCGCCCCGGGGGCGAGCCACCGGGCGCACCGCCGCAGCAGCTCCTCCCCGGCCTCGCAGGAGGGCAGGTGGTGGAGCACGTCGGCCACGATGAGCACGTCGCAGGACATCCCCTCGGCCTCGAAGAGGTCCTGACAGCGGAACTGGGCGTTGGGCAGGCCGATGGAGCGGGCCACCTGGATGCGGTGGGCCGAGAGGTCGAAGCCCAGCACCCGCCGGCCGGGGCCGCGAAGGGCCAGGTAGTTGGCCAGCACCCCGTGGCCGCAGCCCAGGTCCACCACCGTACCCCGGGCGGGGATGTGGGCCTCGATGCCGGGCACGTTGGCGTGCCACAGTCGGAGCCAGCAGAAGACGCTGGTCCAGCCGCGTCCCGCGTAGAGCCGGCGGAGGCGGCGCTTGGCGGCCCGCACCGAGGGCCGGTCCTGGGGCGTGCTCATGGGGCGGCGGCTCCCGGGCAGTGGGGCTCGGCCAGGTCGTAGCGGCCGCGGCGGAGGTCCCACCAGATGCGCAGCAGGGCGAGGAACGAGCGCACCCCGTCGGCCAGGGGGCGGACCTTGGAGGTGGCCTGGACGTGTGCCCAGCGGACGGGCACCTCCTCGACGCGGTAGCCCAGGCGTTCGGCGAGGACCAGCACCTCGACGTCGAAGCTCCAGCCCTCGTGGCGCTGGAGGCGGAACAGGCGCTCCGCCGCCTCGGCCCGGAAGGCCTTGAAGCCGCAGTTGAAGTCCGTGACCCCGCTGCCCAGCAGGCGCGAGGCCAGGCGGATGTAGGCCTCGCCCAGCAGGTGGCGGTGCAGCGGCGGCTTCGTCTCGATCCGGGCGCCGGCCCCCCGCCGCGTGCCGATGGCCACCTGGCACTCGCCCTCCAGGCGGGGGAGCAGCTTCTCCGCCTCCTCGATGGGCGTCGAGTAGTCGGCGTCGAGGAACAGCCGCACCGCGCCGGAAGCCGCCAGCATGCCCCGCCGCACGGCGTAGCCCTTGCCCCGGTTCGTCGCGTGGACCAGGGCTCGCACGCGGGGCTCCTGGCGGGCGGTCTCCTGCTCGATGGCCGGCGTGCGGTCGCGGCTGCCGTCGTCCACGAGCAGCAGCTCCCAGCTCCGCTCGCCCTGGCGGAGGTAGTCGAGCACGGCCTCCGCGGTGCGGCGGATGTTGGGTTCCTCGTTGTAGGTGGGGATGATCACCGAGAGGTCAGGCATCGGTCCTCCGGATGCGGTGCGCGGAGCGTCGTCCCAGGCGTCGCCACAAGTCGCTCAGCCCCCACGCCGCGAGCACGATCAGGTAGGGCGTCATGGGCACACGGTAGCGGGTGACGGCCATGAACACCACGTGCACCAGCGTGAAGTAGGCGACCACCGCGTAGAAGAGCAGAAGCGGGCGCCAGCGGCCCAGCGACCTCGCCGCGCCCCACACCGCCAGGGCCAGCACGGGCACGAAGCTCAGGCCCCCCACCACCGCGGCCCCCAGGCCCACGTGCTCCGCGTGCGGCCACAGCCGCCAGAAGCGCACGAACTTCGCCCCCGCAAGCTCCAGGAAGTGGCCCGGGTGCTCGCGAATGTGCCGCAGCCCCTTGCGGAAGAACAGGCGGTCCACCTGGTACTCGTTCAGGCCGTCGAACTCGGGGCGCCGCTGGGGCATGGGGCAGTGCCCCCCGCCCGTGGCCCGGGGGTTGTTGGTCACCCACAGCGTGTAGCCGCCCTCCGTGGTGGCGGGCACGAAGTGGCCGTGCACCCGCCAGTTGCGCACCCACCACGGCGCCATGGCCACCACGAACCCCGCCAGCACGAGCCCCGCCTGGCCCGCCGCCCGGCGCCCCGGCCGGCACACCACCAGGACCCATAGGGCAGCCGCCGCGGGGAACAGCAGCAGCGACGAGCGGGAGAGCGTGCCCAGGCCCAGCAGCACCCCACCAGCGGCCCAGCGCCACGACGCGCCTCCCGCACGCCGCGCCGCCAGCAGCGTCGCCACCGACGCCGCCAGCAGCAACGTGCACAGCGTCTCCGTCACCAGGCCCCCGCTGTAGTAGATGAACTTGGGGTAGATGGCCATCCCCGCGCCGGCCAGAGTGCCCGTGGACGCGTCGAAGACCCGCCGGGCCATTCGCGCCACCACCACGCACGTCGCCGCGCTCAGCACGGCCATGGCCACCCGCACGGCCGCGTGGGCGTGGCCCACCAGGGCGTAGATGCCCGCCATCACCAGGGGCAGCAGCGGGGGACGGAAGGAGCGCACGGTGAGCGAGGGTCGCCCGTCGGCGAAGAGGCCCGCGTAGTCCTGCTTCTGGAGGCCCTTGCTGCGCAGGAAGTTGGTGGCCAGGGCCTCGTAGCTGTGGGCGTCGGGCTGCGTCAGCTCGCCTCCCCGGGCCTCGATGTAGCCCACCCACGCCAGGCGGAGGGCCAGGGCGAGGGCGAAGAGGCCCAGGTCGGCCCGCCGCTCAGTGCGCCACCAGCTCACCGAAAAGCTCCTCCAGGCCGTCGGCCAGGCGGTCCCACGATAGATGCTGCTCGGCGTAGGCGCGGCAGCGCTCGCTCAGACCCGGCTCAGCGGCCAACTCGTCCAGAAAGCGCTCCATGCCCCGGCACAGGCCCTCCCCAGTCGCGTCCTCGGCCACCAGCCGGGGCTCGAGGGGCTCCAGGATCTCCGGCGTGGCACCCACCGGGGTACCCAGCACCGGCGTGCCCGAGGCCAGGGCCTCCGCGCTCACCAGCCCGAAGCCCTCCAGGGCCCGCGTGGGCATCACCACGCAGTCGGCCGCGCGGTAATGGAGGGGGAGGGCCTCCGCGGGCACGAAGCCCAGGAGGCGCACACAGTCCTCCAGCCCGTGCCGGGCGATGCGCTCGCGGAGCACGCCCTCCAATGCCCCCCGCCCGGCGATGAGCACCCGCGCCTCGCGGCCCGCCTGGCGCAGCCGGGCCGCGGCGTCGACCAGCTCCACCACGCCCATCCGGTGCTCGAGGCGGCGGCAAGCGAGGAAAATGGGCGGCTCCTCGGCGAGGCCCAGGCGGCTGCGAGCCTCGGCCCGCGAGGGCTGGGAGCGGAACTCCTCGAGGTCGGCGCCCCCCGGCAGGCGCACCGCCTTGCCCGCGCACCGGGGGTAGTGGCGCTCGAGGAGCCTGCGGGAGAAGTCGCTGAGCACCACGACGCGGTCGCTGCGCCGCAGGTTCGCCCCCTCCAGGCGGCGGAGGGCCGCCGCCACCGGCCAGCGGGCCGGGCTCAGGCCCCGCTGCCTGCCGGTGCGCGGGTCGTAGGTGTGGCGGTCCACGTACTCGAGGAAGTAGGGCACGTAGAGCATGGTGATGCGGGGCAGACGGCGGATGCTGGCCGCGCGGTTCGCCGCCCGGGCCGCCACCGGGTGGTGCAGGTGCACGGCCTCGAAGCCCACCGCGGCCTGGAGGCGGTCGACCTGCCGCCGCACCTGGCGAAAGGTCGAGAGGTAGAAGCCCACGCCGCGGGGCGCCGCGGTGGCGTAGCGGTGGACCCGCATCCCCGCCAGCTCCTCCTCCGCCGCGTGGTCGGGACGGAGACGCTGGGTGAGCACGTGCACCTCGTGGCCGCGGCGAGCCAGGCGGCGGCCGGCCTCGTAGACCACGCGGAAGCTCCCGCCCTCCTGGTCGGGATACAGCCAGCCGGCCACGCTCAGGAGCTTCATCGGCCCAGCACCTCGCGGTAGATGGCGTGGGTGGCGTCGGCGATGCAGGCGTCGGTGTAGCGCTCGAGCACTCGCTGCCGCCCCCGCCGGCCCAGCTCCGCACGCTCCTCCTCCAAGCCCATCAGGCGCTCGATGGCCTCCCGGAGGGCGTCCGCCTGGCCCTCGGGCACCACCATCCCGGCGTCGCCGACGACCTCGGGAATGGCCCCACAGGTCGAGCCCACGACGGGTACCTGGCAGGCCATCGCCTCGATCAGCACGTGGCCGAACTGCTCCTTCCAGTGCGCCGCCGCCCGCGAGGGCAGGGCCAGGAGGTCCATGGCGTTCAGGTAGCGGGGCATCTGGTCGCGGGGCACGGCCTCGACGAGGGCCGAGCGGCCGGCGAAAGGCGGCTTCGCGAGCCGCGCCGCCAGGCCATCGCGCAGCGGGCCGCGGCCCACCACCAGCACGCTCCACTCGCCCGCCAGCCCGGCCAGCGCGTCGAGCAACAGCTCGACCCCCTTCTCCGGCACCAGGCGGCCGGCGAAGCCTGCCACCAGGCCCTGGAGGCCCAGCTCGCGGCGCAGGGGGCTCTCGTCGCGGGGAGCGTAGCGCTCGGGGTCCACCCCGAACTGGGGGAGGACGTGGACGGGCCCCTCGAAGCCCCCCTCGCGGAGCAGCCCCGCGGCCTCGGCGTTGCCCGCGATGGCCGCATCGGCCGCGGCCAGCACCCTGCGGCGAATGGCCTCGTGCGGCCAGCCGTAGCGGACCGGGAGGTTCTGCCAGGTGAAGCACAGCACGCGCGTCCCCGCCAGGCGGCGACAGGCCCGCACGGCCTGCCAGGCGGCCAGGCTCCACGGCTCCTCCTCGACGTGCACCACGTCGGGGGCCAGGCGGCGGATGGCCCGCCCGGCGCCCAGGTAGAAGAAGCGGTAGGTGTGCGAGGCGTAGAGGGCGGGCAAGGCCTCGATGCGGTAGCCGGCGGGGCTGGCGCGGGGGGCGCGGTAGGTGCCCAGCTCGCGACGCACCGTGCGGGGGCAGATGAGGGCCAGCTCCACGTCGTCCTTGCGAGCGAGGAGGTCGAGCTTTCGGCGGTTGGCCTCGACGACGCAGGCGTGGGAGGTGACGAGCACGCGCATGCCTAGGTTCGCTCCCCTCCCGCCAGCTCTTCATAGATGGCCCGGATGCGTGCCGCGGGCCGCCAGAGCGGGAACTCCTCGGCCACCCGCGTCTGTGCGGCCCGGCCCAGGCCCTGGGCCAGCGGCGGGTCGGCCAGCAGGCGGGCGATGGCCGCGGCGAGGGCCTGGGGCTCGCCCGGCGGGGCGAGCAGGGCCTCGCGCTCGTGGCGGACGATCTCCGGCACCCCGCCCGCCTCGGTGGCCACGATAGGCCGGCCCGCCGCCATGGCCTCCAGCACCACGATGCCGAACGGCTCCTCGTGGGAGGGCAGGACGAAGAGGTCGAGGGCATTCATCACCGCGGGCACGTCCTCGCGATAGCCCGTGAACCGCACTCGGTCCGCGATGCCCAGCTCGCCGGCCAGGGCGTGGAGGCGCTCGCGGTAGGCTTCGTCGGCGGCCCGCTCGGCGGGGCTGGACACACAGTCGCCGACGACCAGGAAGCGGGCCTCCGGATGGTCGGCGGCCACCAGGGCGGCGGCGCGGAGGAAGTCGTCCTGGCCCTTCCACGGGGTCAGGCGGCCCACCGTGCCCACCACCCGGTGCTCGGGCTCCAGGCCCAGCTCCCGGCGTACGGCCTGGCCCGCCTGACGGGCCGCGTAGGGCGCGGGGTCGATGCCCTCGTGGATCACGCTCATGGCGTCCCGGGCTTCGGGGACGGCCTGGCGGAAAGGCTGGGCGATGCTCTCGGAGACGCACACGAGGCGGTCGGCGCGGCGCACCAGCCAGCGGCCGGCGCGTCCGAACCGCCGGGCGCGGTTGCGCACGTGCCACACCGAGCGGGCCCCGCCGAGCCGCGCCGCGGGCACGGCGAGGATGGCCGCGGTGGTCTTGTTGGCGTGCACCACGTGGATGCCCAGGCGGCGGACCAGCCAGGCCAGGCGGACCACGCCGTGAAGGAAGACGGCGGCGTAGCCGAGCAGCCTGAGAGGGTTGCGGGTGCGGGCCACGGCGCCCAGGGGGAGGACCCGCACGTCCACGTGGGCTCCCCGCAGGAGGGTGGCGAAGCGCCCCTCGTCGCCCAGGGCCGCGTGCAGGGTGTAGCGGCGCAGGTCGAACTGCTCGACCAGGCTCAGCAGGCTTCGCTCCGCGCCCCCGAGCTGCTGCCCGGTGTCGGAGACGTAGAGAATGCGCAGGGGGGCGGCGTCGCGGCGGGCCGCGCTCACGAGCTCCTCCGTTTCTCGATGAGCTCGCGGGCCAGCTCCTCGAACCCCCGCGCCGTGTGGTCCCAGGAGTAGTTGGAGACGACGTAGTCGCGGCAGCGCTGGCGGAACCCGGGCTCGGCGGCCACTTGGGCGCCGACGCCCAGGAGGGTGTCGGCGATGGCGGGCGCGTCGTCGCGGGGGATCAGCAGCCGCTCGTCCAGGGGCCGCAGGAGCTCGGGCATGGCGCAGCGGTTGGTGGCCAGGACGGGCGTGCCGCAGGCCATGGACTCGAGGATCACGAGGCCGAAGGCCTCCAGGTCGAGCGAGGGCAGCACGAAGAGGTCCGACGCCTGGTAGTGGCGGATCAGCTCCTCGCTGCTCAGCAGACCCACGAAGTCCACCCGCGCCCCGGCCCGGCGGGCCAGGCCCTCCAGGCGGCCTCGCAGCGGTCCCTTACCGGCCACCACCAGGCGGAGGTCGGGGTTGTGCTCGCTAGCGATCCCCACGGCCCGCACCAGGTGGCCCACTCCCGTGCGGGGCACCAGCCGGCGGGCGGTGAACAGCACGGTCTCGTGGGCCGCCCATCCCAACTCCTGGCGGAGGGCCAGGCGGTCCTCGGCGGGCCGGAAGCGCGAGGTGTCGACCCCCAGGGGCACCAGGCGCACGCGGCGGCCCCGCATCCTGGGCACCGCCTCGTAGAGCAGCTCCCGGGAGTACTCGCTGGGACACGCCGTGGCGTCCGAGTGGAGGATGGCCAGCCGCTGCTGGGTAGCCCGGTAGCGGGCCGTGTAGGCCGCGCTCAGATGGGTCATCAGCCGCACCATGGGCCGCCGCTCCGTCTCCAGCAGGCCGCGGACCTGGAGCAGGTGCTCCTCGCTCAGGGGGGCGAGGAAGTAGTAGATGCGGGCCGACCGCGCCGCCGCGGCGCTGCGGGCCACCCCGAAGGAGGCGTCGATGGGGTAGAGCAGGATGGCGTCGTAGCGGTTGCCCGCCAGCTCCTTCTCGAAATACTTGCGGGCCGCCGAGGCGTTCACCGACTCGTAGAGCACCCGGCCGAAGGGCTTGGGCGGGATGCGCTCCTCGAAGCGGCAGACCCGCACCCCGTCCACGTGCTCCTCCTGGGGCCACTGCTGGCGCTTGCGCATGGTGAGGACTTCGGCCTCGTGGCCCCGACGCACCAGGGCCTTGGCCGACTCGAGGGCCGCCCCCTCGGCGCCGCCCACCAGGGGGTGGAAGTTGTCGATGACGAAGAGGATATGGAGGGGCTCACTCATGGGGACTGCGCCCTCCCAGGGCATGGCGTCGCAGGGCACGGAGGTCGGCCACCGTCCCCGGCCCGTCGAGGGCCAGCAGGGCGCCCGCGTAGGCCGCGCCTGTGGCCGCCAGCTTGGCCGCCCCCGGGCCGAGCCCCGGCTCGCCGCCCAGGGCCGCTCCCGCCGCCCAGCCCGCGACCCCCGCCGCGGCCACGGCCAGCGCCGGCCTCACGAGCATACGCCCCGTGGCGAGATTCACGAACCGAGGGAGAAATACCGTGTACCACGCCACCAGCCCCGCCACCACCACGGCTCCCACGCTGGCCGCCGCGCCCTGGGCACCGAAGCGCCAGGTGAGCAGCGGACAGAGCACCAGCAGCGCCCCCGCTTCCCCCGCCAGGGTGTGGCCCGTGACCCGGGGGCGGCCCACGGCGGTCAGCAGCCCCCCCGCGTCGTCCATCAGCGGGCGCCCCACGGCGTAGACCAGCAGCCAGCGGAACATGGGCACCATCGGCTCCCACTGAGCCCACCCCATGACGGCCAGGAAGTCGGGCACCACCAGGGCCATGGCCACGGCCAACGGGGCCGCCAGGCGGAACGTGGTGCCCGAGGCGATACGGAACGCCTCCGAGAGGCGCTCCCGCTGGCCCTGGAGCCGAGCATACAGCGGAAACGAGACCCGCGTCAAGACCCCGCTCACCAGCGCCAGGGGCAGGAGAGCGAGCGCATAGGCCCGCCCGTAGTAGCCCAGGGTCCGGCTGCCTCGCAGCGAGCCGACCACCAGGTCGTCGTACTTCAGCACCCAGGTGGTGGCCAGGCTGCCCACCCACAGGGGCAGGCCGAAGCGCACCAGCCAGCGCGCCGCCTCGGCGTGGAAGCCGAGCCGGGGGCGCTCGACGCTCGCCGCGCCCAGGCCCGCGGCCCGGACCGCCGACTGGACGGCCCGGTAGCCCACCAGGGCCCAGAGCCCATAGCCCAGAGCGGCCAGGGCCACTCCCGCGCCGGCGCCTGCCGCCGCCGCCGACACGTCCACCGCGGCCAGCCGCCCGAAGCGCATGGCCCGGGCCAGGCGGGCCGCCGGCGCGTCGCACGCCGCGTCCACCAGCAGCACGCCCCCCAGGGCGAGCAGCACTCCGAAGCGGGTCCTGGCCGCCAGCGCGTTTCCGAAGACCAGCCAGGAGACGAGCACCAGGGCCACCACCGCCCCGGCCATCAGCAGGCGCAGGGCGAAATAGGTGGCGAACGTCTCCTCCACCTGCTCCTGGCGATGGACCGCGGCCTGGGAGAAGCCCCAGTCGGCCAGCGACCCGGCGATGGCCAGCAGGGCCACGGCGTACTCGACCACGCCGAAGTCGCGGGGCGGGACCACGTGCATCAGGTAGAGCGCCGCAGCCAGGCCCACGGCGCGGGCCGCCACGTTGGCCGCGCCCACCGCCAGGGTGCCTCGCACCGCGCGGCGGGCCAGGGTGTGTGCGTCGGGCGTGCTCATGGGGCATCGGCTAATCGCGGGGCGCGGGGTGCCCAAGGCGGACGGCCCGTCCCGACAGGGCCCTCTCGTAGGCGGCCACCAGCTCCCGGCCGAACCGTGCCCAGGGGAAGCGCTCCGCCTGCTCCCGGGCCTGGCGGCCCATCTCGGCCCGCTCCCGGGGATGGTCGCGCAGCCACTGGAGCTTCGCCGCGATGGCGTCGGGGGAGCGGATGGGCACCACGAAACCGTCCCTGCCCTCGCGCACCGCGTCCTTCGAGCCCGTGTTCTCCGAGACGATGACCGGCCGCCCGCTGGCCATGGCCTCCAGCACCACCAGCGGGTAGCCGTCCTCGATGGAAGGGAGGACGAGGACCGAGGCCCCCGCGTAGGCGTCCTCGACGTTCGCCGTGTAGCCCGGGGTCTCGAAGGCGGCCCGCCGGCGGCGCTCCTCGACCAGGGGCGCCACCGCGTCGTCCACCCAGCCCCGGAGCACCAGGCGAGGCCCGTCGTCGGCCGTCGCGGCCCAGCCCAGGCGCTCCCAGGCTTCCAGGAGGTCCAGCGCGCCCTTGCGCAGCCCCACGTCGCCTACGTAGAGGACCGTGAACCGCTCCGGCAGGGGCCGGGGACGGAACCGCTCGAGGTCCACCCCGAAGGGGCCCGCCACCAGCCGCTCGGGCGGGAAGCCCTGGTCCAGGAAGCTGCGGCGGACGAACTGCGAGGGCACGCGCACGAAGTCCGCCTCCTCGTACTCCCGCACGCACCGGGCCACCAGCCTGTCCAGGCCGGCCGGGGGCGGGAGGCCGAAACGCTCGTGCTCCTCCTCCAGGAGGCGAGCCTGGACCGCCGAGTGGGCGGAGGCCCGCTCCACGAAGGTCACCGCCCCCTGGTCCCTGGCCCGCTGGAGGCATCGCAGGCACTGGGAGTTCCAGCCGTGGAAGACGTCGAAGCCCCCGCGCAGCAGGCGCGCCGCGCGGCGGTCGAAGGAGCGGTCCTTCACCCAATAGTAGTGCAGGGGAGCCAGACGGAGGAAGCGCCGGGAGGGGAACCACAGGGTCGTGATCAGCGGGTCCGGAATGTCGCTCGGCTCCCGCCCCAGGCAGATCAGCCGCTTCAGGTGGCCGGCCGCCTGGATGCCGCGCGCCGCGTGATACGCGGTGGTGCCGATCCCGCCCCCGGCCAGCTTCGAGCCGATGGAGTAGACGACCCGCATGGCCTTCGTCTCGCACCATCAGGGGGAGGGAACGCCGCGGCGCCACACAGGCGGAGTGTAGCCGCCTCCCGGCAGCGTGTCAAGCTGGCGGGCTCGCCGGGCAGGGGAGGGGAGCACTCGCGGTCAGTCGTGCGGTTCGGCCTCGGCGGCCGCCGTCTCCAGCGTGCCCAGCCGGCCCTGGCGGATGAGCAGGGTACGCTGGGCGTAGCGCTGGGCCGTGGCCTCGTGGGAGACGACGAGGACGGTGGCCCCCTCGCGGTGAAAGGCCTCGAGGTAGCCCATCACGTCGGCGGCGTTCTGGGGATCGAGGTTGCCGGTAGGCTCGTCGGCGAGGATGAGGCGGGGGCGGTTGAGCAGGGCTCTGGCCATGGCCACGCGCTGGCGCTCGCCGATGCTCAGCTCGGCCGGCCTGTGGTCGGTGCGGTGGCCGAGGCCGAAGCGCTCCAGCAGCTCGCCCGCCCGGGCGCGGCCGTCCCCCGGCGCCACCCCCGTGAGGCCGGGCAGAAGCACGTTCTCCAGCACCGTGAGGTAAGGCACGAGGTGGAAGAGCTGGAAGACGAATCCGATGTTCGAGGCCCGGAAGGCGGCCCGGGCCCCCGGCGAGAGGCCGTAGACGTCGGTGCCCGCCAGGACCACGCGTCCGCTGGTGGGGGCCACCATGGCCCCCGCGGTGAGCAGGAGGGTGGACTTGCCGCTGCCGCTGGGTCCCTTGACCGCGACGAATTCGCCCTCCTCGATGCTCAGGCTCACGTCGTCGAGGGCCCGCACCTCTTCGGCCGGCCGGGGGTAGACCTTGGTGACATTCTCGAGCTCGACGATGGCCATGGTGGCGTTTCCGCCCTCCTGAGGGGCCGCTGGAGGCTGTATAGAGAGCTTCGCTACCCCCCGATTATACGAGGAACCGCGTCGCAAGTAAATCGCCTCGCGGCGGCGATTGACTCGCCGTGGCCGGCCCCCTATAATCGCCGGTGTAAGCGGGGGAGCTGGCAGAGCCGGACCACGAGGGGGATATTCCCATGCATCGCAGCGCTTCGGTCGCGCTCCTGGCGGTCCTCCTGGCGGGCCGGGCGCCGGCCGGCGAGGAGGCGGAGCCCAAGCCGCCCTATCCCGGGGTGGTGACCGCCGACCGGGTCTACGTCCGGGCCGGCGACGGCATCAACTACATGGTCCTCGCCGTCGCCGACGAGGGCGACCGCGTGAGGGTGCGCGGACGCCGCTTCGCCTGGCTGGCCATCGACGTGCCCCAGAGCTGCACCCTGTGGGTCCACAAGACCATGCTCGCCCCCGACCAGGAGGGCGACCAGGCCACCGTGGCCCGCGACAGGGTGAACGTCCGGGCCCGACCGCAGCGCGAGGCCGACATCGTGGGCCAGCTGCCCCAGGGCGCCCGCGTGAGCCTCGTCGACGAGGATGGCAACTGGGCGGGCATCGCGCCCCCGCCCCAGGCCAGGGCATGGGTCCACAGCCGCTACGTCGAGAAAACCTCCGAGCCGGAGCCCCCGCAGCCCGCTGCCGCCGAGGGCATGGACGCCGAGGCCGCGGCCCAGCGCCTCCGCCAGGCGGCCCAGATGTACAAGGAGCAACTGGCCAAGCCGCCCGAGAAGCGGGACTTCGACGGCGTGCTCAAGCTCTACCAGGAGGTGGCCGCCCAGTGCCAGGACGAGGCCGTGGCGCGACAGGCCGAGCAGACCCGCCAGCGGCTGCTCAAGCTGCTCGACCTGCTCCAGAGCCTCAAGGCCGCCCGTCAGCCCATCGAGGAGTTCAAGAAGAAGTACGATGCCCTCGAAGAACAATACAAACAGCGCGCCCAGGGGGCCGGGGAGCGGTGAGTCGGGGCCGCGGCGGCGGCTGAAGGGCCTCTGGCAGCGCCTGGCCGCGCTGTTCCTCGGCGAGCGCATCCTGTGCGACACCTGCAAGTACGACTACGGCGACGTGTGTCGCCGGCCCGAACGGCCCAATGCCACCCGCTGTCCAGACTACCAGCGGAAGTGACGCCGCCGCGACGCATGTTCAAGCCAGCTCGACGGATGCGCACATCCGCAAGGCCAGGGAAAGCCCCCGGAATTCCCTTGACTCGCTGATCCCCCCGGGCTATAATTACGAGCGACGGCGATGTTCGTCGCACAGGGTCGACCACGCCCTGAAGTCGTGTGCTGGAGGGGCCGGCACAGCTTCGGGGAGAGAATGTGGACGCTATAGAGTTGTCCCTGCAATACCGGTGGCCTCGGCCGCTCGCATCCGGACCCCACGGCGACGATGGTGGGGCAGGGCGGCCTGGCTGCTGTTGCTTACTAAACGAGAAGGGTCCCAACCGCCTCAGTGTTCCGGCCGGCCGGGCCGGCCGGACGGGTCGAGCAGTCGCCGTGTGGACTTCCCTGCGACAGTCGGGCGCCCGGTGGGCCCCGGCGAGCGGGGCGAGTCCCCAGGGCCGGCGGCGCGGCCCGGGAAGGGGCCGGCTCCGACCCCTCTCGCGGTAGTGGTGGCCGCCATCGGCTAGACAGAGCCAGCTCTACGCTCCGCAGCCTTTCCTCGCCGCAGTTGCGGGCGTCGGCCCGACGCCCGCCGGCCCATCTGACTGTGTAGCCCCTCCAGATTGGATAGAGCGTCACGAGCGCCCCGATGCGCCCGTCCCGCGGCCCTTCGGCGCCGCCGGGCGGTGAACATAGAAAGCGAGGGGTGGACAAGTGTCGGCGGCATTCATCCCACTGAGCGACCCCGCGGCATACGTTCTTCTTGCGGTCGGCGCGGTCATCGGCGCCGGCGTCGTCCTCCTGGTCGCGGCCCTGCGCCAGCGCAGCGCCCGCCAGCAGGCCGCCGCCATCCTCGACAAGGCCCGCCAAGAGGGCGAGGATATCCGCCGAAAGGCCGAAGTCGCCGCCAAGGAGGAGCTTCACGGCCGACGCGAGGAGTTCGAAAAGGAGACCCGCGAGACCCGAACCGAACTCAAGCTGCTCGAGAAACGACTCGTCAAGCGCGAAGACGCCCTGGAACGCAAGGCCGAACTGACCACCAAGCGCGAGAAGTACATCGAAGACCTCGAACGCGAGCTCTCCAAGAGGCAGGAGAACATCGCGGCCAAGGAACGCGAGCTCAGCGAAGTGCTCGACAAGGAGAAGGACGCGCTCTACCGCATCTCCGGACTCAGCCCCCAGGAGGCCCGCTCCCAGCTCTTCGAGCGCCTAGAGCAGGAGCTGGAGCGCGAGACCGCCAACCTCGTGGACCAGAAGCTCGACCGCGCCAAGGAGACCGCCGAGGCCAAGGCCCGCGAAATCCTCAGCACCGCCATCCAGCGCTGCGCCGTCGAGCACACCACCGAGAGCGTGGTCTCCACCATCGACCTGCCCAACGACGAGATGAAGGGACGCATCATCGGCCGGGAAGGGCGCAACATCCGCGCCTTCGAGAAGGCCACCGGCGTGGACGTCATCGTCGACGACACCCCCGGCGTGGTCGTCCTCTCCGCCTTCGACAGCGTGCGCCGCGAGATGGCACGCATCGCCATGGAAGAGCTCGTGGCCGACGGACGCATCCACCCGGCACGCATCGAGGAAGTGGTGGAGAAGGCCAAGAGGAAGACCGAGGACAACATCTACGACGTGGGCAAGCAAGTGCTCTTCGACATGAACATACACGCCAACGGCAACAAGCTGCCCTACCTCCTGGGCCGGCTCAAGTACCGTACCAGCTACGGCCAGAACGTCCTCCAGCACTCCGTCGAGGTGGCCCACCTGTGCTCCATCATGGCGGCCGAGCTGAAGCTCGACCCCGAGCTGGCCAAGCGCATCGGCCTCCTCCACGACATCGGAAAAGCCGTGGACCACGAGCTGGAGGGCGGACACCCCGAAATCGGCGCCCTCCTGGGCAAGCGCCTGGACGAGAGCGACGTGGTGATCAACGCCATCGCCGCACACCACGAGGGCGAGGCCCCCACCAGCGTCTACGCCGTCCTCGCCCAGGCCGCCGACGCCGTCTCCGCCTCCCGGCCGGGGGCCCGCAGGGAGACCCTGGAGAAGTACATCCGCCGCCTCGAACGCCTGGAGGGCGTCGCCAGCTCCTTCGAGGGCGTGGACAACGCCTACGCCATCCAGGCCGGCCGCGAGGTGCGCGTGATGGTCAAGAGCGAACGCGTGGACGACAAGAGCGCGGCCAAGCTGGCCCGCGACATCGCCAAGGAGATCGAGCAGGAACTCGACTACCCGGGCGAAATCCGGGTGACCGTCATCCGCGAGACGCGGGCCGTCGAATACGCCCGCTGAGCCACCAGGCCGAGGCCCGCCCCCGGACTGCGGGAAGGAATGCGGAGTGCCGCTCCACATCCTCGCCATCGGCGACATCGTGGGCCGTCCCGGCCGCCTGTTCCTCCGCGACCGCCTGGCCCGGGTGGTGGAGCGGGAGAAGATCGACTTCGTGGTCGCCAACGGCGAGAACGTGGCCGGCGGCCTGGGCATCACCCGGGCCACAGCCCACGAACTGCACCGCTACGGCGTCCACGTCGTCACCACCGGCGACCATGTGTGGCGCCGTCGCGACGCCCCACAGGCGGTGCGGGAGGACCCCTGCCTCCTGCGGCCCCACAACTTCCCCCCCGGAGCCCCCGGCTCCGGCGTGGTGGACACCCAGGCCCCGGAGGGAACGCCCATCCGCGTGGTGAACCTCCTGGGACGGACCTTCCTGGACCCCGTGGACTGCCCCTTCCAGTGCGTGGAGCGCCTCCTCCAGGAGCCCGACCGGCCGGCGGTGACCATCGTGGACTTCCACGCCGAGGCCACCTCCGAGAAGGGAGCCATGGGCTGGTTCCTCGACGGTCGCGTGAGCGCCGTGCTGGGCACCCACACCCACGTGCAGACCGCCGACCAGCGGATCCTCGACCAGGGCACGGCGTATATCACCGACATGGGGATGACCGGCAGCCGCCGCTCCATCCTCGGCCGGCGGACCGAGCAGGTGGTGGAGAAGTTCCGCACCCGGACCTACGTGCCCATGGAAGTGGCCAGCGGCGACGTGGAGATGGGCGGAGTCGTCGTGTCCGTCGACCCTCGTACCGGCCGGGCCGTGGACATCCGCCGGATCGCCGAGAGCTAGCCCCCAAGCCAGGCCCCCCAGCCCCGGGAGCGCCTCCGTGAGCGAGCTCCAGGCCGAGGATATCCTCACCGTCTCCGAGCTCACCCACCGCGTGCGCCGCAGCATCGAGGAGGATTTCGACTACGTGAGCGTGGTGGGCGAGGTCTCCAGCGTGCGGCGGCCCGCCTCCGGGCACGTCTACTTCACCCTCAAGGACGCCGGGGCGCAACTCGCCGCGGTGCTCTGGCGGAGCACGGCGGCCCGCCTGCGCTTCGACCTGGAGGAGGGCACGGAGGTCATCGCCCGGGGCTCGATGACCGTCTACGAGCGGCGGGGGCAGTACCAGCTGATCGTCTCGGCCATGCGGCCCAAGGGCCTGGGCGCCCTCCAGCTCGCCTTCCTCCAGCTTCGCGACAAGCTGGAGAAGGAGGGGCTCTTCCGTCCCGAGCACAAGCAGCCCCTGCCCTTCCTCCCCCGTTGCGTGGGGGTGGTGACCTCGGCCTCGGGCGCGGCGATCCACGACATCCTCACGGTGATCGCCCGCCGCTTCCCCCCCGCCCACGTGGTGCTCCGTGCGTCCCGGGTGCAGGGCTCGGGGGCGGCGGAGGAGATCGCCCAGGCCATCGCCGACTTCAATGCCTGGGGCGGCGCCGACGTCCTGGTCGTGGGCCGCGGCGGAGGCAGCCTGGAAGACCTCTGGGCGTTCAACGAGGAGAAGGTGGCCCGGGCCATCTTCGCCTCCAGGATCCCCGTGATCGCCGCGGTGGGACACGAGATCGACGTGACCATCGCCGACCTGGTGGCCGACCGCCGGGCCCTCACCCCCTCGGAAGCGGCGGAAATCGTCCTCCCCAGGTACGACGACGTGGTGGCCGGCCTGAACGGCCTGCGCGACCGCCTGGCCGCGGCCCTCCGGGGCCGCATCGAGCTCGCCCGGGCCAGGCTCGACCACCTGCGGGCCAGCTATGGCTTCCGCGCCCCCCTGGAGACGGTCCGCCTCCACGAGCAGCGGCTCGACGAGCTGGCCGCCGCCGCCACCCTGGCCATCCGCCGACGCCTGGAGTCCGCGGCCGAGCGCCTGGCCACGGCAGGCGGACGCCTGGAGGCCCTCAGCCCCCTGCGCGTGCTGGAGCGGGGCTACAGCATCACCCGGCGCTGCGAGACCGGCGAGATCGTCCGCAGCGCCTGCGCCGTCCAGCCCGGCCACGCCGTGGAGTCGGTCCTCCACGCCGGCCGGCTCGTCTCCCGCGTCGAGAAGTCCGAGCCCCCGGCAGAAGATTAGGAGAGGGCCCCCCGATATGGGCAAACGCCTGTCTTTCGAGAAAAGCCTGGAGGCCCTCGAGCGCATCGTCGAGGAGTTGGAGAGCGGCCAGCTCACCCTCGACGAGGCCCTCGAACGCTACGAGCAGGGGGTGAAGGCCCACCAGCAGTGCCGCGAGATCCTGGCCGCCGCCGAGAAGCGCATCGAGGAGCTCGTCCGCAGCGACGACGGCTCCTTCCACACCGCCCCCATGGCGGACGCCGAGGAAGAGGACGAGGCGTGAACTCCCAGCACCTGGCCGCCTACATCGAGGCTCGACGGCCCCGCGTGGACGAGGCCCTGGACGGCTACCTGCCCCAGCCCGAAGGCCCCGCCGGGCGGCTGGCCGAGGCCATGCGCTACAGCTGCTTCGCGGGCGGCAAGCGCCTGCGGCCCGTCCTGGTGCTCCTCGCCTGCGAGCTGTGCGGGGGGCGGGAGGAGGATGCGCTCCTCCCCGCCTGCGCCGTGGAGATGGTGCACACCTACTCGCTGATCCACGACGATCTGCCGGCCATGGACGACGACGACGTGCGCCGCGGGCGGCCCTCCTGCCACAAGGCCTTCGACGAGGCCACCGCCATCCTGGCCGGCGACGCCCTGCTGACCCTGGCCTTCGACATCCTCGCCCGCTGCCCCCAGCCGGCCAGGGCCGCCGCCTACGTGGCCGAGCTGGCCCGGGGGGCCGGCGCGGGGGGGATGCTGGCCGGGCAGATGGCCGACATGGCCTTCGAGGGAGCGAAGCCCACGCCTCAGGCGGTGGACTTCATCCACGCCCACAAGACCGCGGCCCTGGCCGCCTGCTCGCTGCGGCTGGGGGCCCTCGCGGCCGACGGGCCCCGCGAGGAGGTGGAGCGGCTGGGGCGCTTCGGCCACGCCCTGGGCCTGGCCTTCCAGGCGGCCGACGACGCCCTCGACGTAGAGGCCACCAGCCAGGCCCTGGGCAAGACGGCGGGGAAGGACGTCGCCCGCGGCAAGGTCACCTATCCCGCCGTGTACGGGCTGGAGGACTCGCGCCGCCGCGCCCGCCAGCTCGTCGCCGACGCCATCGCCGAGCTACAGCCCTACGGTCCCGAGGCCGAACTCCTGCGCCAGGCCGCTCGCTACGCAGGCCAGCGAGGGGCCTGAACGCGGCCAGGGCTGTTGCGCCCGGCCGCCGATCGGTCTATCATAGGGACGCTTTGCACGCACCGCTGAGGAAGGGGACGAGCCAGCGTGGGGAACATCCTCGACACCCTCTCCGGGCCCGACGACCTGCGGGCCATGGGCCGCGAGCAGCTGGCGGAGCTGGCCGCGGAGCTGCGCCAGGAGATCGCCCGCGTGGTAGCGCTCAACGGGGGGCACCTGGCCTCCAACCTGGGGGTGGTGGAGCTGACTCTGGCCCTCCATCGCTGCTTCGACTTCCGCACCGACGCGCTGCTGTGGGACGTGGGCCACCAGTGCTACGCTCACAAGCTGCTCACCGGCCGCCGCGAGCAGTTTCCCACCCTCCGTCGCCGGGGAGGCTTGAGCGGCTTCCCCAACAAGGAGGAGAGCCCCTACGACCTGTTCACCACGGGCCACGCGGGCACCTCCATCTCGGAGGCTATGGGGCTGGTGTGCGCCGATGAGCTGGCCGGCCGCCGACGCCGCGTGGTGGCTGTGATCGGCGACGGCTCCCTCACCTCGGGAGTGGCCCTCGAGGCCCTCAACCACGCCGGCTCGCTGGGCAAAGACCTTCTGGTCGTGCTCAACGACAACCGGATGTCCATCAGCGCCACCGTAGGCGGCCTATCCCGCCACCTCGACCGCCTCCGCTCGGCACAGCTCTACAACCAGACCAAGGACCAGGTCCGCACCCTCCTCAGCCACCTCCCCGCGGTGGGCGAATGGGTGGAGAGCGCCCTCGGCCACCTCAAGGAGGGCCTCAAGGCCTCCCTCCTCTCGGGATGCCTCTTCGAGCACCTGGGCTTCCGCACGTTCGGCCCCGTGGACGGACACGACCTGGACGGCCTGATCGCCACCCTGGAGGCGGTGCGCGAGCTATCCGGCCCCCTGCTGGTGCACGTGGTGACGGAGAAGGGCCGGGGGCACGCCCAGGCGGCCAGCGACCCCGCCCGCTACCACAGCGCCCGGCCCGCCGCATCGCCAGGAGAGGGGGGCGACGGCAAGCGCCAGGAGCCCGAGCGGCCCAGCTACACCTCCGTCTTCGCCTCCGCGCTCTGCCGCCTGGGGCGGGAGCGCGAGGACCTCGTGGCCGTCACCGCGGCCATGGAGGAGGGCACCGGCCTGGTGGAGTTCAAGAAGGAGTTTCCCCGCCGCTTCTTCGACGTGGGCATCTGCGAGGAGCATGCCGTGGCCTTCGCGGGTGCCCTCGCCGCCGCGGGGTGCCGGCCCGTGGTGGGCATCTACTCCACGTTCCTCCAGCGCGGCTACGACCAGGTGTTCCACGACCTGTGTCTCCAGGGCGCCGGGGTCGTGCTGTGCCTCGACCGGGCGGGCCTGGTGGGCGCCGACGGGCCCACCCACCACGGGCTCTACGACCTCGCCTACCTGCGCCACCTGCCGGGCATCGTGCTCGCGGCTCCCAGGGACGGGCGGGAGCTGGAGGCCCTGCTCGAAGCCGCGGTGTGCAGCGACCGCCCCTGGGCCATCCGCTTCCCTAAGGCCCCCGTGCCCGACGTGCCGTGGGCGGAGGGGCCCCCGGCGGAGCCCGGACGGGGGCAGGTGCTGCGGGAGGGCTCGGACGTGGCCCTGGTGGCCTACGGAGCCATGGTGGCTGCGGCGTGGGAGGCGGCGGAGGCCCTGGCCGGGGAGGGAGTGGAGGCCGCGGTGGTCGACGCCCGGTTCGCCAAGCCCATCGACGCCCGGCTGGTGCGCTCGGTGGCCGAGGGCGTGCCCCTGGTGGTGACCGTGGAGGAGCACGCCCTGGCGTGCGGATTCGGCTCCGCGGTGCTGGAGGCCGTCGGGGGGCCGGCGGCGGCGCGGGTGGTGCGGATGGGCATTCCCGATCGCTTCGTCGAGCACGGGTCGCGGGAGGCCCTGCTGGCCGACCTGGGGCTATGTGCGGAGGGTATCGCCGAGCGCGTGAGGCGGGCGCTGGGGAAGTCGGGCGAGCGGAGGTCGCAAGGAGCCCAGGCACCATGACCCGAATCATCCTCACCGGCGATGGCAGCAAGCCGGCCATCGCGGCAGCCGTCTCCGAGCTCCTGCCCCTGCTGCGCCGAAGGGGCGAGGTGGCGGTGGTGGACCTGGCCATGGACCGGGACCTGGAGAAGGTGGAGGCCGACCTGGCGGTGATCCTGGGGGGCGACGGAGCCATCCTCTCCGCCACCCGCCGCCTGGGGCGCAACCAGGTGCCCGCCATCGGGATCAACCTGGGCAAGTTCGGCTTCCTGGCCGAGGTCTCCGCCGCGGAGTTCAGGGAGCACTTCGAGGACATCCTGGCCGGTCGCTACCGCGTCTCGCGGCGGATGATGCTCGCCTGCCGCCTGGAGCGCGACGGCCGGCTCCTGGGCCAGTACTTGGCGCTCAACGACGTGGTGGTCTCCCGCGGCGCCCTCTCGCGCCTGGTGCGCATCGCCTTGGCCATTGACGGCCACCAGGCGACCACCTACAATGGGGACGGCGTGATCGTCTCCACCCCCACGGGCTCCACGGCCCACTCGCTGTCGGCCGGCGGGCCGGTCATGGAGCCCAGCCTGGAGGCCATGGTGGTCACGCCCATCTGTCCGCACACGCTCACCAACCGCCCCCTGGTGCTGCCCGGGACCGTGGAGGTGGCCCTGCGGACAGAGGCCACGCCCGTGGACGTGGGCCTGACCTTGGACGGCCAGGTCTACCAGGAGCTGGCGGAGGGCGACCGGGTGACCATCCGCCGGGCGCCCCAAACCTTTCAGCTCGTCGACCTGGGGCTGCGGACCTACTATGACACGCTCCGCGAAAAGCTCAACTGGCGCGGTAGCACGGACTACCGTCGTCGTCGAGATTGACGAGGTCTACTGCAAGGGCTGCGGCCTGTGCGTGGCGTTCTGCGAGCGAGGAGTCCTCGAGCAGGCCTCCGTGCCCGATAGCAAGGGCGTCTACCTCGCACGCGTGGTCGCGCCCAAGAGCTGCCGGGGCTGCCGACGCTGCGTCCTGGTGTGCCCCGACGCGGCCATCCGCCTGCGCCGGCCCTGAACCCGTTGAACCCGGGGCGTGCAACCGAACACCATGCCTTGCTTCTCCCCCCGCTATGGGATCATCAGCGACATTCATTCGAACCTCGCCGCTCTCCGCGCCGTGCTCGAGGCCCTGGAGAAGGAACGGGTCGCCTCTTACCTGTGCATGGGCGACGTGGTGGGCTACGGGGCCAGCCCCCACGAGGTGATCGCCGAGCTGGACCACATCCCCCTCCACTGCATCCGGGGCAACCACGACCGCTACGCCCTGGGCGAGGACACCGACCAGATCCGCTCGGCCACGGCCGAGGCCATCGCCTACACCCGCGAGTGCCTCACCGCCGCCGACATGAGCTTCCTGCGTGGCCTGGAGGACACCCTGATGTTCGAGGACCGGGTGCTTATCGCCCACGGGTCGCCGCGGGACCGCGACGAGTACATCATCGCCAATGAGGCGGCGATCGCGAACTACCGCCACTTCCGCTCCGAGTTCGCGGGCGTGGACCTGTGCTTCTTCGGCCACACCCACATCCCCATGTTCATCGGCGACGGCAAGGTGATCCGCCAGATCGAGCCGGGCCAGCGCTTCGCCCTGCGGCGGATGACCCCCTACATGATCAACGTGGGCAGCGTGGGCCAGCCTCGCGACGGCGACCCCGACGCCGCCTACGGCGTGCTCGACCTCGAAGAACGGACCATCGCCTTCAAACGCGTGCCCTACGACGTCGAGGACACGCGGCAGCGGATCCTCGACGCCGGGCTCCAGCGCCACCTCGGCGACCGCCTGCGCGCGGGGCGCTAGCCCCGCGCCGGGCCAGAGCACCGTGCCATGGCCCAGAGAATCCTCATGGCGGGCAACGAAGCAGCGGGCGAGGGAGCCGTGCGCGCCGGCTGCGAGGCCTATTTCGGATACCCCATCACCCCCCAGAACGAGTTCACCGCTTACATGGCCCAGCGGATGCCCGAGCTGGGACGGGTGTTCCTCCAGGCGGAGAGCGAGCTGGCGGCGATCAACATGGTCTACGGCGCCGCCGCGGCGGGCAAGCGGGCCATGACCTCCTCCTCCAGCCCGGGTATCAGCCTCAAGCAGGAGGGGATTTCCTACATCGCCGCCTCCCAACTGCCCGCGGTGGTGGTCAATGTCCAGCGGGGCGGGCCGGGGCTGGGCGGCATCGGCCCCTCCCAGGGCGACTACTGGCAGGCCACCCGCGGAGGGGGGCACGGCGACTACCGCACCGTCGTCCTCGCCCCCGCCAGCGTCCAGGAGATGTTCTCCTTCACCGCCCGGGCCTTCGAGCTGGCCGACCGCTACAGGATGTGCGTAGTGGTCCTGGCCGACGCCTACCTGGGCCAGATGATGGAGCCCATCGTGGTGCCCGACGAGCCCTTCCCCCCGCCGCCGCCCAAGCCGTGGGCCCTGACCGGCTGCCGGGACCGGGAGCCCAACATCGTCCGCTCCCTCTACCTCGGCGAGGGGGAGCTGGAGGAGGCCAACTACCGCTACCACGAGGTCTACGCCCGCGTGGAGCGCGAGGAGACGTGCTGCGAGCGGGTGGCTCTCGACGACGCGGAGGTGGTGCTCGTGGCCTACGGGATGACCGCCCGCGTGTGCCGCCAGGCGGTGGCCGCGGGGCGCGAGCGGGGCCTGCGCGTCGGCCTCCTGCGGCCCGTCACCCTGTGGCCCTTCCCCGCCGAAGCCGTGCGCCAGGCGGCGGAGCAGGCGAGGGCCTTCCTGGTGGTGGAGATGAGCATGGGCCAGATGGTGGAGGACGTGCGTCTGGCCCTCGACGGCCTCCGGCCCACGGAGCTGCTGGGGCGACCCGCGGCGGTGCCCCAGGCCGACGAGATCCTCGACCGGGCCGCCCCCCTGGCGGAATCGAGGCAGCGATGAAGACCCTCTACGAGCGTCCCCAGGCCCTTCAGCCCTGCGTCACCCACTACTGCCCCGGCTGCGGCCACGGCATCCTCCACCGCCTGATCGCCGAGGCCATCGACGAGCTGGGCATCCGGGAGCTGGCGGTGGGCCTGGCCCCCGTGGGCTGCGCCGTGCTCGCCCACCAGTACTTCAAGGTCGACATGTGCGAGCCGGCCCACGGCCGCACCGCGGCGGCGGCCACGGGCATCAAGCGCGTGCGCCCCGAGTGCGTCGTCTTCTCCTACCAGGGCGACGGCGACCTGGCGGCCATCGGCACCGCGGAGACCGTGCACGCCGCCAACCGGGGGGAGCCCATCTCGGTCTTCTTCGTCAACAACGCGGTCTACGGAATGACCGGGGGCCAGATGGCGCCCACCACCATGCTCGACCAGCGCACCACCACGACCCCCACCGGCCGCGACGCCGTGGCCCACGGCAACCCCATCCGCGTCTGCGAGCTGCTGGCCACCCTCGACGGGCCGGCCTACCTGGAGCGGGTGAGCCTGTCCAGCCCCCGGCGTATCCGGGAGGCCAAGCGGGCCGTGCGCAAGAGCTTCATCACCCAGCTCGAGCACAACGGCTACTCCCTGGTAGAGGTCCTCTCGCCCTGTCCCACCCACTGGCGGCTCTCGCCGGTGGAGGCCATGCGGTTCGTGGAGGAGGAGATGACCCGGGTGTTTCCCCTGGGGGTGTTCCGCGACTGGGAGCCTGCCCAAGAGGAGGGCGAAGGAAAGGGGCAGGCCGGTGAATGAGAAGCTCATCGTGGCCGGCTTCGGGGGGCAGGGCACCCTGTTCGTGGGCAAGCTGGTGGCCCAGGCGATGATGGAGGCGGGGAGCAACGTCACCTACTTCCCCTCCTACGGCGCCGAGGTGCGGGGGGGGAAGGCCAACTGCCAGGTGATCATCTCCGACGGCGACATCTTCTCCCCCGTGATCGACCGCGCCGATGCCCTGCTGGCCATGAGCCAGCTGTCCTGGGACTTCTTCGCCTGCCGGGTGAAGCCCAACGGGCTGGTGGTGCTCAACTCCTCGATGGCGGACCCTGGCCAGGAGCCCCGCCCCCAACGCCTGCTGTCCATCCCCGCCACGGACATCGCCAGCGAGCTCGGCGACGTGCGGGCCACCAACATGGTGATGCTCGGGGCCTACAACCGCGTGCGCGACCTGCTGCCCGTGGACGCCCTGGTGGCTCACCTTCGCCAGGTGCTCACGGGCCGGAAGGCGAGGCTCTTCGACCTCAATCGCGAGGCCATCGCGCGGGGCATCCAGGCCGCCGACGCTGCCGGCCAGGCCTGACCACCACGCCCTTCGGGATCCCGGGATGAACCTCCTCTTCGTCGACCACGCGGTCCAGCTCGGAGGGGCCGAGCACAGCCTGCTGGATCTCCTGCGCACGCTCGACCGCCAGCGCTACCGCCCCGCCGTGGCCTGCCCGCCCGGACGCCTGGCCGACGAGGCCAAGGCCCTGGGCATCGCCGTGGTGGACCTCGAGCTGGAGAAGCTGCGCAGCGGCAACCCCCTGCGCCGCCTGGCGCGCCTCCAGAGAGGGAAGGCTCGCCTCCGCCGCGTGCTCGACGGCGGCTCCTACGCCCTCGTCCACGCCAATACCCTCCGCGCCGCGGTCTACGCCAGCGGGGTGTCCCGCGCCTGCGGCTGCCGCCTGGCCTGGCACGTGCGCGACTACCAGATGCCCTCCTGGGCGCGGCGGCTGCTGTTGCGCCGCTGCGACGTGGCGGTGGCCCCCTCCCAGTTCATCGCCAGCGCTCTGGGCCACGGGGACAAGGTGCGGGTGGTGCCCAACGGAGTAGACGTGGAGGCGGCGCCCGGGGAAGAGGCCTTCCAGGCCTTCCGCAAGGAGTTCCGCATTCCTCCCGACGCCCCCGTCTTGGGGTGCCTGGGCCGCATCCGCCCGTGGAAGGGGCAGTCGTACTTCGTGGACGTGGCGGCCCGGGTGGCGGCGCGGATGCCCGAGGCGAGGTTCCTGATCGTAGGCTCCACCCTGTTCCCCGACCCGGGGCGCGACTACGTGGCGGAGCTGGAGGCCGAGGCCCAGGCGCTGGGGGTGGGCGACAAGGTGGTGTTCACCGGCCACCGCACCGACCCCCTGGCGGCGCTGGGGGCCATGGACGTGGTGGCCAACTGCTCGGAGAGCGAGCCCTTCGGCCGCGTGCTGCTGGAGGCCATGGCCTGCCGCCGCCCCGTGGTCGCCTTCCGCTCCGGGGCCGTGCCCGAGATCGTGGTGGACGGCAGCACGGGGCTGCTGGTGCCCTTCGGCGACACGGGGGGCATGGCCGAGGCGGTCTTCGACCTCTTGCGGAATCGCACGCGGGCCGAGGCCTACGGCGAGGCGGGGCGCCAGCGGGCCATCTCGCGTTTCTCCCTGGCCGCATCGACCCGGGCCATCGAGAGGATCTACGCGGCGCTCGTGGGGGGCGCGTCGTGAACGGGCCGAAGGAGCCTTCCCCGGCCCCCCTGGCGCCCTGGGAGCGATGGGCGCCGCTGGTGCTCCTCCTGGTGGCGGCTGGTGGGGTGGCCGTGGTGCTTCTGGGGCGTCCCCCGCTGGGGGTTCCCGGCCAGCACGAGTACCCGTACCACCCCTGCCCTCGATGGGCCGGCGTGGTGCGCCTGCTGGTCCTTGCGGTTCCGCTTGCGGTCCTGTGGGGGGTGGGTCTGGTGTGGGGGCCCGCCCTGGAGCGGCGCCAGGAGCTGGTGCTTGCCCTGGGCCTTGCTGCGGCCAGCGTGCTCCTGCACGTGGGCAGCGCCACGGCGTCCAAGGAGTATCCCGGGGCGGAGCTGTCGTGGCCTTTTCTGTGGCAGAACACCGAGGGCTCCTACGCGCACTACGTGCCCCCCGCGCGCTCGGCGGCCCGGTTCGTCTCCAACTATCCGCATGCGCTCGACGTGAGTCCGCAGGAGGGCACGCCGCACTACGTGCGCGTGCACCATCCGCAAGTGCATCCGCCGGGGCCGGTCCTGCTCTTCGCGGGGCTGGAGGGCCTCTACGACGCGGCGCCCTGGCTGGAGCGCGCGGTGGGAGCCTACCTGGCCCGGGCGCTGCCGTCCACCGCGGTGCTGCGGCAGGGGGAGATGGGCTTCGCCCTGCGCCATCCCGTGGTGGTGTCCGCGACGGTGGCTTTCGGGACCGTGTTGGTGGCGGGCCTGGCCCCCCTGGCCTGCTACCTGGCGCTGCGGCCGGTGTGGCCGGGGCGAGCCGCCTTGGGCGCCGCGGGGCTGACGGCGCTGGTGCCGGGCACGCACCTTTTCAACCCGTCGTTCGACCAGGCGTATCCCACGCTCGCCCTGCTGCTGTGCGCTGCGGGCACCCGCGCGGTGTCCACGCGTCGGACGGCTTGGGGGGTGGCCTTCGGGCTGGGGCTCTACGTGCTGATGTTCTTTCACGTGGGCTTTGCCCTGGTGGTGGTGGTGCTGGGAGCGGGGGCGGCGCTGGCATGGCGCGCTTCGGGCGAGGGCTGGCGGCCGGGCGAGGCGTGGAGGGCCTATCGGGGGCCGGCGGTGGGCGCCGTGCTGGGGTTTCTCTCGCTGGCCTTCCTGCTCCAGGTGAGCCTGGGGTATCCGACGTTTCGGGTGATCGGGCTGTGCCTTCGGAACAACCGGCTGTTCAACGAGATGGTCCATCGCACCTACTGGCCGTGGGTGGCGGTAGCTCCCTTTGAGTTCGCGCTGTCGCTGGGCTTCGGGCTGTTCGCTGCCGCGGCGGTGGGGTGGCTCGGGCAGGTGGGCGGCATGGTGCGGGGCGGGTGGGCGCGGTGCCGGGCGCCGCTGCTGGTGGCCGCGGGAGGGGCGATGCTGGCCCTCCACGTGCTGGGGATGAACCGTGGGGAGACGGCGCGGCTGTGGCTGCTGCTCACCCCGCTGTTGGTGGCGGGGACGACGCGGTCGGTGCGGGGGCAGGCGCGGGCGCCGAGGCGCATCCTGCTCGCCCTGGGGGCCGCGCAGCTCCTCCAGGTGGTCCTGTTCCGGGTGGGGCTGGACCCTGGGCGGACGACCGATTTCTTCGTCACCTACCTTCCCACGCAGTAGATCGGGCTGGGGAATCTCGCCCCCTTTGTGTACAATGGGCGTAGAAAGGAGCGTGCTCGCCCGTGGCCGACGCGCAGAAGTACCTCGATCCCCAGGTGCTGTCCAAGCTGGAGCGGCTGGACCTCAAGGCCCGCCTGATCGTGGAGGGCTACATCTCGGGCCTCCACAAGAGCCCCTTCCACGGCTTCAGCGTGGAGTTCGCCCAGCACCGGGAGTATGCTCCGGGGGACGACCTGCGGCGCATCGACTGGAAGGTCTACGGCCGCAGCGACCGCTACTACATCAAGGAGTACGAGGAGGAGACCAACCTGGTCTCCTACGTGCTGCTCGACATCAGCGAGTCGATGCGCTACGCCTCCGGCGACGTCTCCAAGCTGGAGTACGGCTGCTACATCGCCGCCTCGCTCGTCTACCTGATGCTCCTCCAGCGCGACTCGGTGGGCCTGGTGCTCTTCGACGACGACGTGCGCCGCCTGATCTCCGACTCCAGCAATCCCGGCCACCGCCGCCAGCTCCTCGACGCCCTGGAGAACATCCGGCCGGAGGGCAGGACGGAGCTGGGCCAGGTGCTCCACGACATGGCCGGCCAGGTGCGACGCCGGGGGCTGATCATCCTCATCTCCGACCTCTTCGGCGACGTGGACCGCCTGCTGGCCGGCCTCAAGCACCTGCGCCACCGCCGCCACGAGGTCATCGTCTTCCACGTCCTCGACGACTACGAGCTCACCTTCCCCTTCCGCGAGCTCACCCTGTTCAAGGGCATGGAGGGCTATCCGCAGCTGTTCACCGAGCCCAGGGCCCTCCGGGAGCAGTACCTGGCCGAGCTGGGCAAGCACACCGACCGCGTGCGCACCGAGTGCCTGGGCAGCCGGATCGATTACCAGCGCCTGAGCACCGCCGAGCGCCTGGACGTGGCGCTGTCGAGCTACCTGGCCACGCGGATGGCCCTGACCCGACGCTGAGAGGCCCCGGCGGCCGCCGCCCGGCGGCCCGCCACGCCTGTGGGATGGTGCCCCAATGCCGACCTTCGTGAACCCCTGGGCCCTGAGCGGCCTGCTCCTGGCCAGCGCCCCGGTGATCATCCACCTGCTCAACCGGCGCCGGTTCAAGGTGGTGGAATGGGCGGCCATGGAGTACCTCCTGGCCTCGAACCGGCGGAACTTCCGCCGCATCCGGCTCGAGCAGCTCATCCTCCTCGCTCTCCGCGTGCTTCTGGTGGCCCTGCTCATCCTCCTGGTGAGCCGGCCCCGGGTGGCGCGCCAGGCCATCGCCGGCCTCGCCGAGCGCGACCGCTTCGTCCTGCTCGTCTTCGACAATTCCATGAGCATGGGCTATCGCGACGGCTCCACCTCGTCCTACGACCGGGCGCTGAGCTTCGCCGAGCAGCTCATGGCCTCCCTCCGCGATGGCGACCGCTGGGCCCTGGTGACCACCGAGGAAGGGGGGCGCGCCGTGGTGCGGGAGCCCAGCTTCGAGCTCGACGCCGCCCGGGCCGCCGTCACCAGCGACCGCCTGCCCCTGTGCGACGACGAGGGCAGCATCCCCGGAGCCCTGGAGGCCGCCGAGCAGATGCTCGACGACGTCGCGGGGCCGGCCCGGGAGCTCTACATCGTGACCGACATGCAGCGGGGGGCCTGGGGGCGCGGCTCCGGCGCCGTGGCCGCCCAGGAGGTGGGCCTCCTGCGGCGCATCAGCGAGGGCGCGGCCACGACCGTGGTAGACGTGGGTCCCGAGAGCCCCGCCAATCTGGCCGTGACCTCGCTGCACGCCGACAGCCGCCTGGCGGTCACCGAGAAGACCTTGCTGGTCTACGCCCGGGTGTCGAACTTCGGGCTGGAGACGGCGACGGACGTGAGCGTCAAGTTCCTGGTCGACGACTTTCAGCAGCCCGCGGGGGCGGCCAAGGACATCGCTCCCGGCGGCTGGGAGCAGTGGGAGTTCCGCCACCAGTTCCGCACCCCCGGGGCCCACGTGGTGGCCGCCGAGCTGGAGGCCGACGCCCTGCCCCGCGACAACCGCCGCTACCTCGCCGTCCAGGCCCGGCAAGGCGTCCCCGTGCTCTGCGTGGACGGCGAGCCGGGCGGCGGCTGGCTCGCCGGCGAGGTGGACTTCCTCCGCGAGGCCCTCCAGCCCGAGGCACCCGGGGAGGGCCAGCGCCTGGGGCTCTATGAGCCCGAGGTGGTGACCGTGGCGGGCCTCGCCGCCGCCGACCTGGCCCGCTACGACCTGGTGGTCCTGGCCAACGTGGCGAGCCTCGAGGGCGCCCAGGTGGAGAGCCTGGAACGCTACGTGGCGGACGGCGGGGCACTGCTGGTCTTCCTCGGCGACCAGGTGGACCGCGAGTTCTACAATGAGGTGCTATTCGCCGACGGTGAGAGCCTCCTGCCCTGTCCCCTGGGGCCGGTCCTGGGCAGCCTGGAGGAGCCCGGCCAGGCGACGCACATCTCCGACGAGCTGCCCGGTCACCCCTTCCTGGAGCTGGTGCGCAAGTGGAAGTCGGTCCAGCTCTCCCGGCCCTTCTTCTACCGCTACATCCGCCTGGAGGAAAGCCGGGCGCGGGACGGCGCGCGGGTGGTGTGCCGCTTCCAGGGCGGCGAGCCGGCACTGGTGGAGGCGGAGCACGGGAAGGGACGGGTGGTGCTCTTCGCGTCCACGGCGGACGACGAGTGGAACGACATGCACAAGTGGCCCGCCTACCTGGCCCTCCTCCACGAGGTCGGCGAGCGGGTGGCCCGCGACCCCAGCCGCAGCCGCAACGTGGAGGTCGGCGAGCCCCTGGTGCGCTACCTTCCGGCACGCTTCGCGGGCCGGAGCCTGAGCCTCCTGAGGCCCCAGGAGGACCAGCCGGTGCCGGTCCGGGCCACCACGTCGCGGAACCTGGTGGCCGCCATCTACGAGGCCACGGACCGGGCCGGGATCTACGAGCTGAGCATCGAGGGCGGCGACCAGCCGGGGCCGGGCCAGGACACGGCCACGGTCCAGGACTACTTCGCCGTCAACGTGCCCGCCGGGGAGAGCGACCTGCGACGGGTGAGCGAGGAGGAGCTCGAACGCCTGTTCCCCGGGGCGCGGCTCGCCTACCAGCGGGGCCCCGCCCGCCGCAGCCCGGTGAGCGTAGCGGGCGAGCGGGGGGAGCTGTGGCGCTCGCTCGCCTACGCGCTGCTGGCCTTGTTGTTCGTGGAGTCGGTCCTCGCCCAGCGCTTCGGCCGCTGAAGGATGTAGGACGCAGTCACATGTGTTTACAGAGAAGTGGCCTGCGGTACGGGCTGGCCGGGCTGCTTTGGTCGCTGTGCGCGCTGTGGCTGTGTGCTGTGGCGGCGCGTGCCGAGCCGCCCCCCTGTGCCGAGCAGCCCGACAGGCCGTCTTCCCTCTGGGGCCGCGCGTGGGACTTTGCGCGAGGCGAGCCCACCGACGACGCGGTCATGCTCGGCCTGTTCACCTACCACACCAGCGGGAATCGGGGAACCAGGGACACGGGGAATCTGGTCGGCATCATCTATCGGGGATACACCGCCGGCACGTTTACCAACAGCTTCGACGACCGGTGCTACTACGCCGGCGTGGCGCGGACGGTCTGGCGCCAGCGGCTGGGGGACTACCTCGAGGCGGAAGTGCGATACCAGGCCGGCCTCCTCCATGGCTACGGCGACATGTACCCGAACCTCTTCGGCACCACCGTGGCGGCCCTTCCGTTCGTGGGAGTGAGCTACCGCCGCGTGAGCGCCGACGTGCTGGTGGTGCCCAGCCGACATCCCGTGTTCTCACTGACCTTCAGGATACGCTTCTGAAACGGCGAGGGGGCCGCTGCCGCCGATGTGAAGTTCTTTGGAGAGGGGTCTGGGGAGAACCTTTCTTTCAGGAAAGGCTTCTCCCCAGCTCTCCATTCGGCTGAAGTGTTGCGTGGAGTCCATCCTCGCCCAGCGCTTCGGCCGTTGAGCCCGCGCCGGGGCCCCTTCGGACGCTGCGCTTCTCACCGCATTGCCGGCTATTCCTTGAGGCCCCGCTCGCGGGCGAGCTGCTTGCGGGAGCGGCGGACCAGCTCGCGCCGCACCGGCTTGGTGAGCTGGCGGGCGGCCTGGAGGAGGTCCACCTCGGCCTCGGTGAGCTGGCGGTCGCGGCGGGCCATGGCCGTGCGGGCCGTCTCCAGGGTGTTGCGGAAGGGGATGTTGAACATCTTGTTTTCGAGGAACATGGTGAAGGAGGGGATGAACTTGGGGGTCATCCCGCCGCTGGTGATGACGTTGCACATGCAGCCCACTACGGTGCCCGTGTTGAGGATGGTGCCGATGCTGGTCTTGGTGTGGTCGCCGATGAACGAGCCCACCTTGGTGTCCTCGGTGTCCACCAGCTCGCCCCGGAGATAGACCTGTACGGTGGAGTAGTCGTTCTTCAGGTCGCTGTTGGTGGTCAGGGCTCCGAGGTTCACCCATTCGCACACGTAGGCGTGGCCGAGGAAGCCGTCGTGGTACTTGTTGCTGTATCCGTGGATGATGCTTTCCTCGACCTCGCCGCCCACGCGGCACACGGGCCCGATGGAGCATCCCTCGCGGATCTTGCCCCCCACGATGATGCTCTGGCGGCCCACGTAGGCGGGGCCTTCGATGCGCGTCTGGGGATTGACCACCGCCCCCTCGTCGATGGTCACCGGCCCCCCCGTGGTGTCGATGCACACGAAGGGCTGGACCTCGGCGGTGGGGGCCACGTAGACCTGGTCCTTGCTGCCCCACACGGTGGCGTGGTCGGAGAAGGTGCCTACGATGCCCGCCCGGCCGGCGGCCGCGAAGTCCGCCTCGATGGCCCGGGGATTGTGGTGGATGAGCTCCCAGAAGTAGGACAGCACGGTGGCCTGGACCTTGCGGATGTAGAGGGTCTGCTTGAGCGCGGCGAGCAGCTCGGCGGGGGTGGAGGCGGCCGTCTTGTCCGCCGTCGAGCGCTTGACCCGTGCCGCCACCACCACGTCGTCGGCCACCAGGATTTCCTCCGGCCCGTGGGGCGAGAGCTCGTGGGGCTCGAGGATCAGCCAGCGGGCGTTGACCAGGAGGATGTCGTCGCCCCGGAGACTGGCGGGGTCGTTCACCGGGGCGCCCAGCCGCTCGCGGGCCACCGCCGTCAGGGCGTCTCGGGCGAAGTAGGCCACCTCGGCCTGGGGGGCCACGCGGCGGGCCTTCTCGGCCAGCGAGGTGGCCCCGCAGCGGAGCTCGAAGATGGCCCGCAGGTGGGTCAGCGGGTAGAAGCAGTCGTAGGTCTCGTCCTCGTAGATGCACAGGCGCATGGCCGTCGTTCCTCGAATGCGTTCACGCCGGCTCGCCCCCGGCGATGGCGAACGTGTCGCGGGCGATCATCAGCTCCTCGTTGGTGGGCACCACCAGCAGGCGGATGGGGGAGCCGGGCGCGCTGATCTCCGCTTCCTCGCCCATCGCCCCCTCGTTGGCCTCCGCGTCGAGCTGGATGCCCAGGCCCTCCAGGCCGGCCACCATCTGGCGGCGCAGGCTCGCCGCGTTCTCCCCGATGCCCCCGGTGAAGACCACCGCGTGGGCGGAGCCCAGGACGGCGAGGTAGGCGCCCAGATACTTGCGCACGCGGTAGCAGAAGACGTCCAGGGCGAGGCGCGCCCGCTCGTTCCCTTCGGCCGCATCGAGCAGGGTGCGCACGTCGTTGCTGATGCCGGAGAGGCCCAGCAGGCCGCTTCGCTTGTTCAGCAGCTCGTCGAGCTGGTCCAGGCTGTAGCCCTTGTTGCGGGCCAGGTAGAAGACGATGGCCGGGTCGATGTCCCCGCTGCGGGTGCCCATCACCAGGCCCTCCAGGGGGGTGAAGCCCAGCGAGGTGTCGACCGACTTTCCGCCCGCCACCGCGGTCATGCTACAGCCGTTGCCCAGGTGGCAGGTGATGGCCCGGAGCTGGTCGGGCGGCAGGTCCAGGAGTTGGGCGGCGCGGGCCGCCACGAAGCGGTGCGAGGTGCCGTGGAAGCCGTAGCGGCGGATGCCGTCCTGGGCGTAGAGCTCGTAGGGCAGGGCGTAGATGAAGGCGTGACGGGGCATGGTCTGGTGGAACGCGGTGTCGAAGACCGCCACCTGGGGCCTGCCGGGGAAAGCCTTCGCCGCGCCGCGGATGCCCACCAGGTTGGGCGGGTTGTGCAGGGGGGCCAGGCGGGCGAAGTCCTCGACGGCCTCGATCACCGCCTCCGTGATGAGCGTGGACTCCACGAACCGCTCGCCGCCGTGGACCACGCGGTGGCCCACCGCGTCGATCGCATCGGGCGAGCCCACCACGCCGCCCTGGGGGTCCATGAGGGCGTCGCGGATGTGGGCGATGCCCGCCTCGTGGTCGGGCACGTCCACCTCGCGGCGGCGGGTGTCCCCGCCCGCGGTGTGGCTCGCGGTGGTGCCCTGCTCGCCGATGCGCTCGACGATGCCCCTGGCCCGGAGGCGCTCGGCGGGCATGTCGAAGAGCTGGTACTTGATGGAGGAGCTGCCGCAGTTGAACACCAGGATGTTCATCGCCATGGGCCGGCCGCCTTTGGGAGCGGGCGTCCCCCGGCCCGGCGCCGGGGTGGCGGAGGCCCGGGGCGACGGGCGCCGGGGGCTAGCTGCGGTAGCGGAGCGTGAGCTTGGTCGCGGCGTCCTCGGTGACCACGCAGGTCACGTCGGGGTGCATCTGGAGGGCGCTGGCGGGCACCCTGGCGGTCACCGGGCCTTCGAGGGCGGCGGCGAGGGCGTTGGCCTTGTTCGAGCCGGAGACCAGCATGAGGAGCCTCTCCGCTTCCATGATGGTGCCGATGCCCATGGTGATGGCCCGGGTGGGCACCTCGTCGATGCTGTCGAAGAAGCGCGAGTTGTCCTGGATCGTGCTCTCCGTCAGCTCCACGGCCCGGGTGCGGGAGGCCAGGGAGGAGCCCGGCTCGTTGAAGGCGATGTGGCCGTTGCTGCCGATGCCCAGCACCTGGCAGTCGATGCCCCCCACGTCGTCGATCATCATCTCGTAGGCCAGGCAGTGGGCCTCGATGTCCTCGGCCAGCCCGTCGGGCACGTGGGTGTGCTTGGGATGGATGTTCACCTGCTCGAAGAGCTGGCTGTCCATGAAGTAGCGATAGCTCTGCTCGTGGCTCGGCGCCAGGCCGATGTACTCGTCGAGGTTGAAGGTGATGGCCGTGGAGAAGTCCAGGCCCTCCTCCCGGTGGAGGCGGATGAGCTCCTTGTAGAGGGGCACGGGGGTGCTTCCCGTGGCCAGGCCGAGCACGTAGTGGGCGGTGGCCTGCATGCCGGCGGCCACGATGGCCCCGGCCTCCCTGCCCATGGCCTCGGGGGAGTCGACGGTGATCACTCTCACGTCGGGGTTCCTTTCCCAGTAGTCTCGTGGCGGGCTAGGGCATGGCCCTCCAGAGCCGTCCGAGCAGCTTTCGGGGCTCCTGGCCCGCTTCCTTCGCGTCCTCCAGGGCATCGAGGATGCGGTCCACGCGGCACTGGGCGCGGATGGTCACCGCGTTGCCGCTTCGCTTGACGCTCATGTCTCGCATCGTGTCGAGCACCACCTCGAGGGCCTGGAGCGTGTGCTTCTGGTCCTCGTCGCCGTCGTCCACGTCCTGGCGCAGCTTGCTCACTTGCTCCTCGAAGCGCTCGACGTCCTTCTCGAAATCCTCCGTGGCCTCCTCGACGGCCTCCTCGGCGTCGTCGGCCTCCTTGAACAAGCCGGTGACCCTGACGTCGAGGGAGCTGCCCAGGTCGAAGCCGAAGCCCGTGGCCTCGGCGTCCCGGCTCTTGCCCCTCACGGATCCGTAGTGGTCGTAGCCGCTCACCGCGTCGAGGGCCTGCTGGAGCGCGGGGTCGAGCTTGGCCTTCTTGCCCTCGCGCAGCCGCTCCAGGGCATCTTTCATCCCGTCCTCGTCGCCGGCGAGCAGGTAGGTGCGGCTGGCCGTCCGGGCCACGTAGCGGTAGGGGGCGAACTCCCCGGACTTGACGTAGGCGACCTCGCCCGCCTTCTGCTCCTCGCCGGGGTCCTTCACCATCTTCTCCAGCGGCTGGTCGCGCGCCGTCTTGAGCACCACGATGGGCCTGCCCTTCTTCATGCGGACGGACAGGATCTGGGCGATGTCGTCGACTTTCAGCTCCAGCGCGGGGGTAATCGCGGTGGCCATGGACAGCGGCCCCAGAGCCCCGCCGTAGGCCTCCAGCACGTCCTCCGCGTCGTCCGCGTCGACGAGCTTGCTCAGCCGCCCGTAGACCTTGCTGGCCCGGAAGCCCTCCATGTCCAGGTAGGTGAGGCCGTCGGCGTCCTCGGGCACGTAGCGGGCCAGGTCGCCCAGGCCGCCCCGCGGGGAGAGGAGCAGGATGGCGACGACCACCACCACGGCCGCGCCGACGACGGCGGCTCCCACGACGAGCGGCTTGCGGCCGGGCCGCGGCTTCTCGGGCAGGGGCGGCGGCGCGGGCGGCGGGGGCGGCCCCTCCGCGGGGGCCTCGGGCTCAGCGGCGGCCTGCGGCGCCTCCTGCTCCCCGGCCTCCGCCTCGGGGGGCGGCTCCGGCGCGGTGAAGCTCTGCTGGCAATGCGAGCACGCGATCTCCTGGCCTGCGTTCGACGCCTCGGTCTCGAAGCTCTGGCCGCAGTGCGGACACGTCGCGTTCATCCACGTTCCCTCGTTTCCGTTGGGGATACCCCTCGAATCGGCGTACACGCTCGCCCTACTATACGGGTTCGCTGTTGGGAGTCAAGCGTGTCGCCGTGGCCGCGGGCTGGCGTCCGGGCCTCACTCCTTGAGGTCCTCGAGGGACTTCTGGGCTTCGCCGCCCGCGCGCTCCGTGATGGAGGGGTCGATGCGCTGGTCGCCCTCGCCGCCCAGACGCTCGGCGGAGACCCGGAAGAGGTCGCGAAGCTGCCTGCCCGCCACCGTGATGGTCGCCACCGAGGCGAGCCCCGGCCCCACGTCCCACTCCGCGCTCAGCCGCACCTCCCGGCCCACGCGGGTCACCCGCACCTGGCGCACCAGCTCCACCAGTCGCCTGCGCAGCGGCCCCGGCGGCCCGCCGCCGGCCTCCTCGGGTTCCTCCAGGCTGGCGCACAGGCGGGCCTTGCCCTGCTCGGCCTCCTGCTCCCACGCCAGGGCATCGTGCTCGGAAGGGAAATGGGCGAAGACCTCGCCGCTGATCAGCGAGCGGACGTCGAGCCCCGCGGCCGCGAAGTCCGCCCCGCGGGCGAAGGGCAGCGAGCGGGGGGCTGCCGAGGCCACGTAGTGGTCGCGGCCGCACACCCGCTCGACGGCGCGGCGCAGGCTCTCCCCCAGCTCGGGCGCGTCCTCGCCGCTCACCTGCTCGATGACGCGGAGCAGCGTATCCTCCCGCTCGGCGAAGCACAGGACCCGGGGCTGCGTCTTGGCCACCACCACCCGTTTGCCGTCCAGGCGCGCGGCCGCGTAGCGGACCCCCGCGCGCTCCTGCGACAGCCCCTCGATAGCGACCGCTTCCTCGAGCGGCAGGTCGGTGGCCAGGCGAGCCACCAGCACCGGCCCGCTGGCCTCCGACTCCGCCGCGAACACGTCTGCCACCTGCTCGATGTCCACTCGCCAGCCCGAGAGCTTGCCGCGGAGGCCCAGCCGGCTCAGCAGGCCCTCCCGCCCCAGGCGGCGGCCGAAGTCGCTGGCCAGCAGCCTCGCCACGTCGACGCGGGCCAGAGTCACCGCCCCGGGGGGCACGTAGAAAGCATCGTCGCCCAGGAGGGCCACCGTCGGGTTCGGGCGTGCGTCCGCCGCCTGCTCCCCGTCGCGGCTCCCCGCCGACTCCTCCGTGCCGCAGGCAGGCAGCAGCCAGGCTGCGGCGAGGGCGCTGAGCGCCACGACCACGCGCCGAGGCTTGCGGAAGGCTGTCATCGTTGTGTCTCCAGGCTCGGGATCGCTGCGGTCCTCGCTTGGCCTCCCCGACTATAGGCCGCCGTGCGGGGAAGTCAAGAGGGCGCCGTGCGCGCCGCGGCGCCCTGCGGGCCGCTGCCCAGCCGGCGCGACCCATAGGACCTATTCGACCTATTCGGGGGGGCAGGAGCGCCTGGAGCGGCGACGTGCGGGCCTGCGAAAATTTCTGATCCTCGTAAGCGCCTGCCATTTCGATGGTTCAGGCGGCAGCCCAGATTTTCTCCTCGGATTTCACGATTTTTCGTGTCCGCTTTGAGGGGGGGCTTCGGTTTGTAGGGGTAGAGGGGAGCGCG
>JBKHIY010000107.1:0-13783 GCA_046538415.1 Candidatus Brocadiia bacterium | reverse complement strand
CTTAAAGCCCAGTAGCAGCCGCCGCACGGGTTCTTTGACAAGTTGGGTTTTCGCCCCCTGGGCGGCTCTCGCCCTGGAGCGGAGAAGGGGGCCTGGCCTGCGGGCTCCCTACCTCCGCTCGTCTTCCGGGGAGGTGGGGTCAGGGAGGCAGACCACGCGGAAGGCGACGTTGAAGACCCGCTGCCAGGGGGGATAGGCCAGGCGCAGGGCGCTGCGGCAGCGTTCGGGTCGGTCGAAGAACGAGCCGCCACGCACCACGCGCCGGGCTTCGGCGCTGGGCTGGTTCCGCCCGTCGTCGCGGTAGGGGTAGGGGCGGTAGGCGGAGCGGGTCCACTCGGCGGCGTTGCCGTGGAGGTCGTGGAGGCCCCAGGGGTTGGGCTGGTAGCGACCCACGGGGGCGGTGACGGCCGCTCCGTCGTCGAACCTGGCGTCGCACAGGGCGCGTCCCTGGGGGTCGAAGTGGACCAGGCCGCCGGTGACGACCTTGATGTTCGCATAGGCCTTGTCGCCGGCGTTGGCCCACTTCGAGAAATCGGCGTCCATGGCGCCGTAGCTCAGGGGCGTGGCCGTGCCCGCGCGGCAGGCCCACTCCCACTGGGCTTCGGTGGGCAGGTCGAAGCGCTGGCCGGTGCGGTCGGAGAGCCAGCGGCAGAAGGCCACGGCCTGGCGCCAGGAGACGCGGACGGCGGGCTGGCGGGGGCCGTCGAGGGGCAGACCGCGGTCGTCGCTGCGGGCGTGGAGCTTGGTGTAGTAGCCGGGGCTGAAGGCGGGGTCGAAGCGGCGGAACTGCTCGTTCGTGACCTCGAACTTGCCCATCCAGAGGGGCCGGGCGATGGCGACCGGGCGTCGCGGCCGCTCGTCGGGGTAGCCCTCCGCGCTGCCCATCACGAACTCCCCCGCGGGGACCCGCACGAGGGCCATGGCGACGCCGCCGCCGAGGTCGACGGTCCTCTCCGTGGGGCCGAGGGCCTGCTGGCGGCGGCGGGCCTCGGCCGCGTCGAAGGGCCAGCCGGGCACGCCGGGGGCCTGGGCGGGGGTCGCCGGGTCGGAGGCTGCCGCGGGCCGGCCCGGCGGCCGGTAAGGGGGCGTTTGGGGCACGGCCTCGGGGTCGCGGCGGGGGCCGCCGGTGCGGCGGCGCAGCTCCATCCGCCGCTGGTGTGCGGGGGTGGGGAAGGGATGGATGTCGCCCCAGGTGCCGTGGCAAGGGGCGTTGAGGTCGATCCAGGTGACCAGTCGGTCCCAGGCCTCGGGGTCGAGGCGCACGCCGCCGTGGCCTTTGCGCAGCATCTGGACCAGCTCGCTGGTGTCGGCGTGGTATTCCCCGGGCACGAGCAGGCTCACGTCGTCCTCGATGCTCACCCGGCGGATGTAGGGCAGGAGGGCCTCGTAGGCGGGGGTGTAGCGGATGAAGCCCTTGGTAGCGGCCTTCATCGCGGGGTGCATTCGCCGCACGCCGAGCTTGCTGAGGCGGCGGCCGCGATAGCCCTGGACCTGGTGCTCGGGCCGCAGGTCGGGGCGGCCCGGCTGGCCGTCGTGGCAGCGGAGGCAGTGGGCATCGAGCACGGGCTGGACCTCGCGGGCGAAGTCGAAGCCCCTCGGCGGCCCGTGCCAGGGGCGGATGGCCACGGGGGGCTTCCTGGCGGCCTCGACGTCCCGCGTGGGCACGGCGTCGCGCACCCGCTCGTGGCAGCCGACGCAGGACAGGTGCTCGCCGGGCATGAGGGTGAACCAGCTTCGCATGAGCTGCACCGCCTTGCCCTCGGCATCGAGGGCCTGGACGGCGAGGGGCGTCTGGGCCGGGGCGCGGAAGACCGCCGAGCCGTCGGCCTCCAGCGGCACGGTGCCCACGATGCGCATCACCTCCCACGGCCCGCCGTAGCCCACCTTGTCGGGCCCCGCCAGGTGGCGGTAGCCGAAGTGGTAGGCGAGCACTCGCAGGCGCTTGATCGTCCCCCGGGGCACGCCCTCGAGGCCCGGGCCGGCGTAGATGTCGTGGAGGTAGACCACGCCCTCTTCCTCCTGGGCGGTTGGCTTGCCGGCGACGGCGGGGGGCATGGGCCGGGGGGCCAGGGGCACGGGCTCGAGGAGGGCGTGGCCCGGCTCGGCGCGGAGGAGCACGAGGTTGTCGAAGACGTCGGCGAGGTAGATGGCCCAGTTGGTCTCGCCGCCCATCCAGCAGGCGACGAGGAAGTACTTGTCGCTGAGGGGCCAGGGGTGGAGGAACTTGGGCCAGTCGCCGTCCACCAGGCGGTCGGCGACGCGGGGCTGGATGGGCTGGCCGCGGCCCGAGATGCGGCGCACCAACCCGGCGGCGCCGTAGGAGCCCGCAGCGGTGTCCACGACCACGAGCTGCCCCATGCGATGGACGCCGTGGTAGCCGGACAGGATGCACGCGATGCGTCCCGGGCGTCCGGGGGTCTCTCGGGGGAAGTAGAGGGCGTTGGGGTACCAGGAGTTGCTGCCGTAGACGGCCCGTTGGCCGCTGCCGTCGGGGTTCATGGCCATGAGCTGTCGGAGGAAGATGTGGTTGATGCCCGTGTAGTCCCATCGGTGGTAGAGCACCTGGCCGTCGCTGCGCACGACGGGATGGAAGTCGTGGTCCTGGTCGAAGCACAGCTGTCGGACGTGCGAGCCGTCGGGGTCCATGGCGTAGAGGTTGCTCACCCACCGGGCTCCGTGCCAGCAGGGCACGCTCTGGTAGGACGCGGTGGAGCCGAAGACGATGCGGCCGTCGGGCAGGTAGCAGGGGTCGAAGGCATCGACGTCGTCGGGCATCCGGGAGACCTGTCGGAGCCCGGAGCCGTCGGCTCGCATCTCCCAGACCTTCCAGCTCACCTTGTCGGCCTTGGCGAACAGCAGGCGGGCGGCGTCCCAGTGGAGGTCCACCTCGCCCACGTAGCCGCCGTCCTTGGGGCGGTAGAGGGGAGTCAACTCGCCGTCGGGGCGGAGGGGGGAGAGGACGGCGATTTCGTTGTCCCAGCGGGTGCGGCGGAGCGAGGCGTTGCACTCGTGGTTGGAGGGCAGGCCGGGGTCGCGGGGGTTCTTGCACCGGCGCTTGACCACCAGCAGGCGGTCGAAGTCGAGCAAGGGATTGGCCAGGAGGGCCTGGGCCTTGAGGGTTTCGAAGCGGCGCCTGGCCTCGGCTGCCGGGAGGTCTGCGGCCTCGATGCGTGCCAGGCGCCGGGCCCATTCTTCGCCGCGGGGATAGCGGTCTGCGAAGGTCCCTCGGAGGTCCTCGATGGCCTGGCCGAGGGCGCGCAGCTCGCGGGCCTGGGGCGGGCCGACGGCGGCGCAGTGGGCGAGGGAGCCGGCGAGCAGCAGGGCGGCCAGCCCGGCCCCGTGCCAGCGCGGGAGGCGGGTGTGGGACATGGTGCTATCCGGAACGCGGCGCGCGGGGCCTCAGTGGCGCTCGGCGAGGAGGGGGGCCATGCGGCGGCGGAGGGCCTCCAGGCGGCGGGCCTGGTCGTCGCTGAAGTGGCCCTGGCGCTGGCCGTAGGTGTCCATCCACGTGACCAGGCGCTCGAGGTCCTCGCCGCCGAGCTCGACGTCGTGGTGGCCTTTTCGCAGGAGGGCGATCACGGGGTTCATCCGCGCGGCGCAAGCTCCGACCACCGAGTGCCCCTCTCCGTAGCGGCGCTTGACGTGGGCGTGGAGGCTGAGGCTGGAGGTCTCGGTGGCCACGGGCACCGGCTCGTTCCGCCCCGGCGCCCGCCCGGGGTTGCTCCACCGCAGCTCGATGGGGATGGGGGCCGTGGCGTAGCCGGCCAGGGCGGCGTAGCTCTTGCCCGGCCGCAGGTCGAGCTTGGCCACCGCCTTGGCCTTGCCCTCCGGGCGGTGGCACCGCACGCAATGCTCGTCGAGGACGGGTTGGACGAGGCGGTCGTAGCGGAGCGGCCAGGAGCCCTCGGGACCGGGGGTGATGGGCGAGGGCGGGCGGCTGGCCGCCCGGGCGAAGGCGTTGGGCGGGGCCTCCGCGCGGCTCTCGTGGCACCCGATGCACGAGAGCGTCTGGCCCGGCTGCACGCACGTGACGGTGCGCATGGACTGGACGGCCATGCCGTCGGCGTCGAGGGCCTGGAAGAAGAGGATGACCCCCGCGGGGGCCCGGAAGTGGGCCGAGCCGTCGGGCCGCACGGGCACGGTGCCCAGGACGCACTTGCCCGGGTCGTCGCGGGTGGCCCCGATGGCGGGGCGGTTCATCTGGGGCTGGGTCTTCGCGGGCACGGCCACCAGGCGGAGGCGCTCGACGGCCCCGCGAGGGATGCCATCGAGCCCCCGGTAGACGTCGAGCAGGAGGAAGCGCCCCTCGCCCCCGCCCTGGGCCACGGGGGCCACGCTCTGGGGCCTGGGCCTGGGCTCGAGGGGGATGGGGTAGGCCGAGGAGATATCGGGGTCGCGGTAGAGCAGCTCGAGGTTGCCGAAGGCGTCGGCCAGGTAGAGCCCCAGGTCGTTCGCGTTGTTGTGCCGGCCCTGTCGGCGGATGGGGTGGGGGCTCCAGGAGACCAGGTAGGCGGTCTCGGACAGGGGGTAGGGGTGGGCGTAGTAGGTGGCCGGCCAGCCCTCGATTTCGGGGAAGCACACCTCGGGGGTGAGCCGGGTGATGGGCGGCTCGCCCTCGGTGCCCCGGGCGGGGTCGAGCAGGCAGATGGAGCCCGCGGTGATGGCGTGGTGGCCGCTGGCGGTGAACATGATCTTGCGGGAGCCGGGCACCGCCCGGGCCTCGAAGATGCAGTGCGGGCTGCGGGTGAAATTCCCGTAGACCAGGCTGGGCGAGGAGCCGTCGGGGCGGGTGGCCCACAGGCTCATGAAGGGCATGTTGTGGCGGTCCACGTAGTCCCACCGCGCGTAGAGCACGCGCCCGTCGTGGGCCACGGAGGGGGTCCACTCGAAATTCTCGAAGGGCGATATGGCCCGCAGGCCGGCCCCGTCGGGCTCCATCACGTGGAGGGTGTAGATGGCCACGGGCCGGGAGTTGCCGCCGCCGCAGCGCACGTAGCTATTGGGCAGGTGAGGGTTCTCGACGGTGGCCGCGGCGCTCTCGGCGCCGCACAGGACGAATTGCCCCCTGCGGGTGGAGAGGAACACGATGCGCCCGTCGGGCAGGTAGCGGGCGTCGAAGTCGTCGTAGTGCCCGCGGGTGAGCCGCCGCAGCCCGCTGCCGTCGACGTTCATCTCGTAGACGTGGTAGAAGGCATCCTCGGGGATGGCCTTCTTGTCCACCTTGTTGCGCAGCCCCCTCACCTGGGGGTAGTAGCGGCAGTAGGCGAAGAGCACCCGCCTGGCGTCGTAGGACAGGTCGGGCCGCAGGTAGCTGCCCTCGGGCAGGTCCGGCGTGATGTCCTCCACCTGCGGCTCCCCGCCCCGGAAGCCGCGCAGGAGGAACAGCCCGCCGCCGGGACGCGACCACCAGCCGTAGTACTGGTCGGACATGTGGCTGTAGGAGCTGGGCACCCGCTTGGTGAAGAAGATGGCCTCGAAGTCCAGCAGCGGGTTGGCCAGGGCCAGGCGGCGCACGGCCCACCGGGCCTCGAGGTAGAGCGTCTTGCGGTCGGCGGGCGAGGCGTCCTCGGGCAGGGCCTCGGCCCTGGCGGCCACGGCCTCCAGGTCGCGGACGAGCTGCTGGACCGGGGCGTCGGCGGCCAGGAGGTGGGCGGCGAGCTTCCGCCCCCGCTCCACCACCAGGCCGATGGGATGGTCGGCCTCGCCGCTCGGGGCGGTGTGGAAGGTCGACCATTGGCTGGTGGACGACTGGTCGGCCGGCTGGCCGAGGGCGATATTCGTCTCCGGCTCGCCCACCGGGTAGACCTCCACCTCGTCCAGGTGGAACCAGCCGCTGGGGATCTGGAGACGCACGAAGCGGGCCTCCCGGCCCTCGAGCGGGATGGTCAGCGGCGGGCCGCCGGTGGCGCCGTGGAACACGCTTCCGTCGTGCTCGTAGGCCGTGGCCCAGCTCTTCCCGTCGTCGGAGAGGAGGAGCTGGATGTGGCGGGTGCGGGCCGCGGTGCCGCCATCGCAGCGGTTGTAGACCACCACCCGGTCGATGGCCACCTTGTGTCCCAGGTCCACGTGCCACCAGGGCGGCTTGTCCTCGCCGGTGTGGAAGGCCCACTTGCCCGTCTTCTTGCCGTCCACGGCGCCCATGGCGTCGTCGCGGGTGGTGGGCCTGGGGGCCTGGCGCATGGGGCGCACGCGGTCCTGGAGCAGCCAATCGGCCTCGACGGCCTGGCGGAAGCTCTGGGGCGGCTCGGCCTGGGGCCTCTGGCCGGCCCCCGCGCCGAGCGCCGCGGCGAGGAAGATGGCGATGGGGACGGCTCGCACGGTCGCTCTCCTCGATGCTCCGGCCCGGGATCTCTAGCCCAACTATTGAACCACATGGCGGGCGCGGAGTTCAAGCGGGGGAGCGCGGTCCGTGCGTCGGGGGGATCAGCGGGAGCTCTGGGTCCGGAGCGACACCTGCTGCCAGACCTGGCGGAACTTGGCGCGGGCGGCGACGACTCCGCCGCGCAGTTCCTCGGCGGAGCGATAGTCGCTATGCTCGTCGGCCAGGCCGGCCAGCATGTCGTCCAGCTTCTCCAGCTCCACATCGACGGGGTCAGCGGTTCGTGCGAAGTCGCGCATGGTCTGCCTCGCAATCCCTAGGAACCTTGCACTATGAACGATACCCGGCAGCGGCGGTTTGCTGCACGCCCCGCAGCGCCGGCCGCTCGGGGCCTCGCCCCCGGGTGCGTCGGTCTATTAGACGGGGACCTCGGCCCCGCGTTTCACGGAAAGTTGTAAAGGTCCTGTAAAAGGCTGTAAGTCGCCGCGCGGGACGCGGCGGCGGGTCGGGCGGGGCGGCCGGGGCGCCCCGCCCGGGCAACGGCTGCCCCAGGGGCCGCCGTCAGCGCTCCATCTCTTTCTGCGCCCGCTGCTTGTAGCCCTCCAGGCCGGGCGCCCACTGGCCGTCTATGATGCGCTGGAAGAGGCGGTCGGCGTCGTCCTGGCGGCCCATCTCGCGCAGCACCTTGGCCCGCTCGAGCAGCCAGCGGGGGTTCGCCGTGTCCCACTCGTAGGCGCGGGCGAGCCACTGCTGGGCCTGGTCGAGCCGCTTGCGGCCCCGGCACCACTGGGCCAGGTGGTAGTAGGTCTCGGCGTCCCTGGGCTTTCGGTCGATGAGCGTGGAGAGGTAGAGCCACGCCTCGGCGGTCCGTCCCGCATCGGCCAGGAGGCTGGCCATGTGCTTCAGCAGCCAGGGGCTCTCGGGGTCGACGGAGTACCACAGCCGCCAGGTCTTCCGGGCCCGGGCCAGCCAGGCATCGAGGCTCTGGCGGTCGCCGGCCCTGGCGGCCTCGAGCACGCGGCGGTGGTACTGGCTCCACAGCCACCGGTAGCGGGTGCGGTAGGCCTGGAGGTTGATGAGCTCGGGCAGCTCGCGGTGCTCGAGGGCGAGGGAGCGCTCTTCGAGTTCGATGGCCCGTCCCGTCTCGCCGGCCTGCTCGGCGAGGCGTGCCGCGGCGGCCAGCAGGCCGGCGGAGGGCGGGACGCCCCGCCCCTCCAGGTCGGCCAGGAGCTGCTCGTAGAGGCCGAACGCCTCCTTGGGCCGCCCGCCCGCCCATTCGGCCTGGGCGATGGCCAGGACCACGGTGGGCCGCTCGCGGCCCCCGGCCAGGCTCTCGGCCTGGGCGATGGCCCTCTCGGCCAGCTCGGCCTCGCCGTTGCGCAGGGCCATCTCCGCAAAGCGCAGCAAGGGGGCGGCGCCCTCCGTCTTCTCGGCCGCGGCCCGGGCGCGGCGGACCACCCGCTGCCACGGCTCGCCGTCCTCGACCCGCTTGAGGATGGCGGCCACGCGGTCGCTGACGGGCAGCTCGACGCCCTTCTCGCTCAGCTCTCGGTGCAGGGCGTCGAAGGCCTCGGCGACGCGCCGGGAGGCGCCCTCCGCCAGGTTTTCCCGGGCCGCCATGTGGATGGCCGCGAAGCGCCACCGCGGATGGGCCAGCAGCGCCCGCCAGGCCTCCGAGGGGCGGCCCTTGCGGTTGCGCTGCCAGTTGCTCACGTAGTACGCGGCGGCGAAGAGCAGGGGCGAGCGGCGGTAGGCCTCGACGAACGCCCGAAGCTCCTCGGGCCGGTCGTGGCTGTGGACCACGGCGCGGTAGGCCGCCAGGTGGCCCATGAGCCCGCCCGACAGCCGGTCCCGCAGCTCCGCCAGCTCCTCGCGGTTGTTGCTGCGGCAGTGGCGGAAGAAGTCGACCAGGGGATGGCCCTCGGCCACGGAGGTCATCTCCCGCAGCTCGGCCACCTCCTGCGGGTAGCCCGTCGAGCCCAGCAGTACCAGGTCGCCCACCTTGCCCTCGCGGCGCGCCGGCTGGAGGAGGTTGAGCGCCCTGCGGACCGCGTCGCGGGCCTCCTGGTGGCCCCGCCACCACCGCTGCCAGCGGTACTCCTGGATGTGGGCCAGCGCCAGGTGGCGGTAGAGGGCCACCAGCTCGGGCGAGAAGGCCACCGTGGCCTCCATCTCCTCGATCTGCGCCCGGTAGTGGGCCGGCCGGCGCAGCGGGATGTCGAATACCACGTAGGGCTCCAGGTCGGCGGCGAAGGTATCGGCGGCGGGCCGGAAGGGCTCGGCGAGGTACTCGCCATGGGCCAGCTCCTCGCCCTCCCCGTCGAGCCAGCGGGCCGCCACCCTACCCCCGCGGTAGGTGTAGGTGAGGGTCAGGCGCGGCTCGCCCTCGACCACCAGCCGCCGGGCGTGGACCCGTCCGTCGGAGGCCACCGCCACGAGCAGGCGAGCCGGCGGCGCCTCCTCGCCCTGGGCGACGGGAGTGAGCTGGAGCACGAAACGCCCCGGCTCGGCGGGCGCGTCCGCCCCCGTGCCCAGCGAGGCCCACACCGCCTCTTCCTCCTCCTTGCCCAGCCGCTCCACGTCGCAGGTCCGTGCGAGCCACGCCGCGGGCTCCACCAGGTGGGGCACGAGCCGCCGCAGGGCGGCACGGCGCAGCGGCGAAGCCTCCCGCCGCGCGGCCAGCCCCAGCTCGGGATAGAGGTGGACCACCTGGTCGCCGTCGCACACCATCCGCTCCTCGAGGTACATGGGCGTGGTGTGGACGGAAGCGAAGCGGTCGCCAGGCCCCACCAGCAGGGGCGGCCGGTCCTCCTCGAGCCGCACCGCCACGGGCTGGATGGCCTGCCGCGCCGCGGCGAGGGCCGCCGCCGCCGCCTCGCTCACCTGCCCCCGGGGCTCCGAGCCGAAGCGCCGGGCCACCAGGCACAAGGCGTCGAACAGCGTGCTGCGCAGCCCGGGGCAATAGCGGACCAGGTCGTACGTCCCCACGTGGTTCGGGTCCGCCTGGACCCTGGGCGGCTGGAAGGCCCACGGCTGGGGCCGATAGCTCCAGCCCTGGTGGCTCCAGAAAGCCCCGGTGTCCTCCAGCACGGGGTAGGCCTGCCCGATGCGCTCCAGTGCCTGGCGCACCGCGTCCAGCTCCCGCTCGTCGTCCTCGGTCCGCTCGCCGGCCTCCAGCTCGTCGCGGCGGCAGACCAGGAAGTCGGCGGCCAACGCTGCCGCGGCGCCGGGCACGCTCTGCGCCGCGCGGCTCGTCGAATGGACCAGCAGAGGGACCCGGAGCGACAGGCCTAACTCCCCCTCCACGTAGTCCAACCTGACCGGCAGCCCGGCGACGACCCGCCGTGCCCCCTCGGTGTCCGAGAGCAAGTACTCCTCCGTAAGCTGCCGGTCGCCCAGCCGCTCGTGCCAGCGGGAGTCCAGGGCCCTCTTCAGGTCGAGCTCCCGGTGCCGGCCCAGGCCCCCGCGGAAGCCCCAGTAGCGGGTGAACCGGGCGTTGTGGGCCGCGACTTCGTGGCGGATGGCATCCAGGCGCTGTCCCAGCGCCTCGCCGAAGCGGCGCCTTGCCAGCGGGGCCAGGCCGTCCTCGAAGCGCGCCCTGTCGTCTCCGATGCCCGGACTCAGCACCGGCGCGGACCGCATCTGGAAGAACCGGTACCGGTCGCCGACCGGCCGGGTGGCGAGCACCGGGAGCTGCCCCTCGACCGACAGCGGGCCCAGGCCGAACTCCCTGCCGGCTCGCTCGTCGCTCCGCAACGTACTCAGGGACGTGAGCGGCGCATAGTCCGGGAACAGGAAGCTCACGTCGTCGCCCGCTCGCATGAAGCCGAGGAGCGCGACCGGCTCACCCGCCAGGCTCGGCCGCCTCCCCTTGGCCGGCAGGCGCAGCTTCCAATGCTCCGCGAAGGAGGCAACAGACCCGCTCGAGAACCACATCGGCGTCCAGGCGGCATACAGCCGACGGCCTCCGAAGGGGGCCAAGCTCTCGCCGCCCGTGGCGAAGCTGCTCCGCACCTGCGCCAGGCCTTCGCGCTCCGCGCGGCGAAGCAGGATGCGGACCGGGGGCTCCTCCTCGGGGACGGGCGGGCCAGGGCGCTGGGGCTGGTCGCCGGGCGGCGGGGCCTCGGCCTCCTCGTCCTCGCTGGCCGCCAGGTGGATGGCCAGGGCGACGAAGGGCGCCAGGTCGGCCTCGGCGTCCAGCAGGCGGTAGAGGGCGAAGCGCGCCAGGGGGTCGGCCCTGGGGAGCCAGAAGTAGAACGGCACGTCGAGCGAAAACTGGATGCTCTCGACCAGCTCCCGCACCGCGTCCGCCTCCGCCTCCGGCGGGGCCTCCTCGCCGGGGCGAGGCCCCTCGGCGCGAGGCAGGGGCTCCTTGACCACCTCGATGGTCTCGGGCGCGGGGTAGAGCGCCCAGTGGTCCTTGCGTCCCCGCTCCACGCCGAACTCCTGGTACATCGCGTCGTTTTCCAGCACGATGAGGCTCGTGTAGGGGGTCATCACGTAGTAGTGCTTGGCGAGGCGGACGATCTCGTCCTTGTGCTCCGGGCCGTTGCGGAGCAAGGCGTCGATGTGCCGGCGGGCCCACAGGCGGGGGATGAACCCCGCGTCGGGCCGGGCCTCGGCCAGCGCGTAGCGCTTCTGGTAGGGCTCCCCGTCGAGGGTGCCCGCGAGCACCAGCCAGGCGGGCAGCCGCCCCTCGGTGCGCGCCGCGATGGACAGGGTCTCGCCGTGGGCCACGGCCCGGGCGCTGGGATAGGCCAGGACCTCGGCGGGCCGCCCGGCGGCGGTCTCGAAACCGACGGTGAGGCCCAGCAGGCGGGGGGTGTTGAGCGCCGCCACGAGGTCGAACACCCGCCAGTCGATGTCCTCCTGGGGATGGATGAGGGCGAAGAGCCCGCCCGTGGCGTCGGCGGCGGCCTGGAGCAGGCGGGCGCCGGCCCGCTTGCCCACCCCGACGCCCACGAAGGTGGCTTCGCGGGGCAGGAGGGCGAGCAGCTCGTCGGTCGAGGTCGTGCCCTCCGTGGCCACGCCGTCGCCGAGGTAGAGGATATGAGGATTGGCCATCTGGTGGTCTCGGATGAGCCGCACGGCGGCTCGCAGGCCGGCCGCCAGGTCGGTGGCGCCCAGCGGGAGGTCCACCTCGGCCGCCCGGACCAGCTCGCGGGCACTGGGGTCGCGGACGGGCACGAAGTCGGGCTCCTGGACCTCGGCCCGGGTGGTGAGGTTCACCAGCGAGAGCGCGTCGCCGTCGTCGGCCTCCTCGATGAGCCGTCGCAGGATGTAGGCCTGGGCGCGGACCTCCAGCGCGGAGCGAGAGGCAGAGAGGTCGTTGAGCACGATCCACTGGCGAGCCCGGGGGGTCACCTCGCCGGGCAGCTCGGGCCGCACGCGGGCGAAGAGGTAGCGGTGCCCGCCCTTCTCCAGCGTGGCGAAGGCGTTGCGGGCGGCCCGCTCGGTGGGCACCAGGTGGAGGAGCAGGTCCTGGTCGGGGCGGGTGTCCCTGGCGGCGTAGCGGAGCACCAGGTCGCCGTCCTCGGTGGCCGCCTCGAGCACGTGGGTGCTGGAGTGGGGCTCGTAGCGCCCCGCGCCGTCCTTGACCCGCACGCGGAACGACACCTCTCGCGCCGTCTCGTGGGTGTGCTCCATGGGGAACCAGTAGCGGAGGGTGCCGTAGAGCTGGGGGAGGGGCTGGGTGTAGGACAGGAAGATGCGCTTCTCCTGGCGGCCCTCGATGGGGAAGATGCGCATCTTGAAGACGTTGCCCTCCTGCATCTCCAGGAGCGCGGGGTCGCGGCGCTGGTACTTGATGTGGGTGTAGATCTGCTGGCCGCGGCCGCGCTCGACCATCCCCCCCTCGTTGCGCTGGCCCGCCACGTACATGGCCAGCCGGCTCACCGACGCGTCGGGCGGGAGGGGGAAGTAGAAGGTGCCCTCGATGCGCCAGGGCACGTGGTTGAAGAAGGTCTGGTCCACCGTGGTGCGGGCCAGGCCGTCCTCGATGTGCACGTCCACGTGGTACTTGCGGAGGCTGAGGCGGACCTCCTGGCCGCGGGGGTCCTTGGCCACCAGCTTCGATGTCCCCGGCTCGGCCTTGTCCACCAGCCGCCGGGCCTGGGCCAGCGCCTCGCGCGCCCAGTTCACCAGGTAGGAGATGCGGGGCGCGGGCTCGCGGCGCGGCTTCTGGTCGGAGGGCATCACGCCCTCCTGGCCGGCGCGGACCTCGACGCTCCCCTCCTCGTTGGCCACGGTCACCGCGCCCTGGGCCACCGCCACGCGGGTGGCCTCGCCCAGGGAGAGGGCGAACCGCGTGCCCCGCGCCGTGGCCGTGCCCTGGGGGGTGCGGACGACGAACGGCTCGTCCGAGCGGGCCACGATGAGATACGCGTCGCCGGCGTCCAGGCGCAGCCGGCGCCGCCCCTCGACGGCGAACGCCGCGCCCCGGCGGGCGATCAGCACCGTGCCGTCGGCCAGCACCTGGCGCAGCACGGGGCTGGCCACGATGGTAGGGGGCACGGGCGGCTCGCCCGGGCCCTGGGCGGCGGGCTCGGGGCTCGGGCGGGGCGAGAGCACGGCCCAGAGGCCCAGAGCGACGGCGGCAGCGGCGGCGGCGACGGCGAGCCACGCGGTCCATCGGCGGACGGGGGCGCTCATGGCGTGCTCCTGGGCGGGCCCCAGCTCGGCCTGGCGGGCCTTGAGGGCATCGAGCATCCGTGCCCGGCGCCGGGGGTCGAGCCGGGGCAGGTCGGCGTCTTCGAGCAGGCGCCGCAGGTTGCGGTCGAAGTTCTCTTCATCGCGTTGGTGGGACATCATATCGCTCCCGATCTGGCGAGGGTCAGGAACGTCTCGCGGAAAGCCTCCCGCGCCCTGTGGAGCATGGACTTCACGGAGTCGACGGTGGCCTGACGTGTGGCGGCGATGGCCCGCAACGACCTGCCGTCCATATACTTGGCCTCCAGCACCTCGCGGTAGTGAGGCGGGAGGTTGGCCAGGGTCGTGCTCACCAGCTCGCGGGTCTCGCTGCGCTCGAGGGCCGCGGGGGGCAGGAGGTCGGCGTCCATCCGCTCGTAGAGCCGATGGAGGGAGGCGTCGATATTGTCCCAGGTCGTCTGCAACTGGGCGGCTCTCCGGTGGGCGGCGAGGGTATCGCGGATCACGTTCCGCGACAGCAGGCGCAGCCAGGTGACCATGTCGCCCCGCTGGGGGTCGTATCGGTCCAGGCGTTCGAGGGCGAGGGCGAAGGTGGATTGAGCGACGTCGGCCGCCAGGTCGGCGTCGTGGCCCACGCGATAGTAGACGAAGGCATAGAGCGCATCGACGGTGCCCTCGAACCATGCGGTGAGCGCCTCGGGGTCGCCGCGGGCGATCCGGGCGAGGAGCCGGGCATCGCTGGGGGGAGGGGCGCTCACCGGCCTCGGTGTCCTCTTCGCAGTTGTCGGCGGCCCGCGAGCCTGCGGCTCGCGTCCA
>JBKHIY010000106.1:0-13847 GCA_046538415.1 Candidatus Brocadiia bacterium | reverse complement strand
AATTGTAAAAAGCGCGGAGGAAATTGCGGCGAATACCCGAAGCGTCGAAACGGCAATGCCTTACGGCGAGAAAAAGATTTCTCGCGGCGGGGTGGGCCCGATAGGTCCTGTCGGCGAGGGTGCGGGGCCGGCGGGCGCGGCGGCCCGAGCCCGAGAACGGCCGCCCCACGCGCCCGCCCTCGGCCATCGCCGTCCGCGGCGATGGCCGAGGGCGCACCGCAGGAGTCTTTGGAGGGAGGGGGTGCGGGGGAGGGCACCTTTCTGCCAGAAAGGTGCCCTCCCCCGCAGGACGCCCCCGGGCCGGCCCTGCATTTCTCGCCACGACCCGGCGTTTCTCGCCACCGTCCGGGAGCCCCGGCGCGGGGGCCTCCGGCGCCCTAGCGCTCGTCCCCGCGCTCCGGGCCGGCGGCGGGATGGAGGCGGCCGCCGCGCAGGCGAAGAGACCGGGTGGCGATGCGGGCCACGAAGCGGCGGTCGTGGGAGACGACGACCATGGCCAGGGGCAGGCCGAGGAGGATGTCGAGCAGGCGGCGCTCGGAGTCCTCGTCGAGCCCGCTGGTGGGCTCGTCGAGCAGCAGCACGTCGGGCTCCATGGCCAGGACGGTGGCGAGGGAGACCAGGCGCTTCTCGCCGCCGGAGAGCTTGTAGGTCACCCGCTCGCCGTAGGCGCCGAGTCCCAGGGCATCGAGGGTGCGGGCCACCAGGGCCTGCACTTCGTCCCGGCTCCGCCCCAGGTTCAGCGGCCCGAAGGCCACGTCCTCGGCCACGGTGGGGCAGAAGAGCTGGTCGTCGGGGTCCTGGAAGAGCAGGCCGGCGCGGCGGCGGACCTCGAGGAAGTCGGCTTCGGCCCGCCGCTCGCGGCCGAAGACCTCGACCGTGCCGGCGCCGGGCCGCAGGAGGCCGACCACGAGGTGGAGCAGAGTGGTCTTGCCGCTGCCCGTGGGGCCGAGGAGGCCGACGCGCTCGCGGGGCTCGAGCTGGAAGTCGAGTCCCTCGAGCACCGGCCGCTGGGGCTCGTAGGCGAAGCGGATGTCGCGCAGGGCCACCAGGGGCTCGCTCACAGCCACGCCCCCCAGGCGAGCAGGCCAAGCACGAGGGCGGAGCCGAGGGCGAAGGCCAGGTCGCGGCGGGCGAAGGCGAAATGGTCGAGGAGGTGGAACTGGCCGCGGAAGCCCCGGCACTTCATGGCCGCGAGCACCCGCTCCGCGCGGTCGAAGCTCCGCACCAGCAGCATCCCCACCAGGTTGCCGTAGGCCCGGTAGGTGTGGCGATTGGCCCGGGGGCGGAAGCATCGCACCCGCATGGCGTTGCGCAGCCGGCGATACTCGTGGTGAATGAGGTCGATGTAGCGCACGGTGAACAGCAGCAGGTGGGCCAGCTTGCGGGGCACGCGCAGGTGGTGGAGGGCGTGGCCCAGGGCCGTGATCTCCATGGTGCCCAGCAGCACGGTGAGGGCCAGCACGATGGCATTGGCCTTGAGCCAGATGGCCATGGCCCGCGCCGCGCCCGCGGCCGTCCAGGCCAGCGGCCCCACGTGGAACACCGCCGTGCCCTCCACGGTGAAGGGCAGGACGAGCCACAGGACGAGGAGGAAGGCGTTGAGACCCGCCAGGCGCCTGGCCAGGGGCAGGAGGGGCAGGCGGGCCACCGCGGCGCCCCCCACCGCCAGGACCAGCGCCGCGGCCAGCACGGGCCACCGGCCGGCCAACGCCACCACCACGGAGAACGCCGCGGCCACCACCGCCCGCGCCCGGGGATCGAGGCGGTGGACGATGCTGTGGCCCTGGGAGAAGGTCTCGCAAACCACGCCGGCGGATGTCCTCGTGAGCGATGGCGGGCTAGCCCGAGGGGGGCCGCTGCCCCCGCCTGCGGCGGACGCCCAGGAAGTAGAAGACGATGCCCGTGAGGCCCGCGATGTAGCCCAGGCCGCCGAGGATGTCGTGGAGCCGGCGGCGCTGGTCGTGGGCCTCGAGCTGTTGGCGGAGGGGCCGCACCTGGCGGGCCACGGCCTGCTCGATGGCCGCGGCCAGGTCGTCGTCCAGAGCTTCGTCCTGCGCCATCGCCTCGCCCTGGGGCCGGGCCTCGGGCTCGGGGGTCTCGCGGGCCTGGGGCGTTGGGGAGGGGCTTTGCGGCGGGTCGCCCATCTTGGGGGCCAGGTCGCGGGCCTGGATGGTGCAGGCGTCGCGGTGGCCGTCGGCGGATTCGGCGGTGATGGTGTGGTCGCAGCGCCGGGAGGCGCGGAACTGGAACTCGCCGTCGTCGTCGGCCTCGCCGCTCCACAGCAGCTCGCCCTCGGGGCCGGTCACGCGGATGTCGGCTCCCGCCGCGGGCTGGCTCAGGGAGTAGTAGACGCGCCCCCGAATGATCCTCCCCTCGGCCGTGGCGAAGACGGTGAGCTTGTGGCCCTGGGCGGGGCTCGCCAGGGCGACGAACGCGGCCAGGGCCAGGGCTGCGGCGAGGCCCCTAGGCACCGGCCACCTCCTCCGCCGCGGGGCCCAGGACGGGGGCCTCGAGGGCCTCGGGCCGCACCTTGTGGAGGAAAACCACGGCCTGGGCCGTCACCAGGCCCTCGACCCCCATGATGGGCAGGTGGGCGAGGAACACGGCGTGGGCGATGGGGGCGAAGCCCTTGCCGCTGGCCAGCAGCGCCGCCGAGGCCAGCGCCCCCGCCAGCACGATGCCCGTGGCACCCGCCGCGAAGCCCGCCACAGCGGGCACCCCCGCACCCTCCCGCCCCCGCACCGCGTGGCCGAACAGGTGGTGGCAGGCCACCGCGGGCGCCGCCATCACCACCGTGTTCACCCCCAGGGCGGTGAGCCCCCCGAAGCCGAAGAGCACGGCCTGGAGGAACAGCGCGACGAGCAGCGCGGGAAACGCCGCCCAGCCCAGCAGAAGCCCCACCAGGCCGGTGAGCAGCAGGTGGGCGCTCGAAGGCGGCACGGGCACGTGGACCAGCGAGGCCACGAAGAAGGCCGAGGCCAGCACCCCCACCCGGGGCACCCGCTCGTAGTCCATCTTGCGCAGGCCCGCCGCCACGCCGGCCGCGGCCGCAGCCGCGCCGACGGCCAGGACGGGGCCGGGCAGCACGCCCTCTGCGATGTGCATGGCGGAGTCCCTTCGCCGCTGGGATGCCACGAACGACCGGGCCATGCTACCAGACGGCTGGGGCAAATGGAAGCGCTTTCGGCCCTACTCCATCTCCACGGTCCGCACCCACAGCAGGGCGCCGAGCTCGACGTCGACCTTCCGGCCCTGGGGATTGGCCATCTGCTTCTCGCCCTCGACCAGCGCGGCGAAGCCCCACCAGCCGGCCCGGGGCATGGTGTAGGAGAAGACGCCGTGGGCGTCGGCCTTGATCACCTGGGTGACGAAGGCACCGGCGGGGATGGCCACCTCCTTGCCCCGGTTGTAGTACTCGACCTCGACTTCGGCGAAGGGCACCGGCTCGCCGTTCCGCCGCACCACCCCGCGGAAGGTGTTGCCCGCCCACAGGCCGTAGGGGCGGACCAGGGGCTCGATCTCGACGGGGAAGCCGACCATCCGGTCCCAGCCCTCCTCGGCCCCGAAGGCGTCGACCACGACCTTGGTGTAGTGGACGATCATCTTCTGCTCCGCCGGCTCCCAGTAGGGCGCCGGCTCGATGTAGAAGATGTAGTCGCCGGGGGCGCGGAAGCGGTAGGAGGCGGTGTAGGCCGTCTTCCCCTCGACCTTGCGGGCCTGGAGGGAGTCGCGGAGGTCCTCCCGCCGCTCGCCCACCAGCACGCCGAACTGCCTGGGGGCTCCCATCTCCATCACCGGCCCCTGCTCCATGGGGTGGGTGAAGAGGATGTCCAGCTCCACTTCCTTCGGCCCCTCCATGGTCACGATGTCGGTCGAGGGGATGAGCACCTGGAAGTGTGCCCGGGCCGGGGGGGCGGCGAGGAGGAGGCAGGCGGCGGCGAGGGCGGCGACGGCGGAGCGTCTCATGGCAGGTCTCCTGGCGGGGCGGGGCGGTGGTAGCACGTTGCGTATTATCGTACTACCCACGGGGCGGCCTGTCAAGCGGCCCGCGGCCCGGGCGGCCCGGCGCTCAGGCCCGGTCCCTGGGCCGAGGCGGCGGGTAGTTGAGGATGAGCAGTTCGCTGCCCGCGACCTTGCGCTCTTTCTCGTTGCGGGCCCGTTGGGCGCGGGTCTTGGCGTAGCGCCCGCAGTAGGTCCAGGAGAGCTGGACGACGCGCCAGCCGTCGTCGCGGGGGTAGAGCTTTCGGACTTCGGGCCGGTCGTCGTAGGAGACCATGGCCTGGGCGGGGGACTGGGCGAGGAGGTCGCGGAGCAGGTGGTGCTGCTCGATGGCGAAGTGGCCTTCGTAGAGCTTCGAGGTGGGGGTGTCGAGGCTGTCGCGATAGTAGGGGGGGTCGGCATAGACGAAGGTCTCGGGGGTGGCGCGGGCGAGGCATTTCTCGAAGGGCAGGCAGGTGATGCGCGCGCGCTGGAGCTTGCGGGAGCACCGGCGCAGGTGTTCGAGCTTCTTCTCCAGGTTGGCCCATCCCCGGGGGTTGGAGAAGTAGAGTCGGGAGCGTCGGGCGGGGTCGTAGACCACGCGGCCGGACCACACGGTGCGGTTGATGAAGTAGAATTGGACGGCCCGTTCGAGCAGGTGGTCGTTGCCGCGTGCGGTCATCAGGTCGCGTCGGTCGATCCAGTACTGGAAGGTGGCCTCGAGGTCGTCGGCGTTCTGGGCGCGGCACAGGTCGGCGAAGTCGTCGAACTGGTCGCGGAGGGTGCGCCACAGGGCGTAGAGGCCGGGGTGGAGGTCGTTGAGCCAGCTTCTTCGGGCCTTGGGCTTTCGGAAGAAGATGGCGCCGCCGCCGACGAAGGGCTCGCGGTAGTCGCGGTGGGGGGGGATGTAGCGGCACAGGCGGCGGGCCACGCGCGACTTGCCGCCGGGGTAGCGCAGGGGCGAGGGGAGGGAATCGCTGGGGGGGCTCAATGCGGGGTCCTGGGTGTTCGATAGGTCGTATAGGTCGTATAGGTCCTATAGGTCGGGGCCGGTCGGTGGGGCGTTGCGGGGCCGCGGCCCGGGCGGGGGAGAATACGCGGGCGGCCAGGGGGTGTCAAGGCGGGCGTCACGTCACAGGAGGCTTTCGATGAAGCGGATGATGCGTCGGGCGCGGTCGGGCCGGGCGTGGCGGCGGGCCTCCTGGAGGGCGCCGGTGGCCAGGCGGCGGGCGAGGGCGGGGTCCTCGAGGATGCGCCGGATGGCGGAGGCCAGGGAGTCGGCGTCGCCGGGCTCGAAGAGCAGGCAGGTCTCGCCGTCGCGCAGCAGGTCGCGGGCCACGGGGATGTCGGGGGCCACGATGGGGAGGCCGTGGGAGAAGTATTCGGCGATCTTGAGCCCCGGGAGGAGGGCCACGGCGACCCGGAACTGGTCGAAGAGGCTCTGGATGCGGCCGGGGAGGACGTAGCCCTCGAGGTGGATGCGGTCGGCCACGCCGCGCTGGGCGGCCAGGCGGCGGACCTGGGCCACGTGCTCGGGCTCGTTGCCGCCCACGATGTAGAGCTTCTCGTCCTCGATGCGGCTGAGGGCCTCGACCAGCACGCTGGGGCGGTAGCGGGGATAGAGGTTGCCCACGTAGTAGATGCCGTGGCGCTCGGCGGGGTCGTAGGTGAGCCGGGGCAGGGGCACGGTGTCGAACCAGATGCGCTGGACGGGGGTGGCGGGGTATCGCTCGGCGATGAGGCGGTAGGTGTCGGCCCAGGCGGCGACGATGCCGTCGGCGTGGCGGTAGGCGTAGTCGATGAGCTGGTGGCGGTCGCTGCGCCGCTCGGGGTCCAGGGCGGCGCGGCCGGTGGCCCCGTCGCCGTCGAGCTTGTAGCCCATCTCGTAGTAGGCGTCGCGCTTGTGGGTCTCCACCACGACGGGCATCCGCATCAGGGGACGGAGGCGGATGAAGCGGCGGGCGAGGTGGTAGTCGCGGGTGTAGATGGCGGTGCCCGAGCCGCCGGCCCGCACCTGGCGGAGCGCGGAGTAGAGAAAGCCCGCGCCCTCCCAGCGGCGGGGGGCCAGCCAGTGGATGCGGAAGCCCTCCAGGGGCTCCAGGCCGTAGTGGTCGAGCACCTCCTGGACCGAGGGCGGGGCCGTGCCCCGAACGTAGAAGTCCACCTCCACCCCCTGGCTGGCGATGGCGTGGCAGGTGCGCATCATCTGGATGGAGTGGGCGTGGTTGTTGGGCAGGGCGATGCGGGAGACGTAGATCAGGCGGCGCAGGCGGGGCGGCTCCTGCCGCCCGGCCCGGGGCCGCACGGCCACCTTCGGACGCCCCCCGGCCGAGGCCATGCACCCGCTCACGAACTCCGTGATCTGGCGTGCCCGCTGGGGCCAGGTGTGGCGCAGCGACTCCTGGTAGGCGCCCCGGGCCAGGCGCCGGGCCTCCTGGGGCTCCTCGAGCACGCGGCGGAGGGCCTCGGCCAGCGACCGCGAGCTGCCCGGGGCGAACAGGGCGCAGGTCTCGCCGTCGCGCAGAATCTCGGGGATGATGGGCAGGTCGGGCGCCACCACGGGCAGCCCCCGGGAGAGGTACTCCGCCACCTTCTGGCCCGCGAACAGGGTGACCACCACGCGGCAGCGGCGGTAGAACTCGCGGACCCGCGTGGGGGCCACGTGGCCCAGGAACCTCACGCGGTCGGCCACCCCCGCCTGCTCGGTGGCGCGGCGGGTGCGGGCCACGTCGTGGGGGTCGTTGCCCCCCACGATCATCAGCTCGTGGCCGGGCACGTGGCGCATGGCCTCCACCAGCGTCTCCGGCTGGTAGTAGTCGTAGAGGTTGCCGATGTAGTAGACCCCCCGCCGCCCCTCGGGCTCGTAGGCGGGCTGGGGGTCGGGGTCCGTCCCGTGCCACGCGGCGATCACGGGGGTGGACTCGTAGCGCTGGCGGAGGATGCGGTAGGTGCTGCCCAGCAGGCTCACCACCCCGTCGGCCCGCCGGTAGCAGGAATCGACCAGCGAGAACCACTGGGTGGACCGGGGATCGGGCTCGCGGCCGGCCGATACCTCCGCCACCCACTGGGGCACGTACTCGCGGTCGAAGAAGCCGTCGAGCATGTGCGTCTCCACGAACACCGGGAGGCGGAGGAAGGGACGGAGGCGGATGAGCCGCCGGGCGATGTGGTAGTCCCGCGTGTAGAGCGCCGTGCCGTGGCCGCAGCGGCGGGCGATGGCCACGATCTTGCGCACGAACGCCGCGTGCTCCCACTCCCGGGGGCGCAGGGTGCGCAGCGTGAAGTTGTCCAACGGCTCCAGACCGTAGTAGTCGAACACCGGCTCGCGGTCCACCGGCTCCTCGGCCCGCACGAAGAAGTCCACCCCCACCCCCGTCTGGGCGATGGCGTGGCAGGTGCGCATCATCTGGATGGAGTGGGACCGGGGGTTGGGCAGCTCGATGCGCGAGAGGTAGATCAGGCGGCGGAGATTCACGGGGGGGCACCTCGCCAGTCGGACCGCGTTCACAGCGCCGCCCAACGTACCAGGAATACGCCGCTGGATCAACCGTTCGCCCGCCCGGGCCATTGACACGCGGCCCCCGCCGGGCTACGATCCTGCGGCCATGAGCCACCGCCCCGCCACGAGCCCTGCCGAAGTGCGTCCCAGAGCCGACCGCGCCCCGCGGGCCGACACCTCGCGGGGCACCCACCAGGCGGTCCTCCAGCTCATCCTCGAGCGCGGCCCGTGCCGCGTGCTCGACGCGCCCTGCGGCCCGGGCGCCCTGGCCTGGGAGCTGGCACGCCGCGGCTGCCAGGTGTGGTGCCTGGACTGCCAGCCCGACGTGCTGGCCATCGAGGGCGTGGACTTTCAGGTGGGAGACCTACAACGGCGACTGGACTACGAGGACGGGGCCTTCGATGCCGCCGCGTGCGTGGACGGCATCGAGCACGTGGAAAACCCCTTCCACACGGTCCGCGAGTTCGCCCGCGTGCTCCGCCCCGGGGGACGGCTGGTGCTCTCCACGCCCAACATCAGCGCCATGCGCAGCCGCACCCGCTTCTTCCTCACCGGCTTCCACAACAAGTTCAAGCGCCCCCTGGACGAGACCCGGCCCTCGCCGCGCCACCACATCAGCCCCATCACCTTCCCCTGGCTGCGCTACATCCTCCACACCAGCGGCCTGCGCATCGCGCGCGTGCGGGCCAACCGCATCAAGGCGGCCAGCTACCCGCACTTGCTCTTCTATCCCCTGGCCGCGGCGGTCACGGCGCTGTGCTTCCTGCGGGAGAAGCACCCCGCCCAGCGGCGGCGCCACTGGGAAGTCTACCGCGCCCTGTTCTCCCCCGCGGTGTTCCTGGGCGAGACCCTCGTCGTGGCCGCCGAGAAGACCCGCACGGGGAGCTAGGAGCCGGGGCGGGCCAGTTCGGCGCGCACGGCCTCCAGGGCCGGGCGGTCGACGCGGTAGAGCACGCACTCGGGGATGGCGTCGACCTTCTCCAGGCACTGGGGGTATCGGTCGGCGAAGTAGGAGAAGCTCTCCAGGTGCTGGTCCAGCCGGTCGGTGAGCACGAAGCGGTCCCCGCTGGCCGCCAGGGCCTCCGCGATGTCGGCCACTGTCATCTGCTCCTCCAGGGGGTTGGGGGCCTGGCGGCCGGTGAGGAACTCGATGATCGGCCAGGCGCCCAGCGAGCTGGGGAATACCTCCGCCCCCTCGGGCACGTGGGTGTGGAACCAGCGCTCCACCTCGCCCCAGCGGGCCAGCACCTCCCGCAGCCGCTCCTTCCTGATGCGATACAGCGTGCAGCCCCGATGGGGCTTGCCCTCGATGTGCTCGGTGACCAGCTGCTCGAGGCACTGGGGGTAGCGGGCGAGGACGAAGCCCAGGCGCTCGCGGCTGCGGCTGCGGTCGTCCTCCAGGAGGAACTCGGCGTCGGACTCGACGATCCGCTCGATCAGCGTGGGCCCCCAGTCCGAGGTGGTGACCGCGGCCACGCGGCGGCGGGTGAAGAAATGGATGTCCGCCCACGAGCCGCCCGAGCCGGGGAAGATGGTGGCCTCGAGCGGCACGTAGTCCTCCGCCCACTCTCGCAGCTCCCACCACAGGGCGGCCCGGCGGCGGTCCTTCTTCTGCCAGGAGGCCTCCAGGCGGCGAGAGCCCTTGCGGCACTTGGCCCGGTGGTAGACGCCGAAGCCGGCCAGCACCACGAACACCCCCACCAGCAGGGCGCATGTGAGCTTCGAAGTGCCTCCCGGGGCGTCCGGCGGCCGGCGCTGGGCCACCAGCAGCCACGCCGCTCCCTGGCCCCATAGCCACAGCGAGACGTACCCGTAGTAGAAGAGAATGGGCACCACGGGCAGTACGTAGCGCTCGTGGCCGTGCGGCCCGCCGGTGAACGTGACCAGCAGGAAGTGAAAGCAGAAGTAGAACTCCATGCAGCTCCGCACCCGCGCGAAGCCGCGTACCAGGCCGGGCAGCACGAACAGGCCCAGCAGCACCAGGGCGGAGACCCACGTGAGCTGCTCGAAGGTCACGTTCAGCGGCGTGCCCGCCCAGTCGCGCAGGCTCACCCCCACCCGGGCCAGGGCCGAGCCCACGGTCCACCGCTCGGCGATGCGCACGTGGGCCGCGTAGCTCCTGGCCCCCCCGATGGCCGCGCTCCGCGCCACCCAGACGCCCGCGGCCGCCGCGCCCGCCGCCCCCACCACCGCCGCCCCCGCCAGGCGCTGGCGAATGGCCCGCCGAGACCGGGCGGCCAGCAGCGCCCCCGCCGCGATGCCCGCTACCAGGGCCGCTCCCGCCAGGTGCGTGTACAGCGCGACGACGGCTACCGCGGCCACCACCAGCCACCGGGGCAGCGAGAAGCCCTCCCGCCGGACCTCCCGCTCCCCCAGCCAGAGAGCCAGCAGGGAGAAAAACGTATACGGAATGTCGGCCCGCATCAGGAACGCCGAGTGGGAAATGAACCAGCCGCACAGCCCCGAGAGCACGGCCACCCCCAGGGCCGGCCACCGACCCGCCCGGGCACGCACCACCAGGTAGGCGGCCACCAGCGCCGCCACCCCCAGGCAGGCCCCCACGAGCTGCATCGCCCGGATGGACTCCCCCACCGTGAGGTACACCAGGGAGAGGATGGCGGGATAGACGGGCGGGTACTTGGCGTAGGGCGCGAAGTTGAACTCGTAGCCCCGTCCCTCGGCCAGCGAGCGGCCGAGCCCCATGTACGTGCAGCTATCGGGGTTGATGATGAAGATGCCCGTCACGGAGCCCAGGTAGGTCGCGGCCAGAATCCCGAATGCCGCGACCACGACCACCGTGCCGCCCAGGCCCGATGCCTCCTTGGCTGCGGGCGTCCGTGGCATTGGCTCCTCCTCGGTCGGCTCTGTTCCTCGGCAGCCGCCGCTCAGGCCCCCTCGCGGGGCTCTGGCGGGCCCGCTTCCTCGAGCTCTCGCAGCGCCGCCTCCAGCTCCGCGCGGTCGATGCGGTAGAGCACCAGGCGGGTCTCGCCCTCTCGGAACTCCTCGACCTGGCGGAAGCACCGGGGATAGTCGCGGAGGAGGGGGCCCAGGCGGCGGCGGCAATGCTCGTTCTCCACGTCGTCGAGCACGAAGTCGGCCCCCTGCTCGGCCATGGCTCTCAGGGCGCGGGCCCCCACGTGGTCGAAGCGCACCTCGGCCACGGGCACGTCGGCGAAGTAGTGGAGCTTCGCCCAGGTGTTGCCCGAGCCGGGGTAGACCAGCGGGGCGTCCACCTCCGCCATCTCGCGGCGCACGCGGGCCGCGGCCGCTCGCCAGGTGGTGTTGCGGTTGCGGTCGCGCTCCCGCCGCTCGGCCTCGAACTTCGAGGCGCCCCGCTTGCCCTTGGCCCGGACGTAGACGCCGTAGCTCGCAATCATCACCACGGCCACTCCCAACACCACGCGGGGGACGACCCGTCGGCCCCGCGGGCCGAAGGCCGCTCCCACCGCACCGCCCAGCACCCGCAGCGATTCGTAGCCGTAGTAGAAGAGCAGCGGCACCACGGGCACCACGTAGCGAGCCCCGCCGGTAGGGCCGCCGGCAAAGGTCGAGACGGCGAAGTAGGCGCACAGGTAGAACTCCGCGCCGCTGCGCCAGCGTCCGAAACCCACCGCCAGGCCGGGCACCAGGAGCACGGCGCAGGCGACCAGGGCGAGGCCCCTCGTGGCCTTCTCGTCGTCCATGTTCAGCGGCGTGCGCAGCCACTCTTGGAGGCGCAGCGCCGCGCGGTCGGCCGCCGAGGCCTCGGAGCCCATCTGCCCCCGGGGCAGGACGCTGGCGTGCTTCCCGTAGTTGGCCATGGGATTCGAGATGTCGCGCCCGCGGTAGAGCCAGTAGCCGGTGGCGGCGAGGCCCGCGACGCCCACCATGGCCGCCGCGGCCAGCCGCCGCCAGGCCGGCCGCCCCGCGGCCCGGGCGCACAGGGCGCCCAGCGAAATCCCCGCCACCAACGCCACGCCCACCATGTGCGTGTAGAGGGCCACGACGACCAGCGCCGCCACCCCCGCCCACCTCATCCACGACAGCCGCGGGGCACGGAGCTGCCGCTCCGCAGCCCACAACGCCAGCAGTGAGACGAAGGCGTAGGGCACGTCGGCACGAAGGTACACCGAGGCGTGAGCCCAGAACCAACTGCTCAGCGCCGAAAGCACCACCACCCCCGCCGCAGCCCCAGGACCCGCCCGGCCCCGCACCAGCCCGTAGGCGGCGAGCAGGGCGCCCACTCCGCACAGGGCCACCATGGCCTGGAGCAGCCAGATGTGCTCCCCCGCGGCGAGGAACACCGCGCTCACCATGGCGGGGAACACGGGGGGATACTTGGCGTAGGGCTTGAAGTTGAAGGTGTAGCCGTCGCCTCGAGCCAGGGAGCGGCCGAGCCCCATGTACACCGCGGTATCGGGATTGAGCAACAGCACCCCGGGCACCGAGACCAGGTAGGCCACGGCGATGGCCAGCAACAGCGCCCCGACCAGGGCCAGCTCGCGGCGGCCCGGCGGCCCAGGCCGGGCGGGGCACGGCCCAACGACGGCGTTGTCCCCTGACGAAGGCGTCACGACCCCTCCTCTTCCGAGGCGGGATAGAGCCGTCGGAGCTTCTCCAGGTCGATGCGATAGAGTTCGCACTCGTGGTTCCGCTCGATGCGGTCGAAGCACTCCGGGTGGGTCTCGAAGATGGGCTCCAGGCGGTTCTCCGTCCGCTCCCGCTCGTCGGCCAGGAGGTAGGTGGCCTCGCAAGCGACGATGCGGCGGGCCACCTGGCGGGCCGTGGGCTCGTCGATCACGCAGGTGCCCGTGCGCCGGCGGGTGAAGTAGTGGACGAAGGACCACGAGCCGCCCGAGCCGGCGTAGAGCGTGGCGCCCGGGGGCAGGCCGTCGGCCCAGCCCGCCGCCTCCTGCCACGCCGCTTGGAGGGCCCGGGCCTCGGCGCGGTCGTCGGCCGAAAAGGGGCTCGCCCCGCGCTTGCCCCGCACCCCCGCCCGGACCGCGTAGCCCAGCACGGCCAGCCCGACCACCACGGTGAGCACGCGCGGCACGCGCACGGCCAGGCGACGAGCCTCCTCGCCCCGCCGCTGGGCCAGCCACCATCCCAGCCGCTCGCCCAGCACGCGCAGCGACAGGTAGCCGTAGTAGAACAGCAGCGGCACCACGGGCACCACGTAGCGCTCGTGGCCCCCCTCCCCCCCCGCCACCACCAGCACCACGAAGTAGGCCGCCAGGTACAGCTCCGGGCTCCCGCTGTGACGCCGAAAGGCCCGCACCAGCCCCGGCGCCACGAACAGGGCCAGCATCGCCAGCCCCACCACCCACTTGACCTGGTTGTGGCTCATGCTCAGGGGCGCGGAGACGAACTCGCGGAAGCGAAGCTTCAGCCGCGCCACCATCTCCCCCACCCCAAGCCCTTGAGCGGTCGACACCTCCGGGGTGTAGCTGGACATCGCGCCCAGGCTCTGGCCCCGCGCCACCCACGCCGCCGCCGCTGCCACGCACACCCCCCCCACCACCGAGGCCACGAGAACCCGCCGCCGCGTGGGACGCCACCTCCCCTTCGCAAACAGCACCCCGCCCGCTAGCGCGGGCACCAGCGCCACCCCCGCCAGGTGGGTATACAGGGCCGCCACGCCGAGGGCCGCCACCCCCAGCCACGGCAGGAGCGCCAACGAGCCCCGCCGGCGCAAAGCCTCCGCCGCCACCAGCGCCCCCAGCGAGAAGAACGCGTACGGCACGCCCGAGAGAACGTAGACCACCGAGTGCGAGAGAAACCACGTGCACGTGCCCGTGAGCACCACCACGGCCAGGGCTGGCCACCGCCCCGCCCGGGGCTTGACCAGCGCGTAGACCAGCACCAGGCTGCCCAGCCCGCACGCTGCCCCCAGGGCCTGCATGGCCCACGCGCTCTCCCCCCCGAGCCGGTAGACCACGGAGAGCACGAGGGGGTAGAGCGGCGGGTACTTGGCGTAGGGAGCGAGGTTGAAGCTATAGCCCTCGCCCTCCGCCAGCGAGCGGGCGAGGCCCATGTAGATGGCGGTGTCGGGCTTGAGGAAGAGAAATCCTGGAATGGCCGCGAAGTAGAGCGCGGCGAAGGCCACGAAGACGACGGCCACGGCGACCCGGGGACGCCAGCGCCGCCAAGCCGCCGCCTGGAGAACAGCTTCCGGCATACTCGCCTCCTCGTGTGGGAGCCGCCTTCGGGCGGCCAGGGAGCGCCGTGCCCGCGGACCCCGACGGGCAAGCCCCAGGAGCGGGCCGCCCGGCGAGCCGCAGTGCGCGGACTTCCACGCGCCTCATCATGGAGAAAGAGGGGAACCGCGTCAAGACTTTTTCGCTGCCCCGCCGTGGTCTTGTATTCGCCGGGACATTCTGGTAGCATCTGG
>JBKHIY010000105.1:0-14000 GCA_046538415.1 Candidatus Brocadiia bacterium | reverse complement strand
CCGGACGGCAGGATTCTGCCAGGTCCGCTCCCCGCCGTCAAGGGCCTGCGGGCCTATTCTGGCGGGGCCACGAAGCGGATGCGGCCCCACAGGTGGGGGTGGAGCATGGCCTCGCCGGGCACGTCGGAGATGATGCCCGTGGCCTTGTTGCTCCAGGTCAGCCGCTGGATGGTCACGCCGCCCTCGCCGCGCAGGATGCCGATGTCGCCGCGGACGATGCGACCGGGCTGGGGCTCCAGGCCGAGGGTGGCCAGGGGCACGGAGAGCTCGTAGTTCCCGCCCTCGCCGGCCAGGGTCACCTGGGCGGAGACCTGCTCGACGCGGTCGAAGGTCACGGTCCGCCACGGGGAGCTGAAGGGCACGGCCTCCTCGTCGGGGGCCTGCGGGGCCACGGGGCGGTAGAGGACGGCGGTGGTCTTGCCCTCGACGCGTGCGGCGAGCAGGCGCAGGTCGCCGCGGGCCGGGCGCTTGCGTTGGGGCTCGGCGGCGGGGTCGGTGGCGAGCTGGAGGTCGAGGGCTCCGCCGGTCTTGAACAGGGTGTGCCAGTCCTCGGCGGCGTTGTCGAGCAGGCGGGGGTCGGCGGTGCGGAACGCGGCGTAGAGGCGGCCGCGGCTGACGGCCACCGCGGCCCAGACCTTTCGGGTCTCCTTGCGGGCCGGGTAGTCGCCGACCCTGGCCCACTGCGCGTCGGCCCAGTCGTCGAGCGTGCCGTCCACGGTGGGGGCTTCGGTGCGGAGGGCGACCTCGAGGGTCTTCCTGCCGCGCCGTTCGAGGCGTCGTGCCTCGCGGCGGGTGCGCCAGGCGCTGCACCGCTCGAGCACGTCGGGCGTGACGGCCAGGGCCTGCTGTGGCAGGCGTCGGACGCGCTCGAGGCCCTCGACGCGCAAGATGCTGGAATGGCCCTTGCCCGCGGTGAGGTAGATTTCGCCATCGCTGCTGCGGACCATCGTGGGCCAGAAGTGCTCGCCGTAGAAGCTCACCCCGGCCACGTCCAGGCCCCGCGGGGCCTGGGGGAAGCGCCACAGGCGGCCGGTCCGCTGGTCGCGCCCCAGGGTGGCCACGAACAGCCCGTCCAGGGTCATCAGGTAGACGTTCCCGAAATTCCCGTTCACCGCCCACATCGGCCCCGCCTGGCCGGCCCGCGGGGCCACGGGATGGCCGAGGATGCGGGTGGCGCCGATGATCTGGCCGGGGTGCTGGGGCGTGGGCGCCTGGTGCGAGGCGTGGAGCCCCGGCCAGCGGTTGGGATAGGTCCACACCAGCTCGCCGTGGCGGTAGCCGCGGATGGGGGCTCCGGTGCGGACGATCCAGCCGTGGCCGGCGTCGATGGCCACGCGGGCGCCGCTGGTGAAGTGGGCCTCCACCTCGCCGGGCACGGCCCGCTCGACGTCCTCGGCGTGGTAGAGGGGCACGCCCTGGGCGGTGACGCCGCGTGGGCGGAGGCGGTCGGTGTAGGTGAACATCATGGCGAGGTCGGGCCGGATGTATCCCTCGCCCACGCTGGGGCTGTCCAGGAGGGCGAAGGTCAGCTCGGGGGGCTCGAGGGTGCCGTCGAGGTCGCGGTCCGACCAGGCGAAGAAGAGGTTCGACCGCTTGGGATGCTGGTGGTCCTCCCAGGCGACTCCCTGGGGCAGGCGGGCGGCCAGGTCGTCGCGCTGGAGGGCATCGAAGGCGGCGGCGCTGCCCGCCGCGGCCACCAGGTGGGCGGCGCCGCGGCGCAGGAGCCACACGCCGACGACGGGCGGCGAGGTGGTGGGCCGGGCGTTGAAGGCGTTGGTCATGTAGTCGTGGCCGCGGTGGCGGATGGGCCGCTGGGGGGCGGCTCCCCATCGGTCGCCGAGGGTCAGGGGCATGCGGTCGTGGAGGTAGTAGATGCCGCTCGGCCGCCAGTCCATGGCCTGCCAGTCGAGCCGGAAGGCCAGGCCGGCGCGGATGCGCTGGCCGTCCACGTCGTCCCGCGTGACGTAGCAGAATCGGGAGCGGTCGGCGGGGTCGACCACGCCTCCGCCGCCGTACTTGGGCGGGCCGTAGAAGGCCCTCACGAAATCGCCGTCGCGGGTCCACACGCTCACCCGCTTGGGCGAGATGCTCTCCTCGGCCACCCACAGATGCCCGTCGGGGGTGAGGGTCATTCCCCTGGGGCGGTGCATGCGCGTGGGGTCGTAGGGTCCCAGGCGGGCGCCGCCGGGGCTGCCCACGGTGCGCAGGAGCTTGCCCTGAGGCGAGAAGACTTTCACCTGGTGGCTTTCGCCCCAGTCGCTCACGTAGAGCCGGCCCTCGGGCCCGACGGCCAGCCCGTGCGGGTCCTCGAGGCCGCGGGCCACGAGGTCCTGGGGGGCGGCGAGCTGCGGCGAGCCGTCCTTGCGGCGCACGGTGGTGCGGCGCAGGCGGGTGCCCTCGAGCACGAGCAGGCGCCCCGGGCCCTCGAAGGCCAGGCCGCGGGGCTCGTCCAGGCGCTGGGTGCCCAGGAGCTCGCCCCGGCCGGCGTCCACGAACAGCACGGTGCCCGCCACGGGCAGGCTGGCCACCAGGAGGCCGTCGCGGACCGCCATGCCGCCCAGGGTGGCTTCCTTCTGGCTGGCCATGGGGTGCTTGAGGAGGGTGCGGCCCTGGCCGTCGTCGCGGAGGGCGGTGATGCGCACCTCGCCGCCGGGCTCGTCGCGCCCGCCGGTGCGCCACCAGGAGCCCACGTAGGCCACCACGCCGGGCTGGGCGGTGGGGCCTTCGTCGCGGGCCAGGTGGGAGCCGCCGGTCCATGGCCCTCCCAGCCGGCGCAGGCCCCACAGCTTCCTGCCCCGCAGGTCCACGCCGATCAGCCCGTGGCCGTGCTCCACGATCCACGCGGTGAGCAGGACCTCGCCCTGGCCCGAGGGGCCTTTGGGCACGTAGAGGGCGTCCCAGGGCGGCGTATGGTCGGCCAGCCAGCCGCCGGAGCCGTCGGCGGTGCCCCAGGGCGGCGAGCCGGGGCTGTAGGGGCTCATCTGGTAGCGCAGGCGAAGGGCGGGGCGGACCAGGCCGCGCACGCGGTAGGTGCCGGGCTCGACCAGCCGCCCCCGGATGTCGTAGATGCCGTGCACGCGGACGTTCACCCTGTGCTCGTCCAGGCCGTCCCACCACACGGTGTGCTGGCCGGCGGGGAAGGGGGTTTCGGCGATGAGGTTGCGCACGCGGCGGCCCTGGGCATCGTCGATCACCAGGGTCACGTGCCCCGGCTCGTCGAGGGTGAAGCGGATGGGGACCGGCGGATGGTCGGCGGCCGGCTCGGGGCGGGCCGCGGGGGGCAGGGCGACGGGCCGCTCGCCCAGCTCGTGGAGGGCCATGAGCTCGCCCAGCCACACCCGCCTGCCGCCGCGGGGCTTGTCGCGCACGCCCCCGTGCACGCCCTCGGTGGGGCTGGGGGCGGTGACGGTCAGGCGGACGGCGCGGGTGGCCACCCGGCGACCGAAGTCCAGCCAGTTGGGCGCGAAGCGGCGGGGGTACTGGTGGCCCAGCTCGTAGGTGCCCAGCGGGCTCCAGTGCTCCGGCCCGGCCTCGCGGGGGTGGAGGCTCGGCGGGCCGCGGTAGGCCTCGACGCGGGCCCGGGCCAGGCCCGCCCACAGGGCGCACAGCCCCCGCAGGGGCACGGCTTCGGGCCACAGGTAGAGAATGGTCTCCGGGCGCTCGGGGTTCACCGGCGCGGCGCGGGCCTCCCAGTCGTTGTCCCACACCTGGCGCCAGCCGCCTCGGCGGTGGTCGGCCAGGAACGGGGCGCGGTCCTGGCCGGAGCTGGCGACGATGGTCGCCTCGGGCGCGAGGTCGATGAGCCGCCGCTCCAGGATGTAGATGCCCCACAGGTGGCCTTCGTGGTGGGCCGCCATCTCGTCCCGGCTGTCCACGGTGAACCGCAAGGCCCGCACCGTGGTCTCCGGCGGGAGCACCCACAGGGAGTACTCCCCCTCGTGGAGCCGCTCGGCGGGCTGCCAGTGCGTCTCGTTCGCCGGGTCGCCCGGGTACGGGGCGTCGGGCCGGAGGACGGCCAGGGCGCCCCCGCCGCGGGCGAACACGGTGCCCGCGGGCACCGGCCGGGCGAAGCCCAGGCGGAAGTGGCGCCTCCCGGGCCGCTCCGAGGCCCCGAACTGGATGCCCGAGTGTCCCGGGCCGCCGTCCGTCGTCCACACCACCCAGCCCGGATGGTCGCGGGCGGGCCGATGGTGGAAGTGCACGTCGCGCCGCGTCTCGCCGTCCACCCATTCGGCCGTGGCCTGGGGGTCGAGGCATTCGCGGGTCACCGGGGTCTCGAAGGCCGCCCCGTCGGTGGCAGCGACCGCCGGCAGGGCATAGAAAGCGAGTGCAATGGCCGTTGCGGGCCTCAAGCGATGGCTCCTTTGTGTTCGCCGCGTGGCGCAGGCTGGCCTCCCGGGGCCGTCGCGGCGCTCCCGGCTGCCCTCACGGAGCGCTCACGGTGGCGGGAGGAGGACGGCCTTGCGGACGCGGAGGCGGTTGTTGAAGGCTTCCGGGCCGCCGGTGATGGTCAGGGCGATAGGGCCGCGGGGCTCGACGAGGTCGGGCGTCTGGGCGAAGGTGTGGGCGGCGACGGCGTGGCCGTTGAGCCAGGTGCGGATGGTGGGCGGCTCGCCCTGGACGACGATGCGCAGCTGGTTCCAGTCGTCCTTCTTCCACAGCTTCCGCCAGCCCTCGGCGGGCACGCTTGGCCCGCCTGTCTTGTGGGTGGCGATGCCGCCCACGTCGCCGTCTTCGCGGCAGTGGAGGGCGACCTGGTAGGCGCGGGCGAATCCCGATTCGCGCAGCAGCACGGCGGCGTCGAGGGGCCAGTCGGTCCTGACCTCGAGCCGCAGGTCGGCGTCGGCGAAGGCCCGGCGAGCGGCCACCATGCCCCAGGAGCCGGGCCATTCCTGGACGCCCTGGAGGGCGCCGTCGGCCACGCTCCACACGGCTCCCCAGCCGTGGCCGGGGCGGTTGCGGGGGCGCCAGCCGGCGAGGGACTGGCCGTCGAACAGGCGCACCACGCCGAAGTCGCGCTCGAGCAGCGCCCACAGCTCGCGCTCGATGCTGGCCGGGCCGCCCACGACGGCGTGGGCCTCGCCGCCGAGCCGCAGGGCCTTGCCGTGCCTGCCCTCGACGAAGGCCAGCTCGCCGACCGCCCGCGCGTCGTGGCCCTCGCCCGTCGCGTCGGCCAGGCCGCCGTCGAAGGGCCAGCAGGCGACCAGGCCCTCGCCCTTCGGCGGCTGGAGCTTCTCCGCGTGGGCCCGGACCTCCTGGGGCGAGAGGGCGCGGCGGAACAGCCGCACGTCGTCCAGGTCGCCCCGCAAGGGGCTGGGGCGGGGGAAGTTGGGATTGGTGAAGCCGAGCTTCACCACCGCGCTGGCGGGGTCGGGGCCGAACTCCAGGCGGCCCCCGCCCGCCGGCTCGCCGTCCACGAAGAAGCGGAGGGCATCGCCCTGCTTCACCGCGGCCACGTGGTGCCATCGGCCGTCGGCGACGGCCCGCTCCGACCTCACGGCGCCCACCCAGCCGACGTCGAGAGTCGGGCGCCCGTCGCGCACGAAGAGGCTCTTGCCCTGCGGCGCCCACTTGCCCTCCGCCGGGGCCTTGGCCACCAGCGTGCCGCCGTGGCGGGTGCGGAGCCAGGCGAGGATGGAGAAATCGGACTTCCCCAGGTCGGGCAGCGGCGGGGCGGGCGGCCGCTCCTTGCGGGCCTGCTCCCAGGCCCGTTGCGAGGCCTCGAGGGTCTCCTCCCACGCGGCCTTCTTCACATACCACGAGGGGTCGTCCGCCAGGGCGGAGGCGGACACAATGGCGATGCCGAGGACGGCGAGGGACGTTCGCATGGGGCGGCCCTCCGAGGGACTGCGGGTTCACCGGCTCTCGCCTCCTACCTTACGCAGCGGCGGCCCCTTGTCAAGGCCAGGAGCCATCGAGCTTGACTCGCTCCCCCGGGTCCCGGTAAGAGGGCCGTGCCGGCCGCACCCGCCAGCCTCTGAGCCAAAGGAGCTGCCCCGTGAAGCCAACCCGACTGCCCGTGCCGCCGCTCGTCCTGTGCTTGCTGGCCGCCCTGTGCCTTGGGGGAAGCGCGATGGACCGCGACGCCGAGCCGCTGTTCGAGATGCAGGACCTCTTCCAGTCGGTGCGCATCCCCACCATCGTGGTGGCCGCCGACGGCTCCGTGCTGGCCTTCGCCCGCAGCGGCCGCCTGCTGCGCCGCAGCGCCGACGGGGGCAAGACCTGGTCGGAGGCCCGCCCCGTGGCCCCCGACGCCGCGGGCAACCCCATGGTGGACCGCACCACGGGCCACGTGCTGCTCGTCCAGGCCGGCCGAGGCCGCCTGTGGCGAAGCCGCGACCACGGCCAGAGCTGGAAGCGGGAGGAGATCGCCGTGCGGCCCAACGCCCTCGGCCACGGCAGCCCCGAAAGCGGCGTGCCCGCCAACAGCGGGGCCTCCGAGGCGGGCATCACCCTCCAGCACGCGAAGCCCAGGGGGCGCCTGCTCATGCCCGCACGCTGCCAGCCCCCCAAGGGCAATAACGACCAGGAGTGGTGGCCCTGCAACTACAACTGCGCACTCTACAGCGACGACCGCGGCGCCACCTGGCAGGTCAGCACCCCCGTCCAGAGCGGCACCGGCGAGGGCACCCTCGCCGAACTCGCCGACGGGCGCATCTACTACAACTCCCGCTGCCACATGGCCGTCGACCATCGACGACGCATCGCCTGGAGCCACGACGGCGGCCACATGTGGACCGACTGGCAGGTCTGCGAACACCTCTACGAGGTGGGCCAGCCCTTCTACTTCAAGTACGGCACCAAGCCCTCCTACGGCTGCAACGCGGGTCTCGTGCGCCTGCCCCACAAGGCCACCGGGGGCCGCGACGTGCTGCTCTTCAGCACGCCCGATAACCCCGGCCGCTCCCGCGTGAAGATGACCGTGTGGGCCAGCTTCGACGGGGCCACGACCTGGCCCGTCAAGCGCCTGGTGTGGAAGGGCCCCAGCGCCTACTCCTCGCTGGCCGCGGCGGAGGACGGCACCATCTACCTGCTCTTCGAGCGGGGGGAGAAGAAGCTCTACGAGAGCATCGCCGTGGCCCGCTTCGACCTCGCCTGGCTCACCGGGGGGCGCGACTGGCGCGAGCTCGCCACCGAGTGACCCCCCGGGGCATCGGGCGGGCCTCGTTTGCATCCCCTCGCAATCCGCGCTAGCATCGGCCAGCGCCCAGGGAGGAGACGGGCCAGGGAACCACCACGCACCGTATGGAGGCCACGCGATGACGGAAGCACGACGCGGCGCGACGGGCTGGCGCCAGGTGAGCCGGCGAGGGTTCCTCAAGACCGCGGCGGCCCTGGCCGCGCCCGCCGTGGTGCCCGCATCCGCCCTCGGCCGCGGCGGCGCCGTGCCCCCCAGCGAGCGCATCGTCGCCGGCGGCATCGGCCTGCGAGGACGCGGCATGCACGACCTCAAGTGGCTGCTGCCCAACCCCGGCGTGCGGTTCGTCGCCATCTGCGACGCCCAGCGGGGACCCCGCGAGCTGGTCAAGAAAGTGGTCGACCAGCACTACGGGAACACCGAGTGCACGACCTATCCCGAGGCCCGCGAGTTCCTCGACGCCCGTCCCGACATCGATGCCATCCTCATGGCCACCGGCGACCGATGGCACGCCCTGATGTCCATCTGGGCCATGCGGGCGGGCAAGGACGTCTACACCGAGAAGCCCTCGTGCATGACCATCGCCGAGGGCAAGGCCGTGCTGGACACCCAGCTACGCTACGGCCGCGTCTACCAGACCGGCACCCAGCGCCTCAGCGAGGCCAACCACGTCTTCTGCATCGAGATGGCCCGCCGGGGGCGCCTGGGCAAGGTCCACACCGCCTACGCCCACATCGCCCCGTGGCACGGAGCCGAGCTGAGCCACGAGTGGCGGCCCGCACAGCCCCAGCCGCCCAAGGAGGTGGTGGACTGGGATGCCTGGCTCGGCCCCTGCCCCTGGCGGCCCTACAACAAGGCCTACGTGCGCGGCGGCTGGCGGGGCTACTACGACTTCCATACCAGCTGCATCGGCGAGTGGGGGGCCCACACCTTCGCCCAGGCACAGGCCGGGCTGGACAAGCTCGACACCTCGCCCGTCCACTACCAGTACGTGCCCAACGGCACGGGCGACGGAATGGTCACCACCTTCGCCGACGGCACGAAGATGATCCTCTCCCGCGGGGGCAAGCACTGGCACGGGTCCTGCGGCGAGCGCTTCGACGGGCCCGAGGGCTGGGTGGCCGCCGCCGACGGCTACTCCAAGCCCGAGGCCTCCTCGCCCCGTCTGCTCGCCGAACGCGAGAAGATCGTCCGCGAGTACATGGCCCGCACCCAGCGGCCTATGAGCCACATGCGCAACTGGCTCGACTGCATCAAGACCCGTCGCCTCACCGTCGCCAACGCCGAGGTCATGTACCGCTCCATGACCACCGTCCACTGCGCCAACATCTGCATGTGGCTCCAGCGCGACCTGCGCTACGAGCCCCAGAAAGCCGAGTTCATCAACGACGACGAGGCCAACCGCCTCCGCTCCCGCGCCATGCGCGCCCCCTACACCCTCTGAGCCCCGCCGAGGAGAACTCCCCATGCGGACGCCCGCCACCCGCCTCGCTCTCGTCGCGGCCCTGGTGCTCGCCGCGCCCACCGCGGCCCGCGCCGCCGAGAAGCCCCAGGAGGCCAAGCTCCTCGCCACCCTCCAAGACCCTGACGCTGAGCTCAAGGACAAGTCCGACGCCTGCCGCCTCCTGGCCCGCGTGGGCACCAAGGACGCCGTGCCCGTGCTCGCCGGGCTGCTCGGCGAGGAGAAGCTCTCCCACATGGCCCGCTACGCCCTCGAGCCCATCCCCGACCCGGCAGTCGACGAGGCCCTCCGCGCCGCGCTGGGCAAGCTCGAGGGGCGCCACCTGATCGGCGTCATCGCCTCCGTCGGCGTGCGCGAGGATGCCAAGGCCGTCCCCGCCCTGGCCAAGTACCTCTCGGCATCCGAAGCGGGCGTGGCCGAGGCCGCGGCCCGGGCCCTGGGCAGCATCGGCACCGAGGCCGCCGCCGACGCCCTCGAGGCCGCGCTCCCCAGGGCACCCGCCGACAGCCGCGTGGCCTTCTGCGAAGGGCTCTTCCGCTGCGCCGAGGCGCTCCGGGCCGATGCCCAGACGGAGAGGGCCAGGGCCCTCTACGACCGCCTGCGCCAGACCCGGGACGCCCCCCACCAGGTGCGCGCCGGCGCTCTGCGCGGAGCCGTGCTCGTGCGCGGCGAGGAGGGCCTGCCCCTCCTGCTCGAGGCCCTCCGGGGCGACGACTGGACCCAGGTCGCCGCAGCGGCCCGGACCGCCATGGAAATGCCCCAGGAAGAAGTGACCGAGGCCCTGGCCGACGAGCTGGGCAAGCTGCCCGCCGACAAGCAGATCCTCGTCGTCCAGACCCTCGGCACCCGTGGCGAGGCCGGCGCCGTGCCCGCCCTGCTGGCCCTGGCCAAGAAGGGGGACAAGGCGGCCCGCGTGGCCGCCATCCGCGCCCTGCCCATGATCGGCCATCCCACCGCCGTGCCCGTCCTCGTGGAGCTCTTCGAGGACCCCGACGACGAGGTGGCCAAGGCCGCCCGCGACGCCCTCGCCGCCCTCGAGGGCGAGGCGGTCGACGCCGCCCTCGCCGACATGCTCGACGCCGACGACGCCACCACCCGACGCCTCGCCGTCACCATGCTCGCCCAACGCCGCGCCGACGAGGCCCCCGCCGCCCTGATGAAGGCCGCGAAGCAGGACCAGGACGAAAGCGTCCGCGTGGCCAGCATCCGGGCTCTCGGCGAGCTGGACCTCCGCCTCGAGCAGTTTCCCGCGCTCGTCGACCTCCTGGTCGCCGCGAAGTCCGCCGACGAAATCCGGGTACTGGAAAGCACCCTCGCCGGCCTGTGCAAGCGCCTCGCCAGGCCCGCCGCGGGCAAGATCACCATCCACAAGGCCGTCTACGGCGACCTGCCCGACGGAAAGCAGGAGGACGTGACCAGGAAGGTCGCCCAGATGGTCGAGAAGGGCGCCATCGCCGTCGAGGCCACCAACGACAACTTCGGCGACCCCGTCCACGGAACCCGCAAGAAGCTCCGCGTCGACTACACCGTGGCCGGCACCCGCACGACCAAGACCGTGGACGAGAACGAGACCCTCACCCTCACCGCCGGCGTGGCGCCCAAGGCCTGCCTCGACGCCCTGTGCGAGGCCCTGCCCAGGGCCCCCGCCGAGCCCAAGATCGCCCTCTTGCGTGTCCTCCGCTCCGCCGGCGGCTCCCAGGCACTGGAGGCCCTCCGCGCCGCCACCGAGGACGACGAGGCGGAGGTGCGAGCCGCCGCCGTCGCCACACTCTGCGGATGGCCCACCGTCGAAGCCCTGCCCCACGTGCTCGAGCTGGCCAGGAGCGCCGAGAGCCCCAGGACCCGCATCCTCGCCCTCCGCGGCGCCATTCGCCTCATCCCCATGCAGGCCGTGCCCGCACGCCAGAAGGTGGCCTCGATGAAGGACGCCCTCGGCCTGGCCAGGCGGGATGAGGAGAAGAAGCTGGCCCTCGCCGCCCTGGGCGACATCCCCGCTCCCGAGGCCCTCGACCTGACCATGGCACACCTGGGCGACGCGGGGCTCAAGGAGGAGGCCTGCCTGGCCGCCGTGGCCGTGGCCGAGAAGATCCTCGGCGACCAGCCCGCCCAGGTCGCCCAGGCCATGGGCAAGGTGATCAAGGCCACCGCCAACCAGCGGCTCGCCAAGCAGGCTCGCCAGCTCCTCGCCCGGGCCAGGAAGGCGGCCGGGGGGAAGTGACCGACCGGCGGTCTGCGGGGCGGGTTCGGACTCGGGCCCGCGCCCATAGGCCCAGTACGGCCTGTGGGACCTATCCGCCGCAGCCCGGCGGGCAGTTTTTCTCCGCGCCGTAAAGCTGCGTCGTTTCGATGGTTCGGGCGGTGGCGCGATTTTCCTCGCCACTTCTACAATTTCTCCTGTCCGCCTGCCTGCCGCCCCAGCGGGGCAGGCGCGCCCGCCGCGGCCTTGGCGCCACAATGGACGGAAAGCACGAAAGTCACAGGAGACCCCGCCGATGCGAAGCCTCGCTCTGGCCGCCGCCCTCGCCCTCGCCTCGCTCCACGCCCCCGCGGGGACGGTCGACCTCCTGGCCAACGGCGGCTTCGAGGACGGCCTCGAGGGCTGGGAGCCGCATCGCGAACACCAGCTCGTCGCCGAGCCCGACCAGGCGCATTCGGGCGAGGCCTGCCTGAGCGGCGAGGTGACCGAGCCCCAGCGGGCGCTCATCCTCCGACGCACCGTGCCCGTCAAGGCCGCCTGCCTCTACCGCTTCGAGGCCTGGGCCAGGGCCACCAACCGCACGAAGCTCGTGCTCTGGGTCCGGGGGCCGGGGTCCCGCGAGCGCCGGCTCGTGGCCGCCTGGCGCCGCGTGCCCCGGCGATGGCGCCGCTACGCCACCCCCATCACCGTCGGGGCCGACGGCCGACTCCAGCTCGAGGTCGTCGCTCCGTCCTCATACGGCGAGCCGCCGGGACGCATCTGGCTCGACGACCTGGCGCTCTACGAAACCCCCATGCCGCCCGTCACCCCGGTGTCGCGGGGCGTCGGCTTCAACGACGAGCCGGCCCTCGCACAGGGCCCCGACGGCACCCTCTACGTGGCCTGGAACAGCCATCGCGAGGGGGCCGACTCCCTCCAGGTCGCCCGCTACGAGCCCGCGAGCCTCGAGCCCCTGGGCACCGACCAGGTCGCAGGCGGCGAGGGAACCTACCTGCTGGGCATCCGCGCCGTGCCTACCGCCGCCGGCGCCGCCGTGCTCTACGCTGCCGAGGTCGAGGGCAACTGGGACCTCTTCGCCGTGCCCTGCCGCCCCCAGGGGCCGGCCCAGCCGGTCCGCCTGACCTCCCATCCCGCGGTGGACGTCAAGCCCGCCGCCGCCTGGCACCAGGGCACGCTGTGGGTGGCCTGGGAATCGAACCGCGACGGGCCCAGGCAGGTCTTCGCCGCCTCCCTGCGCGAGGGCCGCCTCGGCGAGCCCGTGCGGGTCAGCGTCCCCGAGGCATCGAGCTACAGCCCCGCCATCGCCGTCCTCGACGGCGGCCAGGTGGCCGTCGCCTGGCACAGCTTCCGCGAAAACAACTACGACGTGTTCCTCCGCCGCCGGAGCCCCGAGGGCACCTGGAGCCCCGAGCGGCGACTCACCCGAGCCCCGTCCATCGACCGAAACGCCGCGCTCCTCGCTCGCGGCGGCGAGCTGTGGCTGGTCTACGAAAACGCCCAGACCCGCGGCTACCACATCGGAGCCACCAACCGCCGACGGCTCATCGTCGCCCAGGTGACGCCCGACGGGCTCCTGGCCCCCAGCGACTACCCCGCCTCGCCCCTCTACGGCCGCTGCGAGGCCGCCAGCCCCGCTTTCGACGACGAAGGCCGCCTGTGGCTCGCGTTCCTCCGCCCCAGGCTCCCCCGCGCCGGCTGGGACGTCTATCTCACCTGCACCACCGGCCGCCGATGGCTCCAGCCCCGGCCCGTCTCCGCCCAGAAGGGCATGGACCGCCGACCGGGACTCGTGCTCGACGGCGGGCGGGCACTCCTGGCCTTCCAGACCAACGACCTGCCGCCCACCTGGCGCCACGTGCCCGACCCGCCGTCGACCCACAGCGACGTGTTCCTCGCCGCCGCCGACCTGGCGCCCGCGCCGCCCGCCGAGCCCATCGCCCTCGAACCCCTCGCCGAGCCCCACGAGCCCTTCGAGGCCGCCCAGCTCCGCATCGCACGCGGCGAGGACGCCCCAACCCCCACCATCTCCTACAAAGGCCATACCCTCAAGCTCTTCTACGGCGACCTCCACGAACACTCCGACATCTCCATCTGCAACCGATGCGGCGACCAGAGCCCCGACGAAAGCTATCAGCACATCAGGGACATCGCCCGCTACGACTTCGCCTGCATCACCGACCACGGATACAACCAAAACCCCTGCCTCTGGCACTACAGCGCCAAGCTCGCACGAGCCAACCACGACCCCGCCCGATTCCTCACCTTCCTCGGCCAGGAGTGGACATCCAGCTTCGAACGCTACTCCCCACAGCACCCCTACGGCTACTACGGCCACCGCAACCTCATCCTCGCCGACCTCTACTTCCCACGATGGTGGAACGCCAATAACGGCCAGACCCCCGCCGAGCTCTGGACCGCCCTGCGGAAGATGAACGCCGACTTCGTCCTCATCCCCCACCAGCTCGCCGACACCGGCAACGTGCCCACCGACTGGAGCTTCCACGACGAAACCGCACAGCCCGTCGCCGAAATCTTCCAGACCCGAGGCTCCTACGAGCATCGAGGCGCCCCCCGACAGGCACGCCGCACGACCCCCGAGGGCGACTACTTCCTCCACGACGCCTGGGCCCGCGGCATCCTCATCGGCGTCATCGCCAGCCCCGACCACGGCGGCGGAATGGGCAAGGCCGCGGTCTACGCCACCGAGCTCAGCCGGCCCGCCATCCTCGACGCCCTCCGCGCCCGACAGTGCTTCGGAACCACCGCCGCGCGCATCTTCCTCGACGTCCGCGTCGACGGCCACCTCATGGGACACAAGAGCTCGACGGCCCCAGGCGACAGCGTCGCGATCACCGTCCGAGCCCGATGCCCCGCCCCTATCGACCGCATCGAAATCTGCCGCAACAACCAGTTCATCCACACCCGACGCCCCGAAGGCCCCGCCGCCGACTTCACCTTCGTCGACCGCTCCCCGCCCCGCGACCGCGCCTACTACTACGTCCGCCTCGTCCAGGACGACGGCGAGATCGCCTGGACCAGCCCCGTGTGGCTGGGAGCCACCGCCGAAGCCCCGTAGGGCCGGGGGCCTCCCCCGCACCAGGGGAGGCCCCCGCTCCGGCCACGGGGCCCCTCCGCTACTCCAACCAACTTGTCAAAGAACCCGTGCGGCGGCTGCGATTGGGCTTTAAGGCCTGCTACGGCGT
>JBKHIY010000214.1:0-3044 GCA_046538415.1 Candidatus Brocadiia bacterium | reverse complement strand
GCATCGGCTCGGGCAAGAGCCACGTGGGCTGCTTCTGGGCACTGCTCAAGGCCCTCCGCAACCCTCGCTGCCTGGGCCTCATCGGGGCCAACAGCTACCGCCAGCTCAAGGACGCGACGCTGCGGACCTTCGAGGGGCTGCTGCGGGCCCACGGGATCGGCTATCGCTTCCACCGCTCGGCCGACGTGGCCTTCCGCCTGGACAACGGCGCGGAGGTGCTGTGCCGCTCGATGGAAAACTACGATCTGCTGCGGGGCATCGAGCTCGGCTGGTTCTACCTCGACGAGCTGCGCGACACGCGCCTGGAGGCCTGGCAGGTGGTGAAGGGCCGCCTGCGGAGTCCCGACGTGGACCGCCTGGAGGGTCGGGTGACCTCCTCGCCCAACGGCTACGACTGGATGTGGGAGGAGTTCGTGCGCAAGCCCGCCGACCCCCGGACCGCCGAGGCCTACGCGGGCCACGAGGCCCTCTTCGCCCGCACCTGCGACAATCGCCACCTGCCGCCCGACTACCTGGCCACGCTGCTGGCCAGCTACGACCCGCTGCTCGCCGCCCAGGAGCTCGACGGCCAGTTCCTCAACGTCGCCCAGGGACGGGTCTACTACGCCTTCGACCGCGCCGTGCACGTGACCGAGGCGGCGGAGCTGGTGCCCGGCCAGCCGCTCTACTGGTCGCTGGACTTCAACGTCACGCCCATGACCGCGGTGGTCGCCCAGGCCGACGAGCGGGGCCTCCGCGTGGTCGACGAGCTGTGGCGGGTGGACTCGAACACCCCGGACATGTGCCGGGCCTTCGCGGCGTGGCTGGCGGCCCACGGGCTCGCCGTGCCCGGCCCCCACGCCCCGGCGTGCGAGGGGCGCGACGTGGCGCTGCGGGTCTACGGCGACGCCACGGGCTCGGCCCGCACCACCGTCGGGGCCAGCGACTACGCGATCATCCGCGAGCATTTCCCCTGCGCCGCCCTGTGCGTGGGCGCGGCCAACCCGCCCCGCCGCGACCGCTACAACGCCGTCAACGCCGCCCTGCGCAACGCCCGCGGCCAGGCGCGCCTGCGCATCCACCCCCGCTGCCGCCACCTGGTCGAGGACCTCGAGCGCGAGGTCTACCTGCCCGAGGGCGGCGAGCCGGACCGCACCGACCCCCTGCGCGGCCACATCGCCGACGCCCTGGGCTACCTGGTCGCGAGGCTCATGCCCGCAGGCCGCCGGGCCCTCGCCGTGGGGCGATGGTGAGGGGGGATATAGGTCGTATAGGTCCTATAGGACCTATAGGACCCGTCCGCAGCCGGCGGGGCCCCCTACGGCCCCTCGCCGGGGCCCAGCACGATCTCGAACTGGCGGGCGAGGTAGCGAATGAACCGCCGGTGCTTCGCCGGCGCGGCGCGATGCCAGCCGGCCAGGTAGCGCTCGAAGCTGCGCGGGCCGTCGCCCGCCGCGGCGTTCAGGGCGCCCACCGCGGGCCAGTGCTCGGGGTGCTTCTCGAAGAGGGGCAGGAGGGCCACGGCGACCACGCGGTTCTTCTCGCGCACGCAGGGCCTGGCCCGCAGCTCGGCCTCGTGAGCGGCATACCACTCGGCCAGGTCGGTCAGCGGCGGGAGCTGGCCACCGGCCACCAGGTCGTCGGCGTAATCATCGAGCGCGGCGGAGAAGCTCCGCCAGTTGGGATACGGCGGGTCGGTCCGCCAGCCGCGGGCCATGGCCCGGAGGGCGAAGAGCGAGGCCATCTCGCACAGCGACTCCTCGAACCACTTGTTCGCCTTCTCCTTCTCCGTGTAGCCGCACAGGATGTGGCAGAACTCGTGGGCGAACTGGTAGGCGTACTGACACCAGTAGGTGCCCCCCGTGTTCAGCCGCACCAGGTACTCGCCCTTCGACCCGCGGCGGAAGAGGACGATGGGCCCGCCCTGGGGCTCCACCACGATGGGCTCCAGGGACCGCTCGGGGAAGTGGCGCCAGATGGCCTCGGCGGCGGAGCGGAGCACCGCCTCGACGTCGGCCCGGCTGGCCTTCCAGGCGTCGGAGTCGGCGGGACGGATGTCGAGCTTGCGGGCCTCGGCGGCGAAGGCGCCGGTCGCCAGGCACAAGAGCAGCGCCGACAGGATGCAGCGTCGCCGACCCATGACGTCCTCCGGGCGGAAGGGGCTCCTCGGCCTCCGCCCCATGCTACGGCCCGCCGCGCGGCGGGTCAAGAGGGAATAGGCCGTATAGGACCTACAGGCCCGACACGAGGGGGGAGACTCCCCATGCCCAGGCCCCGCGAGCGAGGGGCCCGCGGGAATCATCGAACGCTCGCCCCATAGACTGGAAGGACCGCCGTGATGAACCTCACCACCGCGTCGCTGTGGAACGACCTCGAGGCCCACAAGCGCCGAGCCCGGGAGCTCCACCACGAGCCCTACGCCCTCTACCGCGACTTCTACGCCGGCGGCGACCGCCCGCTGGCCTACATCCGAAAGAACAGCCGCGAGAGCGACGAGCACTGGCTCGAACGCCTGGGTCGCCTCGTGGGGGCCAACTACTGCCGCCCCATCGTCGACAAGCCGGTCCAGGCGGAGTACGGGCGGCCGGTGCGCCGCTCCGTCGCCGAGCCCGCGCTGGCGAGCCGCCTCGAGGCCATCGCCCGGGCCAATGCCCTCGACACCTTCCAGCTCACCACCGCCCGCCAGCGGGCCATCGACGGCGCCGCCATCGTCCAGGTCTACTGGTCGGAGCCGGCCGGCGGCGTGCGGCTCAAGCACGTGCTGCCCGAGCACTTCTTCCCCGTGGTCACCGACGACTGCGGGCGCCTCGACGCGGCGATCGTCGACCGCGGCGAGGGCCGCGTCGAGCTCTACACGCCCGACGACATCGCGGTCTACGCCGACGGCCAGCGGACCAACCGCCCGATGGGCTACGGCGCCCTGCCCTTCGTGGTCTTCCACGGCCGGCGGCTGGTGGGCGACGTGCTCGGCCACTCGATGCTGCGGGGCATCGCCGACCTCAATCACGCCCTCAACGAGAGCCTGAACAACGTGCTCGAGATCCTGCGGTTCCAGGCCTTCAGCC
>JBKHIY010000026.1:0-49025 GCA_046538415.1 Candidatus Brocadiia bacterium | reverse complement strand
CGGGCAATGACCCTGCCCCCGTTGACCCCCTCCCACCCCTCTGGTAGACTGCCTGGCGCGAAACGCCAGGAGCGTGCCGTGGAGTATCCCAAGCTCCGTGCCATCGAAGCCATCCCCCTCCGCCGCGGCGGGCGCGTGCTCGTCCAGCTCCACGACCCCATGCGGATCAGCCAGAACGTGGCCCTGGTGCCCGGGGAGATGATGTACCTGCTCGCCCTCTTCGACGGAGCGCATTCCATCACCGACATCCAGACGGCCCTGGCGCGGCGTTTCGGCGAGTTCGTGCCCGGCGACCAGATCCAACGGGTCCTGGCCCAGCTCGACGAGGCGCTGCTGCTGGACAGCGACCGCTTCCGCGAGCACCTCCGCGCGGTCCGCAAGGCCTTCGCCGAGAGCCCGGTCCGCCTCCCCTGCGGCTCGGGCACCAGCTACCCCGAGGACAGGGACGAGCTCCGCGCTCTGCTGGACAGCTTCTTCGCCGCCGATGGCGGCCCGGGCCGTCCCCGGCCGGCTACAGCCGACGGGGGCCTGGTGGGCGTGGTGGCTCCGCACATCGACTTCGAGCGCGGTGCCCCATCCTACGCCCATGCCTACAAGGTCCTGGCCGAGGGCACGCGGGCCGACCTGTTCGTCATCTTCGGGACGGCCCACTTCGCGCACCAGGCTCCCTATATCCTCACGCGCAAGAGCTTCCAGACGCCCCTGGGCACGTTGCCCACGGCCGCAGACCTGGTCGGCGAGCTGGCCCGCCGCTACGGGCGCGAGCCCTTCGCCGAGGAGCTCGTGCACAAGACCGAGCACTCCATCGAGTTCCAGGTGCTCCTCCTCCAGCACGTGCTCCAGGGCCGCGAGGCAGAGATTCTGCCCATCCTCTGCGGCTCGATGGAGGGCCTGGTGGGGGAGGAGCGCTCGCCTCGCGAGGTGGCGGCGATCGGCGATTTCCTGGAGGCCCTCCGCGACGTCGTGGCCGGAAGCGGCAGGCGGGCGTGTGCCATCGCGGGGGCCGACCTGGCCCACGTGGGCCACCAGTTCGGCGACGACTTCCCGCTCTCCGCCCAGGTGATGGCCGACGTCGAGCACGCCGACCGCGCCACGCTCGAGCACGTCCAGCAGCTCGACCCCGACGGCTTCTACGCCAACGTGGCCCTGGACGACAACGCCCGGCACATCTGCGGCGTGCCTCCCATCTACGCCCTCCTGGCCGTCACCGACGCCTCCCGCTGCGAGCTGCTCGACTATCGCCAGGCCGTGGACTACGACCTCCAGCGGGCGGTCACCTTCGCCTCCCTGGCCCTCTACGCCTGAGCGGCGGGCCGACTACGCCTCGAGGGCGCAGCCGAGCTGCTGGTCCGGGCCGCGGGTGCAGCGGTTGCAGGAGACGCACGCCGCGCGGTCGCAGGCGCCCTGGCGGAACTTCCGGGGCAGGTCCGGCTCCCGGATGAGCGGCCGGCAGAGGCTCGCGATATCGGCATCGCCGCTCTCCACGATCCGCTCCATCACGCCTTTGCTGCGCAGCCCGCCCACGCACAGCAGCGGCACCCCCACATGGCGGCGGAGCTCCCGGCAGTGGGGCAGGAAGTAAGCCTCGTCCGACTCCGTCTCGATACCCCGGCGCATGATCTTCGAGGCCGTCCGAGCCATGCCCGCGCTCACCTCGATGGCGTCGATGCCCTCCGCCTCCATCATCGCCCCGATGCGCGTGCTCTCCTCGAGGGTGAGGCCCCCCTCGATGAAGTCCTCGGCGTTGAGCTTCACCAGCACGGGGTAGTCGGCGCCCAGCGCGCAGCGGATGCGACGGAGCACCTCGAGGGGAAACCGCGCCCGGGCCTCCAGGCTCCCGCCCCACGCGTCGTCCCGCCGATTGGTATGCGGGGAGATGAACTCGCTCATCAGGTAGCCGTGGGCGCAGTGGAGCTGTACCCCGTCGAACCCCGCTTCGCGGCACCGCACGGCGGCGGCCACGAAGCTCTCGATCAGGGGCTCGATCTCCGCTTCCTCCAATGCCCGCGGCGTCACGCGGTTCACTGGGCACCGCACTGCCGAGGGGCCGACGGGGGTGACCCCGCCGATACGCTCGGGGCGCGTCTGGCGCCCCGCGTGGTTGAGCTGGCAGGCGATGCGGGCATCGGTCTCGCCCACGGCCTGCACGATGCGCCGCAGGCCGGGGATCATCTCGTCCGAATGGACGCCCATCATCCCGTCGCTGGCCTTCCCGTCGGGGCGCACGAACGAGTGCCCGGTCATCAACAGCCCGGCGCCGCCGCGGGCGAGACGGCGGTAGAGCTCGACCAGCGGCGGGGTCACGCCCCCGTCGGGCGCGCACATTCCCTCGCCGGTGGCCGAGCGGGCCAGGCGGTTGGGCACCTCGAGGGTGCCGATGCGGATGGGAGTGAAGAGGACCGACATGGCAGCTCTCCGTGGCTCGGGAGAGGCGACAGCGGAGGGCTCACTGGCCGCCGAGGCGGATGCGGCCCAGGTGGCCGACGCAGCGTCCCTCTCCGTCCAGCACCTCGAGGGCCACCTCCGCCGTGCGCCCGGGTATGTCCACGGTTCGCTTCAGCTCCACCACGTGCAGGGGGTCCACAGGCCCGCAGTCCCGGCGCGCCAGCTCGGCGCCCCCGCGGCCGCGGAACACCAGGCTAGCCCGCCCCACGTAGAAGACGCCGAAGGTGCCCTCCACCAAGGTCTTCCCTTCGCCGCGCAGCAGGCTTAGTGGAGCCGCCACTGCCCCCGCCGGCGTCACGTCCAGCACGGGGCCCGGGCACCGGGCCGCAAACCACTCCTGGACCAGCGTGGTGCTCTCCCCAGGGGCGAGGCGGGCCACCGGCCCGAGGCACTGGACCTCGATGAAGGGGTAGCTGGTCATGGGCGGCCCCGCGGCCACCACGGCCTTCCGAGGGGCCTCGCACCGCTGGACGAAGGCGTACTCGGAGCCGCGGTCTACGAACGCCACCCACGGGAGCACGGGGTCCACCAGCACTTTGCTGAACCGCCCCCGGTAGCGGAGCGCGAGCAGGCCCGGCAGGCGGCTCGTGCTCCACTGCCGGGCTCGGGCCGGCGTGCGCCACTTGCCGCCCATGACGTAGTCCACGCCGTGGGGGAACCTGCTGCGGGGGTTCAGTGGCAGGTAGAGCCCCAACTCGCCGGTGGGCCGTTCGGTGCCTCGGAGCACGCCGCTTCTGGCCGGGTGGCCCTTGAGCTGGAGGAAGTCGTGGATGCCCCATTCCTGGGGCAAGCGGTGGAAGCTGGTGAGCGTGTCGCTCACCCGCACTCGGGTGGACGCGGGGAAGAGCTCGATGCGGCGGACGAGGCGGGTGCGCGTGGCCAGGTCGGGCGGGGCGGCCATCTCCACGGCCACCGCCGGGCCCTCCACCTCGGCCCGCCGGGCCTCGAAGCCCCCCAGGAACAGGGCCGGCGGGTAGCTACTCTGGACCCGACGCCAGGACGACACCGGATGGAGGCGGACGAAATGACCCCCGAATTGCTGGTAGCGGTCCCCCTCCGCTTCGTCGAACACCGTGCCCAGCTCCCTCCCCCCGACGAACAGGAAGTTGTAATCGCCCAGGGCATACTCCAGGGTCCGGCCGCCGACCTGGGGCACGTTGGTCAGCCGCACGAGACCGTTGCTCAGCCGCCAGCATTCGTCCCAACCGCGGTAGGAGACCTGTCGAGCGGTGGGCGGCGGCAGATCCTCGGGCACGACACGGGGCGCCCGGCCCACCAGGGCGCAGCCCGTCGCCACCAGCGCCGCGGCAGCGGCGAGGCAACGACGCATCCAGGGGGCAGGCGGGCTCATGTGCGTGGGGAAGGGCTATTCTTCCTGGGGGGCGCGACGGAAGGGAACGGGGCGGCTGGAGCCGCGCCGCTGTTGGTCGATGACCTCGGCGCGGCGGCGGACCTTGCCGCTGGGGTCGCTGGACGCCATGTTTCTCAGAAGGGGATAGAGCGTCGAGTCGCCGTACTCGCCGATGGCCATGCAGGCCCCGATGCGTCGCTCCGGGTCGTCGCTTTCGGCGAACTGGCGGATCAGCTCCTTGGTCTCCGGGAAGCCCTGCATGGCCATGGCCACCAGGGCGTCGGAGGCCACCTCCGCATTGACGTCCTCGGTCAGCTCGAGGAGGGTGGCCTTCACCTCGTCCGTTTCATCGGTCTTCAGGCCCAAAGCCACGGCGACCATGCGCCGCACCTGCACGCGGTCGCTCTCCAGCATGGCGCGGAGCTCGGAGATGGGCCTCTTCGCCAGCTCCTTGTAGTCCTTGATGATGGGCGGGGGGCTGAGCGGCACTTCCTCGATGTACTCCGGCTCCTCCTCCCCGCACCCGCAGAGAGCAAGGGCCGCGAGGGCCGCGCACAGGGGCCAACGGTTCACAGTGTCTTCCTCAGGAGAAGCAAGGACAAGGGTCCCCTGGAGCCTTCGCCACGTGGCGCCGCAAAGAGCAGCTTACCAGCCGGGGTCGATCTCCTTGTAGTCGGGGTCGTAATAGGAGATCTGCCGCTCTTCCTCGCCCTGGGCGAGCTCCACATTACCATCGAAATGGAGGACGTTGCCTCCTCCGTAGTGGCGCTCGACGATCCAGTCGGGGTGGCTGTAGACATGCCAGCGGCACCCGCAGCTGCCGAACTGCCAGCTCCCGGGCTCCGTCTCGCCAAGCAGCATGTTCCGGCCGGGGTTCTCCACTTCCTGGAGCTGGACATAGATGAAGTAGGAGGAGCTGGCCGCCGTGTTCCCACGATGCCACCAGCCGTACTTGGCCAGGCCCATGTAGGAGATCAGGCAGCCCTGGTCGCAGCGGTAGCCGGTGAGGTCGCTCTCGCACAGGAGGAACGGGGCGCCGCTGCGCATGAGGGGGCGCTCCTCGTTGATGTACATCAGCCTCGAGCCGCTCTGCTGGTTCGCCCAGCACACGGGCACCTGGGGATGCAGGTCGTCGGGCAGGCTCCCCCAGGCAGGTCCCACCAGCGCCAGCTCGCCGACCCACCGCTCGTGCCAGAAGCTGGGCAGGTAACCGCCGTAGTCCTGGGTGTAGTTCATGATCAAGCCGTGGAGCTGGCGGAGGTTGTTCTTGCAATGGGCCAGCCGTCCGCTCTCCTGGGCGGCCCATACCGCGGTCATGATGAACCCTGCGAGGACGATGATCAGGGTGACGACCACCAGCAACTCGACGAGTGTGAAGCCCTTGCTTCGCATTCTTGGTATTCGCCCCATCGGCTCGCCTCCTGTCTGCTGTGCCCAGTCGCGACTCTCCCCCCGCCCGCGGCCCTGCGGGGTCCTAGCCCCCAGTGCCCGCGCAGACGGCCTTTCGCACCATTTATATGATAGCGCATGGGGCCGGGCGCGTCAACGGTTTCTTCGCAAAAGCCGCCCCTCGCATGGCCGCTATGCCTCAGGTTGTAACCTCTTTGCTGCCAGTGGCCTAGAAGCCGCCCGCTGGCCCGGCTCCCGCCTGTCCATCGCCTCGCTGCCCGTCCCGCCGCGCTCCCATCGTGGGCCGCTGCGCAGCGCCGCCCCCCCTTTCCAGTCTGGGCCGGAAAGCGTAGAATGGCAGGGCAGGCGGGGGAGTGCCCTGGAGCAAAGGAAAGCGACGATGATCCGCGGCGTGATCTTCGACCTCGATGGCGTGCTGGTCACAACCGACGAGCTCCACTTCCGAGCCTGGGCTCGGATGGCCGAGGAAGAAGGCATCCCCTTCGACCGCACCGTGAACGAACGCCTGCGGGGGGTGAGCCGCATGGACAGCCTCGAGATCATCCTCGAGCGGGCGCCCCGCCAGTACTCCGAGGAAGAGAAGCAGGAGCTGGCCGACCGCAAAAACGGCTACTACCGCCGCAGCCTCCGAGAGCTCACCGCCGACGCCCTCCTCCCCGGCGCCCTGGAGATGCTCCGCGCCCTCCGCCAGCGCGGGGTCAAGCTGGCCATCGCATCCTCCAGCCGGAACGCCCCGCTCATCAACGAGCGCCTGGGCCTGGAAGAGAAGGTCGACGCCGCGGTGGACGGCAACGACATTTCCCACTCCAAGCCCCACCCCGAGATCTTCCAGCTCGCGGCCCGGCGCCTGGGCCTCCCGCCCCGCGAGTGCCTGGTCGTGGAGGACGCACAGGCAGGGATCGAGGCCGGGCGGAAGGCGGGGACGGCCGTCTTCGGCATCGGCGACCATCGGCGGCTGCCCGACGTCGAGCGCCTGGCGCCCAGCCTGGCCGACGTCTCGCCCGACCGACTCCTCGCGGCCGGAGACGGGAGCTAGCCCCCGGGGCGCAGCTCGCGCCACGACGTGCGGGGCTCCCAACCGACGGCCTCCCGCAGCTTGCGGCTCGAGATCAACGCAGCGTGGCCCTCCAAGCCCGTCGCCAGCGGCAGGAGCTCCGGCCGGAAGCGCTGGAGCAGCTCGCGGGTGGGCTCCAGGGCGGTGGTGTCGCCCGCGTTGCAGAAGAAGACGTCGTGGGGAGGCAGCCGCCGGGCCTGCTCCATGAGCAGCCGATGCGCGGAAGCCACGTCCTCGCTACCCACCCATAGCCACAGCACGTCGCTCCAGTGGCGCGCGGGCGCCGCCTCTCGGGCCAGCCTGGCCCGGGCGTCGGGCGTGTAGATGCCGCAGGGGCGGGTGACGTAGGTGCGCAAGCCGTAGGCCCGGTGGTAGGAGGCCAGAAGCTCCTCCGTGGCCAGCTTGGAGAAGGAGTAGCTGTCCTCCACGCAAGAGGGGTGCCTCTCGTCCACGGGGAGATAGCGGAAGGGGAACGGGGAGCCGCTGATCCGCCAGTAGTGGCCCAGGGCGCAGTTGCTGCCCGCCATGACGAAGAGCCCGATGTCCCTCGCCACCGCGGCCTGGAGAAGGTTGTAAGTGCCCAGGACGTTGGTGCGGATGGTCGCGTCGAAGGGGATGCCCTGGCGTTCGGCCTGGGGGCGCAGGCGAGGATGGTCGGTGGGCCAGGCCATGGCCCCGAGGTGCTGGATGGCCTCGACTCCTCCCTGGGTGGCCCGCAGGCAGTCCTCGAAGTTCCGCACGTCCCCCTGGACCCATAGCCAGCGATCGGCGTCGGGGGGTCGAGAGCGGCACATGAGCACCGGCTCGTGGCCTGCCTCGGCGAGCTCTGCGACCACGAACGGCCCCAGGTGCCCGCTCGCCCCGGTCACCAGGACTTTCACGATGGTGCCCTCCGGGCCCTCGTCCAGGGCTCACAGCTGGTCGAGCTTCCAGGCCTCGCCCTCGCGCACCACCGAGAGCGGGGGCAGCGGCTGCCCCTTGAACACGATGGTCACCTGCCCCCGTGCCTCGTCTCCCTCGAAGGAGCACTCGAAGTCGTCCAACGAGTAGTCGCCGAACTGGCGGCGGAAGCTCTGGCCGTAGTGGCGTAGCATGCGCTCCCATCCCAGGCGGTCGAGTCGCACGCGCAGGGGCATCGAGTAGGCGCTCTTGAAAAGCTCGAGGTCCTGCTCCCTGGCCGCCAGCAGCAAGGCGAGCACCGGTCTCACCGCCTCCCGCTCGCCAGCCGAAGGTCTTCCCTCCCCCGCCCCGAACCAGCGGCAGGAGGCCACTGCGGCGGCGAGCAGCAGGGGTAGGCCGATCCTGGACATCTCGCACCTGAACATCGAGCCGGTGGGGAACCGCGGCCACGCGGCATCGTAGGGCAAGCCCTGTCCCGCGTCAAGCCGGATTCGCGGCGCAAGCGGGCACCTACCGGGACCGCCTTCGAGCGCCCACGCGCTCTGCCCACGCGTTCCACACGGCGGCGAGTTCCTCGACCTTCTGGGGATGGGTGCTGGCCAGGTCGTGGAGTTCCGTGCGGTCGACCTCCAGATCGTAGAGCTCCCAGGGGCCTTTGCCATCCACCACCAACTTCCACTTCCCCTGACGAACGGCCCGGGCGCTGGAGAACTGCCAGCAGATGCTCTCGTGTCCCTCCCGCTTCTCCCCTTGGAGCACGGGCAGCAGGCTCTTGCCCTCCAGGGGGAGGATCTCCTGGCCGTCGCGTTCCTCCGGATAGGGCGCCCCGGCGACCTCCAGGCACGTGGGCAGGATGTCGACGATGTGGCCCCACTGATGGGTGATGGCCCCGCGCTGTCGGATGCCCGCGGGCCAGTGGGCGATGAGGGGGGTGGCGATGCCGCCCTCGTGGTCGTAGCGCTTGTACTTGCGGAACGGGGTATTGCTGGCGTTGGCCCAGGGGGGGTCGACGGTACGGTAGGAGGGCAGCGGCCCGGGCGGGATGTCGGGCGTCTTGTTGACGTTCTCGGCGCAGCCGCCGTTGTCGGAGAGGAAGAGGATGAGGGTGTCGTCGAGCTCGCCGAGATCCTCGAGCTTGGCGAGCAGGCGGCCGATGTTCTGGTCCATGCGGTCCACCATGGCGGCGTAGACCGCCATCTTGAGTTCCCATTCGTCCTTCTTGCCCACCTCGTCCCAGGCGGGGCATCGGGGGTCGCGGGGCGAGAGGGGCCACTGGGGGTCGACGAGGCCCATATCGAGCATCCGCGCGTGGCGCTCGCGGCGCAGCTCGTCCCAGCCCTTTCTGTAGGTGCCGCGGTACCTGGCGATGTCCTGGGGCCAGGCGTGAAGGGGGTAGTGGGGCGCGGTGTAGGCCAGGTAGAGGAAGAAGGGCTTGTCCTCGCCGCGATAGCGCTCGAGGTATTGGAGAGCGTAGTCGGTGAACGCGTCGGTGGTGTAGAAATCGGGGTCCTCGGGGGTATAGGGCTTGAATTCCTTCTCGTCGATGGCCCATCGCCGCCAGCGCTTCCACTTGCGTCCTGGCGGGGGCTCCCCGGGCCGCTGCTTGCCGGGGTTGAAGTAGTTGCAGCATCCGTCGGCGAGGCCGAAGTAGCGGTCGAAGCCGCGGCGGACGGGCAGGCTCGGGGCGTGCCACTTGCCGGTCATCAGGGTGCGGTAGCCGGCGGGCCGCAGGGCCTCGGCGATGGTCACCGCCCGGCCCATGGCCCCCCCGCCCACGGCCTGGGAGTACTGGCCGGTGAGCAGCGACGCCCGGGTGGGACCGCACTTGGCGTTGTTGTAGAACTGGGTGAAGCGGATGCCTCCCTGGGCCAGGCGGTCGAGGTTCGGCGTGCGGATCTCCCCGCCATAGCAGCCCAGGTCCGAGAAGCCCATGTCGTCGGCCATGATGAGAAGGACATTGGGGCGGGAGCGGGCGGGCGCCGCCCTGCCCAGGACGGCCGAGCCGGCCAGGAGGCCCGCGGCACGCAGGAAGTCGCGGCGGGAGAAAGGAGGCATAGTCTGGCTCCAGGCGTCGGGGTTCGCTGTATCGGCTGGTTCCCCCAGTCTACTCGTCGGGGCCGGGCGGCGCAATCGCGGGACAGGGCGGCGTGCGCTACAATGATGGCCGCCAACACCGGTCCCCAGTTCGCAACGGAGAGGGGATGGCGACGGGAGATATCGGGCTTACCCTCAGCGAGGGCCGGCTCACCGTGACTTACCGCGGGCGGCCGGTCCTCTCCACGCGTTGCGGCGACTTCGAGATAAGCCTCGCCGACCGCGCTCTGCCCCCACCGCGCCTCGCAGACGTGGTCGAGGAGGAGACCGGGCTGGTGCTCGACTACGCGGTGGGCAGCGGCTTCCGAGTCGCCGAGACCGTGGAGCGGGCAACCGGCCATGTCGAGCGGCGGCTCCGTATCCGCAGGGAGGGCTCGCCGGGCGAGCCGCAGCGGTTGCTGTCGGCGCGCCTCCTGCTCACCCCGGAGCTGGCTCGGCCTGCCTTCTCGGTGCCGATGGCCCGTATCGAGCCGGCGCTGCCGCACGACCGCGCCGTGCGGCGCCCGCGCGAGTTGCCCGCCCAGGGAGTCATCGAGGGGATGTACGACATCTACGTGGCCGCGCCTGCCACCATCGCGGGCACGGTGGCCATGGAGAGCGGCGACGGAGAGGTCTCGGCGGCGACCACCCCCCTGCCGCTCGCCTGCCCGGTGCACACCCGCATCTACGGCAGGGACGGGCAGGCCGTGATCGAGCACGAGTTCGGCTGCGAATCGTGGCTGGACGAGGGCGCGGAGCTGGAGATCGCGGCCCAGGCCATCCAGGTATGGCCAAGGCCGTGGCGCCAGGGCAGGCACGAGGTGGGGCGGCTGCTGGCGCGGTGCGGCTATGCTCCGCCCGCCGACCGCCCCGCCTGGGCCAGGGACGCCGTCATCTACGAGGCCGAGCTGGGCTTCGAGGGGGGCCTGAGCCGCCTGCGCCAACGCCTCCCCGAGCTGCGCCGCACGGGCTTCAATACCCTGTACCTGATGCCCTGGCACAGGGGCGGCTACGCTACGCTCGACTACCACGAGATGGCCCCCCGCCACGGTAGCCTCGACGACCTGTGCCGGCTCACCGCCGCGGCCCACGCCCTGGGCCTTCGCGTGCTGTTCGACCTGTTGGTGAACATCGCCGCGGACGGCAGCCCCTACGTGGCGGAGCACCCCGACTGGTTCTACCGCGACACGGCGGGCCGCCCGCTGCCCCACCCGTCGTGGAAGGCGAACTGCTTCGACCCCGCGTCGCCGGGCTTTCGCCGCTTCCTCACCGACTACGCGGTGCGCTGCTGCGAGGAGTGGGGCGCCGACGGTTTCCGCGTCGACGCCGTGTCCTACCGCGGCGGGCTGTGGCGCAACCGCCCTGGCCTCCAGCCCCACCAGCACGCCCACGCCGTCTTCTCCCTGGTGAGCGAGATCCGCCAGGCCATCCGGGCCGCCGAGCCCGACCGCATCCTCATGGCGGAGTGCTTCGGCCCGGGGCAGGTGCCCATCAGCGACCTCGTGTGCTTCCAGTGGATCGACTGGCTCGACTGGGCTCTCGAGCGGGTGCTGGACGGGCGGCTCGACGGCTCGACCGTCCAGGCCCTCCTGGCCGACCACTTCGCGGTGATGCCGCCGGGGACCTGGCTCACCACCTACACCCACACGCACGACACGGTGGCCTTCGCCAAGCGCGACCTCGACGGCCCGCCAGTCCGGGCTCTTTTCGCCACCCTGGTGCTGTTGTCTGCGGGCGGGATGGTCTTCGGCGGCGGCTGGAAGATGCGGCGGCGCCCCGGCCCCGATGAGGCGGAAGACTATCGAGCGCTTTTCGCGGCGAAGCGGCGATTCGGAGGCGTGACGACCAGCGACGTCGAGTTCCCCGCTGTCGGCGATCCCGCGCTGTTCGTCGCCGAACGCCCATCCGCCGCTGGCCCGGTGCGGGTGACCACCAGCTTCAGCCCCCAGCCCAGACCCTTCGCTCCCGTGGGCGAGCTCCTCTACTGCCGCCTGGGCAGCGGCGAGCGAACCATTGCCCCCTACGACACCGTCGTCGAGCGAGCACAGACGTCCCCGGGCGCCGCCTAGCCTCGGGGGGCCTCACACGCTCCTGCCGTCTCGCCCCGGCTCGCCGATGTCGAGCCGGCGGCGGAGCGCCTGGGCCGAGATCTCGCCGGAGAAGAACTCGCTGGCCGCGTCCAGGTAGCCGAGGGCCAGGCGGAGGGCCTGGGCATAGTGGCTGGCCGGCTCGGAGCGGAGGGCGAGCTGGAGCGCGTCGGGCGCCACCGGCTCCCCGTGCTGGATGCGCCGTGCCGCGCCGATGAGGGCGTCGGCGGGGTCGTAGAAGTTCGGCTCCTGGATGTAGAGCCCCAGCTTCAGCGGGTCGGGGCTGGCAATGGCGGCGGCGTAGCGCGGCAGCTCGACGCGGAATCGCTGGCGGGCGGCCAGCAGCCGCTCCAGCCACCCTTCGGGATCCCCCGCGTCGGGAATGAGCGTGTGCATCTGGACCAGGGCGCGGGCGAGAAGCGCCTGGAAGAGGTCCTCCACAGCCGACGCGCTCGGGCCGGCCGACGAGCCGGGAGGGTCGGCGAACATCTCCGCGCGGAACGGCTCCTCGTCCCCGTAGACCTCCCGGAGGAGGAAGACGTCGTGGTATATGCTGCACTCGGTGGGCGAGCGGGCCGAGTCGGGCTCCAGGGCGCGGAAGAGCGGCTTCATCTGGCGGTCGGCCGCGCGGTGGCACAGCACGCCCAGGACGAAGGCCAGCTTGGGCGCCCACCCCTCCTCGGGCTGCCCCGCCGCCCGCTGGGCGCGGAGCGCATCCAGGAGGGGCACACTGACGTGGTCGCCGCTGCGGGTGACGGCGCCCAGACGGGCCACGTCCCAGTGGGCTTGCGCCGCGCTCTGGAACGCGGGGCAGGCCACCGCTCCGGCCAGCATCAGGCGGAACGCGTCGTCGAGGACAGCGGTGTGGGTGACGGCCTCGGACATCGACGGCCCGCTCCTCACTCCCGCTCGTCGAAGTAGGCGGTCAGGGGGTAGGCCGCGCGGTTGAGCCCTTTCATGGCCTCGAGGAGCGGCCTGTAGGGCTCGTAGCTGGCGGTCACGATGCCCTTGTTGGAATTGCGGTTCGAGGGATCCGTGCGGGTGTCCTCGGGGTCGTTGTCCATATACTTGAACCAGTGCCAGCCCACGCAGGCCCCGGACTCGAGCACAGCGAGGGTGAAGTTCTGGTAGAAACGCCCCCTGTCGGCCTGGGTGGGGACGGTCCAGCCGGCGCCGGTGAGGTTGGCCAGGCCGGAGTCGTCGCCCTTGGCATACCATTCGGTGATCAGGAGGGGCTTGCCCGCCCACCTGGCCCACTGGCGGAGGGTGTCGCCGTTCGGCGTCCAGACGCCGTAGAGGTTGATGGCGATGGCGTCGAGGTGCTTGCCCGCGGCGCGGAGCACGGCCTGGCTGCGCTTCTCCGAGCCGTAGAAGCGGGGGCCAAGGACCATGTGGTTGGGGTCGTGCTTGCGGATGGCTCCGCAGACGATGCGGAGATAGGTCTCGACCACGTGTCCCCGCCAGGCCTCGCGGTCGGCCTCGGTTATCTCCGCGTCGGAGGAGCCCTTGCGGCGGGCGAGCCAGGCCTTGGCCTCTCGACGGCCGGGGTCGGAGGCAGGGAGGCGGAGGAACCGGTCGAGGCTGTCGCGGGGGAACGGCAGCTCGTTGTCCGTGAAGTGGCCGACCAGCCACGGATCGTCCCTGGTGGCCTCGAGCTGGCGGGCGTGGCGGTCGGCGAACTGGGCGAACTGGGGGTCGAAGACGAAGATGCAGTCGCCGGGATAGGCCTTGTGGCCGGCCACCTGGCGCACCCCGCCCCGCTTTTTCCCGTAGCGGCTCATGAAGTTCCATTGGGGCGTATAGGCCACGCGGTCGTCCCCGCCGCGCAGCACGGCGTCCTCCGACCAGCAGCCCGTGCCGTTGAAGCCGTGTGCCTTGAGGAGGGCGACGGTGCGCTCGCGCCAGGCCTCCAGAGCGCCGAACTTCCCTGGGAACGCCCGCTGGTTCGCCGGCGAGGTGCCGTGGCGCACGGCATTGACCGCGATGTGGAGGAACAGGTGGCCCCCCGGGTCAATCATCCACCACCGCTCGCCGATCCTGCGGACGCGGAAGTAGCCCGTGGCCTCGTGCTTGCGGGCCTCCCACCCTCCGTAGCGGCTGAGCGCCACGCCCCGGGGCTGAAAGCCCTCCAGGTGGGCGAGGATGCGGGTGGGGTAGGACCTGGGTTTGCCCTTCTTGCGCCAGGCCTTGACCATCAGGGGCTTCTCGGGCACGGGCTCCCCCCATGCGAGGCGGCTATAGCAGAGCAGGAGACAGGCCGCAGCCGTAGCGGCTGCCTTCGCGGCGCTTCTCCCTCCCGGCGTACGCGGCGTCACAGGCCCACCCCCACGGTCGCCTCGACGGGAACGTTGAGGACTTCGGTCTTGCCGTAGTATTCGACGCGGAGGGTGGCCTTGTCGATCTTTTTCTCCAGGGAGTACTCTCGGGTGTAGGTGAACTGGTCGCCGAAGCCCATGCGGGTGGAGCCGGTCTTGCGACACTTGATCTCGTTGCCCTGTGCATCGACGAAGGCGAGGGACTTGATGGCGTCGAAGCTCTTGTCGCTCTGGAGCGTGATGCTCAGCTCGGCGTCGCCCCACTGGGGTTTGCTCGCCTTGGTGATCTTCATGGGAATGGGGCCGGTGGTGATGGCAGTGCCTTTCTCCAGGGCCACGTCCTTCTGCTCGGCCGTCTGCACGTCGCTGCCGCAGCGGATGGCGATGGTGGCCTTGAGGGCGAGTGCCGTCGCGCCGGAGGCGGGAACGGCGTCGGAGCGGATTTCGACCACGCAGCTCTTCCCGTCGTCCGCGACCTGCGATCTGGCCAGCCAGCGGTTCATGCCGAAGCGGGGCTTCTCGGCCGTGGTCAGGTCGGTGCCCTTGTCGTCGGCGAACGCGGCCAGCTTCGACGCCCGGTCCATGACCTTCACGAAGGTCTTCCCCTCGTGCACGATGCGCACATTCACCGAGGTGCCGGCCCGCTGCCCCAGGGCAAAGGACTGCCCGAACTTGCTGTCCGGATCCTTCTTGGCCAGGGAGAGGGCCACCACCTCGACGCTCGCCTGGCCCGCCAGGGCCTGTGCAGCGGAGCCTGCCACCAGGGCCGTGAGGGCCAACGTTGCCAGCCTTCGCATCGCTTTCTCCTTCTCAGCTCGCTCGCGTGCTCCCGGCCCGCTCAATGAGGCACACGGTAAGGCGTCTTGGTCGTCGACAGCTCCTCCCCCAGGTGGTTGTGGATCCAGGCGACCATCTCGTCGGCCGCGGCCTGGCCATTCTCCTCGAAGACCACCTTGTAGGGCACGCGAAAGAGGATCTCTTCGCCCTGCGGGGGCACGTGGACGCGGAAGCCGTGGTCCTCGCGGGTGGGATACTCCTGGGTGTCGACCTGAAGCCCGGATTCGAACCGCATCACCAGGTCGTCCTCGGGGGAGCGGCGGTACACGCGATGGGCCGTCGCCACCAGGCGGCCGACCCGGGCGTCGGTCCTGGGGATGCGGACCTCCGCCTCCCATAGCGCAGGTTGGAACTGGCGGCGGACGCTCTCGATGGAGGCCCCCCGGACCTCGATCTTCGCCAGGTCGAGCTCGCCCAGGCCCTGCTCGCCGGCCAGCCGCAGGTGGCGGATACGCCGGGGCTCGATGCCCATCACGGCGCAGCCGACCGCGTCCACGGCCACGATGTCGCGTCCCGCGATCAAAAGGTCCATGGCCACCGGCTCGCCCCGGACGGGGCCCTGGCCCTCCATGGCCACCAGGCCGTCGATGAGCACGAGGTCGGGCTTGCGCATACGGCACAGGTCGCACAGCACCTGGTCGAGCTGGGGATGAAAGGCTCTCTTGGGCTGAGGCAGGAGGCCGAAAAGATTCTTCATCCCCAGGGTGACGCCCGTGAGGTGGTGGGTCTTGAGAGCCGCCACGTCGACCAGCACGTCGCTGTCCTGAGTGATGGCGGGCATCGCGTAGCGTTTCCGCGCCAGACCATCGACCTCCACGGCGACCCTGGGGCCGGCGTCCACGTCGACCAGGTCGATGCCCAGTTGCTCCTCGAGCCGGATGTAGCCCAGGAAGTCGTAGAGCTCGCTCAGATCGTTGGGAGTGCCCTCGGCCACCACCACGGTGCACTGGGCCGCCCGACGAAGCTGCCGGGCCAGGGCGGCCACGATGCGCACGTCGGTGGTGAACTCCTCGCGCACCCGACCGTCTCTCCGCCTCTCTCGGCCTCGCCGCATCAGCGCCGGCTGCATCACCAAGTTGGGCTTGATGACCACCTTCTGCCCGTCGGCCACGAACTGCTCCGCCCCGCCCAGCAGCTCGAGAGCCTCCGCTACCATCCGCTCCACGTCCTTGCCCTTGACCACCGCCACGACGGACCCCGCCGGGGCCGGACCCGCAGCGAATCCCAGGCACGCTCCGGCCAGCAGCGCCACGGCGCGGAGCGCCTCCCCTCCCGAACGCCGCCTCGGGCATTGGACTCCGCAGTGGTCTCTCATCGTGAATCCTTGCCAGTGAGGACGAAACAGGACCAGATTATAGCACCTGCGATGCCGAACTCCAAAGCACGCCCCCCGATGGAAGCCCGGCCGCGGCCCCCGGGGCCGAGAGGTTTGCAACCAAGGGCCCCGAAGCGATATACTGAACAAGTGAACGGGGCGCGGGCACGTCGGACGTTTGCCAGCATGGAGGAAGGCTCGATGAAGAAGATGAAAACGCTCTGGGTCGTGACAGCGTTGGTGTGCCTCGCGGGCGGATGCGCCTGGTTCGCAGGCCGGGTACCCTCGGGCCGCTGGGGCGCCGTGGGAGGCCTGACCGTGACCCGTCCGGACACGGAACTGAAGAACACCGAGGACAAGGCGATCTACCTGGACGAGCGCTACGAGCTCTCCGCCTACCGCATCCCCGTGCCCGACGGCGCCTACGTGGTGCGCCTCCACTTCGCGGAGACCTACGAAGGCATCACGGCTCCCGGCGAGCGCGTCTTCTCGGTGTCCATCGAGGGCGAGGCGGTGCTGGAGGACTTCGACGTCTACCGGGCCGCGGGCAACCAGCGCTTCGTGGCCGTGGTCAAGGAGTTCGAGGTCCAGGTGGACGATGGGGAACTGACGATCGAGTTCCAGCCCAAGGTCCAGAACGCCATGGTCAACGGCGTCGAGGTGGTCGCCCGGCGCACCGTCCTGGGGCCTGAGCGGGCGCTGCGCATCAACTGCGGAGCTAAGGAGCCGTACGTGGATGCCGCCGGCCACTGTTGGAAGCCGGACCAGATGCTCCAGCCGCCGGCACAGCCCGACTAGCCGGCCCTGTCCGGCGAGCGCGGGCGCGAAGGGGAGAGCCACATCCCGCTGTCGAGAGGACGGCATGAGCACCACCGGACAGTTGTGCGCCGCGTTGGCCGCCTGCTGTATCGCAATGAGCTGTGTGAGTGGCCCCGCCAGGGCCTTCACTGTCTCCCGGGAAGGCCGAGCGGGCGGAGACGGCTCGCCGGCATCTCCCTTCCTCACCCTGGAGCAGGCACGCGACGCGATACAGGCGCTGAAGAAGCAGGGGCCGCTGCCCAAGGGCGGCGTGGTGGTCGAGCTGCGGGGCGGGGCGTATCCACGCTCCCAGGCCCTCGAGCTCAAGGCCGAGGACTCGGGCACCGCCGAGGCGCCCATCGTCTACCGCGCCCGGCCCGGCGAAGAGGTGCGACTCGCCGGCGGGCGGGAAGTGACGCGATGGGAGAAGGTGACCGCGCCCGCCGTCCTCGAACGCCTGCCCCAGGAGGCTCGAGGCCACGTGCTCCAGACGGACCTCGCGGCCCAGGGCATCCGGGACTACGGGAAGCTCACCCGGCGCGGCTTCGGCCAGCCCATGCGCCCGGCCCACATGGAGCTGTTCTTCGACGACCAGCCCATGACCCTCGCCCGGTGGCCAAACCAGGGCTACGCCCGCATCGCGGGGCTGCCCAAGGGCAAGGCAGCACGCGTCTTCGCTTACAGCGGCGACCGGCCGCAGCGATGGACCGACGAGCCCAATGCCTGGCTCTACGGCTACTGGTACCACGACTGGGCCGATACCTATATCGCGGTCGAGGCCATCGACCCCAAGGCCCGCACCATCACCATGGCCGGCCAGCACCGCTACGGCCTGCGGAAGGGCAACCGCTGGCGAGTGCTCAACGTCCTGGCCGAGCTCGACGCCCCCGGCGAGTACTACGTCGACCGCCAGAAGGGCATCCTCTACTTCTGGCCCCCCGCGCCCATCGAGGAGGGCCGGGCCGTGGTGAGCGTCGCCGAGGGCATCCTCCGCCTCGAGGACGTCCGGCACGTGACCTTTCGCGGCTTCGTGATCGAGGCCTGCCGGGGCACCGCGGTGCGCATCGACGGCGGCTCCCACAACCAGCTCGTTGGCTGCATCCTACGGAACATCGGGAACCGCGCGGTGAGCGTCAGTGGCTCGGAAAACTCCGTGATCGGCTGCGACGTCTATCACACCGGCGACGGCGGCATCGGGCTCTACGGCGGTGACCGCAAGACCCTCTCCCACGCCAAGCTCCTGGCCGAGAACAACCACATCCACCACTACAGCCGATGGTGCCACACCTACCGCCCCGCCGTCGCCGTCGGAGGGTGCGGCAACCGCGTCCGCCGCAACCTCATTCACCACGGACCCCACAACGCCATCCAACTCGGCGGCAACGAACACCTCATCGAGTTCAACGAAATCCACAGCGTGTGCACCGATACCGGCGACGTGGGCGCCTTCTACATGGGGCGCGACTGGACCGCCCGGGGCACCATCATCCGCTGCAACTACTGGCACCACATCCAGGGGCCGGGACGCCTCGGGGCCATGGGCGTCTACCTCGACGACCAGGCCAGCGGCATCACCATCACCGGCAACATCTTCTACAAGGTCACCCGCGCCGCGTTCATCGGCGGGGGACGCGACAACGTGGTGGAGAACAACATCTTCGTGGACTGCCGCCCCGCGCTCCACATCGACGCACGCGGCATGGGATGGCGGAAGAAGCAAACCGATAACCCAAAGGGAACCCTCCGCACACGTCTCCGCGCCATGCCCATCGACGGCGAACTGTGGCGCAGACGCTATCCCAACCTGCCCGACATCCTCGACGACGAGCCCAACGCCCCCAAGCGAAACACCATCGTGCGAAACATCTGCGTGGGCGGACAGTGGGAGGAGATCGAGCCCAAAGCGCGGAAATACCAAACCATCGAGGACAACCTGGTGGACGCCGACCCCCAGTTCGTCGCCCCAGAGAAGCTCGACTTCCGCCTCAAGCCCACCTCCCCGGCCTTCGACCTGGGCTTCAAGCCCATCCCCGTCGACCAGATCGGCCTCTACGAGGACCCTCGCCGGGCCTCCTGGCCCGTCCGCCACGAGCCCCGCGAGCTCCCTCAGCCGAAGGCGGCCCGCAGGCCCGAGCCCCGGACCGGGCCGCCGCCCGTCTACATCGTGGCCCGCTCCGCCGCCTCCATCGACATCGATGGCCGCCTGGCCGAGGACGAGTGGCGCGGCGTGAAGCCCGTGGTCCTCGAGGAGGACTTTCACGGCGAGAGGTCGCCGCGCACCAGCCGCGCCTGGCTCCGCCACGACGGCACGCGGCTCTACGTGGCCTTCGACAACACCGTGCTCGCCAGGCCGAAGCTCAAGACCGGCCACCAGTGGGGCGAGAACGACGCCTGCGAGGTCGCCCTCCGCGACGTGGCCGGCGGCAAGGACGCGCCTCTGCTCGTCTACCGCGGCTACCTCGACGGGACCTTCGAGGTCACCGACGAGCCGGGCACGCCCGCCCAAGCCATCGCCAGGGCGGAGAAGGCCGTGGCCTACGCCGCCAGGGTCGCCAGCCCCACCCGCTGGACCGCGGAGTGGAGCATCCCCTTCGCCTCCCTGGGCGTCGAGCCCGCCAGGCACGACACCCTGGCCGCCAACCTCTCGGTGAGGAAAACCGCCGACGAGCTGTGGCTACAGTGGCGATCCACCCGAGGCCACACCTTCGCCGTGGACCGCGCCGGCATCCTCAAGCTCGGCGACTGAACGCTCGCGCCCGCCACCGCCGCTCCCGGTCACGGGGGACGAAGCATGATGAGAGTCGACCCTCTCGGGCTCGCCGCGGCTTGCCTACTCGCGGCATCCCTGGCGACCCCCTCGCTGGGAGGACCGAGCATGGAGCAGACCACCGTCTTCGCCCACGAGGGCAACGACTGGTACCGCATCCCCTCCCTCGTGGTCGCGCCCCAGGGCCCGGTCCTGGCCTTCTGCCAGCGGCGGAAGGGCGGCGTGGGCGACTTCGGCCACGACAGCGACGTGGTGCTGCGCCGGAGCCTCGATGGCGGCCGCGCCTGGAAGCCCCCGCGCACCCTGGCGTCGAAGCGGGGCGTCGACTTCCACCACGGCCCGGCGGTGGTGGACCGCAAGACGGGCACCATCCTCAAGTTCTGCCGGGCCTGGCCGGCCCGGGCGGAGGGCGGCCCCAAGCGGTTCGTCACCCACACCGCCTACGAGAAGATGAAGCAGCTCGGCTACCTCGACCACGTGCTCCGCAGCACCGACGGGGGCGCGACCTGGACCGAGCCCACGCCCCTGCCCTTGCCCTTCCCCCCGGGGGTCGCCAGCGCTGCCACGGGCAACGGCATCCACGGTATCCAGCTCGACTCCGGGCGGCTGCTCATCCAGGGCGGGTTCATCCGTGGCGGCGAGCGGCATAGCTGCATCTTCTACAGCGACGACGGAGGCGAGAGCTGGAAGCTGGGCGCCGCAGCCCCCGTGGGCGGCTCCATCCGCGAGTTCGCCATGGCCCAGCTCAGCGACGGCTCCGTCTACGTGAACGCTCGCACCAACAAGGGCCTTCGCGCCGTGGCCCGAAGTCGCGACCACGGCGAGAGCTTCGGCCCCTTGGCCCTCGACGACGGCCTGCTCGACCCCCGCTGCCACGCCGGCCTGGTCCGCCTGCCGGGCAAGGACGACCGCCTGGTCTTCTCCAATCCCGCCAATCCCAAGATGGACTGGGAGACCTCGCGCACCCGCCTCACCGTCCGCCTCAGCCCCGACGGCGGGCGCACCTGGCCGGTGGCCCGTCTCCTCCACCGAGGGCCATCGGCCTACTCCGACCTGGCCGTCCTGCCCGAGGGCGCCATCGGCTGCCTCTACGAGGACGGGGAGAAGCTCTACGGGCGGGTGGCCTTCGCCCGGTTCCCCGTCGCCTGGTTGACGGAGCAGGAGTGAGCCCCCGGCCCCCGCACCCCGATGGGACGCCACGGACGGATGAAGGACTGGCTGCACAAGGCGGGCACCTTCCTGCGCGGTCTGACCGCCGGGTGTGCGGGGTGCGCCCTTACGCTGCTGTTTCTCATCTGCCTGATGCCGTTGTTCGTCTTCGCCAGCTTGCTGGTCCTGGTGGTGTGGGCGCGGCTCCGCCTCGGCCGCCGGCGGCGCGAGCAAGGAGCGGAGATAGAGATCGTGGTGCCTGGCAAACGGCGGAACGACGAGCCCTGAGCTCCCCCGCCACGGCCAATTCCTGCTCAAGAGGAGCATGCGATGCCCGAGGACGCGAAGGCCCAGCTCATCACCGTCGCCGACGGCGTCTACGTGCGCCAGGCGGTGGACAACATGACGTGGACCGACCTGGGCGACTACGCCATCGCCGTCGACGCCCTGGAGCAGCCGGAGCTGGAGAGCGAGGTCTTCCAGGCCATCCAGTCCACCCTCGGCGACAGGCCCGTGCGTTACCTGCTCAACACCCACACCCACGGCGACCACACGGCCCTCAACCCCGCGTTCCAGCGACGGTACGGCTCCCAGGTCGTGAACCAGCGCGCGGCGGACATCGCGCCCGAGGGCCGCTGGTTCGAGGGCGCCCGCCGACGCGTCCAGATGCTGCCCATGCCCGGCGTGCACAGCGGCGAGGACTGCATCGTGTGGGTGCCTGACGCCCGGGTGCTGTGCAGCGGCGACCTGTTCGGCTGGGGCATGATTCCCCTCGTCGGGGGGCTCACCGACGAGGTCGCCGAGGACCTGATGGACGCCTACTCGCGAATGCTCGAGCTGGAGCCCCGGGCGGTGGTGCCCGGCCATGGCCCGCTGGCCTCGGCCCGGGAGCTGAAGCGGTTCGTCGACTACTTCCGCTGGCTGTGCGAGGCGGTCCGAGGGGCCGCCGCGGGGGCCTCCGAGCGAGAGCTCCAGAAGGCGGTGCCTCCGCCTGACGACATGAGGGACTGGTGGCGCTTCGCCTCCGCCAAGCACCCCCGCAACGTGGGCATCGTGGCCCGGGCGGTCGGCAGGGGCTTCGACTGGCCCGGATGACGCCACCAGGGAGGCAGGCATGGTGGCACAGCCCGGCGGGCCGCGCGGGGCCAGGGCGCCGCTTGATCGCCAACCCGAGGGCCGATAGGCTGACGCTGCGCGAGGGCCGAGTCCACGAATGCGAAAGCGAACTGCGGTGGCGCGTCCACATTTCCTGCGATGGCTGAAGAGCGGCAAGGGCCTGGCCCTGGTGGCCCTGTGCGTTCTGGTCGCGCTCGCCGTTGGGGCGTGGATCACGGTGCGTCGCCTCACGTCGCCCGAGCGGCTGGCGCGAATGGTGCGCGAGCAGCTCGAGGAGAAGCTGGGCGGCGAGGCGAGCGTGGGCGCGGTGGAGTTCGACCTCCTCGCCGGCGCCACGGTGCGGGACATCGAGCTGCGTGCCTCGCCCCAGGCGCGGCCCTGGGCGTCGGTGCGGGAGCTGCACGTGGCTCACCGGCTGGGGGCGCTGCTGGGAGGACGCTTCGAGGCGGAGACGGTGCGCGCCGTGGGACCTCGCCTGGTGCTCAACGACGCGAGCATCGAGCGGCTGCGACGGATGCCGAAGAAGCCACCAGCGAAAGGCAGGCCCGTAGCGGCCATCGCGATCGAGGACGGAACCCTGATCATCGAGCCCACGGACTACCTGCCCGGCGTGCCCTCCCTCGAGCTAGCCCCCCTGTCGCTACAGGTGAGCTGTGCCGGCGGCCGCGTGCTCCGCGTGGAAGGCGATGTGGGCACGGCGGCGGGACGCCTGGCCTTCACGGCTCGCCTCGACCCGTCCCTGAGCACCGCGCACGTGGCGGTGACGAGCGGGGACATCGCCCTCCATCACGTCCCTCGAGGGTGGCTGGCCGATTCGGTGCGCTCGCGGCCCGAGGTCGCGGGCCTCGAAGGACACGTGGCCGGGCGGGGAGAGGGGCGTATCGTCTGGGGCGGGGCCGAGCCGTCCCTCCGTTACACGGTCGCGGTGCGCTTCGAGGACGTGAGGGTGCCCCTGAAGGACTTCCCTCTGCCCCTCGAGCGTCTGGCGGGCGAGGCCACGGTGCGGCCCGGTCGGGTGGCGGCGAGCGGGGCCACGGGCCGCGTAGGCACGGCGCGCCTGCGGCTCGACGAGCTACAGCTCCGCTTCGGCCCCTCGGGCGCGGTATCCCAGCTCTTCGCGGCCGGCGAGGTGCGTAACGCCCCCCTCGACGAACGCCTCCGGGAGGCACTGCCGAAGAGCATCCGCGAGGTGTGGCAAGGGCTGGGCGTGACCTCGGGCCTCGCCCATGTGACGGTACGCTACTCCCAGGAGGGCGACGCGGCTCCCGACCTGGCCCTCGCCGCCGACTGCCGCGAGGTCCAGCTCCAGCCCAAGGACCACCCTTACCCCCTGCCTCCGATTGCCGGTCGCATCGAGTACGACAGCGCTCTCCAGGTCGTGCGCCTGAACGACATCGAGGGCAGCGACGGCCAGCTATCTGTGCGCCTCGACGGACGGCTGCGCCTGGCGGCCGAGGAGCCACGCTACAGGCTCCACGCCGTGCTCGATGGCCTACGGCTCGACCAGCAGCTCCGCGGTGCCCTGCCCGACGAGCTGGCCACCGTGTGGAAAAGCCTCGGCGTCCAGGGGGGCGAGGTGGACGCCGACCTGGTAGCCAGCGGCAAGGGCGGGGAGGCCCCGCGGCTGACGGCGGAGCTGGCGCTCCACCGCGTGCGGCTCCGCCTGGCCGACTTTCCCTACCCCCTGCCGCCCCTGCACGGACGAGTCCGCGTGGCCCCCGACCGCACGGTGCAGCTCGACGAGATCGCCGGCTCGCGGGGCCACCTGGCCTTCCGGGCCGCGGGCACCGTGGATGCCTCGGGCAAGGAGCCGGTGCCCCGCCTCCGGGTGGCGGCCACTGGCCTGCCCATGGACGCCGAACTCCTGGACGCGGCGCCGAAATCGGTGCGCGACGCCGTGGCCCAGGCGGGGCTCTCCGGCGCCGTCGTGGACGCGGACTTGTTGATCGACGGCAAGGAGGCGGTCACCGCCCAGGTGACGCTTCACGAGGGTAGCGCCGTGCCCAAAACCTTCCCCTACCGCCTGGACGAGCTGCGGGGACGCCTGCGGTGGACGGGCGACGCCCTGCTCCTGGAGTCGGTGACGGGGAAGCACGGGAGCGCCAGGCTCGCCGTATGGGGACAGATCGGACTGGCCGACCGCGAGCATCCCACGGTGCAGTTGCGTGCCGAAGCCAGCCGCCTGGCCCTCGACGAGGAGCTGCGGGCCGCCCTTCCCGCCGACGTGCGCGAGAAGCTCGAGCCCCATGACCCTGCCGGGGTGGTGGACCTGCGGGTCTCCTACCTCGACGAGGGCAAGGAGCCGCCTCGGGTGCGTCTGGCCGCGGCGCTCCACGGCGCCGACGTAAGCCTCGGGGCCTCGGGGCCGCGGCTGCGGGGGCTGCGCGGCGAGGCCCGCTTCGACGGACGCACGCTTACCCTCGCCGGCGTGCGGGGCCGGCTGGGCGCCGCGCTGGTGGAGCTCGAGGGCGCGGTGGCCCTGTCCCCCGAGGCGGGCCAGACCGCCCTCCAGTTCCGCCTCCCGGCCCGCGCCGTGGAGGACATCGCGGCGGAGGAGTTGCCCAAACCAGTGGCCGAGGCGCTCAAGGCCCTCGACCCGCGAGGCACGCTGTCCGCATCGGGCGTGGTGCGCACGCGAAAGGGCGAGGCCAGACCCTACCTGGCCCGCGCCACCGGGGAGCTGGACAACGTGTGGCTGGCCACCGAGCCGCCGGTTCAGCGTCTCAACGGGGCGGTGATGGTCGCCGCGGCGACGGACGAGGCGGCCACCGACGTCGTCGCCAACATCGCACAGGCCCGCGTGGCGGGACTCCTGGTGCAGGCCCTCAGCGGCCGCGCTCGCCTGACCCCCAAGACGCTGGACGTCACGGAGCTCGACTGGAGCGTGTGCGGGGGCCGCGTGGTAGGGGAGTTCCACCTGGACAGCTTCGACCCGCTGACTTACTGGGGGACGTTCGACATCTCGCGGGTGGACGTGGAGAGCCTGGTCAGCGACCTGGGGGGCACGAAGAACCTGCCCAGCGGCTGGCTCCGCGGCTCGGCCCGCTTCCACGGCCATGGCGAGGACATCGAGGGCCTGGTGCTCGAAGCCACGTGCAAGGTCGACCGCGGCCGCCTCTACGAGCTGCCCCTGATGGTCAGCGTGCTCAACGTCCTCTCGCTCCAGCTCCCCGGCAAGGGCACCCTCACGGACGCCCACGCGGAGTTCGCCCTCCGGGAGCGCGTGCTCCACATCAACCAGTTCCTGCTCACCGGGCGCGCGGCGCCGGTGGGGGTCACGGGCACCATCCAGCTCGAGCCGGGAGTGCGGTTCGACCGGCAGAAGATCGACCTGGTGTTCACCGCGGTGCGGGAGCCTCGGCTGCTGGACAAGCTGCCGGTGGTGGGCTGGCTGAAGGCCCAGAGCTACGACCGGCTGACTCGCCAGTTCCTCCAGGCCCGCGCCACGGGCACCCTGGCCGAGCCCGAGGTGCAGTACCTGCTCAAGCCGCTGATGGAGCCCATCGGCAAGTTCTGGACCGTCCTTCGCCGCGTCACTGGCGAGGGCCAGCCCACCGAAAAGCCCGAATAGGAAGAACGGGGAAGCGCGCCCCCGACGGCACTCAGGCCCCCGCTGACGTTAGGAGACGGCAATGGCCAAGCATGCGCCGATGGCCGCAGTGCTCGCCGCAGCCCTGGTCGCCGGCTGCACCACGGTGCGCACCACGGAGCCGCCGCGGACCGCCACCGAGCAGCTTCTGATCAGCACCGCCGTCGACCGCGCGATGGATGGCAGGATCAACCTGGGACCGCTCTCCGGGCGGAGGGTGTTCGTGGACGCCGCGCACTTCGAGGGGGTGGACAAGGCCTACGCCATCGGCGCCCTGGGCGCCGAGCTGAGCGGCCAGCGGGCCAGGCTGGTCGCGGAACGCGGGGCCTCCGAGGTGGTGGCCGCCATTCGCGCCGGCGCCCTGTCGGTCGACCGCCTGGAGGTGCTCGTGGGGCTCCCCAGCCTGAGCCTGCCCACGCCGTTCGGCGGGGACGTGGAGACCCCGGAGATCGCCCTGCTGAAGCGGAGCACGCAGTGGGGCACCGCCAAGCTCGCCCTCAACGCCTACGAAACCCAGTCGGGCGAGCCCGTGCTGCGCGAGGGCCCGGTCACGGGAAAGTCCTACTACACGGTGTGGACCTTCCTGGGGCTGCCCTTGCGCTTCACCAACATCCCGGAGAAGAAGCCCCGCCGCTGGTGGTGGCCCTTCGGGGCCTGACCGCCACCGGCTGCCCGGTCACCACACGTGGATGCGGTGCCCGTTGCCCGGGAACCATATGCAATCCACCAGGAACGAGGCGCCCAGGCCCACCACGTAGCCCACCATGATGCCCACGAAGAAGTAGCGCCAACGCCGGTAGGCCTGGGCTCCGCCCACCTTGACGATGATGGACTTGAGGATCCAGGTGAGGAAGATGGAGAAGGCGGCGTAGCCGGTGGTCTCGCCGGCCCCGATGGCCATGCCCACGGGGTGGATGGGCCACCAGGCGAATCGGTACTGGAGGGCGGCCACGGCGGCGGTGGTCGCGGCCCCGATGCCCATGAAGAGCATCCGCCCCCAGTCGGTGGGCGCGGGGTGGAGCTGCTTCTGGGCCACGTGGCCGAAAATCCATTCGTGCCCTCTGGACCACTCGAAGGCATTGAAGTTGCTCGCGCCCCGGGTATAGCACAGGGTGAGGGTGTAGGCCACGCCCACGGCCATGGAGATCACGGCGGCCATGGCCATCATGAGAAGGAAGCCGCGGTGGGCCCTGGGCTCCACGGCGGCCATCCGGATGTTGTGGGCCGCGGTGTAGGGGATGAGCCGCTCGTTATTGCAGTTCACGCAGTAGCCCATCCCCACCATCAGGCGGTCGGTGGACGCCATCTGGTCGTAGCCCAGGGTGTAGAAGGTGGCCGCCTGGGGCGTGATGGGGCTCCACAGGTAGACCATCCCCGTCTGGGCCACGAGCCGCGTGACCCCCACGTAGATGAGAAAGCCCACGGGCACGAAGAAGGCGGCCACCCACAGGGACATCCCGGCCCGCAGGTACCAGGCCACCACCACCGTGCCCCCCACGGCCAGGCCCATCAGCGCCGTGCGGTAGCGGACCACCTCGCCGCTATCGTCGGCGCCGCCCTTAAGGCCCAGGGCCTGGCGGGCCACGCCCACCAGGTGGCGGCGGGCCATCCAGAAACCCAGGAGCACGAGCACCAGGAAGCCCCCCCAGTTCTGCCACCCGCAGGCGGCGCTGAAGGGGCAGCCCCAGTTGTCGGGCTTCCCGATGTCCAGACCCACGATGTTGAACGCCCCCGCCTCGAGGATGAACAGCAGACGGAAGAACCACACGCTGAACAGGATGTTCAGCGGGGTGAAGTAGGCGAAGCCCATCACGAAGAAATTGGCCTTGCACAGGATGGGCGGGAAGCTGGGGCCGAACTGCACGTAGGCCCACGTCTGGAACGGAATGCGGGGGAAGTCCAGCTTGAAATACGCCACCATGTTCCAGCAAATGACGAAGAACGGAATGGCGAAGCCGATCCAGAACAGCGGCTTGTAGGCCACCGCCGGCCACCGCCCCCGCCCCGGACGCTGGGCCATGAGCATCATGGGCAGCTCGGCCAGGGGGAAGGGCAGCCGCTCGGCGTCCACCCATTGCTTCCGCAGCACCACCATGGTGCAGAAGGAGCACAGGAACAGGGCACCGATGAGCAGGCCCCACCAGAAAAGCGGCACGGCCCACGCCTCCCAGGGAATGCTCTCCCCGCTGGGCATCCCGTTGAACAGCCACTGCACGGCCGCCGTGGTGTCGCTGGGCGCCAGCCAGCGGGGCATGGTGCGGCTCATCCACGTCGCCCAGTAGTTCTCCGGCGAGGCGTAGTAGTAGGGAGCCGAGATGTAGCTGAGCAGGAAGCCGATGAGGCCCAGGGAGGGAAAGATGGCCGCCACCATCCCCATGGCGAACACGATCACCAGCTCCCACGGCTCGAGGGCCAGCCGGGGATGGATGAGGCGCAGGCCGAAGTTCACGGGGAAGACGAGCAGCACGAAAGGCAGGAGCACGGCCACCGAGATGTAGCCGAAACGCATCCACAGCCCGTGCGAGATATAGTAGCCGAACGGCTCCCAGACGTTGATCAGCGCGGCCAGGGCCGCACCCACCAGGATGGCGCGGAAGCGTCGCATCAGACCCCCTGCTGCACGCCGCCAGGCCCTCCCCGCGACGCGGCCATTCTAGCCCCACAGGGCGCCAAGTCAACTCTCGCCAGGTGCCTTCAGCCCGCCGCCAGGCGAATCGCCATCTGGAGCTGGTAGACGCCGCAGACCACCAGCAGTCCGCCTACCACCTGGCGAAACCGCCCCTGGCTGACCGAGCGGAACAGCCGCTCCCCGGCCAGCGTGCCCGCCACCACCGCGGGACAGAACGCCGCGGCCGTGACGACCCGCTCCACCGTCAGCAGGCCCGCCTCCGCCGCCGCGTCGCTCACCCCGTAGCCCACCAGCCGGAAGGCCACCGTGCCCGCGAAGGTGAGGATCACCGACGCCTTGGTCAGCTCCTTGCTCCAACGCCGCCGATAGAAGTAGACCACCACGGGCGGCCCCCCGGTGCTCAAGGCTCCGCCCAGGGCTCCGCTGCACGCCCCCGCCAAGAACGCCCAGCTCCGCTTCGCCGGCGCCGGCCCCAGACGCCGCCGCACGAAGGGCTCGACCGCCATGAACACCAGCACCGCGCCCAGCAGCCCCCGAAGCAGCGCCTCGGGGCCGGCCTTCAGCAGCGTGATGCCCGCGGGGAGCCCCACAGGCACCCCCGCCAGCAGCCAGCCCACCCGCCGAAGGCTCGCCTGGCCGCGCAGCCGCCACAGGGCAATAAGAATGTTGGGAATCACCAGCAAGGTCACCAGCACCACCGTGTCCTCGATGGGAAACCCGAACACCGGCAGCAACGCCACCAGTACCAGCCCGAAGCCGAAGCTGGACAGGCTCTGGGTCACTGAGGCCGCCACGCAGCAGGAGGCGAGGACCAGCATTTCGCAGAGGGACATCTGGAGGGGCATCACGACCCTTCATCAGCGACTCGACGGCGGCGAAGCATAGCACGGTTGCCCCCAGCGGTCAACTGTGCTATCATACCCACGAAGGCGGGAATACGCCGCTCGACCCCCCAGCAGCTGACATCCCAGCGCGGACGAGCAGCGAGAGGAGCAACAGGATGGCTGCGCAGTGCTATCCACGCGACCTACAACGGATTGTGAAGTTCCACGGCCACTTCTGCGGCGGCATCACCATCGGCTATCGGGCGGCGAAGGCCGCTCTCCAGCGGCTGGGCGCCCGTCGCGCCGAGGACGAAGAGGTGGTGGCCATCGTGGAGAACGACTCCTGCGCCGTGGACGCCGTGCAGGTGCTCACCGGCTGCACCTTTGGCAAGGGCAATCTCTTCTTCCGCGACCACGGCAAGCACGTCTACACCTTCGCTCTCCGCCCCTCGGGCCGCGCCGTGCGCATCAGCCGCAAGCCCGGCCTCCGCCTCTCTCCCGAGGCGATGCTGGCCGCCCCCGCGGAAGAGCTCTTCTGGATCGAGCAGACCACCATCCCCCTGCCCGTCCCGGCCCGGATTCACGACTCCGTGGTCTGCGAGCGGTGCGGCGAGCCGGTGATGGCCAGCCGCACGCGGCGGCGCGGGGAGCGGGTGCTGTGCATCCCTTGCGCCCGGCGCGGCCGGAGTATCGAGCCCCGCCCTCCGCTCAGGCGTCGAGAGGCGGACGGAAACGGCGCTGACGCTTGAGTTCGGAGCGGCGTTTCTTCTCGGCCAGCCGTCTCTCATTGGCGGCGCGGCTGGGGCGGGTGGGCTTGCGGCGCTTGCGGGGGCGCAAGGCGCCGCGCAGAAGGGCTCTGAACCGGCGGATGCACTCCTCCCGGTTGCGATGCTGGCTGCGGCTTGTCTGGCAGGTGAGCCGCATCACCCCTTGCTTGCTGATGTAGGTGCGGAGGGCCGAGCGAATGCGCCGCTTCTGGCCCTCCGTGAGGCTGGGCGAGCCGGCCACGTCGAAGGTCAGCTCCACCTGGGTGGCCGACGTATTGACGTGCTGTCCCCCCGGCCCCCCGCTGCGGGTGAAGCGGAAGTCGAGCTCCGAGGTGGGAATGCTCGCCCCACGGCCGATCCGGATGGCCTTGCGCTCCGCCATTTCTCGCCTCAAGCTGGTGCTCACGGTCGATTGTAGTGCTCCCACCGAGGGGGATCAACCGGGCCGTCGCTCCGTTCCTTGACTCGCCTCTCGGGCTGGCTACGATGGGCGGGGAAGGCCGAGGAAAGGACCGCACGTGGTGGCTCCCCGCTTCGTAACTCTCGGTCCGTCTCACCTGGCGGGTATGGCGCTCGCGGTGGCGGCCGGCGCGGCCCTGGCGTGGGCCGCTCGGGCCCGCGCGTCGGCACGGCTCGACCGCCTGGTGCGATGGGCTCTGGCCGCGGCGTGCCTGGGCTGGGCGGCGGGGGCACTGGGATGGCTCACTCTCGGGGCCGGGCATCCGCTGCGCAGCGTGCTGCCGCTCCACCTGTGCGACGTCTCGGCGCTGCTCGCTCCCGTGGTGCTGCTTCGCCCCCGCCGGGGGCTCTACGAGCTGCTCTACTTCTGGGGCGTGGGCGGGGCCCTCCAGGCCATGGCCACGCCGGCCGTGACGTGGGGCTTCCCCCACCCGGAGTGCCTGCTCTTCTTCTCCGGGCACGGGGCGATCCTCGCGTCGGCTCTCTATGCCACGGTGGCCATGCGGCTGCGGCCCGTGCCCCGGTCGATCCTTCGCGCCTGGCTGCTCACCAACGTCTATGGGCTGCTCATACTCCCCCTGAACGTGGCCCTGGGCACCAACTACCTGTTCCTGATGCACAAGCCTCAGCAGCCCTCGCTGCTGGACGTGATGGGGCCGTGGCCCTGGTACCTCGTCGTCCTCGACGTGGTGGCCCTGGGGGTCATCGCCGCCTGCTACCTGCCGTTCCTGGTCGCCGACCGCGTGGCGGCCCGCAGCGGGGGTGGAGGGCCGCCGCCCGTTGGGGTATCATAGCCCGTCGGCGAGGCCCGTTCACCGTCCGCGCCCCCGGAGGCCGAAGAATGAAAGCTCTGCTCTGCGTTCTCGTCCCCATCGCATCCGCCGTGGCCGCGGGCACCAACATCCATCCCGACCCCAGCTTCGAGCGCACGGGCATGACGGGCGTGGCTCGCACGGGGAAGCGGGCCGGCCACCTGAAGGTCGGCGGACGCCGCCACTGGGCGGCCATCGGCGGCGAGCTGGCCGTCGAGCCCTTCGCCACCTACCGGGCCACCGCCTACGTCCGCGGCCAGAAGGGCCAGGGCAACCTCTACGGCCTCTACTGCTACGCCTGGAACTCCTTCGACTGGCGGTGGACCCGGCGCGTGCCCCTGGACGACGTTGCGGAGTGGAAGCGGATCGAGGCGACCTTCGTCTCTCCCAACCCCACGGTGCACTTCCATCCCCTGGCCGCCATCGACGCCGCGCACTGCGAGGCCTGGGTCGACGACGTGGCCGTGGAGAAGGTCCGCTCGCCCCGGGAGACCATGGAGGCCATCCTCGCCAGGCCGCCCAGCGGGCCCGAGGACATCGAGCTGCGCATCCGCTGGCACCTGGCCCACGACGAGGCGGCCAAGGCCCAGGCCCTCGCCCAGCAGGCCGGCGACTACACCCAGGCCGACCTGGCGTGCCTCCTGGCCCGGCGCGCGGAGGACCCCGCGAGACGGCGCGCCCACCTCGCCGAGATGGTCGGCCACGGCGGCCTGCGATACGGCATCGGCCGCCAGCGCTTCGAGCGGCTCGCCGCCGGGTTCCCCCCCGCGGAGCGGCTGGCCATCTTCGTCGACGCCGTGCGCCAGGCGGGCTTCGGGCGGCGCGCGGCCGCCGCCCTGAGGGACGCCGCGGACCGCCTGCTGGACGAACTGGCTCAGCGGGGCACCTGCGGCGAGGCCGAGCGGGCGCTGGCCGCGTTCGACCGCCGCCTCGAGCCCCTGCTCGACGACTGCCCGCAGGACGCCGCGGGGAGAAAGGAGCTGGAAGCCGTGACGAGCAAACTCGCCGCCGCCCGCGACCGGGTGGCCCGGCGCCGCCAGGGCCTCGGCCGTTGCGTCATCCGCGTCGGCGGCAGGCCCATCGCCCCCGCCACCCACGCCATCGTGGTGCCCGAGGAGCCCACGCCCCAGGAGACCTTCGCGGCCCAGGACCTCAACGTGCACATCGAGAAGCTCACCGGCTCCGCCCTCCCGCTGCTCCCCGAGGGCCAGCTCGGCGACCGGGTGCCCATCGCCGTGGGCCGGTGCTCCGCCACGCTCGAGAAGCTGGGCGTGGACGCCGACTTCGAGGGCCTGGGCCAGGAGGGCATCCACATCGAGACCCGCGGCCCCGCCCTGGCGCTCGCGGGGAACCGGCGGGGCGTGCTCTATGCCGTCTACACCTTCCTCGAGACCTACTGCGGCTGCCGCTGGTTCACGCCCGACTGCACCGTGGTGCCCGGGGAGGGCACGTTCGAGCTGCGGCGCCTGCGCCACCACCACATCCCGCCCCTCGAGTACCGCTCCACCGACTACCCGAAGTCGCGGCCCGCCGACTGGGCGGTGCGCAACAAGATCAACGGCACCCAGACCCGCCTGGACGAGCCGCGGGGAGGGAAGATCGCCTACTCCCACTTCGTCCACACCTTCAACGCCATCCTCAACCCCGCCGAGCACTTCGACGACCACCCCGAGTGGTTCTCCATGGTGGACGGCAAGCGGGTGGGGGGCCGCACGCAGCTGTGCCTGACCCACCCCCAGGTGCTGGAGATCGCCAAGCGCACGGTGCGACGGTGGATCGAGGAGGCGCCCGAGGCCACCATCTTCTCCGTCTCCCAGAACGACTGGCGGAACTACTGCCAGTGCCCCGCCTGCTCCGCCCTGGCCGAGAAGGAGGGCAGCCAGGCCGGCCCCATCGTCCACTTCGTGAACGCCATCGCCCGCGACATCGCGCCCGACTACCCCGACAAGCTCATCTCCACCCTCGCCTACCAGTACAGCCGCACCCCGCCCCGCCACGTGCGCCCCGAGCCCAACGTGTGCGTGCGGCTGTGCACCATCGAGTGCGACTTCGCCCACCCCCTCGACACCTCCACCCATCCCCAGAACCGCAAGTTCGTCGACGATATCCAGGGCTGGCACGAGAAGTGCAACCGCCTCTACATCTGGGACTACATCATCGACTACCGCCACAGCGTGATGCCCTGGCCCAACCTCTACACCCTGGCCCCCAACATCCGCTTCTTCATCCGAAGCGGCGTCAAGGGCCTCTACGAGGAGGCCTGCTACTTCACCAAGGGCAGCGAATTCGCCGAGCTGCGCACCTGGATCATCGCCAAGACCATGTGGGACCCCGACTACGATACCGACCAGGCCATCGACGAGTTCCTCGCCGGCTACTACGGACCCGCCGCCGAGCCGATCCGACGCTACATCGACCTCATCCACAAGCCGGTGCTCGAAGACCCCGACCTCTACATCCACATCTGGACGGGCCCCGACGCGCCCTACCTCGACGAGGCGACCGTCCGCCAGGCCGCCCGCCTCTTCGACCAGGCCGAGGAGGCCGTGGCCGACGACCCCGTGCGCCTCCATCGCGTGCAGGTGGCCCGCCTGCCCGTCCTCTACGTGCAGATCGCGACCGCCGAGCCCAGCTATCGCCCCCAGGACGACGCCCTGGTCGCCACCCGCGGCCCCGACGTGCGCCGCCTGGTCGAGAAGTTCGAGCGGGTGGCCCGCAAGGAAGGACTCACTATGATCCGAGAGCACCGGGCACGGGGCGACCTGGATGCCTGGCTCCGCTCGGTCCGCGCCCAGGGGCGCAAGCTGCCCATCGTGCGCATCGCCAACCCCCGCCTCGAGCTGGCCATCCTGCCCGACGTGGGCGGGCGCATCTGGAGAATGGTCCACAAGCCCACCGGCCGCGATATCCTCCACCGCGTCCGCACGCCCGACGGCGGCTACGTGCCCGACGCCGGCGGCTACGAGGAATACTCCCAGGGCAGCTACCGAAGCCCAGGGTGGAACGAGGCCTACCGCGTCGCCGCCCGCGACGAGCGCTCGGTGACCCTCCAGGCCACCCTGGCCAACGGCCTGCGCCTCACCCGCCGCATCACCCTCCATCCTCAGGAGCCACGGGTCGAGATCCAGACCACCGCGACCAACGCAGGCCAGAAGCCCCAGAAGGCCCGCATCCGCTCCCACCCTTGCTTCGCCGTCACCGACCTGCGGCACTGCTCCCTCGTCCTCCCCGGCCCGGGAGGCCAGGCCCGCTCCCTCGCACTGCCCGGCGACCCGCAGGGGGAGAAGGACGAGTTCCTGCGCGGCAACGACCTGCCCCCAGGCCAATGGACTCTGGTCGATGTCGACGCTGGGCTCCAGATCACCAGCCGCTTCGACCCCCGCGAGGTCAGCCAGTGCCTCCTGAACCGAAGCGGGCAGGACGACCGCGTGAACCTCGAGCTCTACGCCCAGCCAGCCACCCTGGCCCCCGGCGAGAGCCAGCGGCTGAGCCACAGCCTCCACGTCGCCACCGTGCCATCCGACCAGCAGCCCTGAGCCGGCGCCGCATCCGAGAACGGCCGGCCTCTGCTCTTGACCCCCGCCCGACGCGGAGTATACTGGCCCCTGGAGCGTCGGCCCCCACAGAGAACATCTCAGGGAGGACGCGGCCATGGCGACCGCCGAGCAGCCGCCGTCGAGCCCCACCCCCGGGGGCGAGGCGGAGACGGGCGCCGTGACCCTCGCCCGCCTCCAGGTGATCAACGAGGTGAGCGCCGCGGCTCTGCGCCAGCCCTCCGTGCCCGAGATCTACCGCGTGGCGGCGGAGGCGATCGTCCGCCACTTCGCCTTCTTCGAGGCCGCGGTGTTCGCCGTGCGCGGGGCCGAGGGCCGCGCCGTGCTGGTCGCCCAGTCGCCCCCGCGAGAGCTGGACCGCGACCCGCCATACAGCCAGCCCCTCGAGGCGGGACTGGTGGGCGTGGCGGCCCGCGAGCAGCGCAGCGTCATGGCCAACGACGTGGGCTCCGAGCCCTGCTACGTGCGGCCCCCGCGCGACGGCCCATGCTGCGCCTCGGAGCTGTGCGCCCCCGTGGTTCGGGACGGCGAAGTGGTGGCCGTGGTCGACGTCGCGTGCCAGGAGCCGGGAGCCTTCGGCGAAGGCGACCGGGTAGCCCTCGAGGCCATCGCCAACGTGGTGGGGCTGGCCGTCCAGGCCGCGGAGACCCACCAGGCCCTCCAGCAACAGGTGGAGCGGCTGCGGGCCATGCAGTGCCAGCTCGTCAACACCGAGCGGCTGGCCGACGTGGGGCGGCTGACCTCGCGGGTGGCCCACGAGATCCGAAACCCCCTGTCCACCATGGGCGGGTTCGCACGCCGCATCGCCCGCAACCCCCAGTGCGACGAGAAGGCCGTGCGCGACGCCCGCATCATCGTCGACGAGGTCCAACGCCTGGAGCGCCTGCTCGGCGGGGTCATGGGCTTCGTGCGACCCGGCCCGCCCAAGAAGGCCCCGACCGACATCAATGCCATCCTCCTGCGGTCCATCCACCTGTGCCGGGGCGACGCCAAGGGCAAGCACATCACCTGCCACAAGCACCTCGGCCCCGACCTCCCCCTGGTGCACGTCGACCCCGGCCAGATCGAGCAAGTGCTGGTCAACGTCCTGAAGAACGCGGCCGACTCCATCGAGGACCGGGGCACGGTGACCGTGGCCACCGCGCGGGAGGGCGACCACGTGGTGATCCGGGTCTCCGACACCGGCCACGGCATCCCGCCCGACCAGTTGGCGAACGTCTTCGATCCCTTCTTCACCACCAAGCCCGGCGGCACCGGCCTGGGCCTGGCAGTGGCCGCCAAGATCATCGACGACCACGGGGGCCACATCGTCATCGGCTCCGAGCCGGGCAAGGGCACCCACGTGAACATCCGTCTGCCCATCGGCCCCGGCGAGAGCCGTCCTTGACGGCCACCGCGGAGCCGCTAGAATGGGACGGGCGGCGGGCCGCGGCGAGGCGGCCCGGCGGCCCTCGATGGCACTACAGGGCGGCGCAGCGGGACGAGGCGTTCGGCTGCGGTTCCTCTCTCCCTCTCCGCGCGGGCCGCGTCTATCGGTCACAGGCAGCCCGCCTGGCAAGCCACGACTGGCCCCTGCGGGGCCGGGACAGGCGGGCCACACTAAGGGCGCGGCGGCGAGGAGCGATACCCCCCTTCGGCACGCGGGGACGTGATGAGCGGCGAGCAGCAGAGCAGCGGCCGGCCGGAGACCCGCCTGGAGACGACGGCCACCGCGGCGGCCGAGGAGGGGCCGAGGCAGGAGCTCTCGCGCGCCACGCGGCTGGCCATGACCATGGGCCCGTTCGTGGTTCTGGGGCTGCTGGTGCTGGCGGCGTCGCTGGCGGGGGGCTACAAGACCGCCGGCTTCCTGCTGGGCGCCCTGTTCATGAGCTTCGCCGGGCTGGGCAAGCTGGTGATCTTCTGGGGCCTGCCCGACAAGGCGCCCCTGAGCATGTGGGCCCTGGCGGGCCTGATCGTTTTCGGGGACGTGGGCACCGCCCTCATCATGATGGGCAACGTGAGCCTGCTCTACCGCCTGCCGGTCATCGGCCGGCGGCTGGCCGCGGCCCACGAGGCGGGCCGCTATGTGCTCCAGGCCAACCCCTGGATGCGGCGGGCCACGTGGCTGGGCATCGTGCTCTTCGTCTCCGCGCCCTTCCAGGGCACGGGCGCGGTGGTGGCCACCATCGTGGCCCGCATCCTGGGGGTGGCCCGCATCACCACCCTGGTGCTCACCTTCCTGGGCTCGGCCATCGGCTGCCTGGGCCTGGCCGTGATCGGCGCGCACGCCCGCGGGCCCCTCACCGGCCTGGCCGACAACCCCCTGGCCGCGGTGGCCATGGGGCTGGCCATGGTCGCCCTCCTGGTCTACCTCAGCCGCCGCTTCACCGGCCAGGCCATGCGCCACCAGGCCGCCTTGTCCGACGGCTCCAGCGACCCCGGCTCGGCGCCGCCGGGCGGCGGAGGCGCCCCATGATCGCCATCGTGGACTACGGGATGGGCAACCTGCGCAGCGTGCACAGCGCCCTGCGCCGCCTCGGCCTGGCCGCCGAGATCGCCGGCCAGCCCAGCCGCATCGCCGACGCACAGGCCATCATCCTGCCCGGCGTGGGGGCCTTCGGCGAGGGGATGGACAACCTTCGCGCCGCGGGGCTCGACGCCCTGCTCCCCCGCCTCGCCCGCCAGGGACGCCCCCTGCTGGGCATCTGCCTCGGCCTCCAACTCCTCTTCGGCTGGAGCGAGGAGCACGGCCGCCACCAGGGCCTGGGCCTCTTCGCGGGCGGCGTGGTCCGCTTCCCCCAGGACCTCACCGTGCCGCACATGGGCTGGAACCAGGTGGAGCCCGCCGGCTCGCCATCGCCGCTCCTGGAGGGCATCGCGCCGGGCAGCCACTTCTACTTCGCCCACTCCTACCACGTCGAGCCCGACGACCGGGGGACGGTCGTGGCCACCACGGACTACGGCGGCCCGTTCGCCTCCGTGGTGGGCGGAGAGCGGATGTTCGGCGTCCAGTTCCACCCCGAGAAGAGCGCCGCGGTGGGCGAGCGGCTGCTGGCCAACTTCGCCCGCCTGGCAGGAGAAGCCGCCTAGCCGGCCTTTCTCACCAGGTGTCGCCGTGGAGCACGTAAGCGACGTTGCGACAGGTAGAAACCCACTATAGAGGTTCCGTAGCCCACGCGCAGAACGCCGTGTCCAGGGCGCTCGATCTCGTCGCGGGCAAGGACGCACACGCGGCCTTCCGCAGGCGTATCCCTCGTGGATACGTTGAGGACAGGCCGCACGGAGGACACCGCACGCGGCGAGACCGAGCCGCCGGCGGCGAAAGCGGGTGAGAAAGGCGGGCCAATGCTGGCCAAGCGCATCATCCCCTGCCTGGACGTCAAGGACGGGCGGGTGGTCAAGGGCACCAACTTCCTGAACCTCCGCGACGCCGGCGACCCCGTGGAGGCCGGCGCCCTCTACAGCCAGCAGGGCGCCGACGAGCTGGTGTTCCTCGACATCACCGCCACCGTGGAGAGCCGGGCCACGGTGGCCGACATGGTCCGACGCGTGGCCGACCAGGTGGCCATCCCCTACACCGTGGGCGGCGGCATCCGCACCCTGGACGACATCCGCACGATGCTCAACGCGGGCGCGGACAAGGTGGCCACCAACTCCGCCGCCGTGCGCTCCCGCCGCCTGGTGAGCCAATCCGCACGCCGCTTCGGCTCCCAGTGCACCGTGGTGGCCATCGACGCCAGGCGCTCGGGCGGCTACTGGCAGGTGATGATCGACGCCGGCCGCACCCCCACGGGCCTCGACGCCGTCCGCTGGGCCATCGAGGTGGAGAGCCGGGGGGCGGGCGAAATCCTGCTCACCAGCATGGACGCCGACGGCACCAAGGAGGGCTACGACATCGAGCTCACCGGCGCCGTAGCCGACGCCGTGAGCATCCCCGTCATCGCCTCCGGCGGCGCCGGCTCCTGCGACCACATCCTCGAGGCCCTCACCCGGGGCAAGGCCAGCGCCGCCCTCCTCGCCTCCCTGCTCCACTACAACGAGCTCACCATCCCCCAGATCAAGCGATACCTCCACGACCGCGGTGTGCCCGTGCGGATCACGTAGAGGGGCCTCACGCAAAGACGCGAAGGGCGGCGCCGACTCCCGCCAGCCGCCTGTTGCTCGCCTCGGTCGGCCACGCGTCGAGCCATCTGGTTCGCGGTCGTCGCCAAGGCGTCCTTCCCCTCCTTCGGCGTCTTCCCCTGGGGTCTTCGCGCGAGTCAGAGCTGCTTGAGCAGCGCGGTCAGGCGGGCCTCCCAGATGAGCGTTCCCAGGCGGGCCTCCACGTCGCTCATCTGGACGCTCAGACGGGTCCACTCGGCGGCATCGAGCGGCTCGGCGTCCTCCAGCCGCCGGCGGAAGGGTCGCACCAGCTCCCTTGCCTCCTCCAGGCAGCGCCGCAGCTCCTGGCCCGCCCCGGCAGCCAGCTCCTTCTCCGCCTCGGCCTGGAGCGCGGCGAGCCGCTTCTCCAGGCCGGCCAGCGCCTCGCGGGCCATGGCCAGGTAGGCCTTGCTGGCGTAGCCGTGGGGGGCGTAGACGATGATGGGACCGCGACGGTCGCCCTTGCGGAACTCCCCGGCCAGCTCCCCAAGCTCCTCCTCCGTGGGCTCGAGCACGAGGTGGGCGAAGCGGATGGGGTCGTGGAAGTTGGCCGCCGTCTGGGCCCAGTTGCTCCATTCGCGGGAGCCGCCGGCGTAGCGGTCGCGGCAGACGTTGAAGCCCACCACCATGCCCCGCCTGGGCTCGACGCCCAGATCGCTCCAGGGCACGGCCAGCTCCAGCTCCCAGCCGCCCTCGACGACCCGGGTGGCCCGGCGGGCGGCCCCGTTCCAATACGCGTCGTGCTTGTGGGCGTCGTAGAGCGAGCCGGCCAGGTTGACGGCGAGCTGGAAGTAGTCCTCCTGGCTGTGCCGGGGGTCGAGGAACACCTCGATGGTCTCGCCCCGGAACACCCCGCCGCTGTCCCGGCCCGCGTGGCGGGGCACGAGCTTCTCGGCGTTGGGCTCGTCGCAGTGGACGCCGAAGTAGAGGCACTGCGCGTCGTAGCCCACCCGGAAAGAGGTCTGGACTTCGAGCAGGGCGGGCTTGTTGTAGTAGGTGAAGCCGCTGACCAGGGGGGCTTCCTGCCAGCAGGCGTCGCCCAGCTTCCCGTCGATCTCGGGGGCCGACTTCAGCCGGGGGCACGGGTAGACCTTGATGGTATAGTCGTCGGCGGCCCAGGCGGTCGCGGCGAGCAGCACGGTGGCAAGAGCGAGGGCGTGCCTCATCGGGGAACCTCCTCTCCCGCCGTGGCGCCGCCCCCCGGCGGCTTGACCCGCAGGACGACCGAGACCACGCGCTCGCTGTAGACGTCCAGGGCGCGGACGATCCACTGTCCCGGCGGGTCGTTGAGGGCGATGGGCAGGGTCACCTTCCGCGGCTCGGCTCCCACGATCACCACCTGGTCGAGCCACTCGGCGGGCTCGCCGTCGGGGGTGGTGGCGCGGATGCGCACGGCGTGGAGGCCCGCCGCCCCGGGCACCTGGAGCCGAAGCACGGGGCGCTGGCCGGCGACCACCTCCCCGCGGTCCAGCGACGCCTTCACCCCACGAATCCCCCTGGGGGCCAGGAGCAGCCAGGTGGGACGCGAGCCCACGATGCCGCATGCGAAGCTCTTGACCAGGCCCAGGTCCCTCTTGCGGCGCAGGTCGTAGACCCGGCGGAACTGGTCCAGCTCGACCCTCGCCTGCTCGTCCTCGCCGCGGTGGCGGAAGAGGGCGACGAGCTCGAGCCCGTCGTTGCGCCAGCGCACGGTCTGGAGGTTCCGCGTGCGCCGCCCGTCGCTGCGGACGGCCACGGGGGGTCGGATGCCGGCGCTGGCGGCGAGGCGGAGGAAGAGGGCCGCGGCCTCCTCAGGCGTGCCCTCGACGTCCAGGCGGGGGTAGGCGGTCATGGGGAAGTTGAGCAGCAGCGTGCCGCCGGCCCCGGCGTCGTTGGCGATCATCAGGGGCACGTCGCCGCACCGGCCGAAGGCCTGGCCGTCGACCGCCTCGACGGCGGGGTCGCAGGGCACGGTGCCCAGGTCCACCCTCAGCCCTTCCATCTCGATGGAGGCGGGGCCTTCGCGGGCCTTGGGGCGGCCGGTGCGGCGGACACCGAAGAGGTCGTCGAGGCAGCCGCGGGGCCGGGGCTTGCAGCGGCCGTCGTAGATGCCGGGCCGCACGTCGGCCACCAGGTAGCCCCCGCCCAGGACGAAGTCGCGGATCGCCCCTGCCGCCTTCGGCCCGATGGCCTCGCAGCGGGAGAGGATGAGCACCTTGGCGCCCCGGGGATCGAACTCCCCGAGGCGGAGCATCCGGTCGGTGACGTAGCGGAAGCTCAGGCCCAGGTCTTCGACGGCCCGATGCCAGGCCACGTGGTTGCCCTCCACGCCGCCGTAGCTGCCCTCGAGCTGGCCGGCGTAGAGCGAGGGATGGGAGAAGACCATGGCGATGCCGTCGTCGAGCATCTCGGAGCGCAGGAGCAGGGTGCCCAGGCCGTCGCGCAGGATTTGCGTGTCCTCGGCCAGCTCCCGGGTCGCCGGCCAGGGGCCGAGGTGGGGCGCGAGGAAGCCGTGGAACCGCCCGATGCCGTCCCACCGCCACCACCACACGCTGTCGCAGCCGTGGAGCACCATCCGCCAGTACTTGGCCAGCAGCGACGTGGCGTCCTTGCGATAGCCCATCCAGTTGGCCCGGGGGAAGTCGCGCGGGGCGATGGAGCGCAGCACCTCGTCCGCCGTGCCCGGGTAGGGCGACCAGAAGCCCAGCTCGCGGACGAACAGATCGATGTCGTCGCCCCGCGCGAACCGGCCCGCGCCCTCGAACCCGGTGAGCGCCCGGGGGTCCATGGCCCGGTAGGCGGCGGCGAAGGCCTTGCAGAGCTGCACGTAGTTGGCCGAGCGGAAGGCCTGGCGGTCGTACCACCGGGGGAAGTTGCCCTGGCGGCGTGCCTCGGCGGCCTGGTTGTCGCCGGGCTCCAGCAGCTCGACGGCATCGAAGCTCTCGTAGGCGCTGCCCCAGGAGGCGTTGAGGGCCTCGATGGTGCCGTAGGCCTCCTCGAGGTAGCGGCGGTAGGCGGCCAGGCAGTGGGGGCTGGCGCAGGAGCCGCGCACGTCGTTCTCGTCGCCCAGGGAGTAGACGAAGACCCCGTGCTGGCGGGCTCCTCGGTGCTTCTCGGCGAGGGCCTGGACGTGTGCGGCGACCTTCGCCTCGTCGTTCCAGCAGAAGGGCTTCATCACCCCGCCCTCGTCGTGCTTCTCCAGGATGCGTGTGGTGTAGGGCACCCAGGCGATGTCGTAGGCGGCCACCACGCGGGGGGGCACGCCGTGGGCGAGCTGGAGGGTGGTGCCCAGGCGGGCCAGGCTCTCCTCGGCGTAGGGGGCCAGGGGGCCGCGGGGCACGTCCCAGATGAGGAAGTTGAACTGCCCGCGGTGGCGCTTGACGACGTTGAAGAAGGCGTGGGCGCTGGCCACCTCGCCGCGGCCGTCGCAACGAGCGGCCTCGACCCGCAGGAGCATGGGCATCCAGGCCTCGACGGGGAAGGCGAACGCCTCGGCTTTCGTCAGGCGCTTCTCGGCCAGGATGCGGTCCCGCCGGTCGCGCAGGCGCACCGCCAGCCACTCCTCCTCGCCCAGCGGGGGCTGGGGCGCCACGGAGCCCCGGAGGGTCTCGCCCACCTCGGCCCAGTCGCGCTCGAGCTCGACGGCCCCCACGCCCTTCTCGCTGGCGATGGCGAACGGCTGCGTGGCCCAGCCCTCGATGCCCCTGCGGCTGCGGGCGATGACGTCGAGGTGGTAGTCGTCGGCTCGGAGGGCGGGCAGGTCTCGGAGGATCTCGCCCTCGGCCTCGGAGCTCCTGGCCCCCTCGAGGGGCACGATAGCCCCGTCGCGCCGTCTCAGGCGGCACTGGAAGGTCAGCTCGGTGCGCTGCGGATTCCGCCAGGCGAAGCCGATGGCCTTCCGGGGCAGCTCCCCTCGCGGGAACTCGGCGAGGCCGAGGCGGGGCTGAATCTCGACCTGCGGCGCCTTGCCCGCGGCCCACAGGACGGCCCGCCCGAGCCGCTCCTGCCAGCTCTCGTAGGCCGTCTGCCAGCCCACGTCGTAGGGGATATTGGGTCGCGCGGGCAGCCGCACGCCGCGGCCCCCCTTCACCTTGTAGAGGTGGGGCACGCCGATCTGGCGGGCGAAGGGCGGCGGCTCGTCCAGCCGATGCTCCGGCTTGAGCACCCGCTCGTCGTTCACGCCCACGAGCACGATGCCCGCGCCCTCGGTGACGGGCTTGAGGACTTTGTACTGCATCTCGTGGGTGAGCTGGGTGGGGCGAATGCCCAGGAACAGATAGCAGTCGTAGGGCTTCGCGGCGAGGCGAAGCATCCGCCGAAGGCCCAGCTCCCCGCCGTGCCAGCCCTCCTTCGTGGTGTCCACCACCCGCCGCCAGAAGACGGCGTCGACCTGGAGGTCGAACCGCTGCTTGAGCTCCACCCCCTCGCGGGGCACCGTGCCGCGGCCGTTGCACAGGAGCAGCACGCGCAGCGTCCCGCCCGCGTAGGGCCTGGCCCACTTCGTGTGGGGGGTCTCGAAGTCGGTGGCCATCTGGTGGTCGAGCTCGAGCTCCTCGGCGTCCTGGCCCGCCGCGAGGCCGCAGGCCAGGGCGGCGGCGAGCCCCAGGCTCAGGCGTGGCAAAGGCATAGCACTCTCCTTCTCGTGGGCGCCCGGGACCCTTCGCCCGAGGCGGCGCGGCGAGTCTAGGCGGGGGCGCCCGGCGTGTCAAGCCCGGGCGTCGCGGGAAGGCCGAGGCGACTCGTCGGCGGGGCTTTCCTCGACGATGGGGATGGCGTCGTCGGCGGCCGGCGAGAGGCGCAGCAGGCGGCGCAGGCCGCGGCGGAGGTCGAGGAACAGGGCGAACGCCGAGGGCACCAGCAGCACGGTGAACAGGGAGGAGAAGAACAGGCCGCCCACCACCACGGACCCCAGGCCGGTGTAGAGCTCGGTGCCCGAGCCCCCGCCCACGGCCAGCGGCATCATCCCCAGCACGCTGGTGGTGGTGCTCATGAAGATGGGCCGGATGCGCTGGCGCACCGCCTCGTGGATGGCCGCCGCCTGCGGGGCACCCTCCCGCCGCAGGTTGAGGGCCTGGTGGACGATGAGGATGGCGTTGTTGACCACCACCCCGGTGAGGATCACGAAGCCGATGAGGGTGATGACGTTGAACTCCGGGAGCCCGGGCACCACCCCCGCATAGTGGAGCCCCTCCATCAGCCGCAGGCCCACCAGGGCACCGGCCCAGGAGAGGGGCACGGTGAGGATGATGACGAAGGGATAGACGAAGGACTGGAACAGCGAGGCCATCAGCAGGTAGGTGATCAGCACGGCCAGCACCACGGAGGGCCGGAGAGCATCCAGGGCCTCCTTCAGGCGGTCGGCGGCGCCGTAGAGCGACACGGAGTAGCCCGAGGGCATCTCCTGGCGAAGCGGCCCCGCCACCTCCCGCTCGATGGCGTTGACCACCCTCTGGAGCGGGCTGTCGGGCTCCACCTGGACCTTGAGGGTCACGGAGCGGACCTCGTCGATGTGCTCCAGCTTCGTGGGCCCCACGGCGAAGACGACGCGGGCCAGGTCGCGGAGGGTCACGCGGGTGCCGTCGGGGGCTTCGAGGATGACGTTTTCCAGGTCTTCCTCGGTTCGGATATCGCGGTCGGCCCCGATGAGGGTGATGTCGTATTCCTCGCCGCCTTCCTTGTAGGTGTCGGCGATTTTCCCGCCCACCAGGGTCTGGATCACGTCGGCCACGTCGCGGACGTTGAAGCCCAGGTCGGCGGCCCGCTCGCGGTCGGGCACGATCCGGCGCTCGGGGTTGCCGATATCGAGGGTGTTCTGGATGGGCACCACGACCCCCGGTATGGCGCCGATCTGCTCCTCGCACCGGGCGGCATAGGCCGCCAGGCGGTCCAGGTCCGGCCCCCGGATGTTCACCTCCAGGCCCTTGCCGAACATGGCTTCGCGGAAGACCGACATCTTGAACAGCACCACCCCGGGGGGAAAGCGCAGCCCGGGCACCGAGGTGGCGATGATCCCCCGAAGCTTTGCCACGAAGGCGTCCAGCTCGTCTACGTAGCCCTCCTTGAGCTCGCAGCCCAGGAACGAGCTGTCGCGCACCCCGCCCACCAGGGTGACGGAGAAATGGCTCTCCACCTCGGGCATGGCCCGCACCTTGGCCTCCACGTCCGCGGTCACCCGCTTCGCCTTCTCCAGGTTGGTGCCTGGCGGGAGGAAGACGAATCCGAACACGAAGTTGCGGCTGCCCTGGGGCAGGTAGTTCAGGTCGGGGGTCAGGCGGAGGAAGACGAGCACGCAGGGCCCGGCGATCAGAGCGATCGCCGCGACCTTGCGCACCGTGCCCCGCAGCAGCCAGCCGGTGAGCCGCTCGAAGGCCGTGTAGACCGCCCGCCCCAGCCAGCCGAAGGCCACGATGTAGAGGGCCCGGCGCCAGGCGCGCCGCCGGCGGCTCCGCTCCTTCTCCGGGTCCACCCGCAGCCATCGGGACGAGAGCATGGGGATCACGCTGAGCGACACCAGGAGGCTCATCCCCACGGCACAGGCCAGGGCGATAGCGATGTCCTTGAACAGCTGCCCCGCCTCCACCTGGAGGAACACGATGGGCAGGAAGACGGCCATGGTGGTGAGGGTGGAGGCGAGCACGGCGCCCCACACCTCGCGGGCCGCGTTGCGGGCCGCCCTCTCGCCCACCTCGCCCTCCTCCATGTGGCGGAAGGTGTTCTCCAGCACCACGATGGCGCTGTCCACCACCATCCCCACGGCGAAGCCCAGGCCGGCCAGGGACACGATGTTCACCGTCCGCCCCAGTGCGCCGATGAAGATGAAGGTGGCGATGAGGGAGATGGGGATGGCCAGGGCGATGATCAGGGTGGAGCGGAAGCTGCGCAGGAAGAGCAGGAGCACGGCGGTGGCCAGCACGGCGCCGATCCCCAGGTTCTGCTCCACGTTGCGGATGGCCTGGCGGATGTAGGTCGACTCCTTGTGGGCCACTTCCAGCTCGAAGTCCTGGTTGGCCAGCAGCTCGGCGTTCACCCGCTCGATCTGCCGCTCCACGTTGTCGATCACCCTCAGGGTGTTGGTGCCCGTCTTGCGAAGAATGCCGAAGACCACCGTCTGCTGGCCGTCGTGGCGCACCTCGGCCAGTTGCTCCTTGTAGGAGTCCTCGACGCTGGCGAAGTCGCTGACGTAGATGGGCCGCCCGTTGCGGTAGGCCACGATCACGCTGGCAATGTCGTCGAGCGACTGGAACTGGCCCACCGTGCGGGCCGTCTCGCGGCGCTTGCCCCGCTCCAGGGGCCCGCCGCGGACGTTGAGGTTTTCCCGCCGCAGCACCTCGGCCACCTGGCCCACGGTGAGGCCGAAGGCGCTCATCCGAGGGTGGTCGACGACCACGCGGATCTCGCGCTCCGGCCCCCCGAAGAGGAACACCCCGCCCACCCCGCTGACCCGCTCGAGGCGGGGCTTGACGTACTCGTCGCAGTAGCGGTAGACGCGGAAGGGGTCGAGGGGCTGCTGGGCCTCGCTCTTTCGCCGGGCGAAGACCCACATCACGGGGTGCGCCTCGTCGGAGGCGATGGCCTTGATGATCGACTCCTCGGCGTCGTCGGGCAGGTCTTCCACCAGGTTCAGCCGCTTCTGGGTGTTCAGCTGCGCGATGTTCTTGTCCACCCCCCAGTCGAACTCCAGGCGGATTTCGGACTCGTTTTCCCTGGAGACGGAGGTGATGCGCTTGAGGTCTTCGACGGAGGCGAGCTGCTCCTCCAGCTTGTTGGTCACCTGCTGCTCCACCTCGGGGGGCGCGGCCCCGGGGTAGGGCGTGGTCACCGTGATCTCGGGGCGGTCCACCGTGGGGCGCATCTGGACGGGCAGGGTGAGGAGGGCCAGGGCGCCGAAGAGGACCACCAGGATGACGCCCACCCACACGGTGACCGGGCGCTGGACGGAGAAGTCGGAGAGGTTCATTCGCTCCCTCGCCCTCCGGAGGGCGCCCGTCCCTCGGCCTCCCTCGGCAGGCCGCGGATCACCGCCACCGTCATGGTCTCGCCGCGCAGGTTCTCGTTGCCCGTCACCACCACCAGGTCGCCGGCCTCCAGCGAGCCGGCCACCACCTCGCGCACCTCGACCATCCCGCCCTGCCGGGCCCCGGCGCGCACCACGGCCCGCGAGGCCTGCATCACCGGCCCCGCCGGCGGAGGCATGCCGCCCCCGGGGCCTCCACGGCCCTCGCCCCGCGACGAGGCCGGGGGCACGACCTTGTAGACCATCACCATGTCGCCGCGATGCACCAGGGCGTCCTCGGGCACCTGGAGCACGTCCGCCCGCTCATCGAGCACGAAGCCCACGCGGGCGAACATCCCGGGCCGCACCACGCCCCGGGGCTCCACCACGTCGATCTGCACGGGGAAGCTCCGCGAGGTCACGTCGGCCCGCGGGATCACGCGGTGGACGATGCCCCGGAACCGCTGGCCGGGCAGGGCGTCGAGGGTGAGCACCACCTCCTGGCCGGGGGAGACCTTGCGCACCACCTTCTCGGTCACGTGGGTGTGGACGCGGAGGGTGGAGGTGTCGATCACCTCCACCACCGTGGCCCCCACCTGGGTCCATTCGCCCTCCTCCACGTGCTTGCTCACCACGAAGCCGGTCACGGGGGAGCGGATGGTGGCGTCCTCGAGGCGCTGCTCGGCCAGGGCCAGCTCGGCCTGGCGGAGGTCCAGCGCCGCCTGGGCCTCGGCGATTTCCTCGGCGCGGGTGCCCTCGCGGGCCAGGGCGAGAGCCGCCTGGTAGCGATGGAGGCGCGCCAGGGCGGTCTGGTGCTCGGCCACCGCGGCATCGCGCTCGGAGTCGGAGATCACGCCCTTGGCGAAGAGCTTCTCGGCCCGCCGGGCGTCCTGCTCGAGCTTCTTGGCGCGGGCCTGCTGCTCCTCCACCTCGGCCTCGGCCTGGCGGATCTCGTTGGCCCGCAGGCCGGCCCGCAGCTTGGCCAGGGTGGCCCGAGCCTCGGCCAGGCGGGCCTTCGCCTCCTGGATCTGGAGCTTGGTGTTGGTCACGTCGAGCTGGCAGATCACCTGGCCCGGCCGGCCCTCCTCGGGACCCCGCACGGGGTCGCCCTCCTCCACGAGGAGCTTCGCCACCCGCTCGGCGATCTTCGAGCCCACCTGGACCTCCCGCAGCGGCTGCACCGTGCCCACCGTGGGCAGCACCGTCTCCACCGGCCCCCGCACCGCGGGCGACACCTCCACGGGAATGGGCGGCATGCCCCCGCGGGCACCCGCCCAGGCCCACAGCCCGAGCAGCAAGATGGCGGTTTTTTTCAAGGATTCCCCTTCGCTACGAGCTCCCCCGCGGCAGAGATATTTCGACCGTCGAACTATCCCATACCCGGATGCTACCGAATAGCCGGTACCGAATCAAGACGGATCGGCACAGGAAAAGCGCCCGCTCAGGACACCCGCACCAGGACCTTCAGCCCCGTCTTCCGCTCCATCCGCTCGATGCCCTCGACCACCCGCTCCAGCGGCACCTCGTCGGTGATCAGCTTCGAGGCCTCCACCGCGCCCGCCCCCAGCAGGCGGAGGGCCTCGACGGCGTGCTCGGGCCGCGAGTCCGAGCAGCCCACCACCGCGATCTCGCCGTAATGCACCGTCCGGCTGTCCACCGTGATCGCCGAGTCGCCCCGGGGCAGGCTGGCGAACAGGCTCACCACCCCGCCCTTCGCGGCCAGCTCGACCGATTGCTCCTGGGCCGCCCGGTCGGGAGCGCACACCACCACCCGCTCGGCCCCCCGGCCCTCCGTCAGCTCGCCCACCCGCCGGGGCACGTCCTCGTCCAGCGAGCACACCACCGCGTCCACGCCGAAGGCCCGCACCAGCTCGCAGCGGGGCCGCGAGCGCTGGACGGCGATCACCCGCCGGGCGCACCGCGCCCGGGCGACCTGGGCGTGCATGCAGCCCAGCGGCCCGGCGCCCACGACCACCACGCAGTGCCCCGGCCCCACGCGGGCCACCTGCTGGGCGTTGACCACGCAGCTCAGGGGCTCGGTGAGCGCCGCGGCCTCGCTGCCCAGGCCCTCGGGCACCTTGACCACGTTGCCCATCGCCACCGCGTGGGCGGCGATGGCGATGCGCTCGGCGAACGCCCCCGGGTAGGCCGAGCCCACGCACCTGGCCTGCGGACACAGGTTCCCCAGCCCCCGCCGACACAGCCAGCAGCGCCCGCAGGCCACGGTCGTGGCCATCGTCACGCGGTCGCCGGGGGCGAAGCCCTCGGCGTCCGACTCCTCGACCCGGGCCACGAACTCGTGGCCCAGCACCGAGCCGGGCGGGAACCTCGGGTTCTCCGTGTGATAGAGCTTGTAGTCGGTCCCACAGATGCCACAGCACTCGACCGCGGCCACCAGGCCGCCGGGCTCGAGCTGCGGCTCCGCCACCTCGCGCAGCTCGAACGCCCCCGGCCCGCCATAGACGATCGCTTTCATCGCCGTCTCCCGGGATCGTGCCGCGCCCCCCTCCCACCGGCTCGCGCGGCGGGGTCTCTCAGCGTCAGTGCGGCCCGCTGCGAGCCTACGCCCGGCCCGCCCGCGTGTCAAGCCCCCGGCCCCTCCCTGCCCGCTCGCGCGGCGGCGCCGGTGCATCCAGCATCCAGCATCCAGCATCCAGCATCGAGCATCCAGCATCCAGCATCG
>JBKHIY010000104.1:0-14099 GCA_046538415.1 Candidatus Brocadiia bacterium | reverse complement strand
GACTGCCCGGTGCGAGGGGTTGTCTCCCTCCGCAGGGGATGATATAATCTGCGCAGGGTGAGCACACGGGGGCCGATCGCATGCCCAACGAGTTGCCGCGATCCCCGTCGTTCGTGGTGGTCATCGGCGACGCCGCCCGCGACCGGCTCGATGCCCTCCAGGACCGTCGGGGCAGCATCCAATCGCACATCCTCGAGGCCCGTGGCACCGAGGACGCGGTGAACCGCGTGCTTGCGGCGCGGCCCGACCTGGTGGCCGTGCCGGAGAATCCCGAGGGTCGCTCCCACCTGGAGCTGTGCCGGCGGGTGAAGGAGCTCAACCCCCGCATCGCCACCCTCGTGCTTCGCGAGCGGCTGGACGCCATCCCCCCCGGACATCCCGACGTAGATGACTACGCGGCGCTGGGCAACAGCGACGAGATGATGGCCCGCATCAACGTCCTCCTGGGCCTCAAGACCTACAACGCCCGCGCCGCGCCCATCCGCGAGCGCGTGCTCGACTCCTTCCGGGCCTTCGAGCTGAGCCCCGAGCTCCTGGCCGACGGACGCCTCCTGCCCCCCAGCCGCGTGAGCTACGAGGCGCTGCTGGACATGGAGCTCATCCACGACCTCCAGGCCGCCCTCTCCCGCCTGGGCGACACCGCCTTCGCCTGCTACCCCTACGCCGCCGAGCCCAGATGCGTGCTGTCCGGCGGACGCGACGGCTGCCTGCGGGGGGTATGCCCGGTGGAACAGGCCCTCTCCGGCCGGCCCGGCTTCGGCCACGCCACCGAGGAGTGCGAGCTGGCGGCGTGGCACTGTGCCCGCGACGCCATGCTGGGGCGGTCGCTGAACGACACCCTGTGCCCCGGCGGCTACCGCCTCGCCGCGGCCCCCGTGCTCCTGCGGTTCCGGGGCGTGAGCTATCCCCTGCTCGGCCTGTGCATCGCTCTGCCCTCCCCCATCGACCTGGAGCAACTGGACCGCCTGGCCCGGCAGATGGGCGTGGACCCGGAGCCGCTGCGCCGCGAGGTGCAGCGCCACCCCCTGCCCGAGCTGGCCCGGGTGCACACGGAGGCCATCCTGCGCATCCAGGAGAGCGTGGGCGATGCCATATCTCGCCAGGTCTCGCAGTCCTACGCCACGGCTTACAACGTGCTGGTGAAGGCAGTGGAAGGGTGGGAGAACGACCGGGCGCTCACCCGCCGCTCCCTCCAGCTCCAGCACGCCAACGAGCGCCTCCGCCAGCTCAACCGCCTGAAAAGGGAGTTCCTGGCCAACGTCTCCCACGAGCTCAAGACCCCCATGACCTCCATCATCGGGTTCACCTCGCTGCTCCTGCGAGGCGGCGCCGGCCCGCTGTCCGAGAAGGGCGAGCGCTTCCTGAACCGCGTGCTGGCCAACGCCCGCACCCTCCACGCGGCGATCAACGACATCCTCGATATGGCCCACCTGGACAGCCGCGACGTGCGGCTGAGCATCGGCGTCTTCCCCCTGCGACCCCTCATCGAGGAGTGCCTGGACCAGGTGCGCCCCCTGCTCACCGAGAAGCCCATCGAGCTGCAAGTGGACGTCGCGGAGGAGTCCCGGGAGCTGAATACGGACCGCGAGCGACTGGGCCAGGTGCTCCTGAGCCTGCTCCGCAACGCCGCCAAGTTCACCCAGCGGGGCACCATCCGCGTCGCCGCCCGGCCGGCGCCCGACGGGCGGCTGCCCCGCGTGGCTATCTCGGTGGCCGACACGGGCGTGGGCCTGCCCACGGAAGCCCTGCCTCACATCTTCGAGCAGTTCCGCCAGGTGGACGGCTCCAGCACTCGTGCCCACGGAGGCGCCGGCCTGGGCCTCGCCCTGGTCAAGAAGCTCACCTCGCTCCTGGGCGGCCAGGTGACGGTGCGCAGCGAGCTCGACGAGGGCTCCACCTTCACGGTCACCATCCCTGCCGACCTGCCGCGCTTCCAGGAGCAGCGCCAGCGGCTGGCCGAGCAGGCCCTGGCCGGGGAGCCGGACCCCGCTGACCGCTCCGGCCCCATCGTCCTGGCCGTGGGCTACCAGCCCCAGGAGGTGCTCGACATGCGCCGCTGGTGTGAGCCCCACGGCTATCGCGTGGCCTCCGCCTTCGGCGCCGAGGGAGCCTTCCAGCGGGCCCGCGACCTCCTGCCCTTCGCCATCCTGGTGAACGTCCTGGCCCCCGGCCACGAGGTGTGGGCGTTCACCGACGAACTCCGGGCCGACCCCAGGACCACGGACGTGCCCCTGCTGGTCTCCTCGGCGCTGGGCGGCGGCGAGGTGGCCGAGGCCGTGGCCGCGGCCGACTGGCTGCCCCGGCCCCTGGGCCCCGACCCCCTGCTCAATGCTCTGGACCTCCTGCGGCCCGAGGCGACGGGCAGCGCCCTGGTGATCGCGGGCGACGACAGCCTCCGCAACCGCCTGCGCCAGGCCCTCCGGCGGGGCGGCCTCCGCGTGGTGGCTTGCGCCACCTGCCGCCAGGCCCTGCGGTACGCCGACACCGCCTTCGACGCCCTGGTGGTCGACCCCGCCGCGGAGGGCGAGGGCGAGCTGACCGCCCAGGGGACCCTGCGGACCGGGCCCTGGGCACAGGCGCCCACCGTGGTCTACGTGGGCCGGGGCCTGGCCCGTGGCGAGCGGGAGCGGCTCGAGGCCCAGGCCAAGACGGTCCTGGAACAGGGCGAGGCGAGCCCCACCGAGGTGGCCCAGGCCGTGGCTCGCCTCCTGCGCCCCCCCGATGGGCCGGGCGCGGATTCGCACAGCGATTAGGAAGCCCCGATGCTCAAGGCCTTCGAGGTCACCCGCCACGACGTGGCCGCGGCGCCCGGCGAGGTCGCGGCGTTCCGCATCCAGGGCTACCTCGACGCCCACACGGCCCCCCGCTTCGAGGAGGCCCTCCGCCAGGCCATCGACCAGGGGCAGGTGCGCCTGGTGGTCGACTGCGGCCAGCTGGACTACATCAGCAGCGCCGGCCTCGGCGTGCTCATCGACGCCTACCGCGCTGTGGAGCCGAAGGGCGGGGAGCTGAAGGTGGCCGCCATGCCGCCGGCCATCGCGGAGATTTTCGACATCCTGGGCTTCTCCAAGGTAATTCGCAGCTACCCCTCGGTGGAAGCCGCGGCGGCCAGCTTCCAGCCGCCCGCCCAGCCCCCGCCCCAGGGAGGAGCGAGCGCCCCATGAGCCCTACCCGAGCCAGCCGCGGCGCCCGGGGACGGGCCGACCAGTGCGCCCTGCGCCTGCCCGCCGACACCGGCTACCTGGCCGCGGTGCGCGAGCTGGTGGCCTCCGCCGCCCGCCGGCTGGGCCTGGCCATGCCCGAGGTGGCGAAGACGGTGATGGCCGTGGACGAGGCCTGCGTGAACGTGGTCCAGCACGGCTACCGGGGCCAGCGGCGGGGCATCCTGGAGGTAGCCGTGGAGGTGGAGGCGACCCGTCTCACGGTGACCATCGCCGATCGTTCCCCGGCGCCCTTCTCGCCCCTGGAGCATCCCGCGCCCGACCTGGAGGCCTACTGGGCGGCCCCCAGCCGGCCGGGGCTGGGCATCCTGATCCTGCGCCAGTTCATGGACCACGTGTCGCACACCTACCTTCCCGGCCAGGGCAATCGGCTGCGGCTGGTGAAGTACGCGGCGGGCAAGGCTCCCTCCGCGACCGCCCCCTGAGAGCAAGAGAGCCATGGCGCGACGCACGCTGCGATTCCTCTGGGCCGTCGCGGCTCTTGCCGTGGGCTTCAACGCCCTGTGGCTCCTGCGGCCGCCGCGGCCCGGGGCCGCCTGGTGGGTGGCCGTGGGGACCGTGAACGCGGCGTTCGTCGGACTGCTGGTGGCCCACGTCGTGGGGCTGCGCCGCCTGCGCCGGCGCGCCTCCGCGCTCGACCGCTCGCTCCAGCGGCTGGAGCTGCGCGTGGGCGACCAGGAGCTGGAGGCCCGGGTGCTGGAGACCATCAACGAGGTCTCTGCGTCGTTCCTCAACAAGGTGCAGCTTCGCACCCTGCTGCGACAGATGTCCGAGGCCCTGTACCGCATTCTGGCCGTGGACGCCACGGTGATCGAGCTCCTGCCCCAGCCCGAGATTCTGGACACCACGACCTTCGCCAGCGGGGCGACGAGCATCGAGGTGGCGCCCGAGGTAAGGGCCCGCGTGATCGAGGAGGGCAAGAGCGTGCTGGTGAACGACCTCCGCCACTACCCCCGCTACGCGGCCCTGGCGGAGCAGGGCCTGCGGGCCATGATCGCGGCACCCTTCAAGCGGGGGGAGCGGGTGACGGGACTCATCGGGGCGTTCACCGCCTCCGAGCGGGCGTTCACCAGTCGCGACCTGAGCGTGCTGTTCAGCTTCGCCACGCACACGTCGCTGCTGCTGGAGAGCGCGGCGCTGCTGGACGCGGTGAGCCGGCTCTCGCTGCGGCGGTCGAGCGAGCAAGTGGAGAGCCTGCACCACCTGCGCTCGCAGCTCAGCTTCGAGCGGGAGCTGTCGGACCGGGAGTTCGCCATCGCCCGACGCATACAGTCGGAGCTCCTGCCCCAGGCGTTTCCCCAGGCCGCCCACTCGTTCTTCGACGGGGTGATGCTGCCGGCGCGAGAGGTGGGGGGCGACTTCTTCGACGTCATTCCGCTCGGCGAAGGCCGATGGGGGCTGGCCGTGGCCGACGTGGCGGGCAAGGGCGTGCCCGCGGCCCTGGTGATGGTCATGGCCCACACGCTGCTGCGCGCCGCGGCCCGCGAGGCGCCCTCGCCCCGCGATGTGCTCCTGCGCCTCAACCAGGCCCTCTTCGACCAGACCACCCGCGACTGCTTCGTCTCCATGTTCTACGGCGTATGGGAGGACGGCACCCGCACTCTCCGCTACGCCAACGCGGGGCACGAGCCGCCCCTGCGGGTGCGCGACCATCACAGCGAGCTGCTGCCCCGCGGGGGCGTGGCCCTGGGCGCCTTCGGCCAGGTGGAGAGCTTCCTCGCCCAGCAGACCCTCCGGCTCGACCCCGCCGAGGCCCTGGTGTTCTACACCGACGGCGTGCGAGAAGCCATGAACGCGGAGCACCAGATGTACGGGCTGGAGCGCATGGCCGCGGCCGCCGAGCGGGCCCTGGCCGGCCGCGAGCCGCTGGTCAGCTCCCTGCGGGCCGACCTCCGCCACTTCGTCGCCGAGGCCGAGCAGCACGACGACATCACCCTCCTCGCCCTCCAGGCCCGCTGAGCCCCGGCCGCCGACGCCTTGACCCCGCGGCACCGCCCCGGTATGCTGGATGCACGCAGGAGGGAACGTCCGCGCCGGGCGGCACGGCGGCCCCTCAGCCACCAAGCGAGGACCGACGGATGATGCAGCGCAGACACGCCCTGCTGGCTCTGGCCACCTGTGCCCTGCTGGTCGGCGGATGCTCCTCGGCGCGCAAGCGCCTCAAGAGCCTCGTCCCCCAGGACGCCGACACCTACGCCCGCACCTTCCTGCACACCTGGTGCACGGAGGGCTTCGAGCAGGCCAACAAGCGCTTCAACCTCGAGCTCAAGCCCTCCGACTCCAGCGCCGCCAACCTGGAGCCGCTGGCCCAGGCCCTGGCGAAGGGCGAGGCCCCGCTGGCCGTCCAGACCGTCGGCTCCCAGGTCTTGTTCGTCGGTGACGTCAAGCAGGCCTACCTCACCTACCAGCTCGAGTTCAGCGACGCCTGGGTGCTGGTCGGCCTGGTGGTGGAGACGGAGGCTGGCCAGCACTGGATCTCGCACATCCACGTGGACCCGCTCGACCAGCCGCTGGCGGCCCAGCCCTTCACCTTCGCCGACCTCGAGGTGGTCCACTACGTGGCCCTGGCGGCTGGCGTGCTCATCACCGTCTTCGGGCTCTACGTCCTCGTCGTCTGCCTGTTCACCCGCAACCGCCTGAAGCTGCTGTGGGTGATCGTCATCCTCCTGGGGGTGGGACGGATGAGCATCAACTGGACCACCGGCGACTGCGGCTACGACTACGCCTCCGTCCAGCTCCCCTGGATCACCGCCATGAAGGTGGGGCCCCACTCCCCGTGGGTGCTCAACCTCGGCTTCCCCCTCGGCGCCCTGCTCTTCTATCTCAAGCGCTGGTGGGCCGACCGGGCCGAGCGGCGGCGCCGAGCCCCCAAGCAGCCCCGCCCGCAAGCCCAGAAGCAGCCGCCGCCCGAGGCCAAGCCGCAGGGCAAGGGAGCGACCTGATGTCCATCCCCCGCTTGGCCACGGCCCTGGGCCTGGCGGCTTGCATGAGCCTGGCCTCGGGCCGGCTCGGGGCGGACGGCAAGGTGGTGCCGCCCCGCGACTACGAGGGCTCGCTGGAAGAGACGGCCCAGGAGGCCATCCTCATCTTCCACTCCTCGGACGAGACGGGAGGGGCCTCGGAGGACCTGATCCTCAAGGTTCGGGTGCAGGGGGAGGCCTCGCAGTTCGCCTGGGTGATCCCGTTCCCCAACCCACCGGCGATCGCCAGGGAGGACCCCGCGTTGTTCCCCGAGCTCCACCGCTTCGTCCAGGCCCGGGCTCCCCGGCGCAAGTCAGCCCAGGAGACGGGAGAAGACCGGGCCGCTGAGGGGACGGCGCCTGGCGTCGAGGTGCTGGCCCGCAAGGTGGTGGGCAGCTTCGACACCGCGGTGGTGCGAGAGACCGAGCCGGGGGCCCTGAACGAATGGCTGGCGGACAACGGCTTCCAGGAGCTGCCCGATGCGGAGGACGTGCTGGGCTTCTACAGGGAGAAAGGCTACGTCTTCGCCTGCATCCGGGTCTCGGATGCGGCGCTCTCGAAGGACGAGCCGGTGGACATTCACCCCCTCCGCTTCTCTTTCGAGACCGGCGGGCGCGACGGCATCTACTATCCCATGAAGATGACCGGACTCCAGACGAAGCCCTTCGACGTCGTCCTCTACGTCTTCTATCGCTACTGGCTCAACGACCGGCTCAACAAGTACGGCTTCGTCCACCGCGGATTCCGCCTGGCCTACCGCGACTGGGACACCGAGGCGTGCGTCCCCAACGGGGGCAAGGCCTACTCGGACCCCCACGACGACCCCTTCCTGGCCCCTTACGCGCGCCACATCCCCACGGTGGTGAGGCTGTTCCAGAAGCTCCGCCCCGGCGAGCGCTACTACCTGACCAAGCTCCAGGCTCGCGGCCTCGACCCCCGGGACGTGCGGCACTGGAGCGACGACCTGTGGCTCTTCCCCCACTACCGCGACCGCGACGTGGTGCCCTTCGATGCGCGCCCCGGCGGTCCCGCGTCGGCGGCCTGGCCCGCGGCTGCCCGGGCCGAGGCGCAGCGCGGCGGGGCCGACCCGACTTCCTGGCGCGGCCGGCCCTCATCGCCGTGGGCCTACCTGGGCTTCGCCCTTCTCGCCGTCGCCGTCGCGGGAGGTGGCATCTACCTCCTTCGCCGCAAGGGGCCGGCCAGCGGCTAGCGGAACACCGGACAGATCCAGGAGGAGGCCGCGATGGGCCATGCTACGAAGTTCCTTCTCGCCCTCTCCGTGGTCCTGGCGGCCTTGGGGTTGGCCTCCGTGGTCCTCGGTCTCACCGTGGCCAGGTCGGTCTACGAGCGGCAGGCCCAGGCCTTCGCCCAGACCTACGATCCCGCCGCCGGGCAGAAGTCCCACGCCCAGCTTTTCGAGCGGGCGCGAGAGCTCCATGCCCGGCTGGTCGACGAGAAGATCAAGCGGATGAGCTTCAACGGCGGCCTGGCCCTCGCCGCCGCGCTGGTGCTGCTGTGCTGGACCCTGGACCGAAGACGCCTGCTGCGGAGGTGGACGCGATGACCATCAAGCACGTGACCGAGGTGCCCGCGGAGACCGTGGAGGAGGGAGCCCAGGGGGTGAAGATCCGTTGGCTGCTGGCCCGAGAGGACGGGGCAGCGAACTTCGCCATGCGCCACTTCGAGCTGGCCCCTGGCGGGCACACCCCGCGCCACACCCACGCCTGGGAGCACGAGGTGTTCGTCCTCAGCGGCCAGGGCAAGGTCGTGGGTGCCCACGGGGAGAGCCCCCTTCGGCCCGGCTCCGTGGTGTTCGTGGCCCCCCAGGACGAGCACCAGTTCGTCAATGCCGGCGAGGGGCCGCTCCAGCTCCTGTGCCTCATCCCGCTCCACGAGGGATGACCCAGGCAGTGGCCCCTACCCCCCGGCCTTGACTCCGCCCCCTGCGGAAGGCTAGCATGGCACCGCACGGAAGCCCAACAGCCCAGGGAGCACGCCCTATGCCCCAAGCACGCCAGAGCGCCGCGGCAGCCGCAGGGACCGGCGGGGGCGCCGTCCAGCTCGTGGCCCTCACGCTACTGCGCATCGCAGTGGGCTGGCATTTCCTCTACGAGGGGCTGGCCAAGCTGGCCGACCCCACCTGGTCGGCGGCGGGCTACCTCCGCTCGTCGGACTGGGTGCTGGCCGAGGTGTTCCGCGACGTCGCCGCCTGGCCCCCAGCGCTGCGAGCGGTGGACCTGCTGAACGTCTGGGGCCTCATCCTGGTAGGCGGGGCACTGATGCTGGGGCTCTTCACCCGCTTCGCCGCCTGCTGTGCCATCCTCATGCTGGCGCTCTACTACGCCGCGCACCCGCCCCTGCTCGGCACTCGGCCCGGCCTGGGCAGCGAAGGCCACTACCTGCTGGTGGACAAGAACCTGGTGGAGCTGCTGGCCCTCGGCGTGGTGGCCCTGGTGCCCGCCAGCCGGCGGCTGGGCGTGGACCGCCTGCTCCACGCCTTGCGGCGACGCCGCCGCTCCCGGCCCGCCGAGGAGGCGGCGCCCGAGCCCGCGTTCCGCGACCCGATGGGCCGGCGCGCTGTACTGGCGAGCCTCACCGGCCTGCCCTTCCTGGGGGCCTTCGTGGTCACCTTCCTCAAGCGCCACGGCTGGCAAAGCCACGACGAGGCGGCGCTGGCCCGCCGGGCAGGGACGCCAGGCGAGGGCGTCGGCTCTCCCGAGAGCGGAGTCGACGCGGTGAGCAGCGCCACGATCAAGACCTTCCAGTTCACCTCCCTGGAGGACCGCAAGGGCCTGGTACCCAACGCCAAGCTCGGCGGCCTGGAGCTGAGCCGCGTGATCCTGGGCGGGCAACCTCATCGGCGGCTGGGCACACGCCCGCGACCTCATCTACGTCTCCAAGCTGGTCAAGGCCTACCACCACAAGTGGAAGGTGTTCGAGACCTTCAAGCTCGCCGAAAAGTGCGGCATCAACGCCTTCCTCACCAACCCCGTCCTGTGCGACGTGATCCAGGAATACTGGGAGCGCAAGCTGGGCGACATCCAGTTCATCTCCGACTGCGCCGGCGGCGACCTCATCGAGCAGACCAAGCGCTCCATCGACGCCGGGGCCGCCGCCTGCTACGTCCAGGGCGGCATCGCCGACCGACTGGTCCGACGCGGCGACTACGAGCCCATCGCCAAGGCCCTCGAGCTCACCCGCCGCAGCGGCCTGCCCGCGGGCATCGGAGCCCACCGCATCGCCACCGTCAAGGGCTGCGTGGAGCAAGGCCTGGAGCCCGACTTCTGGATGAAGACCCTCCACCACCACAACTACTGGTCGGCCAAGCCGGAGCAGAAGTGCGACAACATCTGGTGCGAGCACCCCGAGGAGACCATCGCCTTCATGGAGGGCCGCCCCGAGCCCTGGATCGCCTTCAAGGTCCTGGCCGCCGGAGCCATCCACCCCAAGGTGGGCTTCCGCTACGCCCTCAAGCACGGCGCCGACTTCATCTGCGTGGGGATGTACGACTTCCAGATCGTGGACGACGTGAACATCGCCCTCGACGCGCTCGCCGAGGCCCGCCAGCGCCCGCGCCCATGGCGGGCCTGACGGCGCTTTCCGGGCCGGTGCGCCTCGCCTACTCCACCGCCACGCCAGCGTTCTGCGCCGCGGCGAGGAGAAACTGACGAGCCGCCCGGCATTCCTCCTCGCCATCGACGTAAGGCACGACGACAGGGGCGGGCCGTTGGAGCGCGGCCACGAGCTTGAGGTAGGTCTCGTAGTCGAGCGCCCCCTCGCCCAGGGGCACGGGACAGGCCACGGGCTCCGGCCCGCTCTCGTCCAGCGCCACGTCCGTGGCCCGGGCGACGGCGATGGCATCGGCCAGGGTGTCGAAGATCTCGGCCAGGGCGCGCTTGGGCTGGCGAACGGCCTCGGGGGTGAAGATGGCCGCCGGGTCGAGCGCCACGCGGACGCGCACGCTGGTGGCGTCGGCAGTGAGGTCGGCGAGAGCGTCGAGGCTTCGGAGGGTGGTGGTGGGCGCGGGCTCGAAGCACAGCCTCACGCCGATGTCGTCCACGCCGTCCAGGACGGCCCAGATGCGCTGGACGAGCAGCTCCCAGGTGGCATCGGCCCAGTTGTCGGGGTGGGCGGCGAACGGCTGGTCGGGGTCGGGGTGGCGGCTGCCGACGTACGTGACGGCATGATCGCAATTGAGAATGGCGCCCGCCTGGAGCGCCCGCTGGAGACGGTCGATGTTGCGCCGGGCCTCGTCGTCGCGGGGGGTGAGGAAGTTGCAGTAGCAGCGAAGCTCGACGATGTCCACGCCCTGCTGGTCGAACGCGGTGCGGATGGCCAGTAGCTCGGCCTCGTCCCACCTGTGGTCGAAGCCGATGGACGCCCCGTGGTAGCCGAGCTCGGTCACGCGGCGGGCCAGTTCGGCGTGGGATTCGTCCTCCCTGCGGCGGACGGTGGCGGCCAGCTTCATCGCACCCTTCCTTCGCTCTGAGGATTCTATCGGTTGATTATACGGCTCGGGGAGTCGGGCTGTCAACGCGCCGGCAGGCTGCGGTCCTGGCAGACCGGCCCGCCAGGGCGGCAGGCTGGACAGGCTCGGCGGCGCCCGGCGGACCGGAGGCCGAAAGCGTATCTGTCGACGGGCTATATACATAGGGAAGGAGGCTCGGGTTCAGGGCCGAGCTTCCGGCGTGGCACGGTTGTTGCACGAGCTACAAACGGGGAGGGCGTGAGTACGAGGTGACCGGTGAGAGGTTCGTTCAAGCTCGGCCAGCTGTTCGGTATCCGCATCCGGGTGCACTGGCTGTTCCTGGTGCTTCTGGGCTACTTTCTTCTCTTCGGTGGCGGGCTATCTGCTGCGGTGCTGTTGATATGCGTCTTCGCCTGCGTGGTGCTTCACGAGCTGGGGCATAGCCTGGTGGCTCGCCGCTACGGGGTGGGCGTGCGCGACATCACGCTGCTGCCCATCGGCGGGGTGGCGCAGCTGGAGAGCCTGCCCGAGGACCCGCGAGCGGAGCTCCGCATCGCGGCGGCGGGGCCGGCGGTAAACCTCGCGCTGGCGGCGCTTTTCCTCCTTCTGGCCGCGGCCACGGGTGCCGGGCAGGTGGTGCTGGGAGTCGATGCTCTGGGCTCGCTGGCGGCCTTCCTGGGCACGCTGCTCGCCATCAACGTTTCCCTCGCGGCTTTCAACCTCCTGCCCGGCTTTCCCATGGACGGCGGCCGGCTGCTGCGGGCCTGGCTGGCGCGTCGGATGGGCATGGTGCGGGCCACGGCTCTGGCGGCGCGCGTGGGCCGCTGGATGGCCTTCGCCATGGGCCTCGTGGGCCTGGCGCTGCTGCATCCCATCTTGATCTTCATCGCGGTGTTCATCTACCTTGCCGGCACTCAGGAGGAAGCCGCGGTGCGGATGCGGCACCGGGGCGTGCGGAGCGTCGAGCTCAACCCCTTCTACGGCTTGCGCATTCGCGAGGGGGACGGCGAGCCGCGCGCCTTGACGAGCCGCGAGCTCGACGAACTCGAGGCCGAGCTCCGCCGCCTGCTCCATCAGCACTCCCGAATGCCCTGGCGGTGAAGGCAGCAGGCGCTGAGCGAAGCCAGTTTCCCCCTCACACCGACACGACCTCGTAGCGCTTCATCCGATACGTACAGCCCACGTTGATAGCCTCGATGTGCCCCACCCGCTGGCGGTCGCGGGTGTGGCTGTGGCCGCAGACGAGGTGGGTGACCTTGGGATGGCGGAGCAGGGCCTGGCCCAATGCCTCACTGCCCATGAAGGCGTTGCCGAAGCCCCAGGACGGGTCGCTCTTGCGCCGCAGCATTGGGGCGAAAGGCAGGTGGTGGGTGATGGCCACGACGGCCCGCGCCCGGCCCTCGACCTGCGCCATGTGGCCCTCCAGGCGGTCGACCGTCAGTTGCGTGAACCGGTGGTCGTCGAGGTCCCACCGGATCATCCGACCGTCGTTCCACGTGGAGCGAGCGGCGAGGGCGGAAGGCGGGAGGTCCTCGTCGGGGTCGAGCAGGTGGGCGTATTCGGAGAAGCGGCGGGCGTAGCCGGGCGCCACCTTGTGCTCGTAGAAGCGCATGGGGATGCCCAGGGCGGTGTCGCGAAAGCTGTAGTCGTACCACCCGATGGTACCCACCAGCGCCACGTCCCCGACCAGCCTGGGGCCGGCATCGAGGTCGTGGAACCCGCACTGGCCGGCGACCCGGGGGATGGTGCGGTCGTAGAGCTCGAAGGAGTCGCCCTCCAGGGTCCACAGATCGTGGTTGCCGGCCACCAGCACCTTCTCGCCGGGGAAGTCCGCGAACAGCCGCAGGCAGGCCTCGAGCCACTGGAGGTCGCCTGCGAAGATGTCGCCGGCGATGGCCAGCACGTCGGCCTCTTCCGCCACCATCCGCGCGGCCAGGGCCTCGACTCGGGGGCGGTAGGGCTCGAGGTCGTAGTGGAGGTCGGCGGTGGCGATGAGACGCACGAGCGAAGTCCGGGGCTACTTCTCGGCGAGGAGCGCGGCGCAATCGATCACGCGGAACGTGCCTCCGGCGGCAGGCACCTGGCCGGCGGCGAGGTAGAGCCGCCGGCGTGCGGGCTCGAAGATTATCGACTGGAGGGTCTGCTCGGGCATCTGCACGGCGCGGAGCATTCGCTCCAGATCCGCGACGGCGATCCGGCCGTGGCTCCTGGCCGCCAGGCGCTCGAGCAGCCCGTAGCGCTCCGAAAAGGGCGTCGGCCGGGGCATGAGGTCCGGGCTGCGGAAGGAGTTGGCGGCCACGAGCACGCCGCGCTGGGGCCGCCGCACGGCCACCTGGTCGGCGGTGAACTCGATGACCAGCGGCGCGCCGCTGGGAGCCGCCACCGCCAGGTTGTTGGCGCAGGTGCGGGGACAGGTGCGCACCAGGTGGAGGGCTTCCTGGGGGGTAGTGCACTCCTCGAGGATGCGGCGGTACATCATGGGGTGGGGGATGCCCGTTTTCACCCCTTTCTGGCTCTCGGAGACCAACGTGGCGATGCACAGCCCGGCGTCGTTCATTCCGCTGAGCACGCCCACCATGCCCGGCCAGCCGACGGCGACGTAGCCGTGTCGGTCCGGCGAGTGGCTGTGACAGACCTTGATGATGGTCGCCTTGTGGGCCACGCCCAGGTGGGGGAAATCGAGGTTGCGGGCCAGCAGCGCGCGCCCCTCCGCCGTCGCCTCCCCCGTGACGATCACCGCGCTGCACCTCGCGGCGCGGCTGAGGTCGAGGAAGGTATTGGCCAGCACCACCTCGTCCTCCCGCAGCCGGGCCCCGCGAGCCAGGGCCTCCAGCTCCGCACGGTAGCGGTCAGGCATGAAGGGGAGGAACTCCGCGGCCGCCCGCCTGAAGCCCCGGTACCTCTCCCCCAAAAACGGCTCCAGGTAGTCGTGGCGCAAGGCGTGGATCTGACGGCCCAGCAACCGCCCATGTCCTTCCCCCATCGCCTCTGGATCCCCGGCCAGATGCAGCGTGGGAACCCCCTCACCCAGCTCCAGGCGGCAGGCATGCGCCCGGCCTGGCTCCGGCGGCCACGGGGAGCGCTGCGGGCAGCCCCCGAGCGCGAGCACGCCCGCCAGCAGAGCGCAGCCCCGGACCCATGGCGAGCGCTGGCGCATCCCATGATGCTGCACGAGAGGCCCCCAAGCACAGGGAGGTGGGGTCGCGACGATGCTCGGGGCTATCGCCGGCGGCTGGGCGCCAGGCGCTTGCAGCCCTTGGCGCGGCGGCGCTTGAGGATCTTGCGCCCGCTGCGGGTCTTCATCCGCGCCCGGAACCCGGACCGGCGAACCTTGTGGAGATTGCTGTTGCGACGCTTGATCTTCATCGCTGCCCTTCGAATCTATCGTGGAGAGCTCCCCTCCCGGCAGTCCGGATCATAGCTGTTTCGCCCCCATCTGTCAAATCCGG
>JBKHIY010000103.1:0-14115 GCA_046538415.1 Candidatus Brocadiia bacterium | reverse complement strand
GCCAGGGAGTCCCATCCCGTTGTAGGCGGGACGTCCCTGTCCCGCGAAGAGGGCGAAGTCGCAACCACGCAAGGGAGCACGCCATGGGACGAAGCAAGCGGGCCGCGCTGGTGGCCCTCTGTGCCGCCGTCCTGGCCCTCGCGCCGCGGGCGCGAGGCGAGGAGGGGGCGGCGGAGTACCTGACGGGCGGGCCGCTGGCGGGGGTCAAGCTGCCCCGCTTCCCCACCCAGCACGGCGAGAAGCCGGGCTATCCGGGCTGCATCCCCGAGCGGATGCGCGGGGGCGGCCAGGTCGAGGACATGGGACAGGAGTACGTCGAGTGGGGCCCCCAGGGCCAGGCGCCGGAGATGCACCTGGCCCCCGGCTCGGTGGAGCACTGGCGGGCCTATATGTTCAAGTACATGCCCATCCGCAGCTTCTTCGACCGCCAGAGCCAGGTTCGCCGCTTCGTGGCCCCCGATCTGCCGGGTGCGGGGCCGGCCCACGCGGCCAGCTACGCGGAGCCGGTGTGGTGGGTGCCGCGCCACGCCGCTCCTCGTCCCACGGGCCGCCATCGCAAGCCGGTGCCCGTGGTGCGGATGAAGGCCGGCGAGCCGGTGCTGCGGCTGGACCTGAACGAGCTGCCCGTCGGCCTCTACGTGGTGCGCCTGGTGGGCGCCGTGGCCCCGGAGCAGTGCCGGCCCTTCCGCGAGCCGCTTTTCGTGCGGATGAGCGTGAACGACCGGCCCGACGGCGGGCGCTCGGCCTACCGCGTGCGGGTGGGCTACTGCGAGCAGTTCTACAGCGTGGCCGAGCTGGCCTTCCACGCCCCCCAGCGGCGGCGCTACCAGGCCGAGGTCGCCGTGGACCGGGGCTCGACCGTGGACCTCCTGGTCCACACGGTGAGCGTGGACGACGCCCTGGCGGGCACGCTGCGGCGGGCGCTCAAGACGCGCACCACGATCGGGCCGCCGCTGGAGGTGCCGATGCCCGCAGGGCTCGACCAGGCCGAGCGCCTGGCCCGCGACGCCGCCATCTGGCGGGCCTTCCCCCCGCCCAACGCCCAGGGCAGCGGCATCCGCGTGGGCCACGGCGGCTACGGAGCCATCCGGGGAGTGGCCGCCGGCACCCCGGACCTCCTGGGCGAGCAAATCCACGAGCGCCACGGCGCCTGGGTGCCCTGGGGACGCGCGACACGCGACATGGAGCTGCCCCAGGGGGTGGGGCCCGCCGAGGTGTTTCTCGCCAATCCCAAGCTCGGCCTCCTTTACACCGTGGACGACCTGCATGCGAGCCGCCCGCTGCCCGACCCCTATCCCTTCAAGGACGACGGCGCGGGCCTCTACTTCCCCCACCCCGAGGAGCCGGCGAAGGGACGGGTGTGGACGCCCATCGGGGCCGCCGTCCACCAGGCCCGCAGGGCGACCTACCGGGCCATCGGCCAGGCCCTCGAGCGCTGCCGCAAGAGCGGGGACTACCAGGACGCCCACGACGCGGCCATCCGCCTGTGCCGCTGGGCCTGCGCCTTCCCCCGGCTCGACTTCGCGGAGTACCTGTCGAACGCGGTGCACGAGGCGGGGCCGTTCGGTCGCGACTTCAGCTGCCGCCGGCGGGCCACGGCGGCCAACTTCCTGCCCCACTACCCGCTCTACGTCAAGCCTATTCTCTTCCACTACGACCAGCTCTTCGAGTTCATCCGCCACAACCCGCTCCTCGCCCGCTCCGTGGGCCGGTTCGTGCCCTGGGTGAAGAGTCCCGAGGACGTGATCGAGCTCATCGACGTCTACCTGGTGCAGACCACGGCCAAGCGCATCCTCCGCTACCACTACCACACCGATCCCATGGACATCGCGAACCTGGCCGCCGTGGTGGGCGACACCGAGGTCACCGACCCGTGGATGGAGTGGCTCTTCTCCCGCACCTTCATCTACCCTCTGCCCGTGGCGGGCATCCAGGACACCATGATCAGCGGCACCACGCGGGAGGGCACGGAGTTCGTGGGCTCCACCTACTACGCCCAGGGCGAGGGGGCTCTGCGCATCGCCCAGGCCCTCGACCGCTACCACGCGGCGGGCGGCAACCCGCGCTTCGACCTCTCCGACCCCGCCCGCTACCCCAAGCCCACGGCCCACGCCTGGTGGCGCATCGAGAACGTCGTGGGCGGCTGGGACTTTCTTCGCGTCGGCGACGTCTGCGGGCCGGACAAGCCGCCCGGCCACACCCTCCGCGACCTGGGCTTCGCCCGCGCCGGCTGGCGGTGGACCCGCCACCCCAAGTTCGCCTTCATCCTCAAGCACTACCTCGGGCGGGGCGAGCTGGAGGACGAGGAGTGGGCGGCCATCGAGGCCGCCGCAGCCAGGTGCCCCCGAGCCCCCTGGCTCGGCAATCGCTCGCGAGTCCTCCCCATGTGGGCCGCCGTCCTGGAGAGCGGCCTGGACCACGACGACCCCCGCTTCCGCCGCGCCGCCACCCTCCGCGTGGGCTACGGCATGGGCCACCACCACAACGACACCCTCGACCTCCAGGTCGTGGCCCACGGGCTGCCCATGACCGTGGACGGTGGCCAGCGGCCCGGCTACTCCGTGCCCCCCGACCGCATGAGCCGCATCCACAACGTCGTCGAGGTCGACGGCCGCAGCCACCGCGACCACTCCTGGGTCACCGCCCTCGCCGACCATCGGGGCGCCCGCTACGCCGCCGCCACGGCCACGCCTCCCCCGGGGGCGACCACGTTCCGCCGCCAGGTGGCGCTCATCGCTGCCGGCGAGCCCCGCCGCCCGCGCCGCCTGAGCCCCGCCCAGCAGCGCCCCCGGGCCGAGCTGCCGCCCGCAGGCATCCCCCCCAACGCCTACGTGTTCGACGTCTTCCGCGTGGCCGGCGGCTCCCGCCACACCTACTGCTTCCACGGGCCTCTGAACGACGACTTCGCCTGGAACGTCGAGGGCGCGGCCCCGCCGGAGCCGGGCAGCGACGCCGCCCACTACCTCCGAGTGTTCAAGCTCAAGCCCCAGCTCAGCCGAGTGGGCACGGCGCCCCAGATCCTCACCGCCACCTGGCGAATGGCCATCGAGGTGCCCGGGCCGGGCGCCGGCGAGAAGGAGATGCTGGGCAAGAACTACGACCCCCAGGCCCCCCGCAAGTTCACCCGCCTCCACCTGCTGGGCGTCGAGGGCGCGGAGGCCATGCGGGGGCAGTTCGTCTGCCGCCGATGGAACTACGACTACACGAACCTGATGGTGAGCCGGCGGGCCGACGCAGGCCAGCCCTTCGCCGCGGTCATCGAGCCCTACGTCGGCGAGCCCTTCCTCGCATCGGTCCGCCTGCTGCCCGTCGAGCCGGCCGGCCAGGGCGTGGCGGTGGAGGTGACGACCCGGCTGGGCCGCACCGACCTGTGCTTCGCGGACGCCGAGCGCGGCCCGGCGCGGACGATTGCGGGGCACGGGGTCGAGGTGGCCGCGGAGTTCGCCTACGTCGCGACCGACGACCAGGGGCTTTCCCAAGCCACCCTCGTGGGGGGCACGCGGCTGGCCACCCCCCACGTGCGCCTCGTCCCCCGAGCGGCGCGGCGAGCCGCCAGGGTGGTCAAGGCCGACTACCTGGCGAGGAAACTGTGGCTCGACCAGCCCTGGCCGGCCCGCACCACGCCCGCGGTCCTCGAGGTGGGCCTCCCGGGCACGGACCACAAGACCACCTACACCGCCCTCCGCGTCGCGCCCGCCGAGGGCGGCAGCGTGGTGGACCTCCAGCGGGGCGCCGACACCTACCGCTCGGACATCGAGGAGGTCCGGCCCGACGGGCTCGTGCGCTGCACCCTCAAGCCGATGTGCGACACGGTGCGGGGAGGCCGCGAGGGCTGGGTGGCCTCGGACGACCGCCGCTCGCGCTTCTGGCGGGCCGACTACCTGGGAGGGAAGACCTTCAAGCTCACCGGCGGCCCCGTGACCCGCGAGGCCTTCGGCCAGGCCGGCGTCCTGCGCCTGTGGGAGTGCGGGGCCGGGGACACGGCGGTCCAGCGCACCTCGGCCTCGCTGCGCCGCGTCGGCGAGGGGCGGTTCGCCCTGCGGGCCGACGTGGCCCTCGAGCTCTCCCTGCCCGCCCGCACCATCGAAGCCTCGGCCGACGGCGACCCGTGGCGAACCCTCGACGGCCGGCGGGCGGAGGGCTGGACCACGGTGAGCATCCCCGCGGGCCAGGCCATCGACGCCCCGCTCCTCCTCCGCCTCGGGCACTGACGGCCCGGCGGGGGCTAGCGGGCCAGCCAGGCCATGGCGTCGAGCAGGAGCTGGATGTTGCCCGGCAGGGGCACCCGCCCCTCCTCCATGCCGAAGAGCTCCGGCGGCCAGCCGGCGACCGTGCGGTTGGCGAAGGCGTCGACGTCGCCGGCCACGAGCAGCCTGGGCCCCTGGGCGTCGCCCTGGGGATAGGCGGCGGCCAGGAGGCAGGCGGGGGCCTCGCTGCCCCTCGAGCTGGCGGCACGGGCGAGGCAATGGGCCGCGGCGGCAGCGTCCTCCGTGGAGCTGAGCTGGAGGCTGTCGGCGGTGGCGAGGATGGCCAGGTCGCGTGCCCACGAGCGGCTGAACGCCAGGCCCCGGGGATAGGGCAGACCCGGGCGGCCTCGAAGCCAGCCCTGGGTGAAGCCCAGCGAGCGGTCGAGCTCGATGGGCATATACTGGAAGGGCTTGCGGCTCACGTCCACGGCGATGCCGTAGTGACGCAGCAGGGTGGGCAGCACGGGCGGGGAGTGAGGCGGGTCGAGGAGGACGGCGAGCCGGCCCCCGCCCTCCAGGAAGCGGGCCAGGGCGTCCTCGATGGCCCGGGGATAGGGCTTCCTCGGGCCGGCGAGCACCAGGCAGCGGCAGCCCTCGGGCAGCGGCTGCCCCTCCTCCAGGGTGCAAGTGCGGATGGGGAAGCCGCGGGCTCGAAGCTGCTGGGCCGCGGCGGCCAGCCCCTCCCTGCCCCCGTCGTCGGTCCGCCGCTCGCCGTGGCCCTGGGCGAAGTAGAGCGCCGTGCGGGTGGCCAGCAGCTCGTCCAGGGCCGCGGCCGCCACCCGCTCGCCGGCGAACCGCGAGTCGATGCCCACGAGCGACGACAGGTCGACCCGCTCGAAAAGATCGAGGGCGGGAATGGCCCGGGTGCGGCCCCGGCACTGGAGCACCAGGCAGTCCTGGAGGTCCTCCCGCGGCCAGTGCAGGGCGTCGGCGATGGCCCCCACGGCCTCCTCGTCGCGGGGGAGGGCCAGGTGGCGGGCGACGACGTGTCCGGAGGCCCGGGCCATGGCGTCGGCCAGCCCGCGAGCCATGGGCAGGGCCTCGGGCAGGGGGATAGTGGCCGTGAGGGTGGCGGGGTCGGGCTGGCGGACGCTCATCAGGCGGCGGATGTGGCGGCTGGAGGCCAGGTGGCCGAACAGCGCCGCGGGGTCGGCGGCGATGGTGGTGAGCCGCAGCTCGGCGGGCAGGGCGGCCAGGCGGGCCGCGAACGCCTCGTCCAGCGGGACATAGGTGGGCACCGCGGGACGATAGCGCCCGCCGCTGAGCTGGCTCAGGGTGGCGGCGATCTGCTGCCACGCGGGGGGGCCCTCCTGGGCCTCGCCCGGCGCCGTCTTGTCGGCCTGCTCGGCGGGGATGGCCAGCGCCTGGCCGCTCTCGGCCAGGCGGCAGTAGCAGAGCTGGCGGGCCGCGTCGAGGGCGTAGACCTCGAGCGTGTCCGTGCCTCCGCCCGGTCGAGGGAGGGCGATGGTCGCCGCGGGGGCGGCCTCGGCGCCCGCCTCGGAAGCGAAGTAGGCCTCCGCCTCCGCTGCGCCGCGGGCCGAGCGCGCCGCCTGGGCGAGGCGGCTGGCCAGCTCCTCGAACTGCTCGCCCTCCAGCCGCACGTGCAAGGCCGTGCGGGCCTCGCTCGTGGGCACGCCCTCGTGGACCACCAGCGCCCGGGCCCCGCTGCGGGCCTCGATCCGCCGCCCTGCCCCGTCGCCCTCCCGGCCGCCACCGAGGGGCGCGAGCACCCACAGAAGGGCGAACACCACGTTGCCCACCGCGAGCAGGCCGATCACGGGATACAGGAGCACAGTCCTGGGCGTGGGGCGGCTGGCCGGCGGCGGGGCATCGGGGGTCATCGCGGAGCGTCCTGCCGAGGAGAGGGGAAAGCGCGTCACCTCCGCCGTGGATTCTAGCCCCGCCGCCATGGCGAGTCAAGCCTCGCGGGGGCGGCGGAGTGCTTGCGGCGCCGGCGGTTTCCCGCTAGGATCGGCCTCGCCCCGCAAGACTCTCATGGAGGCACGGCGATGGCGGGCGAGACGACGCGGCTCTCCGACCACCTGTTCGTCTATCGCGGGCCGGTCCAGGTGGGCATCGTGCGGGATGGCGACCGGGCGTTGCTGATCGACTTCGGCGACGGCTCGGTGCTCGAGGCCTGCCGCGAGCTGGGCATCGAGTCCATCGAGGCGGTGGTCTTCACCCACCACCATCGCGACCAGGCCTGCGGGCTGGGCGAGCTGGAGGCCCGCGTCGGGGTGCCCGCGGCGGAGCGCCGATGGTTCGAGGACGTAGGGGCCTACTGGAGCGATCCCAAGAGCCGCTGGCACATCTACGACGTCCGGCCCCACCACCTGATGCTCGCCGAGCCCGTGCGGGTGGACGCCGCCTACGAGGGTGGCGACGAGTTCCAGTGGGGGCCGGCCACCGTGCGCGTGCTCGACACCCCCGGCCACACCGACGGCAGCGTGAGCTACGCCGTGGACGTCGACGGCCGGCGCACCGTCTTCTGCGGCGACGCCGTCTACGGGCCCGGCCAGGTGTGGGACGTCCACAGCCTCCAGAAGGGCACCCAGACGACCGACTACCACGGCTTCCTGGGGGCGCGGCGCGAGCTGGCCGCCAGCCTGGTGCGCATCAAGGCCGCCGAGCCCGACCTCCTGGTGCCCTCCCACGGCCAGGCGATGGCTGCACCTTCGGAGGCCATCGACGCCCTGCTCGCCCGCCTGGAGACCTGTTACGACCGCTACGTGGCCATCTCCGCCCTCCGCCACTATTTCCCCGAGCTGTTTCGCGAGTTCGCCGGTCGCCCAGGGCACATGGCCATCCGCCCCGGCAAGCCCGTGCCCCCCTGCCTGCTGCACTTCGCCACCTCGTGGGTGCTGGTCTCGGGGGACGGGGCGGCGTTCGTGATGGACTGCGGGAACGCGGCGGTGGTCCGCGAGCTGCGCAAGGAGCTGGCGGCGGGCCGCATCCGCACCGTCGAGGGCCTGTGGGTGACGCACTACCACGACGACCACGTGGACGCCATCCCCGCCTTCCAGGAGGCCTTCGACTGCCCCTGCGTGGCCGTTCGCTCCGTGGCCTCGGTGATCGCCGAGCCCCTGGCGTGGCGGCTGCCGTGCATCTCGCCCAGCCGGGCGCGGGTGGACCGGGTGGCGGAGGACGGCGAGAGCTGGCAGTGGCACGAGTTCCAGATGACCGCCTACGAGTTCCCCGGCCAGACCCTCTACCACGGCGGGCTGCTGGCCGAGGCCGACGGGCGGAAGCTGCTCTTCGTCGGCGACTCGTTCACCATGGCGGGCATCGACGACTACTGCACGGGCAACCGCAACTGGCTGGGACGCGGCGTGGGCTTCGACCGCTGCCTCGCCCTCGTCGAGGAGCTGCGGCCCACCCACATCTTCAACTGCCACGTCGACGTGGCCTTCGACTTCACGCCCGAGCAGCTCCGCCACATGCGCCGCAACCTGGCCGAGCGGGAGAAGCTCTTCGGCCAGCTCGTGCCCTGGGCACACGCCAACACGGGGCTGGACGAGCCCTGGGTCCGCTGCCATCCCTACGAGCAGCAGGCCGCGCCGGGAGCCCAGGCCACCTTCCACGTGGTGGTCACCAACCACGCCAACGAGCCGCGGCCGGTCCGCTGCCGCGCCGCCCTGCCGCGGGCCTGGGGCGGCGGCCACACCCCGTGGGCCGAGGCCGAAGCGGAGCCCAGGAGCGAGGTGGCCGTGCCCCTCGCCGTCCGCGTGCCGCCCGACGCCCGGCCCGGGCGCACCGTGGTGCCCGCCGACGTGGTCTACGGCCCGTGGACCCTCCCCCAGTTCACGGAGGCCATCGTGGTGGTGGCGTGAGGCCGTGGCTCGAGTCAAGGAGGACGACGTGAGCCCCAGGAGCGTCTCGCCCGAGGAGTGCACCCTCCGCGGGGTGCGCACCCGCGAGGAGGCCCTGGCCGTGGCCGACCTCTACGGCAAGGCCTTCGACGGCTACGAGTGGCACTACAAGAACTACCGCGACGTGATGCTCCGCCGCGTGCCCCGCGAGCAGTGGCGGCTGAGCCGCACCCTGTGGAGCCCCGACGGCGAGCCCGTGGCCCAGGTGCGGGTGTGCCACCGGGTGATGCGCCTGGGCGCGGCCAAGGTGCGGGTGGGCGGCATCGGCGACGTGTGCACCCATCCCTTCCACCGCAAGCAGGGCCTCATGCGCCACCTCTTCGCCCACGTCCTCGAGTTCCTCCGCGAGGAGCCCTACGACCTTTCGCTGCTGTGGGGCATCCCCCGCTTCTACGACCAGTTCGGCTTCATCGCCGCCCTCGACGAGGGCACCCTCCAGGTGCCGCGCCGCCAGGTGGCCCGCCTCCAGGCGCCCCTGCGGGGCCGCAACGCCCGCCGCGCCGACGCCCCCGCCATCCGCCGGCTCTTCCGCGCCGACGCACGGTCCCGCGACGGCGCCATGGACCGCCCCACCGACCTGTGGCTCAAGCGGGCCATCCGCGACCGCGACATCCGCGTGCTGGCCGACGCCCAGGGGCGACCCGCAGCCTACTACCGCGCCCGCCCCGCCGACGACCTCGCTCTGCTGCTCGACGAGGTGAGCCTGGGCGCCCGCCCGAGCGGCGAGGGGGTGGTCGCCGTGCTCGCCGACATGGCCAAGGTGGCCAAACGGCACGAGAAGGCGAACCTCCGCTTCGCCCTCCCGCCCCGCCACCCCATAGGCCGCTTCCTCGTGGCCGACGGCTGCCAGGTGCGCCGCCACACCGGCCACCGGGGCGGCGCCATGGCCCGCATCGCCTGCCTGCGGACCCTGTGCCAGGCCATGGCCGGCGAGTGGGAGCGGCTGCTCGCCGCCTCGCCGGCGGCGGGCTGGTCGGGCCGCCTCCGCCTCCGCGCCGAGCCCGATACCCTCGACCTGGCCATCTCCGAGGGGCGCGTCGAGCCGGTGCCGAAGAAAGGCCGCGCCGCGGCCACCATCACCGCGACCCAGGACAAGCTGGCCCGCCTCGTCCTGGGTTTCCACTCGCCGGGGACCGCCGTGTGGCTGGGCGAAGCGAAGATCAGCCGCGCGGCCAGGCCCCTGGCCGAGGCCCTCTTCCCCCGCCGCAGCCTGCTCATCTTCCCCGCCGACCACTTCTGAGGGCCTCCCCGTGGGTGCGAGGCGAGCGAACGCCCTGGCCCTCTTGTGCGCCTGCGGCGCCCTGGCCGCGCGAGGAGGACCGCCCATGGCCCGCATCTGCGTCCGCGACGGCCGGTTCGTGGAGAGGGAAAGCGGCCGGCAGTTCCACCCCCGGGGCTTCAGCTACATCCGGCTCCGCCCCCGCTGGCACGGCACCTTCGCTCCCGAGCGCTACGACGCGGCCCGCGCGGAGGCCATGCTCGCCGATGTCGCGGCCCATGGGTTCAACGTCGTGCGCGTCTTCATCGACCACACACCCGGCGAGGGGGTGGTGGCCTCGGCCGACGCCGAGGAGCTCTCGCCCGCGTTCATGGCCCACGTGGCCGACTTCATCGGCCGTGCCCGCCGCCACGGGGTCCGCGTGGTGCCCTCGCTGATCCACCTCCCGCGGTGCGCCCGCACCCAGGCCCTCCTCGGCCCCGGCCCGGAGCGGATCGAGGGGGTGAACCGGATGCTCCTGCACCAGGGGCACATCGCGGCGAAGGCCACCTACGTCGCCGACTTCGTGGCCGCCCTGGAGGCCCGCGACCCCGCGCTCCTGCCCGCGGTGTTCGCCTATGAGCTGTGCAACGAGGCCCACTTCTCCGCCGCGGCGCCCCCCTTCTCGCTGGACAGCGGCACCGTGGTGCCCGCCGACGGCGAGCGTTACGACCTCGCCTCCGAGGCCGACCTCCAGCGGATGGCCGACGCCAACGCCGTGCGCTGGGCCGCCCAGTGCGCCCGGGCCATCCGCGAGGTCGACCCCGCGGCGATGGTCTCGGCCAACGTCTTCACCTTCGCCGCCGTGGGCCGCGGCGGCCCGGGGCGCCTCCGCCGCGACGAGAGTTCCGACCCCCGCTTCCCCGTCCGGCCCCTCGCCCTGGCCCGCTCGAGCCTCGACTACCTGGACGTCCACTTCTACCCCTTCGACGAGCGGACGCTGGAGCGCGACCTGCGGAGCATCGAGTTCCCCCAGCTGCGGGCCGCCTGCCGGGCGGCGGGCAAGCCCCTGGTGATGGGCGAGTTCGGAGCCTTCAAGAAGGCCTACCCCCGCCTCGAGGGCGCCGCCCAGGCCATGGCCCGCCACGCACGCCGCGTGCTCGACCTCGGCTTCGCCGGCTACATCTACTGGACCTACGACACCGACGAGCAGGCGTTCCTGTGGAACGCGAAGTCGGGCGAGGGCGACCCCATCCTCCGCGCCCTCGCCGCCGTCTCGCCCTGACCGCCGGCCCGCGGCGGAAGGGGCCCGTGAGAAGACGGCAGGCCGTGCTCAGCGGGGCCAGGCGAGGCGGAAGCCGGTGAAGGGGTCGCGCTGGTCCTTCTTCTGGCGCTTGGCCTGGTGGGGCTGGGCTTCGCGTGGGGGGTCGGCGGCGGAGCCTCCCACGACGAAGTACTCGGCGGGCTCGCCGCGCATCTGGGGGCTGGTGGCGGTCCACTCGCGGGCGTTGCCCACCAGGTGGAGGAAGGGGAAGGTCTCGCGGCGGGCCAGCCGCCGGGTCACGGCCGCCAGGGAGGGCTCGCTCTCGCGCCCGCCGGCGGTCTGGAGGTTGGCCCTGCGGGGCTCGAAGTCGTCGCCCCAGGGGTAGAGCCGTCCCTCGGTGCCCCGCACGGCCCGCTCCCACTCCGCGCGCTCGGGGAGGCGACGGCCCAGCCAGCGGGCGTAGGCGTCGGCCTCGGCCCAGGTGACGCCGGTCACCGGCTCCTCCTCGCGGCCCGCCGGCGGCTGCGCATCGACTCCCCAGCCCGGCGGGGGCTCGACCCCCTCGGGGGCGGCGATGCGCAGCCACAGGGCGTACTCCGCGTTGCTCACCTCCCAGCGCCCCAGGCAGAAGCCGCCGAGCTGCCGCTGCTGCTTGCGCTGCCCGGAGAGGAATACCCCGCCAGGCACGTGGATGGGCCGGGAGGCGTTGCGCCGCAGGCACTCGGCCACCTGCTCCCGGGGCCCCTCGCCGGCCTCGGCGGCGGCGGCGAACTGCTGGCAGGCCAGCCCGAGCTCGTCGCCCAGGAGGGCCAGGAGGCCGAGCCCGCAGCGGGTCTCGGGAGCCAGCTCGCCCTCCGCCTGCGTCGCGAAGTCGAGCATCTGCCGGCGGGCCAGCCGCGGCCAGGGCAGGAGGCCCTCCAGCCCGGGGATGTCGACCTCGAGCCCTTCGCGGCTCACCTCGCGAATGGTGCCCTCCAGGCCCATGCCGCTGGCCTGGTGGATCATCAACTTCTCGCCCGCCCGCGCCGCCCGCTGGGCCACCGCCCTGGCCCCCGCCACCACCCGGTCCAGGGCCGCCGCGAGCAGCTCGGCGTCCACGGCCTTGCCCTGTAGCAGGCGGACCATGGCCGGGTGGTCGGCCCCCCGGGCCTCGCGGTAGGCCAGGTCGCGGGCCTCGGCGAACTTGCAGTCGGCCACCAGCGGCTCGTAGCGGGCCAGGAACCGGCCGGTGGCCGCCACCACGCGCTGGCGACGCATCCGGATGAGGCCCGTCACCCGCTCCGCCTCCGCCTTCAGCTCCGCCACCTCCCACACCTCGCGCGGGGGCGCCATCTGGGCCTCCGCCTCCCGGAACCGGCACTCGCGGACGAGCACCCGGGCACGGTCCTTGCGCTCGGCGAAGCGCCGCTCGACGTCCGCCCGCAGGGCGGCCAGCCGCTGGGCGATCCGCCGGCCCGCATCGGTGCCTGCGTGCTGGGCGGCCAGCGGCTCGAGCAGGGCGATGGCCTCGCCGTAGGCCTGTTGCTCGAGGAGCTTCTCCAACCGGTCGCTGGCGCCGTCGAGGGCCTGCTCTCCGGCGGCCTCGGCGCGCTCGACGAGCTGGGCCTTCTGCTCGGCGAGCTTCTCGGCGGCCTCGGTGCCCTGGTAGCGCTGGACGAAGGCATCGGCCGCCTCGAGGCGCTGGGGCAGCGGCTTCGAGCGGTCGCCGAGCTGGCGCTGAGCCTCGGGGAGCTGGGCCTCGGCCTGCTTGGCGCGGCGTTCCAGCGTCCTCTCGCGGGTGGCCTCGACGGCGGCTGCGGCGGAGGTGTCGGCATGTTCTTCGAGAAAGGCGTCGCAGGCGGCGAGCGTGGCCGCGAGGTCGTCGCCCTCGGCCAGCCGCTGGATCTCTGCGGCTTGGGCCTTGGCCGCGGCTTCGTGCTCGTCCGGCTCTTCGGCCCGAGGCGGCTGCCCCTCGGCCTGCGGCTCGCCGGGGGACGGGGCTTCTTCCTTCGCAGGGGGCTTCTCGGCCGACGTCTCGTCCCCGTCGGGCGTGAGGACCTGGAAGATGGCGAAGGCGAGGAGGAGCGCGGCGGCGATGCCCAGGAGCGCGACCAGCCGGCGCCGCCCCTTCGGCTTCGATTCCTCCTCGGGCGGCAGCCCGAAGTCGATGGACGAGCCGTCCCCCGCCTTCTGCGCCGCCTCGGGCACCAGGGCGAGGTTGTCGAGGTCGGCGTCCTCGGCCTGGGGCTCCTCGGGCTGCCGGGCGTCGACGGGTCCGAACTCCAGCATGGCGTCGGCCTTGGGCTGTGGCTCTTCGGGCGGGGCGGCCTGCTCGTCGGCCGGTGCGGCGTCCTGGCTCTGGGGGGGGCCTTGGACGCGCGCCGTGGGCTCCTCGGCGGGAGCTTCCTGGGGCTCGACGTCGGGCTCGACGACGGCCAGCTCGTCCTCGCCCAGGCTGAGGCCGCCGAGGCCCTGCGCGCCGGCCGCTTCGCCGGCGGGCGCTGCGGCCTGGGCCGCGTCGAGGGCCTCGAGGACCGCGGCGGGCCCGGCCGGGCGGGCGGCGGGGTCGCGGGCGAGCAGGGCGACGACCAGGTCGGCGAGCTTCTCGCCCCCGTTGGCCACCAGGGGCTCGCGCGGCGGCGGCCCGCCGGCGAGCTGCTGGCGAATGGCCTCCGAGGGGTCCGAGCCCTGGAAGGGCGGGACGCCGGCCAGCAGGAGGTAGAGCACCGCGCCGAGGGCGTAGAGGTCGGCCCGGACGTCCACCGCCTCGCCCGTGGCCTGCTCGGGGGCCAGGAAGCCGGGCTGGCCCACCACCAGGAGGGGCTCGGGCGGCGCGCCCGCGGGCACGGCGAACGCGAAGTTGCGGACCTGCGGCCCGCCGCCGGGCAGGAGGTACACGCTGTGGGGACCCAGGTTGCGGTGCACGACGTGCTTCTGCCGCAGGGCGGCGAGGCCCTCGGCCAGCGAGCGGGCCAGGGCGATGGCCCGGTCGTGCTCGAGAGGGCCGCCGCGGCTCACCACCTGGTCGAGCGGCTGGCCCGCGAGGGCCGGCGATACGGCGAACAGCCCGCCGCCCGCGCGGAAGAGCTGGGCCACGCCGGCCAGCGCGGGGTGCCGAGCCGCCGCGGCCAGCTTGCCGGCGCGGATGAATGCCTCCGCCCGCCCCTCGTCCTTCGCCGCTTCGGCCCCGAGAACGCGGACCGTCGCGGCGGTGCCCTTCTGGCCGTGGGCCGCGCGGTAGAGGGGCAGGCCGCCCTCGTAGCCGGCCAGGCGCTCCAGCCGCCACGAGCCGACGGCGCGCCCCGCCAGCGGGGCCTCACCGGCGGCACATTGGGCCGGCGAGCGGACCGTGAGCGCGTGACGGCGGCCGTCCTGGGGACAGGTGTACCGGAGGAGGTCGCCCTCGTCGCGGCCCCGGCAGGGCGCGCCGCACTGGACGCAGAAGAGGGACTCGGCGATCCGCAGCTCGGATTCGTCCATCGCGATGTCCTGCACGGGAAGGCCGGAGCGGGCTGCCCTATGAGTTTACGGTCCGGCGGCCCGGCCCGCAAGCCTTTT
>JBKHIY010000213.1:0-3080 GCA_046538415.1 Candidatus Brocadiia bacterium | reverse complement strand
CTACGTGGTCCCGGCCCGGCGGCCCGGCGCGCGGCGGCGCGGCACGCCCTCCCCCGCGGCTTGCAGCCCACCCTCCCCTCTCGTATGATGGGCGCGGTTCCTCCGCGCCGGCTTCCGCCCGCGGGGCGAGGCGGGTGCGGAGCCGTCCGCTGCGAGGAGCCCGCCGTGAGCCCGCCCCACACTCCCGTCATGCCCCTCCTCCTGGCCTGCTGCCTGGCCGCCTCGACGGCCCTCGGGGCAGCCCTCTCGGTGCCCGACGAGGCCAAGCGCCGCGTGGTGGTGATGACGGACATCGGCGGCGACCCCGACGACATGCAGTCCCTGGTGCGCTACCTCCTCTACACCTGCGACTTCCATACCGAGGGCCTGTGCACCGGCTTCGGCTGGGGACACCGCAAGCGCACCCGCCCCGACCTGATCCGCGAGCGCGTCGCGGCCTACGCCAAGGTGGCCGACAGCCTGCGCCGGCACCGCAGCGACTACCCCGACCCCGACCGCCTGATGAGCCTCGTCAAGGACGGCCACAACGGCGACCCCCACAAGGTCGGACCGGGGATGGACTCCGAAGCCTCCGAGTGGATCATCCAGGTGCTCGACAAGCCCGATCCCCGGCCCGTGTGGTTCAGCATCTGGGGCGGCCCCCGCGAGCTGGCCCAGGCCATCTGGAAGGTCGCCCAGACCCGCACCCCCGCCCAGCTCGCCGCCTTCAAGCGCAAGATACGCGTCCACTCCATCGCCGACCAGGACAAGACGGCCCCGTGGGTGAAGGCCAACCACCCGGACGTCTTCTGGATATACTCCCGCTGCTTCAGGGGCCTCTGGCAGGGCTACGACCAGGACATCGTCTCGCCCGCCTGGCTGGAGGAGCACGTGCGCCAGGGCCACGGGCCCCTCGGCCCCCTGTATCCCCCCAAGGCGGCGGGCAAGGACGGCGTGAAGGAGGGCGACACGCCGTCCTTCTTCTATCTCCTGCCCAACGGCCTGGGCGAGCCCGAGCGTCCCCGGTGGGGCGGCTGGGGCGGACGGTTCCGACCCTCCGGCCGGGGCGCCGAATACGTCGACGCCGCCGACCGCTGGAAGGGGCGCACCGACCCCAGGGCGACCATCGCACGATGGCGCACCGCCTACCAGAACGCCTTCCAGGCCCGCATGGACTGGTGCGTGGTGCCCTTCGAGGAGGCCAACCACGAGCCCCGCGCCGTCCTCAACGGCGATGGGACCCTCGAGGTGCTGGAGATCGCGGCGGACCCCGGCGACCAGGTCGCCCTCCGCGCCGACGGCTCGGCCGACCCCGACGGCGACGGCCTGGCCTGTCGCTGGTGGCTCTACCGCGAGGCGGGCACCTACCCCGCCGGCGTGCCCCTCCAGGCCGAGGGGACGCGAGCCACCGTCGCCGTGCCCAGCGACGCCTCGGGGCGCACCATCCACGTCGTCCTCGAGGTCACCGACGACGGGACTCCGCCGCTCACCGCCTATCGCCGCGCCGTTGTCCGCGTCAGCGGCGAGGCGCCGGACCCGACGAAGCCGGTGAGCGAGATGCCCCCGCCGCCCGAGGAGACCGGGCCCTGGGCCTTCTACCGGGGCATCAACGTCGGCGGGCCGCCGGCGACCATCGACGGGCACAAGTGGGAGGGCGACGACGCGGCGAACTTCCAGTGCACCGACCAGCGGCTCAACAGCCCCGACGTGGCCCTCCGTCCGCCCACCGACGCCGCCCGGGCGAAGATGATCCACGCCTTCCGCTGGAACCGCCAGGCCCGCCTCCGCCTGACCGACGTGCCCCGAGGCACCTACGCCGTCTACGCCTACGTGTGGGAGGAGACCAGCCCCACCTCGTTCACCGTCCGGCTCAACGGCCGGGAGGTGGCCCGCGACGTCTACAGCGGCATCGCCGGCGAGTGGCATCGCCTGGGGCCGTGGTACGTGGACGTGGCCGAGGGGGCCATCGAGATCGCCGCCCGCGGCGGCGACGCCAACTTCTCGGGCATCGAGGTCTGGCGCCGCACGCCGCCCGAGCGCAAGTAGACCCCCAGCGCAGAAAGGAGCCCGCCGTGAGCCGCCGATGCAGCCGCCGCCGCTTCCTCGCCTCCCTGGGCGCCGGCACCTCCGCACTCGCCCTCGCCCCCCTGGCCCATGGGGCGCCCGCCCGAAAGCCCAACATCATCTTCATCCTCGCCGACGACCTGGGCTACGGCGACCTGGGATGCTTCGGCCAGGAGAAGATCCGAACGCCCCACCTCGACCGCATGGCCGCCGAGGGCGTCCGCCTCACCGACCACTACGCCGGCTCCACCGTGTGCGCCCCGTCCCGCTTCTGTCTCATGACCGGCTACCACATCGGCCACGCGCGGGTGAAGGGCCAGGGCCAGTGCCTGCGGCCCGAGGAGGTGACCGTGGCCGAGCGGCTCCGCGACGCCGGCTACGCCACCGCCATGGTGGGCAAGTGGGGCCTGGGCGAGGCGGGCACCACGGGCGTGCCCCTCAAGCAGGGCTTCCAGTCCTTCGTCGGCTACCTCAACCAGGTCCACGCCCACAACTACTGGCCGGAGTGGCTATGGCGGAACGACGAGAAGCTGCGGCTGCCCAACGAAGTGGTGCGGCCCAAGGGCGGCTACGCCCGCAAGTTCGGCGGAGCCGCCACCCGCCGCGAGGTCTACTCCCACGACGTGTTCATGGAGGAGACGTTCGCCGCCATCGACCGGCTCAAGGACCGACCCTTCTTCCTCTACCTGCCCTACACCATCCCCCACGCCAACAACGAGGCCCACCTGCTCGACCGCCACGGGATGGAAATCCCCGACTACGGGCCCTACAAGGACAAGGACTGGCCCGAGGCCCAGAAGGGCCACGCCGCCATGATCTCCCGCCTCGACGCCGACGTGGGGCGCATCCTGGACAGGCTGCGCGACCTGGGCCTCGCCGAGCACACCCTGGTGCTCTTCAGCAGCGACAACGGCCCCCACCGCGAGGGCGGGGCCAGGCCCCAGTTCTTCGACAGCAACGGCCCCCTGCGGGGCATCAAGCGCGACCTCTACGAGGGCGGCATCCGCGTGCCCACCCTCGCCTGGTGGCCGGGCACC
>JBKHIY010000212.1:0-3080 GCA_046538415.1 Candidatus Brocadiia bacterium | reverse complement strand
AAGCCTTTCTTTCAAGAAAGGCTCTCCCCAGCTCTCCATTCGGCTGAAGGGTTACTTCAGGGGTTTCGCTGGAGGAGGGCGACGACGTGGTCGTAGGTGGGGATCGCGGTGCGGCCCCCCAGGGCGCGGCACTTGAGCGCCGCGGTGGCCGAGGCGAAGCGGGCGATGCGCCCCACGTCCCAGCCCCGCGCCAGGCCGAAGGCGAAGGCCCCGTGGAAGACGTCGCCGCAGCCCGTGGTGTCCACCACCTCGACGGGGAAGGCGGGGCATCGGTGCACGCGGCCGCCCTCGAGCCACAGGCAGCCCTGCTCGCCGAGGGTGACCATGGGCACGGCGCCGCCCAGCTCGGCGACGGCGCGGAGGGCTTCCTCCGGCGACTCGGTGTCCGCGTAGGCCAGCACGGCCTCCTGGCAGTAGATGGGGTAGTCGGTGAGCGCGGCGAGCTGGCGGGTGGCGTCGCTGATCCGCTCGAAATCGCCGCACACCGCTACGCGGCAGTCGCGGGCCCGCCGGGCCGCGGCGAGCTGGGCCTCCGGCCACCAGCCGTCCACCAGGATGGCCTTCGCCCGCTCGATGCGAGAGAGGTCCAGGTGGGCGATGGAGCGGTCCAGGCCGCGCCCGGGGAAGAAGGTGAAGTAGCGCTCGGCCTTCGGCCGGTCCACCACCACGGCGCAGGCGGGGCTGCGGCCCCCGGGGCACACCCGCACCTGGGAGGTGTCGACGCCCTCGGCCCGGAACTGGTCGAGGATGAACCGGCCGGCGAAGCCCTCGCCCACCAGGCTCCACATCTCCACCCGGCCGCCCAGGCGGGCCATGGCCACTGCCGCCGTCGCGGCCAGCCCGCCGCCCTGGACCAGGTGGTCGGATGCCGGGCCGAACGTGCCCTCCCGCGGCTGCTCGCACAGGAACAGGTAGTCGATCACCGAGAGCCCGATGCTCACCAGCTCGCTGGCCATCGTCCAGGACACCTCCGTCGCGGGCGGGGCCGGGGATTCTAGCGCAAGGCGGCGCCGCCCGCAACGGCGCCCGCGGGCGATTGACTCGGGGCGGGGCGGCCAGTAGAATCGCTGCCGACCGTCCAGGGACCAACCGCCGGAGCGAACCACGGGAGGGAGAGGGGGCGAGCGTGGCACCACTGCCCGGGCTATCCACCAGGCGGCGGAGATGGGCCGCAGCGGCACTCGTCGTCGCCGCCCTCGCGGCGTTCCTCATCTGGCGCCAGACCCGCGAGGAGGAGAAGGAGCTGCCCAAGCCCCCCCACGAGGGCGAGCCCGTCAAGGCCGTGGCCGACGAAGTGGAGTTCTGGGTGAACGGCCAGGAGATGGAGCTCGAGCACTTGCAGGGCAAGGCCCTCCTGCTCTACTTCTGGCACCCCGAGGACGGGGCCAGCCTGGACACCCTGCCCCGCGTGTGCGAGCTGGCCAGGGCCTACGCCGAGGAGGGGCTGGTGACCATCGGCTTCGTGCTCCTCACCGAGCCCGCGGCCCCCGAGCGCCCGGAACGCGTGGCCGAGGCCGCCGAGGCCCTGGTGCGAGAGCACGACATCCCCTTTCCCCTGGCCGTGGACTGCAACTGGGACGTGCACGCGACCTACCGCATCGACCAGACGGGCACGCCCTACTGCTACCTGGCCGACCTGGGGCACGTGATCTTCTGGAAGGGCCATCCCCGCCAGCTCACCGAGGAGCTGGTGCGCGACGCCGTGACCCCCCGATAGCCGCACGGGCCGGGGCGCGGGAGCCGCGGTTCAGTCGACGATCTGGCAGGCCGCGACGTCGTGGAAGTCGACGCCGCGCAGGCGGATGGTGTAGGTGCGCTCCTCGCCCTGGCGCAGGCCGGCGAGGACCACGGCGTCGCGCTGGAGCACCTGGCGGCGGCGGTCCGTGATCTCCACCAGGAAGGGCAGCGCCTCGCCCGCCCCCCGCTTGCCGCGCACGCTGAGCCGGATGCTCGTGCCCCACGTCTCCTCCGTCTTCTCCGCCCCCAGCACGCGCAAGCCGTCGCGGGACGACTTGCCGCGCAGGCGGAGGGTCGCGGAGCGGCGGCGCACCCGGCTGGCCACGTCCACGAACTTCTCGACCACCCCGCTGGGGATGGCGATGGCTATCCCCGTGCCCACCTTGGGGTCGATGGTCGCCCGCGACACCCCCACCACCCGGCCCCGCTCGTCCACCACCGGCCCGCCGCTGTTCCCGGGGTTCACCGCGGCGTCGATCTGGACCAGCCGCAGGTCGCCCTCCGGGTCGTGGCGCAGCGACGAGATGGTGCCCGTGGTCACCGTGAGCTCCAGCCCCGGGCGGGTGCCGAAGGGATAGCCGGCCACGAAGACCGTCTGGGTGAGCTTGAGCGAGCGGTCGGGCAGGAAGCGGAGGCTGTGGCGGGCGCTCTCCTCGGTGCGGAGAAGCGCCAGGTCGAGCTCCTCGTCGGAGGCCACCACGGCGGCTTCGGCCACCTCGCGGCGGCCCGGGCCGCGCTCGATCACCACGGCAACCTGGGCGCCTCCCTCGGCCGCGGCCTTCACCACGTGGTGGTTGGTCACGATGTCGTTGCGGGAGACGAAGAAGCCCGAGCCCATCGAGCCCTTGCCCCCCTCCGCCACCTGGATGAGCACGCAGGCCGAGCTCACCCGCTTCACCACGTGGTCGGGCAGGCTGGCCGCGGGGGCGGCCAGCGGCAGGGCGAGCACGGCCAGGGCGGCGAGCGGGCGGTTCACGACCCACCTCCAGAGCACACGCCTCCCCCACGACGATCATGGGCGCCGCGGCGCGGGAAGTCAACCGCCCCGCCGCCTACTGGTCGGCGCCCGGCAGGGAGGCCAGGAACTCCTCGTTGTTCTTCGTCTTCCGCATGGTGTTCAGCAGGTTGGTCATCGCATCGGCGGGAGAGTGGTCGGCCAGCACGCGGCGCAGCCGGCGGACCATCTTGAGCTCCTGGGGCGTGTAGAGCTTCTCCTCGCGGCGGGTCCCGCTGGCATTGATGTTGATGGCGGGAAACACCCGCAGCTCGGACAGCGAGCGGTCGAGCACGATCTCCGAGTTGCCGGTGCCCTTGAACTCCTCGAAGATCAGGTTGTCCATCCG
>JBKHIY010000211.1:0-3109 GCA_046538415.1 Candidatus Brocadiia bacterium | reverse complement strand
GTGTCCGCTTGGAGGGGGGGCTTCGGTTTGTAGGGGTAGAGGGAAGCGCGCCGGGTGGCGGCCATACGCTGGGCGCGCCGGCCGGAGGGCCGGCGCGGGCGCTGCGGGGTCGGCTGGGCGGGTGGCGACGGGACGGGTCAGATGTACTGGTTGAGGATGTTCTCCAGCATCTCCTGGCGCCCGCTGGCGACCTGGGGCTCGCCGTGCTCGAGGGCGTAGGCCTCGAGTTCCTCGAAGCCCACCTTGCCCTGCTCGATGTCCTGGCCCAGCTTCTCGTCCCAGCCGCTGTAGCGGCTGGCCACGAAGTCGGCGAGGGGCTTGTCCTCGATGAGCCTGGCGGCGGCGAGCAGGCCGCGGGCGAAGGCGTCCATCCCGCCGATGTGGGCGTGGAAGAGGTCCTCGGGGTCGATGGACTGGCGGCGGACCTTGGCATCGAAGTTCAGGCCGCCGGTGGTGAAGCCGCCGGCTCGCAGGATGATGTAGAGGGCGAGGGTGGTGTCGTAGAGGTCGGTGGGGAACTGGTCGGTGTCCCAGCCCAGCAGCAGGTCGCCGCGATTGGCGTCCACCGAGCCCAGCAGGCCGTTGGCCGCGGCGAAGGCCAGCTCGTGCTGGAAGGTGTGGCCCGCCAGGGTGGCGTGGTTGGCCTCGACGTTGAGCTTGAAGTCGTCGACCAGGTCGTACTTCTGGAGGAAGGCGAAGCAGGACGCGGCGTCGAAGTCGTACTGGTGCTTGGTGGGCTCCTTGGGCTTGGGCTCGATGTAGAACTGGCCCTGGAACCCGATTTTCTTCTTGTAGTCGACGGCCATGTGGAAGAAGCGGGCCAGGTGGTCGAGCTCGCGACCCATGTCGGTGTTCAGCAGCGTCTCGTAGCCCTCGCGGCCCCCCCAGAAGACATAGCCGTGGCCGCCCAGGTGGTGGGTGGCGTCCATGGCCCGCTTCACCTGTGCCGCGGCGTAGGCGAAGACCTCGGGGAAGGGGCTGGTGGCCGCGCCGGCCATGAAGCGGGGATGGGCGAAGAGGTTCGAGGTGCCCCACAGCAGTTCCATTGCGGTGTCGTCCTGGAGCTTCTTGGCCAGCTCGACCATCTTCTCGAAGCGCTGGTTGGTCTCGGCCAGGCTCTCCGCCTCGGGCGCGATGTCCAGGTCGTGGAAGCACCAGAAGCCGGCCCCCAGCTTGGTGAACAGCTCGAAGGCGGCGCGGAGGGTCTGCTCCGCCTCTTCCATGGGGTCCTCGGCGTGGTAGGGGCGCTCCATGGTGGCCACCCCGAAGGGGTCCGAGCCGCCGCCCTTGAAGGTGTGCCAGAAGGCCACGCTGAAGCGCAGGTGCTCGGCCATGGTCTTGCCCATGACCTCCTTCTGGGGGTCGTACCACTTGAAGGCCAGCGGATTCTTCGACTCCGGACCCTCGTACTGGATCTTGTCGATCCCGGGGAAGAATTCGGCCATCGCGGTCTCCTTTCTCTGGACCTGGCGAGGGGTACCACGTGGGCTTAGGATAGTGGTCCCCCGGCCCGGTGTCAAGCGGGGATGGGGCAGGGCGGGCCCCGGTCATGCGCGGAGCCTGGCGCGGGCGTCCTCTTCGGCCAGCACGCCCACGATCTGGCCGTAGTAGAGGGTGTGGAAGTCGCCCGAGGGGTAGCACTCGGCGGCCACGGCGGAGTCGAGGGCCTGGGGCACGACCTCGTTCGCGTGGATGGTGCGGCACTCGTAGTGGGCGACGCACTGCTCGACGAGCGGGGCGGCGACGTGCTTGCCGGGGATGGCGGTGAGCCCCGTTTCGGCGAACTTGTCGACGTCACGGCCCGAGGCGCTGCCGCAGAAGGCCACCGCCTGGGCCAGCGAGGGAGCAGGGACGTTCACCGTGAAGCCCCCGTTGGCCTGGAGCAGCTCCCAGGTGTAGCGCGAGGGACGGACGAGCACGACGAACACCTCCCGCCCCCACACGATGCCCACGGTGCCCCAGCCGATGGTCATGGCGTTGGGCTGGCCGTCCTCGCCCTGGGCCGCGAGCAGGCAGCCCGGGTGGCGGAGCGCGGCAAGGGTCTCGGCCAGGTAGTCGGCGGTTCGAGCGGGCACTTTGGCCATCGCGGCACCTCCGAGGAAGGTTCCGGTGTGTGGTCGTTCAGGCGTCCCGTCGGGCGGCGGCGTAGGGCGCCAGGTCGAACGCCATGCCGTCGCGGGCGGCCACGGTCTCCACGCCCGCCTGGTCGGCCATCCGCTGGGCGATCTCCCGCGGCCCGGCCCGCAGCACGTGCGTTCCGAAGTGGGTGATGATGGCCACCCGGGGCGCCACCTCGCGGATCAGCCGCGTGGCATCGGCCACGTCGAGGTGGAGAATCTTGGACTTGCGCGCCGGCTCCACCTCGTGGAGCACCACGTGGACCACGAGCACGTCGCAGGGGGCATAGCGCTCGGCCAACTGGGGGAAGTAGAAGGTGTCGGCCACGTGGCTGATGGCGATGCGCGGCGAGCGGAGGCGGAAGCCATAGGTCTCTGCGCTGTGGTGGTGCCGCACCGGGGTGCTCAACGCGACGCCCCCGCCCAGTTGCCACGACTTGCCTTCTCCGAGGATTTCGACCCCCGCCAGGTAGGCGCGCACGTAGCGGGCCACCAGGGGGTCGTGCTCCAGGGCCTCGCGGGGCGCGAACAGGGTGCCCCGGCGGCGGTGGCCCCCCTCGGTCATCGCCTCGATCATCACGTTCGCGTCGCCCGCGTGGTCCAGGTGGCCGTGGGTCACCAGGATGGCGTCCAGCTCCGCGGGCTCGATGGGGGGGCGGCTGGCCAGGCAGCGCAGGAGGCACCCCGGCCCGGGGTCCACCAGCAGCCGCACGCCGCCCAGCGAGTAGAGCACTCCCGCCGAAGAGCGCGCCTGGCGGATCATCACGAACCGCGCCCCCGCGGTGCCCAGGAACCTGATGTGATCGCCGTCCTTCGTGGCCAGGTACTCCTCTCGCTGCGGCGGCGACCTGGGGGCGCCGGCGCGACCGCCGATTCACACGGCCTCCGTCCCTGCCTTTCCTCGGGGTAACACTTCAGTCGAATGGAGAGCTGGGGGAGGAACCGCTTTTTTCAAAAAGGGGTTCCTCCCCCAGGTCCTCACTCCGCTGAAG
>JBKHIY010000002.1:0-130149 GCA_046538415.1 Candidatus Brocadiia bacterium | reverse complement strand
TAGCAAGGCCGCGGTGGGATGTCAACTTTTCACAGTTCGCCTTCAGGCCTACAGCATCTTGACGATATGGGAGCGGAAGGTGTAGAATCGGCGGCACTTGGCGATGCTCGGCAGGACTTGACGTCTCTGGACCCAGACGGCGGGCCCTTAGCTCAGTGGTCAGAGCAGCGGACTCATAATCCGTAGGCCGGGGGTTCGAATCCCTCAGGGCCCACTATGCCGCACGGCAGGGGACCGGGTCGGGTCCCCTGCCGTGCTGGCGTTGGTGCGTGCTGGGCGGTGGGCTCAGGGGCCGGCGGCGAGGGCCTGGATTTCCTCGTCGGCCAGGACGCGGCGGAAGAGGAAGAACTCGTCGATGAGGCCCTGGAAGGGGGTCTCCTCGTGGTGGGTGTTGCCGATAGTGAAAGGGCTGCCGGCGCTGTTGTCGAGAGGGCCGTTCCACAGCTTCCAGGTCTTCACGCGTTTGCCGTTGATGTAGAGGCAGGCGCCCGGCGAGCGCTTGGCGTCGTAGGTGAGGACGAGGTGGTACCACTTTCCGTCCTCGATCCCGGCGTCGCAGGCCGCATTTTCGTCGGTGCCGGCAGTGTCGAGATAGACCTCGACGTTCTTGCCCTGGGTGCCGATTTCCAGGTTGTCGTTCTCGTCGTCGCTTCCCTGGCTGACCAGGATGTTGCTGACGGTGTGGTTGGAGTCGCCGCCGCGGTCTTTGAGGCGCTTGAACCACAGGGCGATGGTGAAGGCAGGGGCGTCGTCGATGGCATCGATGTCGCCGAAGCTCACGGCGTTCTTCTTGTTGCCGGTGGCTCCTGGGAACTTGAATGCCTTGCCGCGCACGCCGTGGGGGTCGAAGGCGACGTCGGGGGAGGGTTTTCCGTGGTTGCCCTGGTCGGAGTCGTCGCGGGCGTCGCCCTCGGCGCGGGCCCAGATGAGGAGGCCGGTGCGCTTCCAGACGTGGTAGGTGAAGTTCCTCCCGCTGGGCTCGGCGGTGTTGGCGGCTTTGGCGCGGTCTTTGACGTTTTTGACGACGAGGGTGTAGGTGGCGCCCTTTTCCAGGGGGGAGGTGGTGAGGGTCACGCTCTGGCCGTCCTTGGCGAGGGCGGCTTTCTTGACCTGGACGTCGGGCGAGATGGTGTAGTTGGCGGTCGTGCGGGCGGAGTCGGGGTCCAGGGGCTCGCTGAACTCGACGATCACGCGGTCCTCCTTCCCCACGGCGAAGGCGCCGGTGACCTTGGGCGGGGTCTTGTCGGGCACGACCTGGACGACGGCCTGAGCGGGCTGGCTGTGGGCCTGGCCGTCGGTGGCCCGCCAGGTCCAGGCGTCCTCGCCCACGTGGCCTGCCCCGCTGTGATAGACGAAGGCGAGGGGCCCGGTGCGGCGGAGGGTTCCATGCTCGGGCTTCGCCACGATTTCGGCCCGCAGGGCCACGGCCACATCGTCGGGGTCTGTGGCGGAGAGGGTGAGCTCGGTAGACATTCCTTCGGGGCAGGAGGCGCGGGCGGGGGCGGCGGTGGGCGGCTGGTTTTTCGTCTTGATGTTCTGGAGCGCGGCGCTGATGGTCTCCAGGACCACCTCGCTCTGGCCTTCTGCGAGTCGCAGGAGCGCGGGGACGGCCTTCTGGGCCGCGGGTCCGATGGCGCCCAGGCTCTCGACGGCCTCGAGCTTGAGGAATCGGTCGTCGCCGCCGAGCAGTTCGACGAGCGCGGGCACCGCGGCCTGGGCCTTCGGCCCGAGCTCGCCCAGGGCTTGCACCGCGTATCGGCGGACGGGCCTGTAGTCGCTGCGGAGGGCCTCGACCAGGGCGGGCACGAGATCGGGCTGAGGGCCGATGACGCGCAGGGCGCTCACCGCCAGGTTGCGGATGGAGGCGTCGCGGCTGTCGAGCAAGGGGATTAGGCTGGGGGCCGCCGCCTTGGCGTCGGGGCCGATGGCTCGGAGGGCGAGCGCGGCCTCGCGCTGGATGGTCAGGTCGTCACTGTCCAGGGCCTCGGTCAGGACCGGCAGGGCTCCCTTCGCAGCGGGCCCGAGGTCGCGGAGCAGCTCCACCAGGGGGAGGCGCACGTGGAGCTGGTCGGCGGGGGTGTTCTTGAGCTTCTCGACCACCAGAGGGACAACCTTGTCGGGCGCGGCGCGGCCGGCCCTCACGAGCAGCCAGCGGGCCTCCATGGCGGTATCCCAGTCGTAGGCGAAGGAGGCCTGGAGGAGGTCGGGCGCCAGGGCCTGGCGCACCTCGGGGCTTGCGGCCTTCACATCGGCCACGGCGCCTTCCTCGCAGCGCGCCAGGCGGGCCCTCAGCTTTTCGATGTCGGCCTTCTTTTCCCCGCCGTCTGCGCTGCGGGGCATCGCTGCGATGGCGAGTGCGACGACGACCAGGGCGAGAGCGGTTTGCTTCTTCATGGTCACTCGCTCCTCCGTGCTGCGGTGCAGGTGAAACGACGTAGAGGCGGCCCGCGCCTCAGCTACCGATTGTAGGGCTGAGGATAGCCACGTCAAGGGCCCGGTGGCCGGCGCCGCGTGTGCCCACGTGTCGTGGCGCTTACTGGAGGGCCGCCTGGAGGGCGAGGATGCGGTCGGCCAGGGCGCGGCGCACGACGTCGAAGGGGCCCATGCCCACGGTGTCGGCGGGGTCCATGACCTGGAAGCCGGGAGGCGGGAAGCTCTCGCCGCCCCGCCGGTAGGCGGTCCAGTCGTCGTGGATGCTATCGGCGATCCTGGCGAGAAGGGCTTCGGCCCGCCGGCGCTCGGCTGCGGCCCGGCCGGCCTCCCGTGCCCTGGCCACGAGCCGCTCGAGGTGGCCCAGGTACTTGAGGTCGTCGACGCCTTCCCGACAGCGTTCGTAGTCGATGGTGGGCCACACGCGGGGGCCGTCGAGCCGGACCACGGAGCCCCGGCCGTTGCGCAGGCAGTAGTACCACTCGACCTTTCCGCGCACGCCGAAGCGGGTGGCTTTCCAGAAGTAGAAGCCGAAGGGGAAGCGGCCCACCCCGGCATTGACGAACCAGGGGATGGCGCCCGTGTCCTCCTGGAGCTGGCTGATGAAGTCCTTGTTCATCAGGTGGCGGCCTTTGTTGTGGTGGTCGATGCCGTCCCAGCCGTTGTTGAAGGTGGCCACGTTGAGCCAGGGGGCCATGGCCCTCACTTCCATGTAGCCGTTCATGTCGCTGGTGGTGGCGATCTCGGGCAGCTCCTCCCACACGAATCGGGCGAGCTTGCCCGCGATCTTCACCCCCTCGATGCCCTTGTTGGTCAGCTCGTCGCCGATGCTCATGAGCACGGGCACGGGGTGCTTTCGGGTTTCGGCGTGGAGGCGGCGCATGACCTGGATGTACTTCTGCTGCCAGCGGCGGCTATCGACGCTGCCGTAGCCGGCGAGGGCGCTGACCTGGAGGTTCATGGGGGTGGCGAAGTAGAGGGGAGCGGGGAAGCCGGCCTTGCGATAGGCCTCGATGAACTTGCCCAGCTCGCTCGTGTCATCGTCGTGGATGGGGAGATGGAAGTTGTAGAGCGGGGCCACGGTGGTCATCCCGTGCTCTCGCATGTCGGCCAGGTGGGCGGCCAGCGCCTCGGGGTCCTTGGGGCTGGAGTAGTTGAACCCCAGGGCGTAGGGCGGGTCCTCGAGCCGGATGGGCAGGACCTCCAGGACCACGGCGATGGAGCCCACCGGCTTCTTCTCGGCGGTCACCGTCACCTTGCCCCGGTAGAGGCCCGGCTTGGCGTCCTCGGGCACGTGCACGGTGACCCAGAAGAATTCGGTGCTGTGGGCGGGCATGTGCCAGGTGCGGCCGAGGGGCAGAAGGGTGGTGCGCCCTCCCCCGTGGAAGCCCTCGATGGAGGCCACGGCGACGTTGGCCTGGGGGATGGTGCCGGCGGGGCCCTGAAGGGCGCCGGCCGTGATGAACACGTCCTGGAGGCTCTCGCGGGGGCGGAGGAGGAAGGAGAAGGGCTCGTACTCGCCGAGGGAGGCGAAGAGCCGGGCCTCCCGCGGGTCGCCCACGCCCTCGCGCTGGAGGTCGACCTTGGCGACGGAGTCGTAGGTGCGGGCCTGCCCGTCGGCGGTCTTGACGACCACCTCCTGAGGCTCGACGAAGGTCAGCGGGCGGTCGACCAGCGGCTGCTGGTCGGGGGATGGGTTCTGGAGGTAGTCGGTGACGAAGAGGTCGAGCTCGGCCGCCGAGCTCAGTGCGGGCGCCAGCAGGGCGCCGAGGAGCAGGATTCGGAGGGCCATGGCGTGCCTCCTGGTCACTGGGTCTCGCCGCCCACGGGAACGAGCGCGACGTCGTCGAGCCAGATGGTGCCGGTGCCGATGTGGTAGAAGTAGACGCGGTAGGTCTTGGCGTCGGAGTCGAGCTTGCCCACGAGGGTATACTGCTTCCACTCGGGCGGAATTCTCTGGCGGAGGCGTCCCCGGGCTCCCGCCTCGAAGTTCACGAACAGCAGGTTCTCGCCCTCGCCCGTGGCCCAGAAGGTGAGGCGATACTCCTGGGCTTCGGGCACGACGGGGAGGGCGGGGGTCATGATGCCGATGCGGCCCTTGCGCCCCACGCATCGGATGCGTGCGGAGTACTTGCCGGAGTGGACGAATTCGGGGCGGCTCTCCCAGTAGTTCTCATAGTCGCCGCCCCAGTCCCATCCACCCCACCAGAGCCATCGGGAGCGGTTCTTGGCGGAGTTGCGGTTGACCTTCTCGAACCCGCCGTTCTGAATGAAGTTCAGCGGCGGATTGGTGACGGACAGGGACTTGGGTTCGTAGGTGCCGGCGAGGCGGGCTTCGAGCATGGCCCTGCGTTTTTCATAGGCCTTCTGGCTGAGGAGGCCGTGGCTCCGCTGCTCCTCGATGGCCTGGAGGGCCGCCTCGATGCGCTCCTTGGGCCACAGCTTGCGGCTGAGGGCCTCCTTCTCGTCCTGCTCCGCGGCGCCTGCGACGGCGGCGGCCAAACACGCGGCGAGCGTCCAGCGACATCGCATGGGAGGTCTCCTTCAGGGGGCGAAGCGGCCCACGGCGATGGCCCAGTCGGAGACGCGAGGCGCCTTCCAGGCGTGGGCCTCGGGCTGGAGGGTGCCCAGGTCGATCTCCTTGTAGGCCTTCCTGGCGTCCACGGCCACGGCCGGCTGGGGGCCGGCCGCCCCCGAGAGATCGAAGCGCACGCCGTCGGCGTCCTCCTTGTAGAAGACGTAGTGGGCGCGGGTCGGCCTGCGGAGGCATACGCCGTCGGTGAGGGCGTTGTCGCGCACCATGTCGCGAAGGAAGCGATGGCGGAAGAAGACGGACCAGGTCTTGATCCACTCGGGGTGGGCGTAGGGCTTGGAGCCGAGGTGGCTGGACTGGCCGTCGAGGCGCCCCCAGATGTTGGCCACTCCGCCGGCGAGGGTGGAGTGCCACAGGCCGCGGCGGGTCATCTCCTCCGTGTAGTCCTTGTAAGCGTGGCCGTTCTGGCGGATGCGGAACCGGTCCTCGGAGAAGGAGGGCTTGCCCGGGCGCGCCTCGATGGTCTTGCGGTAGGTGGCGTAGTCGGGCCGGTGCTGCTCGTAGGCGGCGTAGTCGAGCCCCTCGTAGATCTGCGTCAGCTTGTTCTTGTGGGCGCGGGCGCCCAGGAGGTGGGGCCAGCCGAGGTGGCGGTGCATGTGGCGGTGCCACTCGCGGAGGTCGGCCTCGGTGACCCACTCGAAGTTGTCGAAGCCGTAGCCCATGGTCCAGCCGGGCAGGGGGCCGAGTCGTGCGGCGATGTAGCGCTGGAGGCGCTTGTCGGCCTTCCCGTTCTTGCCCCATCGCGCGGGGGTCCACCGGCGGGCCTCGTCGCCCCAGGCCCAGATGTGCACCACGCCGCCCGAGGCGTGGGTCTTGGTGATCAGCAGCTCCAGGGCCTCGAAGGTGCGGGGGTCGGGGTCGGGGTCGTCCGAGGGGATGCGGTCCGAGCGCATCTCGTGGATGTCGAACCAGCGGCAGCACACGTAGGTGTGAAAGCCGTTGAAGCCGTGCTCGACGAGGAACGTCTGGATGTCCGCGTCGATCTTCTCCGGCTTGCGGTAGAAGCGGTCGGGGCTGGCGTACATGACGAGCTGGGGGACGACGGCGCGGTCGGTGCCCGTCCGGCCCCACCGGCTGCCGAAGCTGGTGACGAAGCCGGGCGCCCCCGGGTTGGGCTCGATGACCGCGACGCCCCGCTGGTCCGCCAGCTCGGGGTCGCCGCTGGCCGTGAAGAACGTCCACTTCCCGGGGCGCGTGGCGGTGAAACGGAACTTCCAGGTGTGCCCGCCGGCGTAGAAGAGTCCCGTGGTGCGGCGCTCGCCGCTGGGCTCGTGGACGAACGTCGCCGTGGCGGCGAGGTCGTAGGGGTTGCCTTCGCAGGTGGGGTTTTCGAGGCTCCACTCCAGGAAGGGCGCCCACTGGGTGCCCCGCTGCTCGAGCGAGCCGGCCAGGAGTGGCGCGGCAGCCAGGACGAGGGCCAGTGGGATTCGCAGGCGCGCGTTCATCCTTTGAGTGCCCTCCTCCGGGACAAGGCGGCTCGCGGGCTATCGGGTCGGGTTTTCGTACCACACGACGCCCAGGTTTTCCGCTTCCTCACAGGTCAGGGCGTCGAGGTCGCCGTCGCCGTCCAGGTCGAGCAGCTCCACCAGGTCGTACTTGGTGCCTTCCGGCCCGGAGACCTGGTGGGCCTCCCAGCGACGGTCCGTGGGCGCGGTGCGGGGGGTCATCCAGAAGACGCCGCTCTTGCCCCGCGCGTGCTCGCAGGTGACCACCAGGTCGAGCTTGCCGTCCAGGTCGACATCGCCAGCGGCCACGGCCTTGCCCGTGCCCGTGTTCGGAGGCAGGTCGATCTCGTGGGTGTCCCAGGCGGCGGGCGCTCGGCGGGTGCGGCGGTAGTAGGCCACCCCGCGGCCCCGCACGGCGCACACCACGTCGAGCAGACCGTCCCGATCGAGGTCGGTCAGGCACAGGAACATCACCTCGCGGTCGCCGGGGCCGATGCGATGCTGCTTCCAGGGGCTGGCCTGGCGCGGGCCGGGCCCTGGGTTTTCCAGCCACAGGCAGCCGCGGCTCTTGCCCTTTCGGTCCGAGGCGACGACGTCGAGGTCGCCGTCGCCGTCCACGTCGGCGGCGACGAGGGACATGATCCAGCCGGCCTTGTAGAGCGGGTGCCATCGCCACGCCGCCAGGTCGCGGGGCCGGGCGGGTGCCTGGAGCCAGCCCACCACGGCATCGGGGTTCTTGGAGCCTGCCACCAGGTCGGTGCCGTGCTTGCCGTCGAGCTGCATGGGGAGCGCGAACATCCACCGCGTAGCGCCTGCGGCGGCGGGGACGGCCTCGGTGGTCCAGGCTCCCGCGTCGAGGATACGGGCCCCGTCCTTCGGCGCCCAGTGGACGAAGATGCGTCGCGTGCCGCCCTCGCAGCAGCTCACCACGTCGAGGGCCCCGTCGCCATCGAGGTCGGCGAACACGGCGTCCTCGACCGCGGGGGCGCGCCCCACCGTGACCGCCGGCCACTTGCCCCTGGCCCTTTCCGGCCCGGGGTGCAGGTAGACCCGCACCACGCCGCCTTGCTCCCAGCCGGTCGCGATGTCGAGGCGCCCGTCGCCGTTGGCGTCGGCCAGGCGCACGCCGTCCGCTCCGCGCGAGGAATCGTCGATCACGTGGCGGGCCCACGGCGCCCCCCGGTCGGCGCCGCCCGCCGCGGCGCCCACACACAGCCCCGCCGCGAGCGCGGTCACCCAGGGCAGCGAAGCGCGGTTGTGTCGCATCGGAGCCTCCTCATTCCTCGGGCGGCTGCCACGGCACTTCTCGGTATTTCTGGAGCTGGGCCCGGAGGGCGGCTTCGAGCTCTCGGAGCTTCTCCGGCCGCTCTTCCGCGAGGTCGTGCTTCTCCTGGGGGTCGTCGTCGAGGTTGTAGAGCTCGAAGGGCTCCCCGGGCATGGGTCGGAGGAGCTTCCACGGCCCGCGGCGGATGCACTCGATGGTGCCGCCGCGGAACTTGCCGCCCTCCCGGCGGCCGAAGAACAGGTCGCGCCCCGGCTCCGCCCGGTCCCCCCCGAGCAGCGTGGGCAGGAAGCTCACGGCGTCGATGGGATGATCGACCGAGCCTCCCGCCGCCTCCACCACCGTCGGATAGATGTCCATGGAGAGGACCACACGGTCGGAGCGCGAGCCGGCCTCGATGCGCCCCGGCCAACGGGCCACCATGGGCACGCGGATGCCGCCCTCGTAGAGGGTGCCCTTGCCCGCTCGCAACGGCCCGTTGCGGGCGCCCACGCCGCTCTGGCCACCATTGTCGCTGGTGAAAAGCACCAGGGTGTTCTTCGCCAGGCCGGCCTCCTCGAGAGCCGCGAGCACGCGGCCGATCCCGTGGTCCATGTGCTCGATGAGGGCGACCAGGCGAGCGCGCTTCCCGTCCATCCCCGGCTCGCGGGCCTTGACCCTCTCCAGCCATTCCTTGGGAGGCTGGATGGGGGTGTGCGGCGCGTTGTAGGCGAGGTAGAGGAAAAAGGGCTGGCCGGCCTTCTGACGGCGGATGAACTGGCAGGCCCACTCGGTGAACAGGTCCGTAGCATGCCCCTCGGGGTCGATGGTCTCGCGGTTGTGGCGCATGTAGTTGTGCCCGTGGCGGCGATGGGTGAAGTAGTCGTCCATCATGTCGCCGAGGAAGCCGTGGAAGAGGCCGAACCCCCTCAGGTTGGGCAGGTTGGGCGGCTGGAGGCCGAGGTGCCACTTGCCCACCAGGGCGCTGGTGTAGCCCCGGGGGGCGAGGGCCCGGGGCAGGAGCTTGGCCTGGGGCGAGAGGTAGCCCCAGGAGTTGCGCTCGTGGGTGCGGATGACGCCGGGAACGCCCACCATCTCGGGATAGCGGCCGGTGAGCAAGGCCGCCCGCGTGGGCGAGCACACGGGGCAATTGGCGTAGGCGTAGTCGAACCGCATGCCTTCCGCGCCGATGCGGTCCACGTGCGGAGTGCGCAGGTCCGGCGCCCCGTAGCTCGACAGGTCGCCGTAGCCGAGGTCGTCGGCCAGGATGACCACCACGTTGGGCTTCTCGCCTTCCGCGGGCCGGCCCGGGCGAGCGGCCATGAGCAATCCTCCGAAGAATGCGCCGGTAGAAGCCGACAGGAAGTCGCGTCGTCTCATCGTCGTCTCCGCTCCGTGGCTGTGGCTTCGCAGCCCACGAGCCGAGGGGACTCGGGGTGCATCGTGCGCTCGCGCCGGTTCCACGCCGCCTCCAGGCCGAGCGAGCGGATCGTCTCGTCCCAGGACTGGCAACGGTCGCCGATGGCGGCCAGCCGCTGGTCGAGCTGGCGGTCCAGACGCTGGAGCAGCGCTGCGTGGTCGGACGAGCCGACGAGGTTGCGGCCCTGGAGCGGGTCGGCTTCGTTATCGTACAGGAGCCACGGCTCGCCGTCCACCCAGCGGGCGTAGGTGTAGCGCGGGGTCCGCAGGCCCCGCCACTCCCGCACCCCCTGGGCGAAGCCCTGGTCCAGGATCACCGGCTCGACAAGCAGCACCGCCTCCTGGCGCGGCCCCTGGCGTCCCAGGACCGTCTCCGAGAGGTCGGCCCCCTCCATCGACGAAAGCGGCTCCACGCCCATAAGGCCGAGCAGCGTGGGCGCGAGGTCCACCGTGCTCGCCAGCGCCTGGGAGCAGTGCCCCGCGGGCACGCGCCCCGGCCAACGCACGAGCAGTGGGATCCGCACCGATTCCTCCCACGGCTGCTCCTTCTTCACGGAGCCCTGCGACCAGAGCATGTCGCCGTGGTCGGAGGCGAAGACGACGAGCGTGTTCTCCGTCAGGCCCAGCTCGTCGGTGGCGGCCAGCAGACGGCCGAGCTGCTCGTCCAGCGCGGTGATGTGGGCGTAGTAGTCGGCCAGCACGCGCGGATCGAAATCCTGGGACGGAGGTCGGAGCCCGTCGGGCGGCTCATCCCTCACATTCGGACGGATGGTCAGGCGCTCGGGGCGGTAAAGGCCCTTGTAACGCTGGGGCACCTGGTGGTAGGGGGCGTGGGGCGGTCCCCAGGAGACGAACAGGCAGAAAGGCCGAGGGTCGTCGCGGCCCAGGAACTCCAGGGCCAGGTCGGTGTGGCCCACCGGCTCGTAGCCCGCCAGCGGCACCGGCTGGGGGCTGTCGCGGAACACCTTGGCGTCGAAATACGCATGCGAGCAATTCCACGCGGCCCAGAAGTCGAAGCCCTGCCGACGAGGGCCGGGAGGCGTGAACCGGTCGCGGGGCACGCCGTCCAGGTGCCACTTGCCCACGTAGCCGGTGCGGTAGCCCGCCTGGCGCAGCACCTCGGCGATGGTCCGCTCGTCCTCGGGCAGGGGCAGGTCGTTGGCCACGGCGCGATGCGAGAGGGGGTAGCGGCCGGTGAGAATGGTCCCTCGGCTCGGCGTGCACACCGGGCAGTTGGCATAGGCGCGGCTGAAGTGCGTGCCCTCCGCGGCCAGGCGATCCAGGGAGGGGGTGAGCACGCCGGGGTTGCCGGCGCAGGCCATGTCCATCCCCCGCATCTGGTCGGCGAAGACGAACAGCAGGTTCGGCGGCTGGGGCATCGGACGTCCTCGTTCCTGGCGCGTCATTCGAGCAGCTTCAGGATCTCCCTGGCGATCTGAGCGCGGAGGCGTTGCGCGTCGGCGGCGGAGAAATCGCCGGGCGCAGGGCGAATGGGCACGGCGTCCGTGAGCCGTCGGAGCGCGCTCAGCGCCGCCCGGCCCGCCTCCCCACCCTTCTGCTTCGCCAGGCGCTCGAGCGTACAGGCGTAGCGGTAGTCGTCGATGCCCTCGCGAATGCCCTCCCACTGGAGGGTGGGCGTGGGAGCTGCCTGGCTGGTGGACGGGTAGACGGTGCAGGCGTCCTTGTGCTCGCGCCCGCGGCCGTCGAAGTCGTCCAGGGCATCGCCCCGAGGCCGCAGGAAGGTCCAGCTCCACTCTCCCTCGGCCCCGCTGCGCCAGAAGAGGAAGCCGGTCACGAAGCGGTTCCCGATGGCGTTCCCGTCCTGGCCGGTATAGCACCCGCTGCCGTAGTACCACAGGCGGTCGCCGCTGCGCCGCGTCTCCTCCGTCCGTTGAGCGAGCACCCCCGGGCTGCCCAGGAGATAGCCGCGGCTATAGCACCGAACGTCGAGCACGCGATCCAGTTGCGGGGGGACGACGCCTGCGGTGGTGAAGGTGGTCAAACCCGCTTCTTTGAAGGCTCCGAGCTGGCGCACGGCTCGCTCCAGCTTCTCCTCCGTCCACGGCTCGTCGATGGCGTGCCACACACACTCGCCCCATCCCTCGTCCTCCGCCAGCGTTGCGAAGTGCCGCGCGTAGTCCCGGTAGACCTTCCGGAACTCCAGGTCGGCCCAGCTCTTGGCTGGCAGCAGCCGTCGCACCGTGCTCTCCAGCGCCTGGAAGCTCAGCACCCAGGGCTCGCCCAGGCCCGCTTCCCTGGCCATGGCCATGTACTTGACGAACTCGCTGGCGTCCAGGCTCAGCTTCCCCCCTTCGTAGCTCGCGGTCGTGTGGTAGGGCGGGTACATCATCAGGGTGGTGATGCCGTGGGCGGCGACGTCCGCGAGCTCCGCCCGCACCTGCGAATCGGGGTAGGCCCTCCACCGCGAGCTGTCGGAGTAGAGACCCCAATGGACCCCTTCGGGGCGCCGCAGCCGGAAGGGCAGCACCCGGGCCTCGAGCGTGCGGCTCCGCCGCCGCCCGCCGGCCTCCACAGTGATCCGGCCGGCGTAGGGGCCGGGCGTGGCCTCGGCGGGCGCGTGGAGCGTGAGCCACACCTGGCGCACCTGGCCGACGGCGAGGGAGAAGGGCTGGTTGGGCTCCAGCATTTCGGGCACGATTCGGTACGTGGTGGTTCGCCAGCTCACCCGCTGGGGCCAGTGCCGGGCGATCCGCACATCCACCGCCAGCGCGTCCCCCGTCCCCCCATGGCGGGGCGGCTCGACGGTCAGGCGCACGGCCGGCAGGTCGGCGGCGGCGAGGATGCCGAGGGTCGCCGGCTCGTACTCGCCCCTGGCCAGTTCGACGTGCAGCGGGCGCTCCAGGTCGGCCGGCACGGGGCGGCAGTTGTAGGCGATGGCATCGGCCCCCTCGGGCACGAAGGCGACGAACCCGGGGAACGGACGATGCTCCTCCGAGGCGCTCGCAGGCAGCGGACCCGAGGCTGGCGGCGGCACCTCGGCGAACCGCCGGCCATCCTTGAGCAGGAAGTGGGCGAACTGCGCGTCCGCCGCAGCCCCGTCAGGCGTGCGGGCCACCACCCGCCACTGGTAGTGCCCGTCGCCCAGCTCGGCGGGCGCCGCGACTCGCTTCGCCTCGTCGCCCAGGGTAGCGATGTTCCTGCGGACCACGACCTCGCCGCCGAGATGGCCGGGCGTCTCGGCCACACCGGTTCGCAAGAGCCTCACCTCCCCGCTGAGGGGCACGTGGCGCCCCACGAACTCGGTCCGTACCGAGAACCCGGGCCGCAGCGGCTCGCCCTCCAACAGCTCCGCCCGCACCAGCGGCTGCGGCGGCCCCACGAAGACCAGGTTCGGCGTGACGGTCACCGCCGAGTGCCCTTCCGCTACGCGCTGGCCATCCGCTCCCTCCAGGGCCACCGCCAGGCGGTGCGTGCCCAGCGGCGCGTCGGGCTCGATGGCCAGGCTCACGGACTCCGGCGCACGGGCCACGCCGCGGGCCAGTGGGGAGCCGTCGGGCTCGGTGAGCGACACCGCGAGCCTGGCGCCTTCCGGCGGCTCAACGTTGAGGGCGAACGACAGCCTGACCGCCCCCCTGCCGCGCCAGATCGGCGGCTGGGTGAGCCCGTGGCAGAAGGGCACCAGCAGGCCGTCGGGCTGCGGGCTGACGTACGGCGGCACGTCCTCCGAGAGCCAGAGCATCGCGTCCTCGAACACTCCGTCGAGATCGGGCGGGCGACCGGCCGTCAGCGACCACACCTTGCCCCCCTGCCTCGCCGGGACCTCCACCTTCGCGCACAGGGTCTGGTCGCCGGGGGCTGCGGCCACCGCGGCTTGCCGCCCGTCGGGGGCGAAGACCTGGATGCGCACGTTCTCGCGACGCCCGCCGCCCCGGGCAAAGACCGCGAACCGCCTGGTCGTGGAGGGCACGAAAAAGTACAGGCGTCCCACGCGGCTGATGGCATGCAGCGGGTTTCTCCGCGATGCCTCGATGGTGAGCCAAGCGTTCGGCCCCAGGGCCTCGGCTACCGCGGCATTCGCGTGGGTGGACAGTCGAACGGCCACCACGCCCCGGGCCGGCGCACGAAAGCGCAGCGTGCCCGACGTCGGGCCGCCCTCCCCTTGCGGACGCAGCAGCACCCTTTCGCCCACCGCGCCCGCGAGCTCGGCAAGCACCTCCGTCGTGTAGCGACCGACCTGCACCAGCCGCATCTTCAAGGCCAGCTCGGCGCCCTTCCGCGGGGCGTAGAGCAGCAGCGTGTGGTCCCGCCGCAGACGGGTCTCCCCTGCCGGGCGGCCCGCCGGCTCGCGGCGGAGGGGCATGAGCGTGGCATCCCCGGCCCTCGCGGTCGCTGCCAGGAGCAGCCACGGCACAGCGCGGAGCCAGGTACGCACAGTGGAGACTCGTAGCATCCTTCGCATTCCCCCTCCTCCCAACGTCTCGAGCCGGGCTCCAGGCAGCCCCATCCGACCGTGCGGTAGTATAGCAGAAACGGGAGAGAGAGCGAAAACCGTGGCCAATGGCCACTCACGCCGCGCGTCGGCGGCTCACCCGCCGCAAGGCTCCCACAGCTCGCCCCGCCGCCTCCCACATCCCCAGGACGTTCTCCCAGCGGCGGATGGCCACGTCGACCAGGAACAGGACGAGCAAGGCCTCGAGAACCAGCGGAGCAAGCTCGACGAAGCGGGAGTGCCCCCGCCGGCCCGGCGGCAGCCCTACCTCGGACGAGCCGAGCACCGTCCCGCCGGTCACCTCGCACACCTTTTCCAGCAGCGACAGGTCGACGCGGCCCGCCGCGGCTTCGCTGGAGACGTTGTGCACCAGCCCGGCGGAAACCAGGTCGGCCTCCGAGCGGGCCCGCACCAGGTAGACGCCGGGCTCGTCGGGAAAGAAGCGGCTACCGTATCGTCCCGGGGCCTCCTGCTCGAGCGGCAGGTGGGCCAGATGGTCCATGCTCGAGCCCAGGGCATTGGCGGGGACGAAAAAGACGTCGGCCTCCACTGTGGCCTCGTTCCTGAACCGGGCCGCGTCCTCCAACAGGTCGACCACGATGCGGGTGTGGCCTCCGCGCTCGACCAGCCGAATGTCCATATGGCGGCCTTGCGGCTCCCGAGCCATCTCCCGCACGACCTGCGACCAGAACTGGCTGTAGCCCGCGGGCCAGCCGCTGATCCACAAGGCCGCCCAGCGCGACTTGCAGTCGGAGGTGAAGGCCGTGACCTTACCCAGGCCGAATCGCCAGTGGGCGAGCAGGGGGTCGCCCACATCGGTGACCAGGGGCACCTGGGCGGTGGCCTTGGGATTCGTCTTCACGTAGCCCATCAGCGGGGGCGCCTGCTGGCCCGACCAGCCCTTGAGCATCGGGGGGTCGGCCACTTTCTGGGGCACGAACGCCTCCTCCCGGATCAGCCTGCCCAGATGGACCATGGCGTCCTGGGTGAAAATCCGGGGGATGTTAGTGGGGTCCACCGTAGCGTAGAACTGGCCGCCGCCGGCACGGGCGATGCCTTCCAGCAACGCCGTGTCGGCCCCGATGCCGACCGCGATGGTGGAGATGGTGATGCCCTCCGCGCGCATCTGGGTGGCCAGGGCCCGGTAGCCGCTGCCCTCGGTCTGTCCGTCGGTGAGGATGAGCATGTGCTTGGCCTTGGCGCGCACGCTGCTCAGCCCGTCGTAGGCGCGCACCATGCCCGGGTAGATGTGGGTGCCGCCGCCGGCATTGAGCGTGGCGATGCGGTCCGAAATGCCCTGCTTGGAGGCGGCGCGAGTGACGGGCACCACCACCGCGGCCTGGGAATCGAAGGACACCACGGTCACGTAGTCCTTGGGCCCCAGGAGGTCCACCGTGGCGATGGCGGCAGACTTGGCGACCTCGATCTTGTGGCCGGACATGGAGCCGGAACGGTCGATCACCAGGGCCAGGGCGGTGGCGTAGCGCTCCTCGACGTCGGGCGCCTTCATCTTCACGGGCAGGATGTCCTCGATGGGCGTGCGATAGTAGCCGCCCACGCCGAAGGCCTTGGTGCCCCCGATCATCAGGAACCCGCCCCCGAGCTTCTCCACGTAGTCGCGGATGAGGCCCATGGTGCGGGTGGCCAGCCTGTGCGCGGGCACATCGGAGACGATGATGCCGTCGTAGCTGGCCAGGTCCTGAAGCGCGTCGGGCACGGCCTCGGGGGGCCGCAGTTCGATGCGTATGCCCTCCCGGGCCATGGCGTCGGCCAGGTAGTCCGCCTCGTCGGTCTCGCCCTCCACGTAGAGAATCAGGGGCCTGCCGCGCACGTCCACGAGGCTCATCGCCTCGTCGTTCTCGGGGATCGCGTCGCCGTCGAAGCCCTCCACTCTAACCCGGTAGTTATAGAGTCCCCGGCGCTCCGGCGTGCGGCGGAAGACCACGGTGGTCTGCTCCCCAACGGCGAGGGTCAAGGGCCGCCTCTCCACCTCGATGCCGTTCTCGAACAGTCGCACGCGGCCCTCTGCGGCCAGCGAGCTCTCCACGTCCGCCCTCAGCGAGATGCTCGCTCCCTCGTGGGACCGCGAGCGGCTGCTGCGCAGGCGGGAGACCCGCACGTCGGGGCGTCGCTCCCCGGCAAGGGGCACGGCGTCGATCCTCACCCCCGCCACCGCGGCGTCGCGCGCGGCCCGCTCCAGGTCGCCCCGGGTCTGCACCGCGTCGGTGATCAGGACGATGCGCCGCGCCGTGCCCGGGGGGAACAGGCCCTGGCTGAGGGCCACCGCGGCGGCGAGGTCGGTCTGCGCCCCGTCGTCGGCCACCAGGCCTTCGTCGGGCGCCAGCGGCTCCCAGCGCCTGGCCGGAGCGCGGCGCACGACGACGGAAGCCCCCGCGGAGAGCACGCCCACGTAGGTGCGCTGCGGCAGCTCGGCGGCCAGGGCGTCCATCCGCTCGTAGGCTCTTCGCAGGCCTCCCACGCCCTGGCTCTGCGAGTGGTCGGTGACGAAGATCACCGCCTGCTCGTCGGTCATCTGCTGCCACGCCGGCGACGCCAGGGCGAGAAGGGCGAGCACCACCAGCGTCGAGCGCACCACGAGCAGCGCCCGACGCCGCGCCAGCGACATCGGATGCACCGTGCGCCGGTGGAACCACACCAGCAGTACCACCACCGGCAACGCGAGCATCAGCAGGAGCGGATGCGACCAGTCCACGACCTATCGCCTCCTGTGGCCCCTCCGGCGGCCAGTACCACGCCGGGACGGGAAGGGGCCCTCGCACCGGGCCGCCCGCCCCTCAATACACCGCGTGGCGGTGGAAGAGCCAGCTCTCCACCACCAGAACGGCCAGCACACACCAGACGAGCAGACGCCTCAGGTCGCCCCGCAGCATCGACCAGCCCTGGCCACGGGACGGCTCCACCGCGGCTGCGGTCATCGAGCGGCCAGACGCCAGGCGCGTCTCCCACTCCGAGAGCAGCGCCGCGCTGCCCCTCTCCCCTGCATCCGTCTCCCACAGGCCTACCCGGTCGAGCTCCATCCAGCGTCCGTGGAGCCGGCGTTCGGTAGTGTGCGCCTCTCCCTCGGCGGGCACTGTCCAGGCGACGGTGCTGCCCGTCGAGGCGACCAGGTCGCCGGTGCGGCGGCTGCTGCCGCCGGCCGCGTCCAGGTTCGCCTGGACGGACCAGTAGACCGCGTTCCCCACCAGCAGGGGGTAGGAGGCCATCAGGGGCAGGCGTTGCGAAAGCTCCGGGGCGAAGGCCAGGACCACGATGCGCTGCCCGCGCAGCTCGCCAGCGAGCAGCACGGGCCCCGAGGGGCCGGACCACAGGGGCGAGAGCGTGCCCTGGCCCGACAGCACCGCCGTTTGGGTGAGGGCCACGCGCTCGCTCGCCACCCCGTAGAGCACCGGGTGGCGGGGCTCCACCACGCGTACCGAATCGACGGGCAGCCCCCCTTCGATGGGCGCCGCGCGGAGGGGGCCGGCGCCGCCCGGCGGATCGACCACGATCACGGAGCCCTCCACAGGCCACGGCTCGGGCAGCCATCCATCGAAGACCGCCACGTCGACGCCTCCCGCGGGAGGCCAATCCCCGGGCCCCCCCTGGAAGACGTGGACTCCGTCGCCAGAGCCGAGCGACGCCAGCGCCAAGGCAGTGAACGGATCGGGCTCGGGGCTTATCCACACCACGCGGATGGGCCGCACCTCGGGCACCCGGGCGTGCACCACGTCGTCCAGCGGCATGGCGTCCCCCTCGGCGGCGAGCTTCAGGCTCAGCACGCTGCCCTGCCCTCCCTCGATGTCCAGCAGCAGCCGCTCCCGCCCTCGGGGGTCCACCGTGACCCTGCGGATCGACTGGAGCGCCCCATCCACCACCACCTCCATCTTCACCTCCAGGGGCTCCGGCGCGGAGCAGTGAAGCTGCACGAAGGCCTCGAACCGCGACGGCTCCATCGGCAGGCGCCGCAGGGCAAAGGCGGTGATGCCCGCGTTCACGGGCTCTTCCAGGGCCGCCTCTACGGCGGCCAGATCGACGCCCTCGGGCAGGTCGACGGGGGGCTCTCGGCCCGTCTCCTGCGTTCCTCCCGCCGCGTCGGTGGCGTGCCATACGGCGGCCGGGGGATCGAGAGCGGCAAGCCGCGCGGCCAGGCGGAGCGCCGTCTGTGGGTCGCCCTCGATGGGCCGCACGGCGACCCGCCTGAGCGCCCGCTCCACCTCCCGCCGGTCCAGGCTGAAGGGCTGGAGGATTTCAGGACGCCGGTCGTAGGCGATCACCATCACCTGGACTCCGCTGGGAAGGCCCTCCAGCCGCTCGCCGACCCGTCCCAGCACGACGTCCATTCGCGTCCGTCCCTCCGCGTCCCGAGCCGCCATCGAGGCCGAGCGGTCGACCAGCAGCACCACGCTGCGCACCGAACCCGCGGGCGGCGCCACCACGGGCTGGGCCAGCGCCCCCACCACCCCCACCAGCACCACGAGGGTCAGCAGGAGCGAGAGCAGGCGCTTCAGACGCCGCAGCCACGTGGACTCCTGGTGCTCGCGGGCCAGCGACTTGAAGAACAGCAGCGTGCTCACCCGCACTCGCCGCGGCTTCCGCCGGAACAGGTACAGCGCGACGGGCACGGCGGTCAGGAAGGCCAGCGGCAGGTAGCCTGGGTGGAGGAAGCGCATGCCTCAGTCGACCATGGCGGCCCGGCGCAGCGGGCGGAGCCCGCTCGCAGGACGGCAGGAGGTGGGGCATGCCGGCGCGCCGGGGCACGGCCCCCAGGCCCCCCGGCCGCGTCAGGCGCCCGCCAGGGCGCTGCCCCGGGACAACAGAGAGAGGAACATCTCCTCGAAGGGCTGCTCGGTGCTCCAGGCGAGATAGTTGATCTGGCGCCGCATGCAGGAGCGATGGAGTGCTTCGATGTAGGTCTCCGCGGCCCGCCGATAGCCCTCAAGCTCCCGCTGCGTCAGCCACATCCGCCGGCTCCGGCCGGTCTCCACGTCGATAAGCTCCACCTCCCCCTCCAAGCGGGGCCGCAGCTCGGCAGGATGGACGACGTGGATGGCGTGGGTCTCCGCAGGCCACGAGAGAGCGTGGCGGAGCGCCTCCTCGGCCCGCTGTGGCGCCCGGCCAAAGAGGTCGGAGATCAGAAACACGACGCCCCGTCGATCGCGGCTCGGGCGGAATTGCCGCAGGCTCGCCACCAGGTCGGTCGTCCCCCCGAAGTCCAGCTCGGACATGCGGCGCAGCACCGCGTGGATGTGGCCCTGCCCCTTGAGGGGGGGGAGCTCGCGCCGCGTCCCGTCCGAGAGCGTGAGCACCGAGACGCGGTGCTCGCTGATCAGGCCCAGGTAGGCCAGCGCGATAGCCAACCGCACAGCGGTGACGCGCTTCTCGCCATGCGGCTCCACCATGGAGCCGCTGCGGTCGAGGAGGATATGGATGTGGAACTCCTGCACCTCCTCGAAGATGCGCACGAACATCTGCTCGTGGCGGGCGAACAGCCGCCAGTCGATGCTCCGATAGTCGTCCCCCGGCGTGTAGTGGCGATGATCCTTGAACTCGCGCGTGAAGCCCGCCGAGGGGGTGGACTGGGAGCCCTTCCTCCGCAGCGCACGCCGCTTGCGCAGCTTGAAGAAGAGGGCCCGCAGGCGGCTGAGGAACTCCGGGTCGAAAAGCTCGCCGTCATCGGCCATCGGCGCCTCGCTCCACCAGGGCCACCACGTGCCGGGGCGTGAGCGTGGCCAGCAGCACGCCGTCGGCCACGCAATCCGTCAGCGGCAGGCAGGGGCCGTAGCCCTCTCCCAGGTACGAGGAGACGCCCTGCCACAGGTACTGCCGCGGCTGCGGCTCCCCCGGGGGTGGAGGGACCTTCACGCCCGCTGGCCACTTCGCCTGGAACACCCGCTGGTTCGCACGGGCGTTTACGCACAGCACGCCGCCAGGCCCCGTGACGTAGACCAGGATGCCGTCCACGGCCGCCTGGATGCGGGGATGGTTCCGGCCGTCGGCCAGTGCCTCCAGGCTATAGGGTCGCGTCTCGCCAGACCCCAGGTCGGCGAAGAGCAGTCCTCCCTCCTGGAGAAGGCACGCCACCTCTCCCGCCATGCCCACGAACGTGCCCGAGGCGGGCATCCGCCTCGCCGCCAGCGGGAGGTCCAGACGCAGCACGTGAAGACCCTGCGGCCCCAACAGCAGCAGCCTTTCGCCGAACATCACGCCCAGGCGTGCCGCTCCCTCCCCCACGTCGGCCCAGGCCACCGCAGGTGCGGCCAGGGCCGCTTGCGATGCAGCGATCTCCCCGAGCCGAAGGGGTCCCGCGCGGGACTGGAAGTAGTCGAGCACCTGCCGACGGCTTCGCCACCCCGGGACGCGACAGCGTGGGTAGCCGCGATAGCGCAGCGCAGGCGACGTCGCGGCGGATACGGCGCCCGCCTGACCCGAGGTCGCGCCAGGCCCTCCAAGCCTCACGGGGAACCGACGGACGCGAGAGGGCTCGAACGACCAGACGACCTCGCCCGTCCGGGCATCCAGGACCGCCGCGCAAGGGCCGTAAACAAGCAGGCGCCCGCCGTCCACGCTGGCCCCCGAGCGATGCCACTCGGCCCCTGCCCCGCTCTCGCAGGCCAGCTGCCGCTCCCACACCAGCTTACCGCTCGACGCCTCGAAGCAGGCCGCCGCGCACGCCTCCGGGCGCCACGCCACCACCGTGTCCTCGTGAGCAAACGCGGAGACAGGCGGCGGCGACTCCTCCCCGCCGCTCGCCACGGGCGCCCCGCCCACCGCGGCTCGCCACAGCAGCTTCCCCTCCCCGGCCGCGTAACACGACAGGCCCGCGGCCGAGGGCATCACCACCCGACCCCGGCCATCGGCCACGGGCACGGCGGGCCGCATCCCCGTCGCCGCCGGCTGGCGCGCGCGCCCGTAGCGCGAACGGACATAGGCAGAAGGGTAGTAAGGTCCCGAGCCACGGTAGACGGATACAGACGCGCTCGCCGAGGCCATCTGGCCAGGCCCCCGGGCGCTGCCCCGCCCGCCGCCGCTCCGCTCCCAGAGCAGCTTGCCGGTGCGCAGGTCGAGGCAGTAGAGCGCGCCCCCCAGGTCGGAGACGAGCACGCGGCCCTGACTCAACGGCAGGATCTTGCTCACCGCTGCGCCGTAGTCGCTCTCGAATACCCATTGGACACGGAACTTGGGCAGCGGGCCCCTTCGGTCCGCCGCCGGTGGCCCCCGTGGCTCGACGGGCTTCGAGGTCAGCAATTTCTTGGCCGCGGCCAGGGAGACCGCGAGGCCATCGGGGAAGGCGATGACGGGCGCCGGGGCCTCCTGCTCGCCCCCCTGTGGCTCCGGTGGCTTCTTCTGCTCTTCTTCGGCGGCTCCCGGCGCTTCGGCCACGACGCGCTCGAGCTCCGCGATGGCCTCGTCGCGGGCCTCCTCGCGGCCCAGGCGATTCAGCACGTATGCGCGTGCCCAGGCGACCCACAGCCACTCCTCCCGATCCTCGACCATGCGCCCGACGGAATCGACGAGCACCCGCGCGTCGCGGAGCGCCGGCTCGTCCCCTTCGGCCATGCGCCGGGCGATGGACCGCCAGTAGGAATCGGCCAGTTGGTCCTCGAGCAGCTCGCGAGTCTCCTTGCTCAGGGGCATGCGGCGGACGCCGGCCAGCAGGCGGCGGGCAGCGCTGCGGAGGCGGGCCTCGTCGCCGGTTGCCGCGAGAGCGGTGAGCCATCGCTCCCAGTGGCTACGGTTGCTGGGCTCCAGATCGGTGAGTCGTGCCAGGACCTCGAGGACTTTCTCGGTGCGATGGCTGGCCTCGCACAGCTTCCGCACGCCCTCCAGGAGGGCCGTGTCGTCCAGCTTCGCAATGCGGACCTTGTCCAGAAGGGGTCCGGCCAGGTGGGCCTGCTCGCCCTCGGCATAGAGGAGCGCCAGGCGCGCGTTGTACTCGTCGGCGGCCTGGGGGTCCTCCTCGATGAGCTTCTTGAGCTCCTGCTCCAGTGCCTGGGCGTGGACTTCCTGCTCGCTGAGGACGTGGAGCAGGCGGCGTCGGAGGCGGATGCGCACCTCGCGGGGCGGGTCCTCGTCGAGGTCGTTGCGGATCATCTGGGCGACCTCGGCTTTCCGCCCGTTGCGCACGGCCACGTCGGCGAAGGCGAGGCGCCGCTCCAAGCGGGCCGAGGTCCATTTGCCGCGTTCGAGGGCCAGGCGGGCCTGCTCCTGGTCGAGGAAATCGTCGAGCGTGCCCATGCGGTCGTGGAAGGCCACGGCGGCTTCCAGCCAGCGGCGGTAGCGTGCAGGCGTGTCTGTCCGCTGGCGAATGTCGAGGACGAGCTCTTCGCCCGAGGCCTGGTGGCCCTGCCTGCCGAGGACGCGGAGGAGAAGCAGGCGCAGCGGCAGGTTGGCGGGTGCGTCGTGGAGGCGAGCTCGGAGAGCGGCCTCGGCCTCCCGGTACATCTGGTGCTCGATGAGGAAGGGAACGAGGTCGAGCAGGCTCTCTTGCGTCGCCCCCTCGGGCAGTCCCTCGGCGAAGAGCCTCCGTGCCCGCTCCTTCTCCCCCACCACCAGGTAGGTCTCGGCCAGCTCCCGGAGGACGTCCAGGCGCTCGGGGCTGAGGGCCAGGGCACGCTCGAAGAGGCTCGCGGCGTCCGCCGGCTGGCTGGCCCGACGGAGGTAGCGCGCGGTCTCCAACAGCAAGGCGGCCCTCTCCCCCGGGTCCACGGCGGCCAGCACCTGGTCCAGCTCCCTCGTGGCCTCCTCGCGTCGTCCCAGGAGGAAGAGCGACCTGGCGTGCTGGAGGCGCAGGTCATGGCGGTTCGGCAGGGCCGCCAGGCGTTCCGCGAGGTAGCCCTCGCGGCCCCGCTCGTCCCGCAGGCGGTCGAGGAGGGCCAGGGTCTGTTCCTCGATGCGGGTGGCGCGCGGGATGCGTCGGCTGGCCGCCAGGAGCACCTCGAGCGCCTGGCGGCGATGCTCGAAGCCCTCCAGGAGCTGGGCGAGCTGGAGCGCTGCGGCCTCGTCGCGGGGCCGGGCGTCCACCCGCTGGCGGGCCTGCGCCAGGAGGGCCTTCCGCTCCTCCTCGGAAGCCACCAGCTCCACGCGGCGGCGCAGGATCTCGGGGCGTCGCCAGTAGTCGACCGTCACCTGTCCGAGAAGCCGGTCGAGGCGCTGGGCTGCCGCCTTGCGGCTTCCCACCGCGGCCTCTGCGGCGGCCGCCGCGAGCTCGATCTCCACCCGCACTTCCGGGGGCGGCGAGGCCGCGGCGGCGGCATCCAGGGTGTCCAGGGCCAGCTCGTGGAAGCCGTAGCGGTTCATCTTTCTGGCCGCCTCCACGGCGGCCTGGGGCGCCCGGGCCACGTCGGAAGCCAGCGCCTCGAGGTGCTTGCGGGCCAGGTCGCGGCGGTCGTTGGCGATGGCCAGGGGGAGGAACTCCTCGCTCCAGGCTCGCTTGCGGCCCGGGCGGCTTTCCCGGTCGATGGCCCGGTCGAGCGCGAAGAGTGCCGTCTCGTCGTGGCCGGCGCGCAGGACCTCGTAGAGCACATAGTGGAGGAACGGGTTGTCGGGGTGGCGGTTGACGGCGCTGCGAGCGACGCCCAGGGCCTCCGCGTCGCCGGTGGCGGCGAGGAGGCGGACGAACACCGTGAGCGCGTGCACATCGTTCGGATACGTGGCCAGATGCGACCGGTAGAGGTCGACCAGCTCGTCCATCCTGTCGGCTTCGCGGTAGAGGCCCACCAGCCGCTCGAAGGGGGCCGCCAGCGTGGGGTCGTGGTGAAGGGCGGTGCGCAGGGGAAGCGACTTCTGGGTGAGGTCCGCGGCGGACGAGGATTCGCCGGCCCAGGCTGAGCAGGCAGCCCCCGACGCGAGCAGAGCGAGCACGGCGAGGCGGAGCGGCGGGCGCCTCATGCCGCCTCCTTCGCAGGCGTGGGCACCTGCTCGACCAGCTCCTCGATGATGGCGTCCACGTCCACGGATTCCGCCTCCCCCTCGAAGTTGAGGATGAGGCGATGGCGCAGGGCCTGCTTGGCCACCCGCTGGATGTCCGCCACGGCCACCGCGGTGCGGCCGGCCAGCACACAGTGGACCTTGGCTCCGCGCACCAGGGCCTGGAGTCCGCGGGGACTCGCGCCGTAGGACAGGTAGCGCCGGACCGCGGGCAGCGGCTCCTGGCCCTCGGGATGGGTGGCCAGGACCAGCGAGGCGGCGTACGAGGTCACGGGGTCGGCGATGGGCACGTGGGTGAGCAACTCCTGGGCGGCGAGGAACGCCTCGCCCGTCATCACCACGTCCACGTCGGGCTCGGCGAAGCGGGTGGTGCGACGGGAGATCTCGACCATCTCATCGAGGTTGGGGAACGGCACGCGGAGCTTGAAGAAGAAGCGGTCGACCTGCGCCTCGGGCAGCGGGTAGGTGCCCTCCATCTCGATGGGATTCTGGGTGGCAAGGACGAAGAAGGGCCGGGGTACCTCGAACCGCTGGCCCCCCGCGGTCACCGCCCGCTCTTGCATCACCTCGAGGAGAGCGGCCTGGGTCTTGGGAGTGGCCCGGTTGATCTCGTCCACGAGCAGCAGGTGCTTGAAGACGGGGCCTTTCTCGAAGCGGAAAAAGCGGTGGCCCTGACTGTCCTCGCCCACGATGTGGGTGCCCAGGATGTCGGCGGGCATCAGGTCTGGCGTGCACTGCACGCGGCCGAAGGTCAGCCCCAGCACCCGCGAGAGCACCCGCACCAGATAGGTCTTCCCGATCCCGGGCACCCCTTCGAGGAGCACGTGGCCCTGGGAGAACAGGGCGCACAGGGTGTCGGTGATTAGCTCGTCGTAGCCGACGATGGCCTTCTGAATTTCGTCCCTCAGGCTGCGGAAGCGTGCCCGGAACTCCTCCAGACGCTCCTCCAGCCTATCGGCATCAGGGGGAGTCATCTTCGATCCGCCTCCTCAGCTCGGTGAAGTAGCGGAGCACCTCCCGCCGTCGCGACAGGGGCAGTGGCTCCGCATCGAGGGCCTCCTCCTCGGCCCGTATGAACTGGGTATGGAGCTCTCGGGCTTTCTGGCGGGCCTCCTCGGAGTGGTCGGTGCCCTCGACGCGGCGAGTCTCGGATTCGCCCTCGCTGCCCACCTGGGGGGCCACGACGCCCGTGCTCGTCGGACTCTGGGGCGTCGTGCGGTGCGTGCCGTAGGGAGCCGTGCCTCGGCCGGCATAGAGGCCGCCCGATCGGGCTCCCATGGTGCCCCCCGCACACGTGCCGCCCGGAACCGGGGTGGCGGGGGAAGAGCCGCCGGAGCAGGAGCCCGGCTTGCCGGGCACGGGGCTACGGCCCTGGACGTAGGGCTGCGAGCCCGGCGGGCACTGCGAGGGAGGGCGCCCCAACGCCCATCGCGGCAGGGGCAGCGACCGCGGCGAGACGGCCGGCTGGGAACCCAAGCCCCGCAGCGTCCCGTAGCTCGACGGGCCCAGCCGTCGGATGCCCGATCGGCAGCCGAAGATGCGCTGCCCCGAGGAGCGCAAGCGGCGGGCCAACTGCTGAAGCCGCCGGGCGGCCCGCCGCCGCTGCGCGGCACGCCGGAAGTGCTGCGCGATCCTGGAGAAATGCCTCCCGGCCTGCCCTCGGCGGCCGGCCCGAAGCTGCCGCAGGGCGCCCCCCACGTGGCGACCGATCACCCGCCGCTTGTCCTCCCTGGTCGCCACGTCCATGGCGCTGGCGAGGGCGCCCTGGACCCGCTTCTGTTCCTCTAGGGTCAGGTTCTCGCTGCGCAGCCGCCGGGCGATGCCGTCGGCTTCCGAGGCGATTCCCTCCAGGGCCTTGGCCCGGATGCGGCCCGCGAGCTCGGCCGTGTCGGCGTGGCGTTCGAGCTCGCCGATCATCTCCGCCGAGAGCAGCTCCTCCTCGCCGGCGCCCAGCGACTCTGCGAGCTTCTCCGCATCGCGGGCCCTCCGCTCCAGTTCCTCGAGCACCTGACGCGGCGTCTCGTCGTCGAGCTGTTCGAGCTTGCGGGCCGTCTCTTCGAGCGAGGCCTTGAGCTCGTCAATGGCCTCCTTCTCCTCCTCGCCGAGGCCCGCCAGAGGGTCGAGGACGCCCGACCGCTCGACCAGGGCGCTGGCTTCCCGCCGGGCTCGCCGCCGGGCCTCCTGGTCCACGGCTTGCCCCTCGCGCGACGCCACCGGCCTGAGCAACCCCGAAACGACGAGGACGGTGCAGGCCACGGGCAGAGCCCAGGCGCGGTGCGGCAGGGGGGCGGGCAGGCGGCGCTTGATGTTCCTCAGCGCCTGCGGCATCCGGGCACGGGCCTTGGCCAGGTGGAGGGTCTCGCCAGGGTCGGGGGCTGGCTGGCTCTCGAAGCAGTAGGCGGAGACGAACATCTCGTGGCGGCCCGACGCCTGGTCCCACAGCGCCAGCGCCGCCGTCGGGGCTGGGCGGCCGACCCAGGCCCACACCGCCGTGCCGGCGACCCACGCTGCGACCAGCGCCACCCAGGCTTCGCAATGGCCCGCCGATAGGCCGCCGAGCCGCGCCGCCAGGACGAGCGCCGAGGCGGCGATGAACAAGGGCACCGAGGTCGCGCCCAGCGCCCGCATCCACCGCGCCAGGACGCAGCGCCGCACGGCTCGCCGTGCGGCATCGCGGAACGTGCTGGCGGGTTCGCTGCTCATGGTCCCAACTCGTCGAGCAGTTGCTGGGCTCGCCGCTTCACCTCGGGGTCGCCGGTCTGCTTGACGGCTTCGGCCAGTTGCGGCTTCGCCATGTGGCCCAGGTCGGCCAACTCCTGGTGAGCGGCCTCGCGGGTCTCCCACTGCGCGCTGCCCAGGTCGCGGATGAGCCTCGCGATCTTGTCGCGCATCCGCTGCGGCACACTGGGAGCGGGCACGATTACGTCGACCACGTGCTTGGCGGGCACGCGGCACACCCGCCCCGCCAGGCGGATGGGGAGGACGACCTCGCGCAGCTCGCCGGTCACGCTCCCCCCGCCCCACAGCTCCGCGTGGAACATGGGAGTGCCCAGGAAGACCCCGGGCTCGCCTTCCGAGAGGTTGTGGAGCACGCGGATCTGTTCGGGAGGGACAGGGATGGCCTGGCCCTCCGCGATCAGGTGGACCCGCGGGAGGTCCACCCGGCCCACCAGCACGTTCCCGCCGACCAGCACGGCGTGGGGCTCCGGGATCTCGGCCTCCTCCTCCGCGGGGGGCTTGAAGTCCACGGTCACGAGCGAGCGCACCTGGCCGGGCTCGAACCGTCGGGGGCCGAAGGCCAGGGTCTCCAGGATTAGCGGCGGCCCGTCGAGGATGCCGTAGAAGCGGCTCCCGTCCTTCAGCCGCACCACGTGGCCGGGCTGATTCTCCTCGGGCAAGCTCGCCCAATGGACGCGCTGGAGAGGCACGGCCACGACGCCCCAGGGGGTGACGGCGGTGAGCCGGGCGCCGTCGGTCCGCTTGGCGGCCAGGCGGTCGCCATCGAACGTCTCCACGAAGAGGTCGGCCTCCTTCGGCGGCTGGCCGTCCCCTTCGTCGGTCCTCAGCGCCAGGCGGTCGAGGGTGTCGGGGTGCAGGTCGATGCTCAGGCCGGATTCCATGGTGAACCGCAGCTTCTGGGCGCGCACCTGTCCGCTCACCACTTGTCCGTCGCGGAGGTAGATCTGGGCCGTTCGGCCCGCGTAGCGGGCCCCGGCCAGGGCCGCCACGCGCTCGAAGGGCACCTCCAGTTCGCCGTGCGTGGCGTCGACCAACAGGCGGTCGAAGGCCGCGGTGCCCCGCACCCGGGTCTCGGCACCGATGGCCAACACGTCGGCTTTGCCCCGCTCCACCCCCAGTTTCTCGAGGGTGCTGAGCAGTTCCGGTCCCGCGCCGAACCCGCGGCCGAAGCCGCGCAGGTTGACGATCGTGCGGCGCACAGAGGCCGGGATGTCACGGATGTACTTGCGGGAGCGGAAGGGCTCGAAGACGGCCTCCAGGGCCTTGGCATCGGGCATGGCGCCGAAGCGCCGCTGGGCACACGTGTGCAGCACGGATACCGTCTTCCCCGCCGGCACCGTAAGGTTGTAGGTGAACTGGAAGGTGTAGCCGTGCTGGACCGAGAGCGCGGGCTTGACCTTGCTCCTGGCGCCCGCCAGCACCCACGCCACGGAGGGCCGGCTGGTGCCCTGCTGGACGGCCACGATCCCGCTGTCCTTCTTGCCCAGGGCCATGGGGCTGCTGGCCCCTGTGTCCGAGAGCCACAACTGGCAACTGCCGCCGAGCTGAGAGGTGATGGTCAACGACACGTTCGCTGCCGCGCGTCCCGTGTTCTCCACCATCTCCACGTAGCGGGCGCCGGAGCGCTTGTGGTCCACCTTGATCCGGCGGGTGACCTCCAGCCCTGTACCCATGGGGGCGCTGAGAACGAACTCACTGCCGTCCGGGGTCATCATGGGCTGAGCGGCGTGGAAGGAAGCGCCGTTGACGGAGAGCGCCAGGCCGTTGTCGAAGCAGTCGTCCGAGCCGTCGCGCACCGTGCCCGTGGGATCGATGTCCCACATGAAGCCCATAGAATCCACGCGGAGGTTGAAGTTAGCAGGCACCAGCCCCCCGCCATGGGCGGAGGCGGCGACGAGCCCGAGCAGGAGAGCGGTCGCCAGGGAGAGGCCCGGCCGGCAGCACTCCCGGGCGGGCATCGCCCCGGACGGCCTGGTGGGTTCGGCGGCCATCATCATCCCTCCGCGCTGGACGGCAGCGGCGGCTAGAAGCCGGCGTGCGACGCCTCTGGCGCCGCCCCTGCGTTCGCCGGGGCCGGGCCTTCCTGGCGTTCGCGGGTCGGCTTGCCCGTCTCCCCGGCCTCTTTGGCCTCTTCGGCGGCCACGAAAGAGACGATGTGATAGACGGGAACTCGCAGGGTGGCGGAGCCCCAGCGGATGGGGACGACGCGGTCCTCGAGTCGGCCGCTGAGGACGCCTCCCTCGGTCAGTTGGATATCGAAGCGGGGCAGCGCCGTTGCCTCGCCTTCTTCGGCCCGCTCGAGGAGACGGATCATCGTCGTATCGAGGGCGGTGACCCCCGCAGACGTGATGATTCGCAGGGCGGGCTGGGCGAAGGTGCCCACCACGTAGTTCTCGCCGGCCAGGACGAAATGCGTGCCACCGTAGTCGAAGGCGTCGGGATAGTCGTCGGGGTCGTCGCCCTCGGACTGCTTGACTTTCGAGCGGGGTCTGACGCGGACGAGACTAGCGACCTCGTGGGTTGCCAGCTCCACGTCGCCGAAGCGCAGGGTGCGGACCTGCTGCGCCCCGCCTCGCAGGAGCACCGAGACCCGGCTCTGGTCCCTCAGCACCAATCGGTATCCGGGGACTGGATAGACGTCGGACTTCAGCGTGTCGAGGCTCGCCAGGGGGACCTGGAGGGCGCCCCAGGGGGTGATGGCGTCCACACACAGGCCCTCGGGGGCGTCCAGGGCGAGGCGGTCGCCCCGATGGGTCGCTATGAACCCCACGGCGTCGGGATGGGGCTTGCCGTCGTCCGCATCGGCGTGCAGGACGAGGGCGTTGAGCTGCTCGGGAACGAGCTGGATCTCGAAGCCTGCCGCGGTGACCAGCTTCAGGCCGCGGGCCTCGACGCGCCCGGTGAGCACTTCGCCGTCGCGCCGGTAGACGCGCATGCGGCGGCCCACGTCCTTGCCCCCGAGGAGGAGAGCCACGTCCTCGAGCCCCATCTCGGCGTTGCCGTAGTCGGTCTTCACGGAGAGGGCCTCGCAGGAGGCCTCGCCCGCGAGGCGGGCATCAAGGTCGATCACCAACAGGTCGGACTCCCCCCGCTCGACGCCCAGATGGTCCAGCGCTAGATTCATAGCTTCGAGGACGGCGGCGGGGCCGGCCTGCGCGGCGAGACCCACGCCCACCCGGAAGTTCACCACCGCGGGCTGCAAGCTCTCGGGCACGCGAGCCTTCAGGAGCCTGCCGTGCCGGTGGAAGGGCTTGAACGTCTCCTCCACGTTCGCCGTGGTCACGCCGCGCCGCTGGGCGACGACGTGGGCGATGGCGACCGTGGCCTGCGGCTCGACCTCGATCTTGTAGATGAAGGCGAACGTGTGGCCGCGGTTCTGCACGCTGGGCTGGCAGCGGCCCCTGGCGCCGGCCACGACGAAGACGACGGCGGGCCGGTTGTGCTTGCCCACGGCCACGATCCCGCAGGCCTTCCTGCCCAGCTCGTTGCCCAGGGGGCCGCCCTCGCTGGTGAAGGCCTGCTGGGCCTCGTCGCCGAGGACGCTCTGGATGGCCACAGACAGCTCGGCCTCTTCCTCCGTGGGGTTGTGGAAGATCTCCAGGTAGCGGGCGGCGCTCCGCTCCCGGTCCACCCAGATGCGCCGGGTGACCTCGATGCCCTGGATGGTCTTGCTCAGGACGAGCTCCGAGCCATCGGCCGTCATCGTGGGACGCTGACTGTAGAACTGCTGGCCGTTGACCAGGAGGGCCAGGCCGCCATCGAAGCAATCGTCCGTGCCGTCCTCCACCATCCCCCGGGGACTGATGTCCCACCGGAATCCCAGGGCGTCGGTCCGCTCGTCGAAGCGCGCGGGGACGAGTTTCTCCGCTTCCTCGGGCTTCTCCTCGGCCGCCGCTTCCTCCGCGGCCTCGCCCCCTCGGGCGCGTCTGCCGCCGCCCCCAAACCCAAGGCCACAGACTATGCAAGCCCCCGATAGGGCCGCTAGAAGCCGCAGCAGGCTTCTGCCCATCGCGCTTCCCCCTCGCCAAATGGCCCCCGGAGCTTCGCCTCGTCGCTTCGCCACACCCGATCAGCGGCGCGCCGAACGAACGGTTGGCCGTGGCAGGCAAGCGTTCCCTGGTGTGTCTTCGCTAGAATGCGATTCTAGGAGGCTACCGACGGGAAGTCAAGCAGACCGCCCCACGCCTCTGCCAAGCCCACGTGACAAGACGCCAACGCTGGAACGAACGGCCGGGCCTCGGGCTGAACCATGGCGTCCGCGCGCTGGGCCAGCATCCGCCGACGCCTGGCGCAACGGGCCGCCTGTAGCGCCCCCCCAGGCGCACCTCCCGAGGGATATTCCTCATCTGCCCAGCGAGACTCTCGTTAAGCGACTCCTCGGCGAAGCCCCTGGGGGAGCTGGAAGGGCCGCTGCTGACGAGCCGGCGATCACAGCTTCCTCAGCAGCCGCACGACCCTGGTGGCATCCTTGCTCTCGTCGAGCGCCACGTGGGCGACGAACTTGCGGCCTATGGCCGCGGCCGAAAGGCCCCGCAGGTTGATTCCCTTCTCCGCCAGGGCCTGGGTGATTTCGGCGCCGCGGCCCTTCTTGTCGGGACCCTCGATGCGGACGGTATGGAGGCTCCTGGTCTTCTGGAACCCTGCTTTCCTGGCAGCGCGGGCCTGTGCGGCGCCCTTGATGGGGGTGACGAACATGACCCCCTCGCCCTTCCGCTCGGGCGTCCGCCGGGCGATGACGAACTCGAGGTTGATCCCGGCATCGGCCAGGGCGCTCAGCTTCTCGCCCGCGGCGCCTGGCCGGTCCTCGATGCTCGCTGCCCACGTATCCACGCGGTCCACTTGCAGAGCCATCTGTCGCCCTCCTGAAGAGAGTAACGGGTCCCTCGCAGGATAGGAGGCCGGCGGCCGGCTGTCAAATCGCAGCGGTGTTTCTTCCCCCGCGGACAGGCGCCACGCGGCCCGCGCGCCCGCTTCTCGCCGCTCGTATTCTCCCTCGCCATGTGATATCCTTGAAGCCCGTGCTGGAGGGCCCCTCTGCGCTGCTGCGAGGACCTGGCGTGAGCGACCCCCTATCCCGTGCTTGCCTCCCGGCGTGCTTGCTGGCCGCGCTGGCCGCCGCGGCGCTGGCGCAGCAGACTCGCCTCCTGAGTGATTTCGCCGCCCAGGACGAGTGGAAGCTGCACCGCTGGAACAAGGCGAAGGGCGAGCTGGCCTCGAGCGCGGAATTCCCGCCCTCCCTGGTCACCCCGCCGGGGGTGCCCCGGCGGTCGCTGGCCGCGACGGTGCAATGGCCCGGTGGGAAGGACTTCGCGTTCTTCAACATCGACGCCGCCCCTCCCCGACACCCCATCCCCTTTGCGGTGCGGTCCGTGAGCCTGTGGGTGAAGGGCCCGGGCACCGGCCACTTCGTGGCCGTGCACTTCACGGACGCGAGCGGCGAGGTGGTGAAGGTGGGCCTGGGGCGGATGGACTTCACGGACTGGCGGAAACTGCGGGCCAAGGTACCTGCCAAGGCCCGCCAGCCGCTCACCCTCCAGTGCATCAGCCTCCACAACTGGGGCCTGCCCGAGCCCGACACGGTGCGCCTCTACCTCGCGCGCCTGGCGGTCGTCGTCGACCCCTCGGAGCGACTGCTGCCGGAGGGGGCCCGGGAGGCCTTCGACGTGGAGGCGCTCTCGGCGAACGGGCTGGTGGGCGAGGACGGCAAGGGGCGCGTGGCCCTCAAGATCCTCTCCTGGGCGAAGGGCGAGGCGACGTACGAGGTGCGCCAGCGCACGGCCGGTTGGGACGGACAGGGGCTGGGCCTCGAGACCCTCGAGGCCCGCGTCGCGGGCACGTGGCGACGAACGGTCGAGCTCTCCCTGCCCCGCTACGGCCCCCTCGTCTACACGGCGGAGCTCTGGGAGCCGGGCGCCGAGGAGCCCAAGGCGGTGGCCCGCGCCCGACTGGTCCGGCCCGTCCCCGTCCCCCGGCTCTCCGCCGCGCAGCGGCTCCATTCGCCCATAGGGGTGAACGGCCACTACGGGAGCCCCTGGGCGACGCTCGGCGCCGTGGGCATCCACTGGGGCCGCGACTACTCCTGGGGCTGGCTCAAGCAGGGCAGGACGGCGCCCAAGGCCCCTAACGGGGTGGACTTCGCGAAGACCCTCCAGGCGGCCCAGGACGCCGGCATCACCCTCCTGCCCATCACCATGAGAACCTTCTGGGACGAGGAGAAGAAGGCGTTCGTCGAGGACGAGGCGGCCATTGTGGCGGCGTTCGAGCGCTTGAGCAGGGCCTTCCCCTCCCTTCCCTACTGGGAGCTGGACAACGAGGCCGACTTCGCCTCCCCCGGCCGCGAGCTCGACCCGGCGAACTACGCCGTCCTCATCCGGGCCGCCGCTCGCGGCCTGCGCGCCGCCGGCGATGCCCAGGTGGTCCTCAACGGCACCGCGGGGATCCACTACCGCCAGACCCTCGAGCTCCTGAAGTCCCCCGCGCGCGACGACTTCGCCGTCGTGAACTACCATTTCTACACCGGCACCTCGCCGCCCGAGCTGGCCGTCTCGGACGTGAACGTAGGCGGGGAGGAGCGCCGACGGAGCCTCTCCTTCCTCGACCAGATGCGGCGCATCAACCGCGCCGCCCACGCCGCCGGCAAGCGGGCCTGGCTCACCGAGATCGGCTGGGACGTGCGCCTGGGGCCGGCGGTGGGCGAGCGCCTCCAGGCCATCTACCTGCCCAGGGTCTACCTCCTGGCCCGCTGGTGCGGGACGGACAAGGTTTTCTGGTACTTCGACCGCGACGTGGAGGGCTCGAAGACGAAGTTCGGCTCCTGCGGCCTCATCGACCTGGACGGCCTGCTGCGCCCCAGTGCCGCGGCGCTGGCGGCCCTCTCGCGCCACACGGCGCAGGCCGAGGTCGCCGGCTCCGTCGACCTGGGCGCCGACCGCTGGTGTATCGTCCTGGAGAAGCCAGGAGGCGGCTGGGTGGCCGCCGCCTGGTCGGTCAAGGGCGAGTACCCGGTGCCCAAGGAGCTGGCCTCGTGCCCGGCGTTCGGCCTGTTCGGCAATCCGCTGCGCATCCGCCGGCTGTCCCCCGAGGTCGCCTACTTCCACCTCGAGGAGCTTCCCGCCCACTGGCAGGCTCAGCGGAAGGCCCGGTGGCTCTCCCCCACCAGCCTCACCGTCGCTCGCGGCGAGGAGGTGAAGGCCCAGGCCGCCGTGCCGGAGGGCGCGATGGCGTGGCGGGAGCTGCCGCGCGGGGTCACGGCGAGCCCCTGGGAGAAGGACGGCGAGCGCCGGAGCTCGACCCTCCGCTGCGGACCGGACGCCCAGGCCCTGACCCATCCGCTCGTGGCGGCTGCCGAGGGGCACGGCTGGTCGCGGGAGTGGCGCTTGAGCCTGCGCGTCCGACCCGCCATCGTCGCGGCTGCCGAGCCCTACCTGGCCCGAAAGCCCACGGAGCTCCGCCTCCGGGCCGCGGGCACGCGGGCCCGCCAGGTCCGGGTGGTGCCCCCTGACGGAGGGACGGTGACGCCCGCGGTCGTGCAGGTCGGGCCGGAGGAGCCGGTGGCCGTGAGCTTCAGGGCCCCTGCCGGGGCGGAGGGTCCCCTGTCGCTCACGTTCTCCCTGGACGGCGGGGTGCGGGAGACGGTCCTGGTGAGGCCCCTGGCGATCGGCGTGCGGCGGGTCGAGGGCATTCGAATCGACGGACAGCTCGGGGATTGGCCCAAGGCGAGCAAGCTTCCCCGCAGGCTGTTGACCTCGGAGCCCCGCAAGTTTCTTCCCCACGTGTGGCTCGGCTGGTCGCCGAAGGGGCTGTGGCTGGCGGCGAAGCTCTCCGTGGTGGACCTGAGGTCGGGCGATCCGCGGTCGTTCTGGGACGGGACCTCGGTCGAGCTGTTTCTCGACGCCTTCCACGAGTCGCGCCGCGGGTGGGGCGAGACGGCCCACCAGTTCTGGTTCACCCCCGTGAAGGCGGACGGCCGGTGGCGTCTGTACGCCGGCGAGTGGAAGCGCAGCGAGGCCATCCCGGCCACCATCTACGACGACGACCGCTGCGAGACGGGGATCCACGTCGACGGGGCGGTCGTCGCCGTGGAGGCGTTCGTGCCCCGGGCGGCCCTTCGCGGCCTCGCCCTCGAGGGCGGCTCCGCGTGGCGGGCGTCCCTGGTCGTCCAGGAAGCGGGCCCCACGGAGAGGGCCTCCTTCGCCTGGCCCCGGCGCAAGGAGGACGGCTTGCTCGAGGGCAGCCATCGCTGGGGCATCGCCCGATTGCGAGAATAAGCCGCTAAGAAAGAGAGCTGGCCAATGCAAAGGCGCCTGCTGCCCGTGCTCCTCGCCGCTTTGCTGCCCGGCTCCGCCGTTGCGACCGAGCTGGCGGAGTTCACCATCCGGGAGCCGCTGGGCCGGAACTGGACGGACGAGTGGCTCACCCACGAGGTCACGGTCGAGCCGCCCGGCGGGGAGCTGACGGCCAGCTCGCTCCAGGTGGAGACGCAGGAGGGCCAGGCGCTGGCCGCGCAGTTCTACCTGGCCGAGAGCGGCCGCTGTCTGAAACTCAGCGAGACCCTCACCACGGAGACTCGCCTCCAGGTGCTCTTCAAGGCATCCGTGAAGAAGAATCAGACGGCCGTGTTCCGGGTCACCGACCGGGCGAAGCGCACCCGCCCCTGGCAGGCCGTCGAGATATCCCGCCGAGGCGGCCGAACCGTGGTGGAGAACGGCGCCTACCGCGTGGTCTTCCGCGACAAGAGCCTCCTGCCCATCGACGAGATCACGGCGGCGGGGGACGAGACCAACCTGGCGCCGTTCGCTTGGCCGAAGGACGCCGAGCCTGCCGCGGTCAAGCAGGAATGGGCGGAGCGAGGCCCTGCCCGGGCCGTGCTCAAGCGGACCTTCTCCTTCGAGAGTCCGGACCGACGCTACGAGCTGACCCTGGACTTCCGCGCCGGCGACCCATGGCTGGGCGTGGCCGACACCTACGCCCTGGGCCGAGGGTCGTTCATCACCATCGACCTTCGTCGGCTGGATGCCGACGTGGTCTACCACCCGCACACCTACAGTGCCCGGACCTTCAAGCCCGGGGGCAAAGCGGAGGATACCACCCTGGAGCCGCCGCAGCATCCTATCGCCACCCTGGGGCCGGTGTGGCGCGACATCTGGTTCGGCGGGGGGCCATTCGCCTTCGTCTACAGACAAGGTGCGGATTACGGCGTGGGCTTCGCCGCCGTGCGAGGCAGCCAGTGGCAGGCCCCCGAGGGCATCAGCCTGGAATCCCAGAATCTCGAGGTCCACGGGGACCGGGAGCGGCCCGGCCAGGTGTGGGTGAAGGTGCCCACGGACGGGGGTCACCGGCTCTGGGCCATCGTGGTCGGCCCTCCCGAGATCCGCAAGGAGATGGGCCGGATGGTTCGTTCACGCGCGGACGTCCCGCTCGACGTGGTGCTCCACGAGTGGGTGCTGGACTGGGAGTCGGACGCTCCCGAGCACAGCTACGGCTTCGCGGGCCAGTGGCTGGGCTACTTCAACCGCCACATGCTCAACCCGACCACCTTCCCCCGTCGGGTCCGCAGCCACCTGAACAAGCTGTTGAAGCAGCAGAAGGAGGTGAAGAGCCGCGACCTGGCCGTCCTGGCCTACGTCTTCACCGACCCCGACTACTGGCCGGGCCCCAAGTACAAGTGGCAGATCGGCAATCCGAATTTCCACACCGATATGTACAACGTCCCCCTCAAGATCGGCCTCCTGATGCCCGACCACCCCCACGCCCAGCGGTGGGTGCACTACGGCGTGGAGGAGACCCGGGGCAACCTGATGCGCGACAGCTTCCCCGGCGGGGCCTGGGCCGAGAGCCTGAGCTACGCCGGCTTCTTCTTCCACGTGGTCGAGAACGCCAGGATGCTCCGCGAGGCGGGCGTTTGCACCCCCTTCCGCGACTGGCGACGATTCAAGGAGGTGGCCACCTACCTGGCCTGCATGCACACGCCCGTGGACCCTCGCTATAGCGAGCGGCAGAAGGCGCCCATCGGCGATACTCATCCCGGCAACTACGTCGAGGAGCTCAACCAGATGGGCGAACTCTACCGCGGCATCGACGACGTCTTCGCCCGCCAGCTCGCCCGATTCCCCGAACCATGGGACGGGGCGCTGGACATCTCCAGCCGCGAGTTCTTCGGCTTCGGGGCCATGCTCCGGGGCAATCCCTACGACGACCGCCACGAGTCCTTCGTCGCCATCAAGGCCGGGCCGGCCCGCAACCACTTCCAGGGCGACGAGCTGGCCTTCCACTTCTGCTCGCTGGCCACGCCCCTGGCCATCGACCACGCCTGCCACTACTCGCCGCGGCCCTGGAGCGCTTCCATGCACAACCGGCCCGACATGGACGGCAAGCGCCCGGTGGCCATCGCCGTGCGGCGGGCATTCGCCGCCTCGGATGAGGCCGACGTGTTCGTGGCCGACGAGCGCACCCGCCGCATCAGCCTCCTGCCGCTCGAGCCCCACAACACCACCAAGCCCGGCTGGGAGTATCCCGTCGTCACCCTGCCCGAGGACGAGCCCTGGACCATGCGGCGCTACGTCCTGCTGGTCAAGCACGACCCCGAGCGGAGCCGAATCCCCGACTACGTGGTGGTCCGCGACGAGATCGATTCGCCCCAGCCTGTGTGGTGGAACCTCCACGTCCTGGCCCGCGACATTCGCCAGGAGGGACAGCGGTTCCTCTTCCCCGGCCAACTCGATGTGGACCTCACGGTCCACGTCCTCGAGCCGGCCATCCGCCGCACCGAGCGACGCCAGTGGGGCTGGAGCAGGGAACGCAAGCGAGGGACCCGCAAGGGCCTCAAGGGCGAAGCCTACGAGAAGGAGCACTTCGGACATTACGTCCCCGAGGACTTCCAGCGGGGGACCTGGGGCGAGAGCTTCGAGCACAGCGGCGAGATGACCCACTGGCTGCGCCTCCAGGGCGATGCCGGGCGGAGCCGTTGGCTGGTGCTCCTCGTCCCCCACCGCCGCGGCCGGCCCGCTCCCACAATCGAAAAGCTCTCGCCCACCCGCGCCCGCGTGAGCCTGGGCGAGGAGTCCGAGATCGTCCACCTGGGCAGCGAGGGGAAGTACCAGGCCGCGGTGGAACGCGACGGCCGGACCACCACGCTCCTGGAGCCAGGCCGGGTGAAGCCCTGGTCGGAGCTCGAGTTCAAGCCCATTCCGCCCGATATCGACAAAGGAGCGCTGTAGATGCCGCGTCGGTCCTCGTCCTGTGGCGCCGCGGCCCTGGTCCTGGCTTCGGTGGCGTTCTCGGCCCCGCGCGGCCCCGTCCCCGTAGATGCCCGGGTGGCCGTCCGCCTGGCGGACGGCAGCGCGTTCATCGACGCGGAGAAGGCGCTGCGGCGGGCCTTCGGGTCCGATCTCGCCCGCCTGCGGCAGCAGGAGGTGAGCACCGCCATCGTGGCCCTCGCCGAGAGCCTGCCCCCAGGCGGGGCCATCGACCTGCCGCGCAGCGTGCCCTGCGGCATGCTCGACTTCCGGCAGGTGGCCCCCCGCGTGCAGATCACCGGTGGGCATGGCGGCCGCCTGCTCCTGGGCGCCGGGCAGAGCGGAAGCCAGCTCGTCCTCGTGGGGCTCGATGTCTACATCCAGCCTCCCCGCGTGGACTTCCCGCTGTTGGCGGCCCGTAACTTCCAGGACGTCCGCCTCTTCGACGACGTAGGGCCGGCCAGCGACCTCCTGGCGCTCTTCTGCACCGGCGCCATCCACATCGACCACGACATCCGCAACTGCGCCTGGCTGTGCGGCAACAACGCGTTCGGCAGGAAGACCGTGACGGCCAACGCCCGGGTCGACGACTGCCTGTTCCTGTGGTTCGGCATCAACTGGGCCTTCGCCGACTACAACGCCCACTTCGCCCAGCCCCAGCGCAACTGGCTGGACAACGCCCAGATGTGGATGGACTGCAAGGGCGGCGGACAGGGCACCCGCATGTACCTGATGGTGGAAACCAACTACGGCAACCCCGGCCCCGGCGTGGTGCTCGAGAACTGCAAGGGAATGGCCCTCTACCACGGAGCCACGGAGCGCGGCTCCGCCCAAGGCCCGGGAGTCTACTGGCTGAGGAACTGCGAAGGGGTCCAGCTGGGCCTCCGCCGCATCTTCAGCGCCACCCGCGGCGGCCCCAAGGGCGCCGTGCCCTCCCACGACATCACCATCGAAGGCGGCCGGGGCAATATCCTCCACGTGTTCAGCGGGTTCGGCAACGCCCAGGAAGCCTCCTGCGTGAACTCCGATCCGCAGCTCCAGCTGTGGTGCGTGAGCTTCGATTTCGAGGCCCGGGGCACGAAGGGCGACGACATCCTGGCTTACTGCTTCACCCCTTTCGCCAACAAGCCCACAGGAGCCACCCTGGAGCGGGTTAAGGAACGTCTCGACCAGGCCGTGGCCCGCAAGCTCCGCGACCACCACATCCCCGATACCCCCGCCAACCGCGAGCGGGTGGCCGAGCTGCTCCGCTCCGGCCGCGACCTGTGGGCGCCCATCAACGCACGCCACGAGGAGACGTTCCGCTACGGCGGCGTCGACCTCACAGAGGGAGTGCAGGAGCTGCCCGGCGGCCGCAAGCTGCCCCCGCCGCCCTCCATGCCCCCCACCGATGCCCCGCGCCTCCGCCGGCCCATCGCGTTCACCCAGGCCCCCGACTTCGGCAAGGCCCTTCTCGAAGCAGGCGCCGACCCCACGGGGCAGCGGCCCAGCGACGACGCCTTCGCCAGGCTCATGTACGGGATGACCCGCGACGAGCTGGATGCCCTCCTCGCGGAGGCGGCCCAGGCCGACGCCGACTTCCGCGCCGCGCGGGCACGCAAGAACAAGCAGGCCATGCAGGCCGCCAGGGCGGTCATCGACCGCGTCGTCGACGCCCTCCACCCCCGGGTCGAGGGCAGCACGAAGAACCGCGTGAAGCGGCCCCGCATCGAGGTGCCCCAGGGCACCTTCCTGGTCACCAAGCCCATCTTCATGCTGGGCTACGGCTCCATCTGGGGCGCGGGGCCGGAGAAGACGGTGCTCAAGGCCGCCCCCGAGGTGCCCAAGGTCATCGAGCAGCACACCCGCGGCACCGTGGCCAACTTCGCGGTGGACGGGGGCCGCGTGGGCATCGCCATCACCGGCGCCGACCACAACGACCACGTGAGCCCCACACTGGCCTCGTACATCGCGGGGGAGAACTACTACAACATCACGTTCCGCAACCAGAGCTTCGCCGGCATCCACATCGGCAACGACGAGCCGGGGGTGCTCGGCGGCTCCGAGTTCGACCAGAACAAGTTCGTCGACCTCCGCTTCCACAACACCGGCGACTACGGGATTTACATCAACAACGGAATGCTGGACAAGTGGCTGTGCCTCCACTGCGAGTTCGTGGGCCAGCGGAAATGCGGCATCTGGATCAAGTTCAACAACCTCATCCACGGCGGCGTCATCGGCTGCACGTTCAAGGACATCGACGGCCCGGGCCTGGACTTCATGGGCGGCAACCCGTTCCTGGCCTTCCGCCCCTACGTGACGATGGTCGACCAGTGCGAGTTCATCGAGTGCGGCAATGCCCAGCGGCCGGCCGTGGACTTCGGCAACGGGGAGCTCACCTCCTTCACCCGCACGGCCATCACCACGGAGGGCAAGGCCATCCACGGCGGCTACGTCGGCGGAGCGCAACACTACGAGGACGTGACCGTCCGCGCCCGGCTCGTCGACGGCGCCCCGGCCATGGCCTTCCGCGCCGTGCGCCAGGGACAGACCGCGAGGGCCAACGGCCACATCCTTCGCAACGTGCGGTGCCCAGGGCCGGTGGCCTTCATCAACGACGCCAACGCCCACAACGACGTCTTCGAGAAGACCATGGCGAAAGCCGGGAAGAGCGCCCAGGTCGACTGGGATACCAACGCCGCGGCACACGAGCTGGCGCCGCCCAACGGCTGGGTGCACCCCTTCCTCCTCTACCAGTGCGAGCTGGGGGGCAAGAGCTACGAGTACACGCTCCTCAACGTGGACACCGACCAGGGCAAGGTGGTCGAGGAGACCGACCTTTCCCGCCTCGCCAGGTGATCTCGGCCTCCGGGGACTGACGGTCCGATGAACGACCAGGCCACAGGCAAGCTCGCCATCGCCCTCTCAGTCCTGGCCTGCGCGGGTCCGTGGGCGATCGCCGGGGACGCCGCGGCAGGGGGCGGCGAGGTCGACGTGGTGGTCGTGGACGAGACCTGGACGGTGCCCCAGGAGCTGACCCTCCGGGCGCGGGTGACGGCCATCGAGCCGCCCGAGCCGACGAGCATCCGCTGGCGCCACGGCGGCGAAGGGCTCGGGGGCCGCGTCACACGGGGCACCCTGGCCGAGAGGGTAGCGGTGGGCGAGTGGTCGCCCGAGGCATCGCTGCGTTCGCTGCTGGAGGGCCGTCTGCCGGGCACGCTGTTCCTGACCTTCATGGTCGGCAGCGGGGGCAAGCTCAAGGAGCGTACCCGCGGCGGAGGCTTCGAGTGCGAAGGCGGCTCGACCGGGGTGGTGATGGAATTCGAGTTCCGCTACCGTGGCGAGGTGCTCAAGCGCTTCCGGGAGGCGGGCCCCGACGGAGGGACGATCGGCATCGTGGTGCCCGTCCGCCGGCTGGCGGGCGGCAGGGAGCCCACGGACGAGGAATTCGTCCGCCGCCTGGGCGGCCTCCAGCAGTACGCCCAGCGGCGGGCCGGGGCGCTGGAGAGCCTCCCCTGGGCCGCCCGGCCGGTGCCCCAGCAGGTCGCCATCGTCACCGACGTGGGCGGCTACGGCACGGGCATCTACTACGGCATCCGCACGGCGAACCGAGCAGTGGTGGAGGCGGAATGCCGCAGCCTGCGGCAGTTGGGCGTCAACGGCTTCCGCAACGCGCCCCGCTTCCTGGCCGAGATGGCCTACGAACGCCAGGGCTTCGGCGCTCCCTTCCACCGCATCCGCATCCTCCACGCCGCCGGCTACCCCGTGCCCCGCTACCGCAAGGGGCGCGAGGAGGACCCCGAGGCCGGCTGCCCCTACGCACCGGGAGTGGGCGAGCGGACCCGGGCGGGCGTAGCACACGCCATGGAGCTGCTGGACCTGAATGTCGACGCGGTCTACGGGCTCACGGTGGACGAGATCGGCAGCGTATTCGACCTCGCGCCCGAGGGCAAGGCCCACATCGCGCTCTGCCCCCGGTGTGCGGAGGGCTTCCGCGACTACCTGCGGGGGCTTGGGCTCGAGCCGAAGGCCTTCGGCAAGGCCACGTGGGAGGAGGTCCGCCCCGCCCCCATTTGGAAGCCGCCTCCCGGGGAACCACGCCAGGACCAACCGCCTGCGAAGCCGGCCTGGCAGACCCATCGCCACGACGCTCTCCTCGCCTACTACACCCTGAAGTTCAACAACATCGCGTCCGCCAGCCTCTTCGCCCCGCTTCGCCGGGCGTGCTCCCAGGCCAACCGCCGCAAGCAGGCGGCCCTCGCCGCTGGCGCGGACCCCCGTCCAGCGGTCGCTCAGCCCTGGCTCTACGCCTACGCCCTGCGCGGCAACACCTTCCTGATGCGGGGCCACAGCCTCGACTTCTTCGAGTTCTACCGCCACGCGGACAACGCGTTCGTCTACGAAACCTCGAACCGCGAGGCCCGCATCTGGAGCTGGGACAGCTACCTGTGCGACGTGGGCCGCGTGGTGGCCGCCGACCGGGGCCTCGCCTTCGGCGTCTACGTCAAGCCCCACCGCGGGGCGCCCATCCAGCGCGCCCTGGCCGCCCTCGCCCGCGGCGCCACCATGCTCTACTGGTACACCTACGGCCCCGACTGGGCCAAGGGCGACAGCTTCTCCCAGCACCGCGACGTGCTGGCCAGGGTGAGCAAGGCGGCCAGGCTCATCGCCAGCGCCGAGCCCGTGCTCTACCGCTGCTCCTGGCCCCGGCCCGCCCGCGTGGCCATCGTCAAGCCCAGAAGCTCGGAACTGTGGATGCGGCTCGCCGAGAACCCCATCCCCTGGCAGGCCGCGTGGGAGAACGCCAAGTGGACCTACACCGCGCTCCAGCACGCCCACCTGCCCGTCGACCCCCTGGACGAGCGGATGCTCTGCTCCCGCGACCTCGCACGGTACGAGGTCATCTATGTCAGCGGGCCGAACGTCACCCGCGCCGCCGCGGCGGAGCTGGCCCAGTGGGTCGAAGCCGGGGGCACGCTCTATACGAGCGGCTGGGGCCTGGCCCGCGACGAGGCCAATCAGCCGCTCGGCGTCCTCCTGCCCGTCCTCGGCCTGAAGAGGCGGGACCCGCCCGAGATGTGGTACCGCGTGGCGCTCTACGGAGCGACCCGCATCGAGAACTACGACCAGCGGGGGCGGGTGCTGGCCCCCGTGCCCCCGGGCGCGCGGGTGGTGCCCTCGGCCGACCTCGGGCGCCCCTTCGTGCCCGTGATTGGCCGCGAGGTGCTCCAGCCGGTACCCGAAACGGACGTGCTGGCGAGATTCGCCGACGGCGGGGCGGCGATCACCCGCCATCGCTGGGGCAAGGGCGAGGCCTGGGTAGTGGGCTTCTTCCCCGGGCTGGAGTACAGCGCCGGCGTGCGAGGCCACACCCGGGCGCCGGTCTACGACATGTCGACGGACTTCGACGCCGGGCTGCGCGGCTATGCCGCCGGGCCGGCCCTGGAGCGCGTGGAGCCGGTGGTCGACGCCGCGGAGCCCACCGTGGAGGGCATCCTGGTGCGAAACGCCGACAGCGGGCAGCGCGCGGCGGTGCTCATCAACTGGGCCTACCGCGTGACGGCCCACCGCAAGAGGGGCAAGCGCCTCTCCCCCGTCGTCGAAAACGTGCCGTTCGAGCACCTGGAGGTCGCCATCCGAGGAGCAGGCGACGTGCGAGCGGCCCGCTCCGCCTGGCTGGACAGGCCGCTGCCCATCCAGCGCTCGGACCGGGCCACCAGGATCACCTTGCCGCGCCTCGAGCAAGGCGACGTGCTCCTCCTGGAATAGTGGAGCGACACCGCGATGCGATACCTGCTGCCCACCGTCGTGGCCTTGGCGGCCGTTGCCCTGCCCCGCGCGTCCGCGATGGAGCTCGTGCGCGAGGGGAAGCCCCTGGCCACCGTGGTCGTGAAAGCGGAGGGCCCCCAGGCGAAGGGCGAGAAGCGGCGGCGCAGGGACGCCTGGGACGACGCCAGGGCCGCCCAGGCGCTCGTGGACTGGGTGGAGAAGATCACCGACGCGAAGCTGCCCATCGCCGACGCCCCGCCCGCGGAGGGACCCGCCATATTCGTGGGAGCCGCCGCCGTCGAGGCGGGCCTGGACATCGAGGGCATCGAGAGCCCCTCGGGGGAAGGGATGCGCGTGGTCTGCGACGGGCGGCGCCTGCTCATCGCCGGCCAGAACGGCGTGGCCACCGCCAAGGCCGTGTGCCGCTTCCTCGAGGAGCTGGGCTGCCGCTACTTCATGGACGAGCCCATCGGAGAGGTCTATCCCCGCACCAAGACCCTGAGCGCAGGGAAGCTGGACATCACGGACAAGCCCGGCTTCCTCTCCCGCTCCATCTGGGGCTCGCGGTGGACCTCCATGTCCCTGTGGAAGGTGTGGAACGGCGCCGGCGGGATATCCTTCGACACCCGCCACGCCTGGGGCCTCTACGTGGACAAGGAGCTCTACCAGGAGCATCCCGAGTACTTCGCCCTTCGCGACGACGAGCGAAGGCAGGGCTCCTGGGTGTGCACCTCGAACCCCGAGCTGCGCAAGGTCTTCGCCCGCAACGTGGCACGGGCCATCGAGAAGGGGGCCAGGAACCCGTCCATCTCGCCGCCCGACGGCAACGGCTACTGCCAGTGCCCCCGGTGCCGCGCCCAGGACGACCCCCAGGCCATCGAGCCCTCCTCCGGGCGGGTCAGCATGTCCAACCGCTACGCCGACTTCTTCGACGCCGTGGCCCGGCGGGTGGCCGAGGAGCACCCCGACTCGATCCTCAACTTCTACTGCTATGCGGACTACACGCAGCCCCCGACGTTCGACCGCAAGCTGGCGCCCAACCTGTGCGCCTGGGTGGCGCCCATCCGCTACTGCCGCTACCACCGCATCGGCCACCCCCGATGCCCCAGCCGGCGGCAGCTCGCCGAGATGCTCGAGGGCTGGGCACGCCGCGTCCACAAGATCGCCTACCGCACCTACAACTACAACCTGGCCGAGTGCTGTGTGCCCTTCTCCCTCCTCTCCGTCTGGAAGCACGACGTCCCGTACCTCAAGAAGCTGGGCTGCATCGGGATGAACTTCGAGACCCTGGAGAACTGGGAGATCTACGGGCCGCACATGTACCTCAGCATCCGCCTGGCCTACAGCCCCGACGCCGACGCCGATGCCCTGATGGACGACTACTTCCTGAAGTTCTACGGCCCCCGGGCCGGCCCCCTGATGAAGCAGTACTGGATGGCCATAGACGAGGCGTTCGTGAACCTGCGGTGCCACTCGGGGTGCTTCTTCGCCCTCCACCGGGTCTACACCCCGGAGTTCCTGGCTCGCCTGGAGGTCCTCCTCGACGGCGCCGCCCAGGCCGCCAAGGGCAACGCCGCGTACGCCGAACGGGTGGCGCTCCACACCGAGGGCCTCCGCAACGCCGTCCAGTACATCGCCCTCCGCAACGAGATGAACGAAGGCGACTTCCGCGAGGCCGAGGCCATCTACGACCGCCTCTACGCCCGCAACGAGGTCGAGATGGAAAAGGGCTACGGCAACCACTACACCCTCAACTACCTCCGCCGCTTCGTGGGAGCCCACGTGAAGGCGGGGGCCGAGGCCGTCTCCCCACCCAACAAGCTCCTCCACGTCCTGCCCGATACCTGGCGGCTGGCCTACGACCCCGACCAAGCGGGCGTCCAGAAGGGCTACCACCAGCCGGGATTCGACGATTCGGGCTGGCGCCGCGTGGCCACCTACAGCAACACCCTCGACGCCCAGGGCCTGCCCGACCGCAAGACCATCCTGTGGTATCGCGCGCGGTTCCAGGCCCCGGCGCAGCGTCGCCGCCTGGCCCTCTTCTTCACGGAAATCGACGGCACGCCCACGGTCTACGTGAACGGCACCGAGGTGGGCACGGGCAAGAGGCGGAAGCCCTTCCAGGTCGACATCGGCGAGGCGGCGCGAGAGGGCGAGAACGTCGTCGCCGTCCGCGTCGACCACCGGAGGATCACGGAGCTCTTTCTCGGGGGCATCATCCGCCCCGTGCTGCTCATCCAGAGGGGCGAATAGCGCCGGAGGCCGCGGCGCCCCCCGTACGCGTTTGCGCGAAAGGAACCACTGTGGCGAAAAAGATGCTCAACGTCGCCGTCGTCGGCCTGGGCATGGGACGCAACCACCTGCGAAGCTACCACGCCTACGAGCGCTCCCGCGTGGCCGCCATCTGCGACATCGATGCCCAGCGCGTGGCCCAGTACGCCGAGGAGTGCGACATCCCCGAGGGCTGCTGCTTCGCCGACTACAAGAAGCTGATCCGCAGCACGAAGGAGCTGGGCCTGGACGCGGTGAGCATCGCGCTGCCCAACTCCCTCCACGCCCCGGTGTCGGTGGCTGCTTCAAAGGCCGGGCTCCACGTCCTGTGCGAGAAGCCCATGGCCACCAGCGTCCGCGAGGCGCGGCGCATGCTGCGGGCCGCGACCGAGGCGGGCAAGAAGCTGATGATCAACTTCTCCTACCGCTTCACCCCCCAGGGCCAGGCGCTGCGGCGGGTGGTGGAGAGCGGGGCCGTGGGCGACATCTACTTCGGGCGCACGGCGTGGCACCGCCGCCGCGGCCTCCCCGGCTTCGGAGGCTGGTTCGGCCAGAAGGCGCTGGCCGGCGGCGGGCCGATCATCGACCTCGGTGTCCACCGTCTCGACCTGGCCATGTGGCTGATGGGCAACCCCCGCCCGGTGACCGTCAGCGGCAGCACCTACAGCCACGTGGCCGACCGCATCGCCAGGGAGCAGGGTAAGAAGTTCGACGTCGAGGACCTGGGCTGCGCCCTGGTGCGCTTCGAGGACGGGGCCACGCTCATCGTCGAGGCCAGCTGGGCCGGCTTCACCGAGAAGCGCGAGGACATGTCCACCCAGCTCCTGGGCACCAGGGGCGGCATCCTGCATCGCAACGTGGGCCAGGGCTACGACTTCGAAGCCCTGGTCTACACCGAGCGCGACGGCACCCTGTGGGAGAGCCGCCTCCAGCAGAGCGTGCTCGAGACCCCCAAGGCCTACGAGGACTTCGTCGACGCCTGCCTCGACGGCCGCGAGCCCCTGGCCCCCGGCCAGCACGGGCTGGACGTGCAGCTCGTGCTCGACGCCATCTACAAGTCGGCCCGAAAAGGCCGCGAGGTGCGCATCCCGGCCAGGAAGTAAGCCGCTGCGGAGGCCCATCCATGTCCGGCCCACTCGTCGCCGTCGCCGCCCACGCCGACGACGCGGAACTGAACGCCGGCGGGACCCTCGCCAAGTGGGTCGCCGGAGGAGGCACGGTGCACATCGTGATGGTCACCAACAACTGCTCCGGGGCCTGCATCCCCGAAGGCGACGGCGAGAAGCACGCCCGCCGCCTACCGCCCGACCAGACGATGGCCATCCGCCGCCGCGAGCAGGAGGCCGCGGCAGCACTGCTGGGCGCCTCGCTCCACACCCTCGACTACTGCCAGCGCCACTACTGGGACGGGGAGCGGGAGGTCAGCGAGGGCTACGGGGGCGTGCGCCCGCCGCAGGCCATCGCCAGCCATCCGCCGCTGCTCATCGCGTTCCTCCAGCCCGACCACATCCGCCGGCTGTCCGACCTCCTGGTGAGCTTGCGGCCCGAGCGGGTGCTCACCCAGACGCCCATCGACCTCGACCCCGAGCACCACGCGGTCGCCGCCATGGTCTGGCGGGCCTTTCGACAGCGGAAGCGCGAGCTGGGCTCCGCCACGCTGCGCTTCTGGACCCCGGGCAGCTCCTGCCAGGACGGGATGCTCGACCCGGGCTACGACCACATTGAGGACGTTTCGGACCACTACGCGACCAAGCTGGCGCTATGCCGCTGCCACGCCAGCCAGATGACCCGCACGCGGCTGGACATGGTGAGGCGCCGCGCCACCCTGTGGGGCCGGCGCCTCGGGGTCCGCTACGCGGAGCCCTTCAGGACCGCCAACCTGTAGCCGGGGGGAGAGGCCGCGGGAGCAGGAACGGAAGCGTCGGGACGAAGGAGTAGCCCGGTGGATGCTCCGTGGCTCGAGCTTGCACTGCTGCTGAGTCTCGGCCTGGTAGCGACCTCGGTCGCGGGCGAGGCCCCGTGGCCGGGGGCCGAATGGCCGGCGGCCGAACCCGAGGCGATGGGGATGGCCCGGGCGAAGCTCGAAGCGGCACGCGACTACGCCCTGAAGGGCGGCGGCTCGGGAACCATCGCGCGCCGCGGCCGCGTGGTGCTCCGCTGGGGCGACCAGAAGCGGCGCTACGACCTGAAGTCCACCACCAAGTCCTTCGGCACCGCGGCGGTCGGCCTCGCTCTCAAGGACGGCAAGATCAAGAGCCTCGACGACCCGGCCCGCCTCTATCATCCTTCCCTGGGGCAGGGCAGGGACGCCAATGCCCCGCCCAGCTGGATCGAGGGGGTCACCATCCGCCATCTGCTCACCCACACGGCGGGGTTCGCGAAGCCCGGCGGCACGGCCAGGATGCTCTTCGAGCCGGGCACGAAATGGGCGTACAGCGACAGCGGGCCGAACTGGCTCGCCGAGTGTGTGACCCTGGCCTACCGCCGCGACCTGCGGGACCTGCTCTTCGACCGCGTCCTCGGCCCCCTGGGCGTCACGCCGCGCGACCTCACGTGGCGGCGGAACGCCTATCGCCCCCACAAGATCGAGGGCATCGTGCGGCGCGAGTTCGGCTCGGGCATCCACGCCAACGTAGATGCCATGGCCCGCTTCGGCTACCTCTACCTCCGAGGGGGGCGCTGGCGCGAGGACCAGCTCATCCCCCGCGATTTCGTGGCCGCCTGCGCCACTGTCCACGAGGCGGTTCGCGGCCTGCCCGTGGTCGAGGAGGAGGAGTACGGCCAGGCGTCGAGCCACTACGGCCTACTGTGGTGGAACAACGCGGACGGGACGCTCGGCGACGTCCCTCGCGACGCCTTCTGGTCGTGGGGGCTCTACGACAGCCTGATCGTGGTGATCCCCAGCCTGGACATCGTGGTGGCCCGGGCGGGCAAGTCGTTCCAGGGCGACCGGGGCGGCCACTACGAGAAGCTAGCCCCCTTCCTCGGCCCCATCGCCCAGTCGGTGAAGGACAAGTAGCCGGTGCGCAACATCGTCCTATGCGTCTGGGGCCTCGCTGCCGTCGCGGTCGCGGCCGACCCGCCCTATCCGCCCAGCCCCCTCATCGAGGGCATCGCGTGGGCGCCCAGGGAGACCATCGTCCGCCTCGCCCGCGGCAGCGACAACTGGCCCACCGCCTGGGCCGACGATGGCGCGCTCTACGCGGCCTACGGCGACGGCCGAGGCTTCCGCCCCCATGTGCCCCGCAAGCTCAGCCTGGGGCTGGCCAGGATCGTCGGCCACCCGCCGGCCATTCGGGGCACGAACCTGCGCTCCCCCGACATCGAGCAGCTCGGCGACGGGCGACGGGGCAAGAAGGCCAGCGGCATGCTGTGCGTCAACGGCGTCCTCTATCTCTGGGCCCGCAACGACAACCAGGCGGGACGGCACGCCCGGCTCGCCTGGTCCGAGGACCACGGCCGGACCTGGGCGTGGGCCTCCTGGACCTTCACCCGGAGCTTCGGCTATCCCACGTTCATCCACTTCGGGAAGGACTACGCGGGGGCCCGCGACCGCTTCGTCTACGCGGTCTCGCACGACAGCCCCAGCGCCTACAGCCCCGCCGACCGGATGGTGCTCGCCCGCGTCCCCAGGGCCAGACTGGCGGAGCGGAGCGCCTACCAGTTCTTCCAGGGCCTCGACGACGGCGGCGAGCCGCTATGGACGCCGGACATCCGCAAGCGCGGCGCCGTGTTCCAGCACCCGGGCCGATGCTACCGCTCGGGCATCAGCTACAACCCGGGGCTGAGGCGCTACCTGTGGTGCCAGACCCTTCCCGGCGGCGACACGCGGTTCAAGGGCGGCTTCGGCATCTACGACGCCCCCGAGCCCTGGGGACCATGGACCACCGTCTTCTTCGCCGAACGGTGGGACGTGGGGCCGGGCGAAACCTCCCACTTCCCCACCAAGTGGATGAGCCCCGACGGGCGGACGCTGCACCTCGTCTTCTCCGGCGACGATGCGTTCTCCGTGCGCCGGGCCACCGTGCGCCTCCGCCGGGACGGGCCGTGACCGCCCGCCTCCGCTTTGCAATCGCCGGTGCTCGGGGCTAGAATGAGCCACCGTTCTGGCCGGGGACCCCACCCTCACGGAGTGTTCGCCATGGCGAAGGAGCGCTCGCAGCAGCCGAACGTCGTCGTCTTCTTCACCGACCAGCAGCGGTGGGACGGCTCGGCTCTCCACGGCAACCCGCTGGACCTGACGCCGAACTACGACCACGTGGCCACCCGGGGCACCCACTGCGCCAACGCCTTCACCTGCCAGCCGGTGTGCGGCCCCGCGCGCTCGTGCCTCCAGACCGGGCTCTACGCCACCAATACCGGCGTCTTCCGCAACGGCCTCGCCCTGCGGCCCGGCCACAGGACCCTCGCCCACTCGTTCCGCGAGGCGGGCTACCACACCGCCTACATCGGCAAGTGGCACCTGGCCAGCGGGAACGTGGTGCCCGTCGACGAGCAGGGCGGCTACGAGCACTGGCTGGGGGCCAACGTCCTGGAGGCCTGCTCCCAGCCCTACAACTGCGTGATGTACGACCGGGAGGGCAACGAGGTGAAGCTGCCCGGCTACCGCGTAGACGGCCAGACCGATGCCGCCATCCGCTACATCGACGAGCACCAGGACCGCCCCTTCTTCCTCTTCGTCTCCTACCTGGAGCCCCATTTCCAGAATCACGTGGACGACTATCCGCCGCCCGACGGCTACCGCGAGAAGTACACGGGGCGCTGGGTCCCGCCCGACCTGGCCGCCCTGGGCGGCTCCACCCACCAGCACCTGGGGGGCTACTGGGGCATGATCAAGCGCCTCGACGAGGCTTTCGGCCGCCTGCTCGATGCCCTCAAGAGCCTGGGCCTCCGCGAGAGGACCATCGTGCTCTTCACCTCCGACCACGGGTGCCACTTCAAGACGCGGAACGGGGAGTACAAGCGCTCCTGCCACGAGAGCTCCATCCGCATCCCCATGGCCCTCACCGGCCCGGGCTTCCTGGGCGGGGGCCATCGCCGCGAGCTCATCAGCCTGGTGGACCTCCCTCCGACGCTGCTCGATGCCGCCGGGCTGCCCGTGCCCGAGGAGATGCAGGGACGCTCCATCCTGCCCCTGCTCCGAGGCCAGGACGCCCAGTGGCCGGACGAGGTCTTCGCCCAGATCAGCGAATCCCAGGTGGGACGCTGCGTCCGCACCCACCGCTGGAAGTACAGCGTCTCCTCGCCCGACGGCGATGGCCGCAAGGACCCCGCTGCGGGCCGCTACGTCGAGGAATTCCTCTACGACCTCTTCTACGATCCTCACGAGCTGGACAACCGCATCCACCTCGACTCCCACCGCAAGGTGGCCGACGTGATGCGGGACCGGCTGCTGCGCCGGATGGCCGAAGCGGGCGAGGAGCCGGCGACCATTGGGCCCGCCGAGACCCGCCCTGGCGGGCAGAAACGCGTGTTCGCGGGCGAGGAATCGCTGTAGCTCTCTTGGGGGCGTCGCCATGGGTCGCTTCTGGCTCTTTCCCCTGGCGCTCGGGCTGTCGGCGGCGGGGGCAGCCCCTGCCCGCGTGGCGCGTGTCATCGAGGACTTCGAGGCCGGGGGCGGCGAGCGCTGGGAGGCGGTGAACGACGCACCCCAGGGCGAGCGGGCCGGCGCCACGGGCGCGGTCTGGGCGGGCTGGGGCGGCCTGACCCTCCGTCTCGACGGCGTGCCCGATGAGGCCGACGGCCTGTCCTTCTGGGTGCGCACCGACGACGGCCGCACGGCGGCCCTGACCTTCGGCCTCTACGAGTGGGAGGAGCAGCGCCAGGTCGAGGCCTTCGGCGAGCGCCTCTGGGCCACCCCCACCTGGCAGAAGTACACCTTCCCCCTGGCCGACCTGCCGCGGCTGTGGGCGCGGGCGGGCAACAAGGAGCTGGACCCCGAGCAGGTGCGCACCCTCCAGTTCCAGCGGCTCATCTGGGCCGGCGGGGGGCTCCGTAGCGAACGCCTGGTGTTCGACCACGTGGCGTTCGTCGCGGGAGCCCAGCGCCGCGCGGTCGAGGACGTGCGGCCCGCGGTGCGCATCGAGGTGAACGCGGCCAAGCGGGCGGCCCACGTGAAGCGTTTCTGGCGGTGCATCTCGCCAGGGGACACGGCGGAGCAGAACAGCTTCTTCGAGGGTCCCGACGGCGCCGCGATGCGCCTCCTGGGCGCCGACGGGGTCTTCGACTACGCCCGTATCGCCTGGCACGTCTCGCCGGGCACGAGCCCCTGGGTGGACTACACCTACGGCAAGCCCATCTTCGCCGAGGGGCCCGATGGGAAGCTGGTCCGCGACTTCGCCGGCCAGGACGCCCTGATCGAGAACGTCCGCCAGTGCGACCTCACGCCCATGATCCTGCTCCACGGCATGCCCCGTCCCCTGGCCCGCGAGGTGCCCGCCGAGAAGCGCAAGCCGGGCCTCGGCCCCCCCAGCGACTACGGGGACTGGCAGGCCGTGGTCAGGGACTTCGCCGACCACTACGCCCGGAAGTACGGAGCCCAGGCCCTCGCCCAGTGGTACTGGGAGGTGTGGAACGAGCCCGACCTGTGGTGGCACAACTGGAAGCTCGAGGGAAAGCACGCGGGACGCGAGGCCTACGCCACGCTCTTCGACCACGCGGCGGCCGGCCTCGCCCAGGTGGTGCCCAGGCCCAGCGTGGGCGGGCCCGCCGTGGCCGGCTACCCCAGGGACTACTGCGAGGTGCTCGCCCGCCATGCCGCCCAGGGGACCAACGCGGTAACGGGCGAGCGGGGCTCTCCCCTGGCCTTCATCTCCTACCACTGCTACGCCAACGCATTCGGCCAGATGGTGAAGCTCTACGAGGCCAATGCCATCCTGAGAAAGCACGGGCTGGAGCGCGACGTGGAGGTCCACGCCACGGAGTTCGGCAACGCCATTTGGGGCCACCAGCTCTCGGGGCGCTACCAGGCCGCCGCGGTGTGCCAGATCGTCGACGCCTACGCCTACGCGGCGCGAGCGGACCAGGCGCGCGTCGACGGCGTCTACTGGTTCGGCCTGCTCCGCGCCTTCAGCCGCGACTGCGACGCCTACTTCGCCCCGCCCAACCCCAAGGCCAGGATGCAGATCACCACCCTCTTCCTCCACGTCAAGGGCACGCTGCTGGCCAAGCCGGTGACCAACCTCTACCGGGCCCTCGACTATCTGGGCACCGAGTGGCTGGAGGTCTCGGGCGCGCACTTCGGCGACCCCGTGAATGCCATGGCCACCCTCTCGGAGGACGGGAAGCGCCTTGCCGTGCTGGTCTACCGGCACGATTGGCTGGACCGCCGGCTGACAGGCGATGCCCGGGCGGTGGAGCTGCGCCTGGTCGGGGTGCCCTTCGCCGGCCGCGCCAGGCTCCGCCAGTTCCGCATCGATTCGTCGCACAGCGACGTCACCGCGGCCTGGCGGGCGGAGGGCTCTCCCCCCTACGCCGAGATCACGGCGGAGCAGGTGCGTCGGATCCGCGAGCACGCCCGGCTCGAGCCCGCCACGCCGGAGCGCCAGGTGGCCCTGGGCGAGGGCGGGACGTGGACGACCTCGCTACGCCTCGAGCCCCACGCCATCGCCCTCTTCGTGCTCGACGCGGGGGAGTGACAGGCCGCCGGGGCCCGACCCCTTGACACCCCCTGGCGTCGGGGATACAAGGGCCGCCGCATCGAGGCCTCTGCCGCGGGCAACAGCAAGGAGCAAGCCGTGAGCATCAAGGTGGCGTTCATCGGAGCGGGCAGCGTGGGCTTCACCCGCCGGCTGTTCCGCGACATCCTGGCCGTCCCCGAGCTCCAGGACACCCGGTTCGCCTTCACCGACATCAGCGAGCGCAACCTCGACATGGTGAGACAACTGTGCGAGAAGGACCTGGCCAACAACGAGCTGCCGGCCACCATCGAGGCGACCCTCGACCGCCGGCGCGCCCTGGCCGACGCCGACTACGTGTTCAACGTGGCGCGGGTGGGCGGCCTGCGGGCCTTCCAACTGGACATCGATATCCCCCTCAAGTACGGCGTCGACCAGTGCGTGGGCGACACCCTGGCCCCCGGCGGTATCCTCTACGGCCAGCGCAACATCCCCTGCATCCTGGAGTTTTGCAGGGATATGCGCCAGGTGGCCAAGCCCCACGTCCTGTTCCTCAACTACGCCAACCCGAACGCCATGAACACCTGGGCGGCCATCGAGTACGGCGGGGTGCGCACCGTAGGCCTGTGCCACGGCGTGGAGGGCGGCTGGCGCCAGATCGCCGAAGTCCTGGGCGCCGAAGACCATCGGGAGGTGGACATCATCTGCGCCGGGATCAACCACCAGACCTGGTACGTCCAGATCCTCTACAAAGGGCGAAGGGTCACCAGCGAGGAGTTGCTCGAGGCCTTCGAGAGCCACCCCGTCTACAGCAAGACCGAGAAGGTGCGGATCGACGTCCTCCGGCGGTTCGGCTACTACTCCACGGAGTCCAACGGCCACCTCTCCGAGTACCTGCCCTGGTACCGCAAGCGGCCTCGGGAGATCCGCAAGTGGATCAGCACGAAGGGCTGGATACACGGCGAGACGGGCGGATACCTCCGCGTGTGCACCGAGGGGAGAAACTGGTTCGAGACCGACTTCCCCAACTGGCTGGAGGCCGACGACCCGCCCATCGGCCCCCAGGCACGCGGCTCCGAGCACGGCAGCTACATCATCGAGGCCCTCCAGACGGGGCGCACCTACCGCGGCCACTTCAACGTCCGCAACCACGGCACCATCGCCAACCTGCCGCCCGACTGCATCGTCGAGGTGCCGGGGTACGTGGACCGCAACGGCATCAACATCCCGCGGGTGGGCGAGCTGCCCCTGGCCTGCGCCGCCACGGTCCAGGCCAGCGTCGACGTCCAGAGGATGGCCGTCAAGGCCGCCGTCCACGGCGACGTCACCCTCCTCAAGCAGGCCATGCTCCACGACCCCCTGACCGCGGCGGTGTGCGACCCGCCCGAGATCTGGCAGATGGCCGACGAAATGCTCGTCGCCCAGGCCGAGTGGCTGCCCCAGTACCAGGACGAGGTGCCCAAGGCCAAGAAGCGGCTCGCCAAGGCCAAGCGACAGGGACGCTACCGGGGCACCAGGACGTGGAAGGGGGCGGCCCGCAAGCCGGTCAAGAGCGTGGCCGAGCTGCGCAAGAAAGCCCCCAAGGCCCGTCGACAGGCCGCCGCCGCCGACAAGGCGGCCGCCGAGAAGGAGCCGAAGCGCAAGTGACAAGCTCACCGCCCGCCCATGGCGGAGCGCCGGTGAACGTCGAGCTGGAACTGCTCGAGGGCCGCGAGCTCTACCCCCGCGTGATCCTCGACACCCTCCTGGCCGCCCGCCGCAACGCCTGGCTCGCCACCGCCAACGTCAAGGACTGCCAGGTCGAGCTGGACGGGGCCTTTGGCTCCATCGTCGAGCTCTTCGCCGCCCTCTGCCGGCAGGGCGTCGACGTGCGCCTCCTGCACGGCGGCGTGCCCTCGGGGGCGTTTCTGGAGAGCCTCAAGGCCTCCCGCCTGGCCGGCCACCCGAACTTCGCCATGCGCCGCTGCCCCCGCCTCCACTTCAAGGCCATCCTGGTCGACGATCAGCACCTCCACCTCGGCAGCGCCAACCTCACCGGCGCCGGCCTGGGGGCCAAGGGCGAGAGCCGACGCAATTTCGAGCTCGGACTGCTCACCCGCGACCCCCGCCTCATCGACCGCGTGGCCCGGCTCTACCACCGCATCTGGGAAGGGGACCTGTGCCCCGAGTGCGGTCGCCGCAGCGTGTGCTACGTGCCGCTCGAAGAGCCGGCCTTCTAGCCGGCGCCCTGGAGAGCAAGGAGACCGCGATGCCCGACCGACCCGTTGGAGTCACCGACCACCGCCCCGAGAAAAGCTTCGGCGGCGCCACGCTCTTCTGCCACTCCTACGAAGACCCCCAGGCGGGCGAAGGCGGCGTGGCCCACATGTACCTCGTCGATATGGAGGGACGCCCGGTCCACGAGTGGACCGCTCGCACCGCGGTCCAGCTCCTCGAGCTGCTGCCCGACGGGACTCTCTGCTACACCACGCGCGACCGCTCGAACATCGATGCCGCGGGCCTCTACAAGCTGGCCCCCGACAGCTCCGTCCTGTGGCACTACCACTGCCGCATCGACCACGATTTCCACCTCGCATCCGACGGTCGCCTGACCATCCACTGCCTGCTCGACAGAATGGTCCCGCGCCTGGGCACGGAGCTACGGCGCAACCCCTACATCGTCGAGATCGGCCCCGAGAAGGAGCTGGCGTGGGAATGGCACGGGGAGGGCCACCTCGACGAGCTGGCCGACCTGGTGGGCCTCGAGCTCCCCATCGACTGGCCGGCCAGGGAGCAGCGCGAGGCCACCCAGCTCCGCCAGTGGCGCCCCGACCTCCAGGAGATGGACGACGCCGTCTTCCACCAATTCACCCAGCACCTCATCGCCCAGCGGACCTTCGACTGGGCACACAACAACACCTGCGAGGTCCTGCCCCACAGTCCCACCGCGGCCAGCGACAGCCGCTTCCGAGCCGGCAACATCCTCTTCAGCTATCGCAGCCTGGACATCATCGGGGTCATCGACCGCCGCAGCGGCGAGATCGTGTGGGCCTGGGGACCCGGCGAGCTCGACGGCCAGCACCAGCCCACCATGCTGCCCAGCGGCCACATCATGGTCTTCGACAACGGCACGCGGCGGGGCTGGTCGCGGGTCATCCAGCTCGACCCCGCCACCGGCGAGATCACCTGGGAGTACCACGGCGAGCCGAAGCCGAGCTTCTACAGCCCCTTCATCTCGGGAGCCCAGCTCCTGCCCAACGGCAACGTCCTGGTGTGCTCCGGCGGCCAGCGGCGGGTCTTCGAAGTCACCGCCGAGGGCGAGGTGGTGTGGGATTTCTGGAGCCCCTACGGCCGTCCCGGCACCTACGGCATCTACCGCGCCACGCGCTACTCGGACGAGGCCGTCCAGGCGCTGCTGAGGGGGTAATGGCCGCGGGGAGCGCGGGGGCATGTGGTTCTCGCCGCCCGCGCGTTGAGGTCCGTCAACACTCCGCAAGTGCATGCCTGTGCTGACGATAGGAGCGATTGGGCGGCTCCGGGGCGGTCCGCGTGTTGACGGTCGTCAACATCTGCCTGGCCGGGGGGCCGGAGTCGCCTTCGAGAGGCCGTTGCAGCGCCGACCTATCTGTCGTCGCCATAGCCACTTACGCGTCCCCCTCGAAAACCGCCGAAGACAGCTCGTCGGCATGAGATTTGCGCGGCGCTCTGGAGCGTCAAGTCCAGCAACCAGCTACGATGGAGAACCACCAGATGCCGTCCCGACGCGTCGCGCTGGCCGCTCTCGTCCCCCTGGCCGCTTTGCTGGCCGCGGCGCTGCCGGCTCGCGCCGCGCTCATCGGCCGCGACTACAGCCCGGTGACCGGCCACTGGTACGAGCTCTACAACAGGGGCCTCGCCGGCACCCGCCACGTAGCCGACTACGAGGACCTGGCTCAAAGCATCGACCCCGACGTGCACCTGGTGATGATCAACGACGGAGCGGAGAACGCCTGGCTGCACGGCTCGAGCCTCGGCGGCGGCGAGTTCTGGATCGGCCTCTTCCAGCCCCACGCCGGCGAGCCCGCCTGGGAGCCCGGCACCCCCGGCCAGAACGGCGACCCGCTGGGCGGCTGGCGCTGGTACGCCGACCCCGCCAACGCCCTCGGCCTCACCTACACCCACTGGCACGGAGGCGAGCCCAACGACTGGCCGGGAAGCCCGCCCGGTGGCGAGAACGCCGCCCACATGCGCGGGAACGGCCGCTGGAACGACCACCGCACCAACCACAACCTCGACGGCGTGCTCGAATACCCCGACGGCTACGTCGTGCCCCACGCCATCGCCGAGCTCTATCCCGGCCCCCAGGTGGGCATCTACGGCAAGGCCATCGGCTACGACCCCGCCGGCCCCAGCCTCTCCGACCCCGATTTCTACAAGCTGGAGTACATGGGCACCACTCCCGGCGGCACCCTCCGCCCCGGCCTCCTGGGCAGCTACTACAGCAACAGCCAGTTGCCCTACGCCTGGCCCGACCATCCCGTGGACTGGGGGGCCTACAGCCCCGTGGCCCAGCGCATCGACGACAACATCAACTTCTCCAGCGGCTTCGCCGACTTCGCCGGGCTGGGCAACCACTTCAGCGCCGTGTGGCGGGGCAAGATCCTCATCCCCGAGGACGGCGCCTACCTCTTCCACGGCTCCTCCGACGACCGCTCGTGGCTGGCCATCGACGGCATCGAGTGCCCGGGCCTCAGCGGCAATCCCTACGGCTGGCGCAGTGGCGACGCCCCATTCGACAACGACAACGGCTACGGACGGTGGGACATCGGCGGCGAGTACATCCTGGACGCCGGCTACCACGACATCGAGTTCCGCAGCCACGAGTTCGGGGGCAGCGAGACGGCCCGGCTCTACTGGATGAAGCCCGGCGAGAGTAGCTTCTCCATCATTCCCGACGACTACTTCTTCTTCGACCTGCCCTACACCGGCTGGATCACCCTCGCCGAGGTATTCGACACCCAGGTCGGCGACCTCGACAATATGGCGAACTTCGGGCGGCTGGGCCTTCCCGACGGCACCTACCACGTGCGCCTGAGCGTCCGCGCCAACCAGTACCTGGCCGTGGCCGAGCGCGACGTCCAGATCGTCCCCGAGCCGGCCACCGTCGCTCTCCTGGGAGGCGCGCTGGTCGGGCTGATGAAGGGACGCCGCAAGAAGTAGCCGCCGTCGCCAGCTAGGGGAAGCGCGCGGGGAGCGCCTAGTCCTTCTGTTGGGCGTCCTCCCCCTCGTCGGCCGGCTGGTCTCCCTCCTGTTGCTCCTCCTTCGCCTCTTCCTCTTCGTCCTCCGCTTCCTCTTCTTCTTTTTCTTCTTTCTCGCGAAGTTCCTGGAGCTTGGCTTCGAAGAGCTCCTCGGCCTGCTCGAGCAGCTCTTCCCGCCGCTCGTGCCTCTGGCGGGCGACCTCGCTCATCCGGTCCAGCCGCCGCTGCTGCCTCTTGCGGTATCGCTCGGCCCGTTCGTCCACGCGCTCCTGGCGCTTCTGGGCCGCGGCCTCGGCCCTGTCCTTCTGGGAGTAGGTGGCGAGCCGGATGTAGCGAACCACCGTGGGGGCTCGCAGGAGGAAGGGCTGGCGCTTGTGGTCGGGGTCGTCCTTCCAGGCCCTTCTCGCCTCGCGGTAGGCCTTCCGCAGAAGCTTGTTGGTATGGGCAAGGTCCGCGAACTTGTCGGCGAACTCCCGTAGCTCCATGGCCTGGTAGGAGACCTCGCCGCGGCGGTCGGTGTGCTCGCAGACGACGTACTTGACGTTGCGGCGCGGCTCCTCCGCCTCCTCGCCATCCCTGGGCTCCTCCGCTCCCAGTGCGTCAGGTCCGTGGGGGCCGGTGCCCAGAATGCACAGGCCCAGCGCGGCGGCGAGCAGGGACCGAACCGGAGCTCGGCGACGGGCTCGCAGGCTCCTCATGGCGACCTCCTTTCTGGTCCGTCGACGCCCCGAGGATACCCCACCGCGGTCCTGGAAATCAAGCGCCCTGTGCGGCGCGGCCCCAATCCCGAACCCGGGGTCACCTTCCTGGCCGGGCTCGGCGCTCGCCGGCCGCCCCGCGAGGGTCCCCCGGCCGCGCCGAGGGGCGGGCCGCGCCACTGCGTCGCTCTACGGGGCTCCTGGGGCCTTCTCGGGCAAATTTGCGCGCAAGGTCCCCCTGGGTCGCGCCCGGCCGCTAGGGTGGCTAGGAGGGCAAATGAGCGTGTCGGATTTTTCGGACTTGTAAGGCTATATGTACGAATGCCTTGCGGCGGCCTCGTGAGGCCCTCCGGGCTCCAAATCGACGTAAGTCAAGGAGTCGGCGCCGAAGCCGGGCGGCCGCCGCACGCCGCCAAGCTGCCGCGCGAGAAGGACGCTCAGGCCTCGGCGGCCGGCGCCTCGGCCGCGGGGAGGGTGAGCAGGAAGCAGGCGCCGTCCTCGACGCTGGGCTCGAGACGCAGGTCGCCTCCCATGTCCCGGGCCAGCCTGCGGCTCAGGGCCAGGCCGAGGCCCACGCCGGGGGCCGAGTGGGCGGCGTCGCGGGCCGACTTGCTGAACGCGCGGAACAGGTGGGGCAGCTCGCCGGGCTCGATGCCCGGCCCGTGGTCGCGGACGCGGAGGACGACGCTGCCGTCGGCGGCGGAGGCGACGAGGTGGATCCGCTTGTCCTCGGCGCGGGAGGCGTACTTGCACGCATTGTCCACCAGGTTGAGGAGGATTTGCTCGAGTGCCGAGATGTCGACCTCGACCCACAACCCGGCCGCCTCCTCCTGCGTCTCGGTCACCAGGCGCATCCCCCCCTGGCGGGCCCGCTGCCCGAGCCGCTCGCCGGCCCGCTCCACCACCGCGTCGACCTGGAAGGCCTGGACCTGGCGGCGGCCCCGCCCCCGCTCCAGGCGGGCGAAGGCCAGGACGTTGTCGATGAGGTGGCCGAGGCGGTCGGACTCGGCGCGCAGGGTCTCCAGGTAGCGCGCGCGGCGGGCCTCATCCTCCACCATGCCCTCGGCCAGCATCTCGCTGTACATTTGGAGCGTGGTGATGGGGGTGCGCAGCTCGTGGGTCACGGCGGAGACGAAGGCCGCCCGGCGCTCGCTGAGCCGCAGGGCTCCGAAGAGCACCACGCCCACCGCCACCGCCGCCAGCACCACGCAGCCCCAGGCGACCAGGAGGGAGAGGTGCATGGGCGAGGCCAGGCTGACCGGCTGGCGCGGCAGGGTCCCGGGGACCAGCCGCACGGGCAGCATGGCCAGCATCCGGCCCTGCGGCCGCCCCGGGCCGTCGGGCACGGGCTCCAGCCGGGCCTCGGGCAGCAGGTCGCGCACCTTCTGGCGCAACCGCTCCGCGATGGCCTCCCAGCTCAGCCAGCAGCCCTGCACGTACTCCTCGCCCTTGACCTCCACCCGGCGGGCCAGGACGAGGTGGCCGTCGGCCCACAGGGGGCGGAGCACCCCCTCGCTCACCGCCGACGCCTGGCGGGAGAGCGCTGCCCGCTGCGCCGCCCGGGACGGGCGGCCCCCCTGCTGGGCAGCGCGGGGCCGCGCCAGGGGCTCACCGAGGCCCTCCCCGCCCGCCGCCTGCTCTCCGTCGCCCCCGGGCGGGGGCGACCGCCGCTCGGCCTCCTCGAGCGCTCGGAGCAGCTCCTCCCTGCGGAGCACCTCCTGGAGCTCGGCCAGCAGCACGTCGGCCCTCTCGATGCGCTCGGGGACCGGCACCCCGCCCACCTGGACGTTGCGGTAGTCGTACTGCGCCCGGTCGCGCATGTTGCCCGTGGGGGCTTGCGGGGAGGTGAGCTGGCCGTCGGGGCCAAGCTGGAAGTGCAGGCGGATGAGGCCGGATTCGAGGGTGAGCAAGGGCGAGGGGAGGAGCACCTCGTTGGGGCGGAACTCCTGGAACATGCGGTTGTAGGCCCTCTCCGCGGCGTAGTAGGCGGTGTAGACGAAGTAGGGGCGGGCGTTCTCCCGGGCAATGAGCGGCGAGACCGCGGAGTCCATCCGCCACAGCGCCAGGCGCACCGCCTCCTCGAGGCGGGCCTGGCGGCGGAGGCGCAGCGCCGTGGCCGTCATCCAGCCCATCACGGCGAGGACCACGGCCAGGCCGAGGGCGAAGGGGACCCACGCGTGCCACAGGCGCTTCATGGGCGGTCCGGGAAGGTGTCGCTGAGGGCGCGGCGCTAGGCGGAGCCGGCGAACATGTAGCCCTTGCCCCGCACGGTGACGACGATGCGGGGGTCCGAGGGGTCGTCGCGCAGCTTCTCCCGCAGGCGCGCCACGTGCATATCGATGGTGCGGGTCTCCACGCCGTCGGGGTTCATCCGCCACACGCGGGCCAGCAGCTCCTGGCGGGAGATGGCCCGGTGGGAGTTGGCGACGAGGTAGCGCAGGAGCTGGGCCTCCCGCTCGGAAAGCTCGGCCCGCTGGCCGTCGTCGAAGCGCACCTCGCGGCGGTCCAGATGGGCCGAGCCGCCCTCGAAGTCCACCCGCTGCACGTCGGTAGGCCGCTCGGGGGAGCGGCGGAGCACGGCCTGGACGCGGGCCAGCAGCTCCTTGACGCTGAAGGGCTTGACCACGTAGTCGTCGGCGCCCAGGCGGAGGCCCTGGATGCGGTCGGCCTCCTCGCCCCGCGCGGTGAGGATGATCACCGGGAGGGTGGGCCGCGTCTGGCGCACCTCGCGGAGGATGTCCAGGCCGTCCCTGCCGGGCAGCACGAGGTCGAGGAGGACAAGATGGCAGTCCACGGTGACCGCCATCTCCAGGCCTTCATCGCCGTCGCTGGCTTCGCAGGTGGCGTATCCCTCGTAGGCCAGGGCGTCCACGATGCCCCGGCGGATGGCCGGGTCGTCTTCGACGACCAGGACGCGTTGCCTCATGGGCGGTGGCTCCGCGAGCGGGCTACTTGAGCGAGCGCTTCTGCTGGAGGCGTTCGAACTCCTCGCGCAGCTCCGAGGCCTGCCCCTTGTCGGCCCCCAACGGGGTGGACAGGTGGAGGGTGCGGTCGAACTCCACGGTGTAGCTGTACTCGAGGGTGCGGGCGTCCTCGCCGGCAGCGCCGGCGGGCACCTCGACGTCCCATCGGAGAATGCCCTTGGGGCGCTCGACCCGCAGGTAGAGGGGGTCGTCGCTGAGCTCTTCTGCGGTCTCGTCGAGGGTCACGCGGATTTCGGATTCCCGCTGGGCCACGGGGATGCGGTCGTAGACACGGACGACGGCGGGCTCTTGCTTGTAGTTTTCGAGGGGGATGCGGTAGTGGACGCGGATCTCGCGGTTGCCGCCCTGGACGCTCTCCGTCTTGTCCACCAGCTCGCGTCGGGCTCGGAGCTGGGGGTCGGCTCCGAAGCCGACGACGAAGGTCTCGCCCCTGGCCACGGTGGGGATTTCGCCGCGGCCCACGAAGCGGCCGTCGAGGTAGACGGTCACCTGGCCGCCCAGCAGGGCCTCGGCGGCGGTATTGCTCAGCTCCGCCTCGCGATAGACGTAGCTGGTGAGAATGGGGGTAGCCACGTAGGTGAAAGTGCTGGGCAGGTTCATCTCGTCGATGCGCAGCATCTGCTGGTCGGAGCGGCTGGCCAGGCTCACCGGGCCATCGAGCTGGTAGGTGACGCTGGTGACGTCGGTGGTCAGCTCCGGCTCGGCCTGGAGGGTGGCCAGGGCGTCGCGGTCGGCGGTGAGCTCGATGCCCTGGGCCTCGTTGGCCGCCACGTTCATCTCCCAGTTGTAGCCCACGCTCTCCCGCAGGGCCTGGGCGGCCCGCTGCTGCTGCTCGGCCTGGTGCAGACGGCTCTGGGCCTGGGCGAGCTGCTGGGCGTACTCCTTGCCCCCCGGCCGGCCCTTGGGAGGCGCCTTGGAGAGTGCCACGCGGAAGGGGGCCAGGCCCGGCCCCTGGGCGGTGAGCGCGGGCGAAGCGGTGGACAGGGTGAGGGCCACGGAATCCCAGTCCTCGCCGCTCATCTGGCGCACCACGGCATTGTACTCGACAGCGGTCTGCTCGCCGCCCTCGGCCGCCCGGAAGTTGTAGGCCGGCGACCAGCCGGCCTGGCCGACCAGGTAGCTGAGCTGGAGCTCCGAGGCCGCGGCCCCACGCTTCTCCAGGAACACCACGGCCTCGCGCACCGTGCGGGAGTAGCCGGCGGTCAGCTCCGCCCGCCGTCGCTGGAGGACGGAGAGCTGCTGGCCGAGGTCCCGCGCCTGGGCATCGAGGCGGAGGGCCTCCTCGGCCGCCTCCTGGCGCTGCTGGAAGGCGAAGAGGGTGAGCTTCTCGAGCGCCTCGAAGTCCAGCACCCCCTTGGCCAGCTCGGCCTTGGCCGTGGGCGCGGTAAATCCCTCCAGGCTTTCCAGGAACTTCAGCCGCTGGCTCACCAGCTCTTGCATCCGCTTGTTGCGGGCCGCCTGGTCCTCGACCTCCTGGATGGCCTGTTCGAGCTGGCGCACCTCCTCGCGCGGGGCCTCGCCCACGGCCCGCGTGCGGTAGCGCACGGAGCGCACCTCGACTCCCTCGCCGCCCTCGGCGAACAGGCTGTCGCCGACCACCTGCTCGGGCAGGTTGCCCACCACGAGCGCGCCCCGGCCGGCCTCGACGGCCACGGGCACCCGCCGCGTGACCAGGGCCTGGCCGCGGTAGAGCACTGCGCTCTCCACGCGCCCCGGGATCGGGGCCGGCTCGGGAGGCGGGGCGGCTCCCAGGGCAAGGGAGGCGAGGGAGGCCAGCGTGGCGACGCCGACGAGCCAAGTGCTGCGCATGGGAAGTCTCCTGGGCCTTCTCGGCCGGGCTGGCATTCTAGGGCAAGGGCTCTCGTGCATCAAGCGCGGCTCCTGGACGCGAGGTCAGAATCCGTAGCGCTGGTACTGGAGCCGCTCGAACTCCTTCTGGCCCTCCTGGGAGCGGGCGTCGGCGGGCGTGGAGAGATGGAGGTTCTTGGCGAACTCCAGCTTATAGCTGTAGCGGACGATGCGGGCGTCCTCGCCGGCGGCCCGGGCGGGCACCTCGAGGTCCCACCGCAAGATGCCCTTGGGACGCTCGAGGCGGAGGTAGAGCTTGTCCTCGGACAGCTCGTCGGAGAGCTCTCCCAGGCTCACGCGAATGTCGCTGCTGCGAGCGGGGACGGGCATGCGGTCGTAGAGCCGCACGGGGACGGGGGTTTCCTTGTAGTTTTCGAGCACCAGGCGGTAGGTGAGGTCGATTTCTCGGTTTCCGCCCTGGACGCCTTCGGTCTTCTCCACCAGCTCGCGTCGGGCTCTGACCTGGGGGTCGGCTCCGAAGCCGGTGACGAACTTCTCGCCCTTGGCCACGGTGGGGATCTTGCCCCGCCCCACGAACCGCCCGTCCAGGTAGACGTTCACGTCGCCGGTGAGGAGGGCCTCCGAGCCGGTGTTGGTGAGCTCCGCCTCGCGGTAGACGTAGCTGGTGAGGATGGGGGTGGCCACGCGGTAGAAGGAGCAGGGCAGCTCCATCTGGGCGATGCGCAGCATCTGCTGGTCGGAGCGGCTGGCCAGGCTCACCGGGCTGTCCAGGGGGTAGGTGACGCTGCTCACGTCGTCGCCGGCGGAGGGCCGAGCGGTGAGCATCCGCAGGGCTTCGCGCCCCGCGGCCAGTTCCACGCCCTGGAGCTGGTTGGCCGCGGTGTTCATCATCCAGCTCATATCGCGGCTCTCCCGCAGGGAGGCCGCGGCCTGTTGGCGGCCTTGGAAGTCCCGCAGGCGGGTCTTGGCCTGGCGCAGCCTGGCGGCCGGCTCCCCTTCGCTGGGGCGCTGCTGGCCCTTCGCCTCCACGAGGGCCACGCGGAAGGGGGCCAGGCCGGGCCCTTCGGCGGCGAGGGCCGGGGAGGCGGTGGAGAGGGTGAGCTGGACGTTGCTCCAGTCCTCGCCGCTGACCTGCTGGACCACGGCGTTGTACTCGACTCGCACGCGGTCGCCGCCTCGGGTGGCTCGGAAGTTGTAGGCGGGTGCCCAGGTGGCCTGCTTGACGAGATAGCTGAGCCTGACCTGGGTGTCGCCGCCGCCTCGCTTGTCGAGGAAGATCACGGCCTCGCGCGCGGTCCGGGAGGCTCCCTTGGTCAGCTTGGCCTTCTCGCGCTGGAGCACGGAGAGCTGCTCCTTGAGCTCTCGCTGCTCGATGGCGAGCTGGAGCGCCTCGTCGGCCGCCTTCTGGCGTTGCTCGAAGACGAACAGGGTCACGCTCTGGAGGGCGTCGAAGTTGAGCACGCCCTTGGACAGCTCGGCCTTGGCCGTGGGGGCGGTGAAGCCCTCGAGCTGCTCCAGGAAGGCCAGGCGGCGAGCGACGAGCTGCTGGAGCCGCTGGTTGCGGGCCAGCTTGTCCCCCACGGCCTGGGCCTGCTCTTCGAGCTGGCGCACCTCCTCGCGGGGCGCTTCGCCCACGGGGCGGGTGCGATAGCGCACGGCCCGCACGGCCACCGCGTCGTCGCCCTCGGCGAAGAGGCTGTCGCCAACGACCTCCTGGGGCAGGTCGCCGACCACCAGCTCCACGCGGCCCGCCGCGCCCCCGAGGGGCACGGAGCGGGTCACCAGGGCCTGGCCGCGGTAGAGGGTCACGGCCTCCACGCGGCTTTCCTCGGCCTGCACGGCGCGCGCTTGCGCTGCGGCTGTCGCCGCCAGGCACGCCAGGCACACGGCCAGTATCCACGCTCTGGAGCTCATGCTCTCGGCCCTCCTGTGTGAGATTGCCGGGCGGGGTCTCGACTGGGAACCGCCCGGCCTGCGTTCCCCGCCGCTCGCGGCCGCCATGGTGCCACAAGAGAGGCGGCGGGTGGTCAGAATCCTGTCAGGATGTTGTAAGAAAGCTGCGCCGGCGGCCTCCGTCAAGCGCGCGAGGGGCGCGGCCCTGCCGCGAGACCGCGGGCTTCAGTTCGCGGGAGGGCCTTCCACAAGGACCGGTCGGCCATCGACCCGCAGCAGGATGTCGCCCTCCAGCGAGATGCAGCCCTGGCGGCCCTGGCGGGCCAGCTTCCGCAGGAGGTCGAGGTGCTGGGGGGAGCCGAAGGCCACGGTCGTGGCCGGGGGGAGGGCCTCGCCGCCGAGCAGCCGGCTGTCCACCCACCGCCGGCCCCGGCGGTAGAAGGCGCGGTCGCCCATCTGCTGCACCGCGCGCACGGCCACCTCGTTCATCTCCTCGTCGTAGTAGGTGTTGGCGGGGTTGAGCACCCGCTGGTCTCGCAGGCGGGCGGTATTGAGGCTCTGGTTGAGGGCCCCCTGGCCGAAGCGGGTGGCCATGGCGCGGTGCTCGTAGTTGGCCACCACCTGCGCGAGCACCCGCCGCCGCCGGCCCAGATCGGTGTCCTGGCGCGCCAGGAACGCCGTGTACTCCGTGAGGATGCCGTGTCGGGTGGACCGCCGCGTGATTTCGTCGACCAGCTCCCGGACCTCGTTCCGGGGCTCCGGCGCCTGCTGGAGGGCTGGGGCGGCTGTCGCGGCGCCGAGCTGGCGCACCTGGTCGCTGAGCACCCCGATCCGTCGGCTGGCCCATAGGCGAGGGACGAAATAGTTGGCCGTGCTGGCGCGGTCGAGGTCGAAGCGGAATCGGAAGGCGCGCTTCTCCCCGCCGGAGTGGCCCTCCAGCTCGAGCCTCAGCGGCTCCCGGCCCGTGTAGCGGCCCAGCACCACCAGGGGGTCGCCCTGGAAGAGGTCCGGCGCCTGACTGGGGATCACGTGGCGGAGTCGCTGCGGCGCAGGCTGCCCATCAGGCCCGATGGCGCGCAGAGCCGCCTCGGCCAGCACGGGGCTGGCCAGACGCTGGAAGACCGCCACCACCTTCCGGTCGACCTTCTCATCAGGGAGGACATAAGTGGAGAGCCCTCGGCTGCGGGCCGCGATGTAGTCGAGAAGCGGGCTGTTGACCTCGGCGCCGAGCCCGAAGGTGAACACGCGGCGGCCGTAGGGATTGCCTTCCACCACCAGGTCGCGGATGGCCACCTCCGAGGTCTCGCCCACCGTGGGCAGCCCGTCGGTGAGGAACAGGACGATGGGCAGCACGCCCTTCCTGGGCTTCTGGCTCAGCGCCGCCCGCAGAGCGGCGTACATGTTGGTGCCGCCCCGGGCCCGCACCCGCTCCAGGAAGAGCACGGCGGCCACGTGCGCCAGCGGGCCGTGGCCGGCGTCCTCCTTGAGCACGGGCCGCGAGGCGAGGGCCTCCACCCGCTCGTTGTAGACGATCACGTTGTAGGCCTCGCCGGGGCTCAGGCTGTTGATCACCTCCTCGGCGGCCCGGCGGGCCTCGCGCAGCTTCCTGCCCTTCATGCTCCCCGAGCGGTCGATCACCATGGTGACCTCGCGGGGAATCGCGGGGCCGTGGCCTCCCGCGGATGGCAGGCCGGCCAGGAGGAGGAAGTAGCCGTCCTCCCCTCCCGTCCCCGGATACGCGAACAGCGAGGCGCCGGCCCCCCCCTCGGCAAACAGGCAGGACAGGCGCAGCGGGCCGGGCTTCCGCGCGTCCCCCTCGGCCAGGCGGGCCACTGCTCGCTTCTCTCCTCCGCCCTTCCTCTCGATCTCGTGGGTGGGCGAGTAGAGGGCGGCGATGGGCCGCTTCGAGGCCACCTCCACGGTCACCTCCCAGGGCACCCGGTAGTCCAGCGATTCGCTGCGAGGCAGCACGTAGTCGATGCGCCGGCCGTCGCCGCTCAGGGGCGTGCGATAGGTGAGCTGGACGCGCTGGATTTCCCTGGGGGGGACCGAGAAGGGGCTGGTGCGCGCCAGCGGCAGGCCGGCGAACTCGAGCAGGGCCGGCCAGCGGGCGGCGCGGGCCAGGCCATGGCACAGGGCGAGACTTCGCTCCTCGGACACGGGGCGGGCATCGAGGCCCTGGCGTCCATCGACCAACGCGACCTCCCGCGTCTCGGAGCCGTCGGGCAAGGGCACCAGCAGCTCGGCATCGAGCGGCTCGTCGTGCGGGTTGTAGAGTCCGATGGTCAGCGTGGTGGTGGCCGTGACCTCCTCGATGCTCACCTCGGCGCTCACCCCGGCCACCTCGAGGCGTCGCGAGCGTTCGACCGCCTGGACGCCGCGCTGGGGCACCACCAGGTTGGCCGCGCCCGCAAGCGGCTCCGCCTCGGCGGCGAGACCAGCAGACCCGACCGCCAGAACGAGGGCGACCAGGAGGACGAGGCGTCGTGGGCGTGGCGTGATGTCCATGGCGCACCTTTCCCGCGCTTCTACGAGTATTCTACCGCAAAGCTGCGGGAACCATTGTAAAGGCTTTGTAAAAGCTCCGTCGCCGCCACCGCCGAGCCCCCGGGGCCAGAGATCACGGAGCGGTCCTGACGAACTGCGCCTCGCACAGGCGGCGCAGCAAGCGACCCCGCAGGTCGGCCTCCAGGGGCTCCGCGTCGGGGTGGCCGAGCAGGTTGTTGCGTTCCTGGGGGTCTTCGCCCAGGTCGTAGAGCATGTAGGGGGTGGCGTCGTCGTGGACGGCGTACTTGTAGCGGTCGGTGCGGACCATGAGGTTGCGGCGGCCGGCTCGGGCCACCTCGCTGAGCACGGCCTCGCGGACCGTGGCCTGGGGCTCGCGAATGGCCGGCCAGAGCGACCTGCCCAGACAGCTATCGGGGGCCTCGACGCCCACCGCCTCGAGGATTGTGGGCATCAGGTCCACCGTCTCGGCCAGGGCGGCCGAGCGCTGGCCGGCGGGGATGCGCCCCGGCCATCGGAGGACGAGGGGGACCCTCAGAGCGCTCTCGAAAAACCTGCTCTTGTGGAGCAGGCCGTGGTCGCCGGCCATCTCCCCGTGGTCCGACCAGAAGACGACCAGCAGGTCGTCGAGCAGCCCCCGCCGTTCGCAGGCGGCCAGGATCTGGCCGAACCAGTGGTCGATGAGGCTGATCTTCCCGTAGTAATTGGCCCGCAGGCGCTGGACGTCCTCGTCGCTCATCGGCTCCACGCGCCCGCTGCGCTGCCACTCGGCGGCGTGGCGGGGCACCCACTGGCCGGGCTCGGCGGGCCTCACGGGCGCGGGGGTGTGTGCCGGGTCGTAGAGGGTGGCGTAGTCGCCGGGCGCGTCCCAGGGCTCGTGCGGCCCGCCGAAGCCCACGAACAGGGCGAACGGCTCCTCGCGGTCGTAGCCCTCGACGAAGCGCACCGCCTGGCCGCCGATGTAGCTGTCCATGAACAGCTCCGTGGGCAGCGGACTCGGCCACACGGAGCGGGCGGGCCCGTGCTGGCGCCGCCTCGCGTAGTCGTCGCGGAAGGCCTGGAGCAGGCCCCTCTCCCGCCACAGGTCGGTCATGTACGAATCGGTGCGGCAGGTGGCCCAGGGGCCGGTGGTCTCGTGGACGAAGTGGAAGCCCCGGGCGTGGAGGTAGTCCTCGCGCTCGCGCATGTGGAAGCCGCGGTGCTCGTAGTAGTGCGACTTGCCGATGTGGCCGGTCCTGTAGCCGGCCTGCTGGAGGTGGCGGAAGAGGGACGGCTCCCGGGGCAGCAGCTCGCCCCGGTTGGCCCACATGGCGTGGTTGTGGACGTAGAGGCCGCTGATGAAGGAAGCCCGGGCCGGCATGCACAGGGGGCTGGTCGTGCACGCGTGGGTGAAGTGCGTGCCCTGCGCAGCCAGGCGGTCCATGTGGGGGGTCTGGATCTGGGGGTGGCCGGTGCACCCCATGCAGTCGGCCCGCTGCTGGTCGGTCATCAGGATGAGGATATTCGGCCTGTGGTTCGCCACGGGGGTCTCCTGGGAGCATTTCGCGGCACGGCGGCGCTGGCGCCTTTTCTCGTCCTCGCTCATCGTGGGCCTTCGGGGCACGTCTGTCACGGTCGGTCGCCGGGCTCCGCAGGGGCTGGTCTCTCGATGCGGAAGCCCCCCGCGTGCCGCGGCATGGCGGCCAGGCGGCGAGCCGCGACGGCGATGGCCTGGGGGCTGTTGTCGCAGCCGAGCCACCGCCGGCCCCTCCCGGCCGCGACGGCCAGCGCGGTGCCGCTGCCGCAGAAGAAGTCGGCCACCACCTGCCCCTCCGCCGAGCTGGCCCGCACGATGATGTCGAGCAGGGCCGCCGGCTTCTGGGTGGGGTATCCCAGGCGCTCCGACTTGTCGTTCTGCGCCAGGATGGGCACCCGCCACACGTCGTCCATCACCTTGCCCCGGGGGTGGTAGTAGTGGGCCTTGGAGGCGGGAACGTTGATGTCGGGGCTGTAGGGCTGGCGCACCGCATCGGGGTGGAACGTGTAGTCGGTGGACTTCGAGTAGCGGAGGATGGTATCGTGGCGGCGGCCGAAGTCCCTGGCCCGCCGCGGCCCGCTATTGTAGTACCACACGATCTCGTTGCGGAAGTTCTCCACCCCGAAGAGCTTATCCAGCTCGACCTTCACGTAATGGGCCGCGTGCCAGTCGAGGTGGACGTAGAGGGTGCCCGTGGCGTCGAGCACGCGATGGACCTCGGCCAGGCGGGCGTTCAGCCAGGCCAGGTATCCCCCCCGGTCGCGGGTCTGCGCGTCGGCGAAGGCCGCGCGGGTCCTGGAGGCGGTGCGGCGCCGCCCGGTGGCAAACGGGGGGTCGAGGTAGACGAGGTGGACGCACGCGTCGGGCAGGGAGCGGAGGACGGGCAGGTTGTCGGCGCAGACCAGGCGGTTGCGCCCCTGGCCCACGGTGCTCGTGGTCTCGAGCCGCATCGGCTCGGTAGGAAAGGTGGCCTCGAACCGGCCGCTGGACGGGTCGGCCCCCACGAGGGCCGCCGGGCCGTCGGGCGGGACGTGTGGACGCGCAGGGGACATTGCGACGCTCGGGCGCTCCGGCTGGGTGTGTCCTCGGGCTCCGCTCGCTCATCGTAGCCAGCCGGGCGGGGGCCCGCAAGGGGCGAGGGGCGTCCTTTTTCGCGTTGACAGCCGGAGTCCCCCCTGCTATAATGCGCTCAGGAGGGGTCAAGAGGAGCCTATCGGAAGCGTAAGCCGTGCTCTGGAAAAGACTTCGGGCTGTGCTCGCGACTGCCCTGGCGGCGGGGATCCCCGCGAGCTGCGTCTCGCCGGTGGAGGGCGAACGCGCTGTGGCCCGCCGCCGCGCCACCGCCGAGGTCCGTCACACGGTGCGGCCCGGCGAGACCGTCTCGACCATCGCCCGCCGCTACGGCGTTTCCACGCGGGCCCTCGTTCGCGACAATGATCTGTCCGACCCCGACCATATCGAGGTAGGCCAGCGTCTCCGCATCCGACGCGCGCCGGGCCCGGGTCCGCTGGAGAAGGTGGCCGTGCCCACCGCGGCCCGGGGGACCGGCGGCGGGCGGCTGGCCTGGCCGGTGCGCGGGTCGGTGGTCCGTCGCTACGGGGTATCGGTGCTGGGCATCGAGGCGTCGGGCATCGCCATCGCGGCGCCGAGCGGCACGCCGGTCCAGGCGGCCGACGCGGGGCGTGTGGTGCTGGCCTGCGAGCGGATGCGCGGCTATGGCAAGACCGTGGTGCTCGACCATGGAGGTAGCCTGACCAGCGTCTACGGGGGCAATTCCGAGCTGCTGGTCCGGGAGGGGCAGAGGGTGGGCAGGGGCGAGCCCATCGCCCGGGTGGGCTCCACGGGCCGGGCGGCGCGAAGCCAGCTGGAGTTCCGGGTCTACCGCTGGGGCCGGCCCCGGGATCCCTTGAGCACCCTGCCCTGAGGAGAAGAGAAAGGCAGGTGCGGCCATGCCCATCTACGAATTCCACTGCGAGAAGTGCGAGTGCGACTTCGAGCAGCTCTTCCGCACGGCGAAGGACCGGCCCCGCTGCCCCGAGTGCGGGGGTAGCCGGGCGCGGCGCAAGCTCTCGCTGTTTGGCATGTCGGGCGGGAGCGAGGCCAGCGAGGGGAGCAGCAGCAGGTCGAGTTGCGCGTCGTGCTCGGCGTCCAGTTGCGCGGGGTGCCGCAAGTGAGAGAAGGGGCTGAGAGCTCGGAGGCCCGCCTCCCCGAGGTGCTCTGGGCGCCCTGGCGGATCGACTACGTGATCCGCCCGGAGCGGGACGGGTGCTTCCTGTGCACGGCGCTTGGTTCGGAGGACGACCGCGGGCATTTCCTGGTGGAGCGCCGCGAGAGCTGCTTCTCCATCCTCAACCGCTTCCCCTACAACAACGGCCATGTGCTGGTGGCGCCGAACGCCCACAAGGGCGACCTCGGCGAACTGAACGAGGAGGAGCTGGCGGCGCTGATGCGCCTGACGCGCGACACCCAGGCGCTGTTGGCCCAGAGCGTCGCGCCGCACGGCTTCAACATCGGGATCAACCTGGGGCGCTGCGCCGGAGCCGGCGTCCCCGGACACCTCCACGTGCACATCGTGCCCCGCTGGCAGGGAGACACGAACTTCATGCCGGCGACGGCCGGCACCAAGGTGATCGTGCAATCGCTGGAGGCCCTCTATGACCTCCTGCGCCAACGTCTGGAGCCCTAGGAGCCCTCGCCCGTGCCCGACGCAGCGCCCTCAGCCGCTGGCCACGCGCCGCCCCGGGGCATGCTGAGCCGGCAGACCCTCGAGCAGCGCGAGGACGAGATCCTGGCCCCCTGCGCCATGCGCAGCCGCGGGTCCCGGGGCCGCAGCCACGCGGAGGAAGAGCACCCCCTGCGCACCGTCTACCAGAGGGACCGCGACCGCGTGATCCACTCTACCGCCTTCCGCCGCCTGGAGTACAAGACCCAGGTGTTCGTCAACCACGAGGGCGACTACTACCGCACGCGCCTCACCCACACCCTGGAGGTCGCCCAGATCTCCCGCACCATCGCCCGCATCATGGGGCTCAACGAGGATCTCACGGAGGCCATCGCCCTGGCCCACGACCTGGGCCACACCCCGTTCGGCCACTCCGGGGAGGAGGAGCTGAACGAGCAGATGCGCGACCATGGCGGCTTCGAGCACAACCGCCATGGGCTCCGCGTGGTCGACCTCCTGGAGCGCCGCTACCCCAACTTCCCCGGCCTCAACCTCTCCCACGAGGTCCGGGAAGCCATGGCCAAGCACACCACGCGCCACGACCGTCCCGCCATCCCCGAGTTCGACGACGGGGCCCAGCCGGTCCTCGAGGCCCAGGCCGTGGAAGTGGCCGACGAGATCGCCTACAACAACCACGACCTGGACGACGGCCTCACCGCCGGGCTCCTGGAGCGAGGCGAGCTCCAGGAGCTCGAGGCCTGGACCATGGCCGCCCGCATCCTCGACCGACACCAGCTGGGGCTGCCCCAGACCATCCGCGACCGCCAGATCATCATCCACCTCATCAACCTCCAGGTCACCGACCTGGCGAGCACCACGGGGCAGCGCATCGCCGACCTGGGCGTGGCCAGCGCCGAGGAGGTGCGGGCCGCCGGCCACCGCCTGTTCGCCTTCTCCCAGGAGATCCACCGCCAGAAGGCCGAGCTGGAGGCCTTCCTCCACGAGCGCCTCTACCAGCACTACCGCGTGGTGCGCATGATGGCCAAGGCCAAGCGCTTCGTACGCCAGCTCTTCCAGGCCTACCTGACCGATACGCGGCAACTGCCCGACGACTACCGGCGCGCCGCCCACACCGACGGGCTCCACCGCGTGATCTGCGACTACATCGCGGGCATGACCGACCGCTTCGCACAGGACGAGTACAAGAAGCTCTTCTACCCCTACGAACGGGTGTAGATACCCTCGAGGGCGACCTCCGACGACCGTTGCGGGAACCGCCAGCCCATGGCCAAACTCATCGTCCAGAGCGGCGCCAGCAAGGGAACCATCTACGAGCTCTCCGACCAGCCCATGACCATCGGGCGAGACCTCGACTGCGACATCCATCTGCCCGACGCCAAGGTGTCCAGAGCCCACGCTCGCGTGGCCCGCGAGGGCGACCGCTGGGCACTCACCGACCTGGAGAGCCGCAACGGCACCCTGGTCAATGGGGCCCGCGTCGATCACCACCTGCTCACCTCCCTCGACGAGGTGGCCCTGGGCGACGTGCACCTGCTCTTCGTCGACGACGAGGAGGCCCGCCACGAGCTACCGCCCGAGGACACCGCCTGGGTGCGGCCCACCATCGCCGAGACCGTGGTCAGCAGCCGCATCGAGCTGCTCAGCCGGGGCCGCCTGACCCGCTCGCGCGAGGAGCTGGAGCACGCCAACGAGGGGCTCATCACCCTCTTCCGCTACTCCCACGCCGCCCCCGAGGCGCGCAGCGTGGCCCAGCTGCTCGACCAGCTCGCCGCCGCCGTCGAGGAGGCCATCGCGCCCGACCGCGTGGTGCCCCTCCTGGTCGACCCCGAGAGCGGGGAGCGGAGGCCCTGGATCCGGGAGACCTCCACCTTCGAGCGCCACCTGGCCAAGGTGCCTGTGAGCCGCTCCATCATCGACTTCGCCTTCGACGAGCGCCTCTCCGTGCTCAGCCACGCCCCCGCCGAGGACGAGCGCTTCCGCGACAGCCCCAGCATCCAGCTCAACCGCATCGCCACCGCCATGTGCGTGCCCCTGCGCAGCGGGGAGCGCCTCCTGGGCGCCATCTACGTCGACCGCCTGGGCGAAGGCCAGCCCTTCACCCGCACCGACCTCGAGCTGCTCACCGCCCTCGCCATGCCCACCGTGGTCGCCCTCACCAACATCCGCAGCAACGAGGAGCTGCACCGCGAGCGCCAGGTGCTCGAACGCGAGGTGCGAAGCCAGTACCACATCATCGGCCAGGACCCCAAGGTCCTGGCCCTGTTCGATTTCATCGAAAAGGCGGCGCCCATCGACTCCGGCGTGCTCCTGATGGGCGAGAGCGGCACGGGCAAGGAGCTGGTGGCCCGTGCCATCCACTACACCGGCCCGCGGGCCAAAGGCCCCTTCGAGGCCGTCAACTGCGCGGCGGTGGCCGAGACCCTGCTGGACAGTGAGCTCTTCGGCCACGTGAAGGGGGCGTTCACAGGGGCCACCGAGGACCGGCCAGGCCGCTTCGAGCTGGCCCACCACGGCACCCTGTTCCTCGACGAGATCGCGGAGATGCCGCCCGCCAGCCAGAGCAAGCTCCTCCGCGTGCTCGAGACCGGCGAGTTCCGACGCGTGGGCGACACCCGCGACCGCACCTCCCGGGCCCGCGTCATCGCCGCCACCAACCAGGACCTCCCCGCCCTGGTAGAGGCCAAGCGGTTCCGCGAAGACCTCTTCTACCGCCTCAACGTCCTCACCTGCCACCTCCCCCCGCTGCGAGAGCACGTGGGCGACCTGGAGCTGCTGTGCGAGCACTTCCTCGACCTGTTCTCCAAGAAGTGCGGCAAGCCTCGCATCCGCCTCTCCGACGACGCCCTGGACGCCCTGCGCCGGCACCCCTGGCCAGGCAACGTGCGGGAGCTGCGCAACGTGCTCGAGCGCCTCGTGGTGCTGTCCACCAAGGAGACCCTCGAGGCCGAGGACGTGGTGCCCGAGCTCCGCGCGGGACCGGCCTCCGGGGAGCCCAGCCCCATGGCATCGCTCCAGGATATCGAGAAGGAGCATATCCAGCGGGTGCTCCAGCACACCCAGGGCAACAAGAAGGAGGCCGCCGAAATCCTGGGCATCGACCGCTCCACGCTCTACGCCAAGATCAAGACCTACCGGCTCAAGGCCTGAGCCGCCGCCCCGGAGGGAGGCCACATGGACCCGTCGGCCGCCGGCCCCGAGACCTTGGGCAACTTCGTGCTCGACCGCCCCATCGGCAAGGGGGGCATGGGCACCGTGTACCTCGCCCACGACCCGGCGCTCCAGCGGCCCGTGGCCATCAAGATCCTCCCTCCCCAGCTCGCCGCCGACCCCGAGTACGTGGCCCGCTTCGAGCGCGAGGCCACCTCCCTGGCCAAGATCCGCCACCCCAACCTCGTCCACATCTACGCCGTGGGCTGCGAACGGGCCAGGCACTACATCGCCATGGAGTACGTCCAGGGCAGGAACGTAGGCGACATCCTGCGCCGCCAAGGCCCCCTCGGCGTCGGCCCCGCGGCACGTATCCTGGGCCAGGTGCTCTCCGCCCTGGACAAGGTGCACGGCGCAGGCATCGTGCACCGCGACCTCAAGCCGGGCAACATCATGATCGACGAGGACGGGCGGGCCATCCTCATGGACTTCGGCCTGGCCAAGCCCGCCGCCGACCGCTCGGTGACCACCGGCCACGCGCTGATCGGCACCCCCGAGTACATGGCCCCCGAGCTGGCCGAGGGCGGCGAGGCCACCCCCCGCTCCGACCTCTACGCCCTCGGCGTGGTGCTGTTCGAGATGCTCACCGGCCAGGTGCCCTTCCGCGGCCGGTCCGCTGTGGCCACCCTCCGACAGCACGTCGAGACGCCCCCGCCCGCCTTGCGCAAGCTCGCCCCCGGCACGCCCCCGGCGCTGGAGGCCATCGCCCAGAAGGCTCTGGCCAAGGACCCCGCCCGGCGCTACCCCAGCGCCCGAGCGTTCGCCGCCGACCTGCTCGCCGTGTCCGACGCTCCAGAGCTGCGCGCCCTCGCCGCCAACGCCGGGGCGCCCACCTCGCCCACCCTCCCCATGGACGGAGCGGTCACGCCCACGCCGGCCACCCAGCCCGGGCCGGCGCGTCGCCGCCGGCGCCTCCTAGGGGCTGCCGGCGCGGGAGCCTGCGTCCTCCTGGGCGCCCTGGCCCTGCTCCTCCTCCCCGGCCAGGGCGACGAGCCCCGGCCCGCGGGCCCGGCAGCGGAGAGCGCCGAGCCGCGCGGCTCCGACCACACAAAGAACGGGGGCAGCGACCCCGGGCCGCCGGGCGCCGGGCGGCCGGTCTACAGGTTCGTCCTTCGTCGCCAGCGCCTCCCGATGCGCGGCCGCCTCTTGCGCATCGAGGGTGAGGAGGGTAATGTAGTCGTGGAGACGCGCCACGGCGAGGTCTCGGTGCCGTACGGCGAGGTGTTCCGGCTGGAACGCGATTGAGGGCGCGAGGGCCATGACGCTCTGGGTGCTTCGGCTCTTCTTCCTGCTCGTGTGCGCCGGAGCTGGGTGGTCGGCCTCGCAGGTGGCCCGGGCCGCGGATCCCTTCTGGGGCATCCTCCTGGGCATCGTCCTGTTCATCATCGTGTTCGCCATGGAGGCCTTCTTCACGGACAAGGAGTCGGTGGCCAACCTGGTGGCGGTGGTCTTCGGGATCACCATCGGCTTCCTGCTCTCGGCCGTCGCCATCCACATCACCACCCTGGTGCTCCAGCCCCCCACGATCACCGACGAGGCGTCGGCGCGGGAGTGGGAGAATACGCGCACCGCGATCCGGATTATCCTCACCGCCATGCTGTGCTACCTGTGTACGGTGATCGTGTTCCGCACGCGGGACCGATTCCGCTTCGTCATCCCCTACACGGAGTTCAAGCGGGAACAGAAGGGGCCGCGGGCTTTCCTCCTGGACACCAGCGCCATCATCGACGGACGGATCGCCGCCGTGTGCCGCACGGGGTTCATCGAGACTCCCATCTTCATCCCCACCTTCGTGCTGGAGGAGCTCCACGGCCTGGCCGACTCCTCCAACCACCTCAAGCGCGTGCGCGGCCGACGCGGCCTGGAGCTGGTCAACCAGCTCCAGCGCGCCAAGAACCTCGACGTGAGTGTCTACGAAGCCGACGACTTGCCCCCCGGGCCGGTCGATTCCAAGCTCCTCCAGCTCGCCCGCGAGCTCGATGCACACGTGTGCACGACGGACTTCAACCTCAACAAGGTGGCCCAGGCCCAGGGCGTGCCCGTTCTCAACCTCAACGACCTGGCCAACGCTCTCAAGCCGTCCGTCATCCCCGGCGAGACCCTCCCCGTCCGCCTCATCCGCCGAGGCGAGGAGCAGGGCCAGGCCGTGGGCTTCCTCGACGACGGCACCATGGTGGTGGTGGAGGAGGCGGAGGAGAAGATCGGGAACGACGTGACCATCGAGATCACCCGCGTCCTCCAGAAGAGCTCCGGCCGCCTCATCTTCGGCAGGCTCGTCGCGTGACGCCCGCGCGCCCGCCCCCTAAGCCACCCCTGCCGCGAAGTGAGGGACTCGTGTCCGACGATCTCCCACCCCCCCCCATCGCCCTCGTGGTGCCCGCCGCCGGTCTCGGACGGCGGATGGGCAACCGCCGCAAGCCTTTCCTCGAGCTGGCCGGCAAGCCCCTGCTCTTCCACGCCCTCGACCGCTTCCGCTCCTTCCGCGACCGCATCGTCCAGACCCTGCTGGTCCTCCACGCCGAGGACATCCCCGCCGCGCGCCGCACCTGGGGCGAGCGACTCGAGGCCACCTACGGGGTCACCCGCATCCTCCCCGGCGGCGCACGCCGGCAGGACTCCGTGCGGGCCGCGCTGGACCACGTGAGCGGCGAGGCAGGCCTGGTGGTCATCCACGACGGGGTGAGGCCCTTCGTGAGCCGCCGGGCCATCGCCGCCAGCCTGGACGCCGCCGAGAAAGTGGGTGCCGCCGTCGTAGCCAGCCCCGTGAAGCCCACCATCAAGAGGGTGGCCGACCACCGCGTGGTGGGCACGGTGGACCGGCGGAACCTGTGGGGCGCCCAGACCCCCCAGGTGTTTCGCCGCTCGCTCATCCTGGGGGCCTACCAGGCCGCCCAGCGGGAGGGGCCGGACGTGACCGACGACGCCCAACTGGTCGAGCACCTGGGGCGCCCCGTCGCCATCGTGGAGGGCTCCGACCTGAATCTCAAGATCACCACCGCCGAGGACCTCCGGCTCGCGGAGGCCCTGCTCGCCGCAGGGCTCGTGCCCCAGGACGACGACCGGGCGCCATGCCATCCAGAAAACGCCGCCAGGCCCCCCTCGTAGCGACGGATCTCCTGGCCACAACCCCGGCCGCCTGGCAGCGGCAGGAAGCCGTCAGGGCGTGCCGGCGGTCTCCAGCACGATGCTGGCCATGTCCACCCGGTAGCCGGCGAAATTCCCCTCCTTGACCCGGAAGACCAGGGGCACCGTCTCGGCGAGGGCCTCGGTGGCCACCGGCAACTCCACGATGCGTGTCACGTTGTCCGCCGTATAGGCCTTGGGAAGGGCCAGCGCCTTGTCCCCGACGTGGACGGTGCCTTCGCCAGGGGCCAGGCCCTCGACCACGAGGCGGAGCCAGGCGCGGCGCGCCGCGCGGAGCACGCTCCGGTCGAGCTTCACCTCGGTGGCGACCTCCTCCCCCCGGCTCACCTCGGCGAGAATACGGGGGGCGAAGAACTGCCGGCGGCGGACCTCGGCGACCGACGGGGGCTCGCCGGCCAGCGGCAGGGAGACCTTCCACGCCGAGCGCCCGGGCAGGGTCACCGCGAACTCCTTCCGCGCCCCCGCGGCCTCGACCGGCTCGACGACCAGCCGCAGGTCGAAGCTGGAGCGGTCGAGCACCGTCCGCTCCACCGTCCCATCGCGAAAGGTAGTGCCCGCAGGGGCCGTGATCTGGAGCTCGACGTCGCGGGGCCGCCGGTGGTCGTTGAAGAGGACCACGACCAGGGCGGTCGCCCCGTCGGGGGGCATGGCCCGGGGGTCGGTTCCGTCCAGACTGGCCACGCACCAGAGTCTGGGGTCGTCGCAGCGGGTCTCCAGGAGCCGCCCGCGCAGGTTTCTGAGGAGGGTGTAGGCCACCCGCCAGGGCTTTTTCTCCTCGGTCGGCGCGTCTTCGCCGTAGACGAGCACGGTTCGGCTGCGCAGCTTGTCGGGGCTTTGGAGCACGGAGTAGATCATGTCGCGGAGGTTATAGGTGTTCTTGCGGTAGATTCGTGCGGCGCGGGCCTTCTCCGGGGTGTCGACGTGGCCGCGGGCGGGCACGTCGATGAGGTCGCCGGTCTCGGTGTTGTAGGCATAGAGCCACTTGCCGTGCCGGGTCTTGGCGTAGGCGACGAGCACCTCGTAGGTGCCGTTCATCCCCGTGGTGTCGCCCTGGTAGTGGTGCTCGTGGACGCCATCGAGGTTCGGGGCGAGGCGGTCGATGGTGGGGCGGTAGAGGAGGTCCCAGGCGGCCCAGTGATCCTCGTTCCAGCGGAAGCCCCAGCCGGCGATCATCTGGACCTCAGGGTTGGCGGCCTTGACGGTGTGGGCCACGACCTCGGCCATTCGATTGTAGAGCTCGCCGTTGCCGCGACCCGACCAGTAGGTGAACTGCGTGGGGTCGTAGACGCGCCACCCCTTCTCGGTCTTCTTCCAGCGGAAGAGCGGGAATCGCTCGCCGGTGGCCTCGATGGTCACCGGGCCGCCGTCGCGGGCCTTGTCCACGTCGAAGTAGCGGACGCGGTAGTTGCGGGCGTCCTTCCCCCGCGCCCAGTTCAGGTAGGGCTCGTTCCAGAACTCCAGGTGGCCGCGCAGGCCCAGCTCCCTGGCCCTCTGGGCGTAGCGGGTAGCCCACTGGCCGAGCTTCTCCTTCCACCGGGCGTCGGTGAGGATGAGCGCGGGGGTGAAGCGGTCGAACCAGCAGTCGATGAGGAACGCCTCGCTCCGCCCCTCCTCGACCTGGCGGGGGCCTTGGGGGCCGCCCAGGGCTCGCCGGCAGCCGGGCCGCCAGGCCACGGGCACTTCGCCGGGGTAGGTGCCGAATATCCCGGGGGGCACTATCTCGTGGCCGTTCACCGCCAGCGTGCGGCCGGTGACCGCGGCTCGAGCCGGGGGCCAGGGGGCGGTCGCGCACTGGACGAACTCGAGGGCCTCGAGGGTGAACGCCACGCGCCCCACGCCCAGCGGGTTGATCACCCCCACGGCGAGGTGCGAGATGGAGCGGGTGTCCAGCACGTAGTCCTCGTCCATGTGGTTCGTGGGTGCGACCCATTCGGCCTCCGTGAAATCCTCGAAGAGGAGCACCCGCTCGTTGCGCTCGTCGGCCAGGGGCACGGCGGAGCGGACGTGGTACCAGCTCCCGTCCGCCTCCCGCAGCCACACGGTGACCGCCGCGTCGTGGCGGGGGGCCTCCGCGTCGACGCGGAGGCGGATTCCGTGGAACGCCGAGAGGTCGCGCGGCTCCGGGAAGGCCAGGACGCTGGTGCGGGCGTGATTCCAGTTCACCCGCTCGGTGCCCATGTCGAAGCTCATCCTCACGCCGTCCCGCCACTGGCCGAGGGTCCAGTAGCCGGGGCGCTGGGCGGGGGCTACGTACCCGGTGAGCTTTCCCTCCACGGGCTGCCCGTCGTAGGTGGCTTGGTAGGTGCCCTCGATGCCCCAGACCGCGGTGCGCTCGGCGGGGTATCGCTTTCGGAAGCGGTCGGTCGCCTCGTCGGCGGCCGCTGCGTCGCCGAGCTCGAGGGGGTAGACCCGGGCACCGACCGTGCAGCGCACCGCCCGCTCCTTCTTGTCCTTGGGCACCCAGCGGTCGGGCTTGACCGCGATGTGGAGGGAGCCCTGTAGGCTGCGCCGGTCGATGCGCAGGCCGCTGCCGTCGACCTCGTGGGTGGCCCGGTTGTATCGCGGGGCTTTGCCCTCCCCTGGCTTCCACTGGCCGTCGAGGCGGGAGAGGCTGGCGGCGAGGTCGTTGCGCCCGCCCTTGGGGTTGGACAAGAGCCCCAGGAGGTCGAGGTGGAGCCGGAGATTCCGGGGGGTCACCTCCTGGACCGACACACTGAGATCCACGGCGAGCTCGGCGGCCACCACCTTGGGCGCCGGACCTGCCACGCGTTCCGCGCCGTGCCCCGGCGTGGCCGCGGAGCAGACCAGTGCGGCCACCGCCAGAATGAGTCGCGTGCCTCCCATATGCATGGCTCGGAGCCTCCTGCGGGCACTTCGGGGGTAGCGGATTCTACCATGGGCGTGCGGCGCCGGCCAGCCCCAGGGGGGCGTTTGATCGGCCTCCGGTATCCCACTATAATCCACGGCGAAAGGACTTTGCATGATGAGCGACGCAGCGTGGGCGGTGAGCGAGTCTCCCTGGCAGCCCGAGGACAACCTCCTCTGGGAAGCGCGGTTCACCACCGGGAACGGCTACTGCGGCGTCCGCGGCTTTCCCGAGGAGCCCTTCGACGCGGGCCCCAGCCTCCCCGGCATCTACATCGCGGGGGTCTTCGACCCCGACGCGGACGACATCCCGGAGCTGGTGAACGTGGCCAACTTCCTGAGCGTGGCCCTTCGCCTGGCGGGGCGCCCGGTGCGCCTGGCGGAGGGGCGGGTGCGGGACTACGAGCGGGTGCTGGACCTGCGCCGGGGCATCCTCTACCGCCGCTTCACCTACGTGCACGGCGAGCGGCAGACGCGGCTCCAGTTCGAGCGTTTCGCCAGTCTCACCGCTCCGCACCTGGTGAGCCAATCGATTGAGGTGAAGCCGCTGAACTGGCGGGGCGACGTGGCCCTCACCTTCTGGCTGGACGCCCGCGTGCGCAACCGCAGCAAGCGTCACCTCCGCTTCCTCCACAGCAAGCACGTGGCCCGCGACCGCGTCCTCCTGGCCACCGAGACCAGCAGGACCCGCATCCGCATCGGCCACGCCTGCCGCAGCGAGGTGTGGGTGCGCCAGGCCCGCCCGCCCAAGCCGGCCCACGTGGGACGCGGCAGCCGCCTTGGGCTCCACTATCAGACCTACCTGGAGCCCTGTCAGCAGGCCGTCTTCAGCCGCACCACGGCCACCTATACCTCCCGCGACCCCGACGTGCGAGCCGTCGAGCGGGACTGCCTGGACGCCATCCGCAACACCGCGGTCTGGCGCTGCGGCGTCCTCCGCCGCCGCCATTCCGCCGCCTGGCGCCGACGCTGGCGCCACGCCGACGTGCGGATCGACGGACCCGAGGAGGACCAGCGGGCCATCCGCTTCGTCACCCTCCAGCTCATCCAGGCCGCCTCCCGCAACGACCCCACGGTGAGCATCGGCGCCAAGGCCCTCAGCGGCGAGGCCTACCGAGGCCACGTCTTCTGGGACACCGAGATTTTCATGCTCCCCTTCTTCATCTACGCCTTTCCCGCCACCGCCAAGCGCCTGCTCACCTACCGCTACCTGACCCTCGACGGCGCCAGGAAGAAGGCCCGCGACGACGGCTACCGGGGAGCCATGTTCGCCTGGGAGAGCGCCGCCACCGGGGAGGAGACCTGCCCCCGCTATGTCCCCGACCCCAAGACCGGCGAGCCGGTCCGCGTGTGGACCGGCGAGCTGGAGCAGCACATCAGCGCCGACGTGGTCTACGGAGCCTGGCACTACTGGCGGGCCACCGGCGACGAGCGGTTCCGAAGAAACGTCCTGACCCCCATCGCCGTGGAAACCGCCCGCTTCTGGGCCAGCCGAGTCGAGCACCGCGAAGACCACTGCGTCGTCCGCGACGTGATCGGCCCCGATGAATACCACGAACACGTCGACGACAACGCCTTCACCAACTACATGGCCGCCTGGAACCTGCGGCTCGCCGCTTCCCTGGCACCCGACGATGCCGATGCCCCCCAGTGGCGAGAGACCGCCGACCGCATCCTCGTCCCCTACGACGCCGCCCGGGGCATCATCGAGCAGCACCAGGGATTCCTCCAGCTCGCCGACGCCGACCCCCGCCAGCTCTCCTCCCGGGTCTCCGAGGAGCCCGAGAAGATCCGCATGGCCAGAATCTGGAAGTCCCAAATCCTCAAGCAGGCCGACGTGGTGATGCTCATGAACCTCTGGCCCGACGCCTTCCCCAACACCCTCAAGCGGGCCAACTGGGACTACTACGAGCCCCGAACCACCCACGACTCCTCCCTCAGCTCCAGCGGCCACGCCATCCTGGCCGCCGACCTGGAGCTGAAGCGAAAGGCCTACCACTACTTCCGCCTCTCCGCCAGCACCGACCTGGCCAACCCCATGGGCAACACCCAGGAGGGCCTCCACGCCGCGGCCCTGGGCGGAACCTGGCAGGCCGTCGTCCGCGGCTTCCTCGGCATCCGCAGCGTGGGCGAAGCCCTCCGCATCGAGCCCCGCCTGCCCCGCCCCTGGCAGTCCGTGAGCTTGCGCGTGGCCCACCGGGGCGCCATGCTGGCCATCGAGGCCAGCCGCGACGAGGTACGTGTGGAGAAGCTCTCGGGCAGGTCCCCCTCCACAGTCCAGGTCGCTGGCTACAGCCGCTCCCTGCGCCGTGGCGAGAGCGCCGTCGTCGCCCTCCGCTGAGCCGCAGCCGCCGTTCACCCCCGCCTCTCCAGCTCGGCCAGCATCCTCGCGGCGTGGGCCTTGTAGCGGCGGGCGGCGGCGGGATCCCGGCCCCGCAGCGTGCGGATGACGATATACTTCTGGAGCTCGTAGAGATAGTAGAAGACTCCCCGGACCTGCGCCGCCGGCGACGTGTCGCGGGGCCGTCCGTAGCCGCGCCAGAAGGAGGGGCGGGAGATGCCACAGTAGTCGAGGACGGCGAACTCGATCTCCACGTCGCCCCACAGCGCCCGGTCCCAGTCGACCAGCCCGCTCACCTCGCCTCCCTGGCTCACCAGGATGTTCTGGGCCCACACGTCCATGTGCAGCAGGCAGCTCGGCACCTGGCGGTCGAAGAGCGGCAGGTGGGGCTCGAGGGCATCGCGCACCGTCCTGGCCTCGTCCGCGTCGTAGGCCCCGCAGGCCCGGATGTCGTCCACCAGCAGCGCCCACATGGTGCGGAACGCCTCCGCCCAGCTCGCCGCGGGGGCCATGGGGCGGTGCTCGCCCAGGTAGCCGTAGCGCTCGGCTCGGCAGGCGTCGTGGAGGTCGCGCAGGTGGCGGCCCACCTGCTCGAGCACGCGTTCCGCCGCGGCGGGCGAAAGCGCGATGTCGGACAGGGCCCGCCCCTCCAGCCGCTCCATCACCAGGGCATCGCGGTCGATGATCGACCGGGAGTCGTCGTAGACCAGCACCCAGGCCACGGGGATGGCGGTGCGCTGGCGCACCAGGCGGTGGACCCCCGGCTCCTGGGCCATCATGCCGCGTTCGTAGAAGAGGAAGCCCGCGTCGTCGGGGGGAGCGACGCGGAGCACCACCTCGCGGCCCTCGGCGGTGGAGACGAAGTAGCTGTCGTTGAACTTCCCCGTGGGAATGCGCTCGAGACGGACGGGCTGGAAGCCGTGCTCGCGGAGAAACCGCTCCAGCGCCCCCCGGTCCTGCGCCTTGCCCGCGCCACCCATGCTCACTCCCAGGGCTTGAGGATCACCTTGGCGGTCTGGTGCGAGGCGCACAGCTCCAGCGCCTCCTCCACGCGGCTCATGGGCAGGACGTGGCTGATGAGCAGGTCGACGAGAGGCGAGCGCTGGATGACCTGCATCACCCGGGGATAGTCGTTGAGGTTGTAGTGCCAGGAGCCGCACAGGGAGATGCCGGTGCGGATGAGGTCGGGGCTGACGCGGAGCGTCAGCTCCTGGCCGCACTCGCCGACGCAGGCCACGCGCCCCTTTCGCCGCGTGGCGTCCAGGCACAGGCGCTGGGCCTCCACCGTGCCCGAGCAGTCCAGGGCGCGGTCCACCCCCCGCCCGCCGGCGAGCTCGCGGACCCTGGCGGCGAGGTCCGGCTCGCGGGGGTCGAGCACGTGCTCGGCCCCCATCTGCTTGGCTCGCTCCACGCGGTAGGGCACGGACTCGACGCCGATCACGCGAGCCCCCCGGAACCGCGCGTTCACCACCGCCCCCAGCCCCACCGGGCCGAGGCCGGTCACCAGCACCGTGTGGAAGGCGTCGAGCCCCATGGCCTGGAAGGCCCCGAACGACGGCCCCAGCCCGCAAACGGCCAGCGAGGCCCGCTCGTAGGACACCTCGTCGGGGATCGGCGAGAGCAGCCAGTCGGGCTTGAGCAGGTACTGGGCATAGGTCGCCCGGCCCTCGGGGCCGCCGGTGAAGGCCTCGAAGTCCACGCACTGCTCGCAGTGGATATAGTCGCCGGCCACGCAAAGCTCGCAGGTGCCGCAGGGATACTGGGGCTGGACCACGACGCGGTCGCCCGCCCGCACCTTGCATGGCCGGGCCACCGCGGCCACCTCGCCGGCGGCCTCGTGGCCCAGGAACTGCGCCGAGCGCCCCGCCACGAAGCCCTTGTACTCGGTGCACATGGGCACGGCATGGACCTTGACCAGCGCCCAGTCGTCCTTCGGCTCGGGGGTGGGGACGTCGACGAGGCGGGCCTGGCGCTCGCCGGAGATCACGGCCTTCTTCACGGCGGGGGCTCCTCGCTCCGTGGGAAGGCCCGCGCGCGGGCGCGGGACGCGGAGGACTCTACCCGCCATGGAGCCGGGGTGCAAGGGCGTGTCGGGGGCCGGCCGCGGCCCGGGCCTCAGCGCTGGTCGGCGAGGGTCATCTGGGTGCGCATGTGCAGCGGCCCATCGACCTGTCCGTAGGCGACGAGCAGCCCGCTCGCCGCGTCGTAGGTGTAGTCCAGCCTCTGGACCGCGTTGCTCTCGGAGACCGCGACCACTCGTCCCAGGCCGAGAGCGGGGCCGGCGTGGCTCACGGAGGTGACCACCTGGGTGAGCGGGTCGCGGTCGAGCACCTGCCCCGCGCGGAGGGCGGCGAGCGCGGCGGGAGGCACCCAGATGGCCCCGAACTGCCCCAGGCCGCTCACCCGCTCGGAGCGGCGGGTGTTGGGCGGAAGGCCGTAGCCGCCGTTCACCGAGACAGTGAAGGTGTATTGCGCCCAGTCGGCCCCTCGCCTGGAGACCGTCGAGCTGGCGCGGACGGGCAGGGAAACGGGCATGCACCCGGGCACGGAGACCGTGGTCGAGCCGTCGTAGCGGAGGCGGCGGAGCCCCGCGGGCCAGCGCGCCCCCGCCCGCCGGCTCCAGGGGATGGGCACGTCCCGGTGCCCCACGTAGGTGCTCTGGGTGAGCATCTGGCGCGTACTCCCCATCTCCGCTCTGCCCGGCGTAGTGGGGGTGAGGCCCTGCACGTCGGTGGCGCTATTGCTGTGCAGGAGGAGCCCCGTCTCCAGGTCGAATACGTGGACGATGCGGGCGCCCTTGCGCTCGTACTGGAAGCGGAGGGCGCGATAGGTCTTGCCCCCCACGGTATAGGGCATGCGGACGATGCGGGTGCCGTCGAAGCGTCCCTCCCCCACCTGGCGGAGCACCCGGGGGCTGAGCCAGTAGTCGGCCCCGGCGCCGGGCAGGGCGAGCGCCGAGCCGGCCCCGAACTGCATGGGCGGGCGGCTGGTGGAGGCGTCGACGAAGCTGTACATCCGGATGTCCAGCACGGCCCGCTGGCGGTCCAGCGCGGCCACGTTCACCTGGGTGTAGCCGTGGCCGCCGGTGCCGTCGCCGCCGCGCTCCTTGCGGTAGTGATTCCCGTGCTGGTCCTTCCAGTTCCCGTCCTCGTCGCGGACGTAGTACTCCCTGGCGCCGATGACGATGGCGGACGAGCTGTAGTAGGTGATCCGCGTGCCCCGCCGCACCCAGGCGGGCGTCGGCGCGGTGCGCAGGGCGGGCAGGAGCTGGACGAAGGGGTTGGCGTCCCCCGGCAGCTCTCTTACCCACGGCGCGCTCTCGCCCCCGGCCGCGTCCGCGGGCGCGGCCAGAGCCCCCGCCACACCGGCCGCCCAAACGACGACGAACCTGCCCCAGGCGCGCTTCATCACCCTCTCCTCCTGAAAGCCCAGCGGGCGCAGACCCACTGCGGGCCAACGCTCCGGAAACATCAGAACGTATTGCTGTGCCAGGAGTTGAGAACCGGAGCCGGAGGGCCGCCCAGGGCTCCGCGCACGCCGGAGGGGCTCTCGCCCCCGCTAAGCCTAGGGCGGGAAGCGCGCATTGTCAAGAAAACGCCGCACCTGGAGGGCTACCGGGGCAGGCGCTGGCCCAGGAAGCGGAACAGGGCGAAGTAGAGGTCGGAGGCCCCCACCCCGTCGCCCATCCGCATCCACACGTAGAGGTTCCTGCCCCCCTTGGGCTCCGAGGCCCGGTGCTCGATGTAGGCGATGCCGTCGCCGTAGATCCTCCCCTCCGCGTCGACCAGGCGCGCCAGCGGCAGGTAGAGGTCGCCCTCGGCCGCTCCCTGGGGGGAGCAGGGCCGCCAGCGCAGGTCGCCGGCGCGGGGGAAGGGGGCCTGACGGGGCAAGCCGGGCAGGGAGTCGACATCGAAGCGGAAAGCCAGGTCGAGCCCCGGCGGCGGCTCCTCCCACCCGCGGATCGTGGGCGCCTCCTGGCCCCCGGCGCCGGCTCCCCGGATGGGGAAGCCCAGGCGCCGGGCCGCGGCCACCGCCTCGCCGTCCTGGTTGTAGAAGAAGGGAAAGGGGCCGGCGGCCAAGGCCGCCAGGGTGCCGCCGCGGCGGAGGTAGCGGCGGAGAGCATCATCGACGTCGCCCTCCTCCCGGACCGTCTGGGTGTAGCTCTCGTAGCCGGCGTAGAGCGCGACGGGGAAGCGGTCGGGGGCGAACTTCTCCGGGTCGAGCAGCTCCTCCCAGCGCAGCTCCTGGAGGTTCAGGCCCGCGTCGGCGAGCCAGAAGACGGCATCGCCGGCGAAGTCGGGCAGCACGGCGATGGTCCTGCTCCCCCACAGCTTTTGCAGCTTCCGGGCCTGGTCGGCGGGCACCGTGGCCGGGCCAGGGGGCACGGGGGCCTGGCTGTGGGGGGTCTGCTTGAAGCCTCGAGCGTAGGTGGCCGTGATGTCGAGGTAGGTCTCGCCGTGCTCCCAACTGGGCTCGATCTCCGAGCCCTCGTGCCACTCGTTCCAGGAGGTGATGACCACCCAGTCGGGGTCTGCGGCGATGGCCTGCTCCCAGAGCACGCGATAGGTCTCGCCCCCCTGGCGTTCGGCGTTGATGCCGGGGGTGCGGATCTTGGTGTCGTCGTAGCCGGGGATGATGGTCACGCAGGCGACGCGGGCGTGCCGCTTGGCCAGGGCCACGGCGCGGGAGAAGGCCTGGCGGCTCAGCTCGGCCAGCTCCTGGGGCGACTTGCCCTGCACCCAGCCGCAGATGTTGTAGACGTGCAGGCCGTCGAAGAGCCGGGCGTAGGCCTCGCGGTAGCCGTCCGCGATGAGCAGGAAGTCCTCGCCGGCCCGTCGCCGCGCGCCGGTGATCACCTGCGGCCATTCGCCCAGCTCCATCTGGCCCATCACCCGCCCGTAGACGAAGATGACGGGCTTGTCCTCGACCTTGAGGAAGGCGGGATGCGAGCCGTAGCTCTCCAGGACGTAGACCAGGTCGTCGACGGCCCTCCGCACCTTCGCCCTGCCTTCGCCGGGCGCCGCCTCCCAGTAGACCGTGACCTCGAAATCGTGAGCCTTGGCCCGCTCCAGGAGGACGCGGAAGGCCCGGTCGTCGAAGGTGCCCTGGCCCCACCAGGTGGCCACGAAGGCGTCGATGCCGTGGCTCTTCGCCAGGGCGATGTGGTGGTCGATGATGGCCGGGTCGTGGGAGTCGTAGGCCCCCTTGGCGGGATAGTGAGTGGAGGTGGCGATCTCGTGCTCCTCCGGCTCCACCCCGGCCCAGTGCACCCACCGCCCGTGGCGCTCGGGCCGCCCGTACCAGGTGTAGTAGAAGGCCAGGACCTTGCGGGGCACGCGGAGCCATCTGCGGCTGCGGCGCTGCTTGAGGAATTCGAGCATGCTAATCCTCTCGATACGCCTGGGGGCCCGCTGGCGGGCGTCGGCGAGGGTGAAGGCCAGCTCGGCGGGGACCGGCTCGAGGGCCTGGACCCGCACGTCGTCGAAGAGCACGCGGCTGGTGCCCTCCCCGCCCTCGTGCTTGCGGGCGGAGAGCACGATGGCGCCGCTGGGGACCGGCGGAGCGTCGTTCCACCCCTCGTCCGTGGCTTCGATGATGGTCTGCCCGTCGAGGGCCACGGCGATGGCGCTGCCCTTGCAGGTGATGGCCACGCGGTGCCACGCGCCGTCGCGGATGGTGGTGGGCGAGGTGGCCAGCTCCTTGTCATCAGAAGTCACCTTGCCCCGCGAGGCCTTGTGCAGGGCGGTCATCCGGTCGTAGAAGCCCAGGGTGTAGGCGTTGCCGCGGTTGCGGTAGCGGAAGCCGATCCACGGGCCGTCGCGCCAGTCGCTGCCCCGCGACAGCAGGCGCAGCCGCAGGGAGAGGGTGTAGTCGGTCCATTCCGCGCGGCCCGTGCGCGCTCCCTGGGCGATGAAGTGGCCGGCGCAGTCGGCGCCCAGGAAGGCCCCGTCGCGCACAGTCCAGGTGCCCGAGTCGGCGATCCACACGGGGAAGCCGTCGCTTCCCTCCTCGGCGGTGGAGAAGTCGTCGTGGAACAGCTCGGTGGTGGTGGCGGCGCCGCCCTGGGCGGCACACAGGAGGAGGGCGAGGCAAGCGTTTCGCACCATGGGCGGGTTGCTCCGTCTGTGGGCTCACCAGGCGTCGTCGATGCTGCGGCGTTCGGCCTCGACGGACTCGAACCAGGCTTCGAGCTGGCGCTCCATCCTGGCCACGCGCTGCGGCTCGCGTGCCGCGAGGTCGTGCTGCTCGGTGGGGTCGTCGCCGAGGTGGAAGAGCATGGGGTCCCGGGGCTGAGGGAGGTCGCGCTCCGGCTCTGCGTCGCGGCACACCTCGGTGATGGTCTCGGGCTCGTACTTCAGGCGGCGGTCCACGTCCCCGTCCTCCTGGGGGATGCGCATGGCCTGGGGGATGGGAACATAGAGGAGCTTCCAGGGGCCGTCGCGGGCCGCGGCGTTGCAGTGGGGGACGGGGGTATAGCGATTCCACTGCCAGAAGCGACGCGGCGGCTCGGCGGGCGGCTCGCCGCGCAGCACGGGCAGCACGTCGTGGCCGTCCAGGGGGCGCTGGGTGGGGAGCGCGGCACCCGCCACGCCCAGGAGGGTGGGCAGCCAGTCGGTGAAGTGGACGAAGGCGCCCGAGGCCCTCCCCCCGTCCAGGCCCGCCGGCCAGCGGACGATGGCGGGCACGCGGATGCCTCCTTCGTAGACGTTGCCCTTGCAGCCGTTGAACAGGGCGTTGTAGCGGTCGGTGCGCATCTGGCCCCGGCCGCCGAACTGCGGGCCGTTGTCGCTGGTGAAGGCCACCAGGGTGTTCTCGGCGATGCCGTGGGCGTCCAGGGCCTCCAGGATGCGGCCCACGCCCCTGTCCATGCGCCGGTTCATGGCGTAAATGCGCCGCACCCCCTCGGTCAGGTCCTCCATCCCCGCGAAGGGCTCCAGCTCCTCGTCCGGCACCTGGAGGGGGAAGTGAGGCGCGTTGTAGGTCACGTGGAGGAAGAAGCGCTCGTCGCGGTGGCGCTCGATGAAGCCCACGGCCTCGTCGGTGAACACGTCGGTCAGGTAGCGGCCGTCGCTGTGGCGGACCGTGCCATTGTAGTCGAGGAACCACGCCCAGTAGTCGTGCCACCCGCCGCGGAAGCCGCAGAACTCGTCGAAGCCCCTGGCGTTCGGATGGTAGCGGGGGTCGAGCGCGCCGAGGTGCCACTTGCCCACCAGCCCGGTGGCGTAGCCCGCCGCCCGGAGCAGGTCGGCCAGGGTCGCCTCGCGGAGGGCCAGGCGGTCCAGCCCCCGCCCCTCCAGGGTGTCGATGGCCCCGGTGCGATGGGGGTAGCGCCCGGTGAGGAGCGCCGCCCTGGCGGGGGCGCATACCGGGGAGCCCGAGTAGTGCTGGGCGAGGGCCACGCTCTCCGTCGCGAGGGCGTCCAGCACGGGGGTCTGGACCCGCGGGTTGCCGAAGGCCCCGATGTCGCCGTACCCCATGTCGTCGGCCAGGATGAGGACGATGTTGGGGCCTCGCGCCGCCGCGTTGTGCCTGGCTGCCATAGGCGCGCTGCCTCCGAAGCCTGCCGATAGGCGCACCGCGGCGAGGCTAGCCCTCCCGCTCGGGCCCCTTGCCGAAGGCCGCCACGGTGGGCTTGGCCAGCCGCTCGAAGTCCTTGTAGGCGAGCTTCACCAGCTCCTTGTGCGAGCCCGCGTTGAAGACGATCTCCTCGTCCTCGGTCAGGGTCTGGTCGGCGAAGACGTCCATCCCGTAGAGGTTGCCGAAGGGGGGCATGGCGCCCACTTCGCACTCGGGGAAAAGGTCGCGGAACTCCTCCTCGCTGGCCAGGCTGGCCTCCGAAGCCCCCGCCGCCTCCTTGAGGGCCTCGAAATCCACCGACTCGTGGGCGGGCAGGACCGCCATGGTCATCTGATCGTCCAGCTTCACCATCACCGTCTTGGCAAGCTGCTTGCCCGGCACGTGGGCCGACGCCGCGATCTCCTGGGCCGTGAAGGCCGGCGAATGGCTGATGGCCACGTACTTGACCCCCTGGGCGTCGAGAAACTCCTTGAGACGTTTCACCGGCATGGTCGTCCTCCTTTCAGACTCGGCCGCCGGGCTTCACCACGCTTCTCCGGCGATTATACGCTCCGGGCACGGCCAAGCGCAACTGGACCCGCCCCGCGGCTTGACAGGCCCGCCGCCCCGTGGTAATGCTACCGCTCGCCCCGTCGCTCCGTTTCCCAACTGCCGCGAGGAGAACCGCCGTGGACGCATTTCGCCGCGTGAACCTCGGCCTGGGCGCCCTGCCCCTGCTCTCCGAGGCCAAGACCCGCTCCATCTCCGCCGAAAACCCCACGGGCGAAAAAGGCGGCGGCGCCACCGCCGAGCCCGAGGGCAAAGGTCCCGCCGCCCGCCTGGGCAAGGGCTGGAAGGTGCGGCCCTGCATCACCCTCGAGCCCGGCTCCACCACTGCCCTCGCCGATATCGAGGGGCCCGGCACCATCCAGCACATCTGGATCACCGTGCGGCCCCAGGCCTACCGCGACACCATTCTCCGCTTCTTCTGGGACGACGAGCACAGCCCCTCCGTCGAGGTCCCCCTGGGCGACTTCTTCGCCAACGGCCATGCCCTCCGCTACAACGTGGTCTCCCTGCCCGTGTGCGTCAACCCCTCCGGCGGCTTCAACTGCTACTGGCCCATGCCCTTCCGCCAGCGGGCGCGGGTGACCATCGAGAGCCAGCACCCCGAGCCCATCGGCGGCTTCTTCTATCAGATCACCTACGCCTTGGGCGAGGTGCCCGACGACGCCGCCACGTTCCACGCCCAGTGGCGACGCTCCATGACCACCCGCCAGTGTCCCGACCACACCCTCCTCGATGGCGTCGAGGGCCAGGGCCACTACGTGGGCACCTTCCTGGCCTGGACCCAGTTGTCCAACGGCTGGTGGGGCGAGGGCGAAATCAAGTTCTACATCGATGGCGACCGCGAGTACCCCACCATCTGCGGCACGGGCACCGAGGACTACTTCTGCGGGGCCTGGGGCTTCGGCGGCGAGACCTATTGCACCCCCTTCCTCGGCTACCCCCTCTACGAGAAAGCCGAGGGCCACGTGCCCCGCCATGGGCTCTACCGCTGGCATATCCTCGACCCCATCCGCTTCTCCCAGGACCTGCGAGCCACCATCCAGGCCCTCGGCTGGTGGCCCGACCGCACCTTCCAGCCGCTGACCGACGACATCGCGTCGGTGGCCACCTGGTACCAGGCGGAGCCGCACGCCCCCTTCCCGGCCATGCCCGCGGTCCACGAGCGCTTCTCGCGGTGAGCGCCGGTGGCCCCCGGGCCGCTCCGGCCGTTTTTCCCACCTCGTAACGTTCGGGGTCTCAACCGCTTAGGAAGGCGATCCGGAATGGCCCCAGATTGGCCCCTGTGAGCCGATCGCCCCCCGGCGCGACCCAGGATACCTTCCGGCGTGCGCCGGGCCGCCGTTCACCGCCCCAAGCGTATGCATATGAGAAGCTTACGGCTGTGGCGCGCGAGATTCCCAGGATCGTAGCAAACGCTTAGAAGCCCTCTGAGCGGCTCCCGCCGCCGTCCGAGTCCCCGCCGCGGCCTCGGGCGGCGCGCACGATCAGCCGCCGGGCGCCGCGCAGCACCACCACCCCCGCTCCCTCCCCGCAGCGCCGGGTGGCCACCTCCCACGCCGCCTCGAGGCCGCTGACCGCCCGGAGGTAGCTGCCCTCCAGCTCCCCGGCCACCTGGGGGCGGGTGACCAGGACGACGCGGGCATCCTTCTCCACGATGGGCCTGGCCAGGAGGCTGGCGCCGTGGGCTCCGAGGCTGAAGAGCTCGCGGCGCCGGGCGTCGGCGACGGCCTGCTCGGGGCTCTTGGTCCGCAGCCAGTGGACGAAGGTCTCCTCGGCCCCCAGGCCCTCGGCGCACTCGCCCAGGAGGACCACCGCGCCGCCGGGCTCCACGAGCTCGATGGCGGGAATGACCGCCTTCTTGGCCTGGACGAGGTCGCAGTCGTAGGGATAGCCCCCTGGCGAGGCGACGACGATGGGCGCCGTCGGGGCCTCCACGCGGTAGATGCGTTGGCCGCGCCGGCAGCCGTGCTCGTGGGCCTGGCGGGGCTCGCCCGCCACCACGCCGACCACCTCGTCGCCGGGACCGGCGAGGGCGTAGCAGATGAAGTGGAAGGGACATGCGGCGGCGAACTCCTCGGCATCCTCGCTCAGGGGGTTGCCCCGCAGCCTCCCGATCCGCGTCGCAGGGTCGGCGAGCAGGGCGTGGTTCTGGTCGATGGACTCGCACCAGGCCACGCCGGGCATCAGCAGCTTGCGCCCGCCCGACCAGCCGGCCAGGTAGCTGGGCTCGATGGTGCCCACGCCCAGCACGCGGTCGTGCTCGAAGACGATGCGGTTGACCCGGATCTCGGTCCCCCGCCGGGTGGTGCCCAGGTGGCGGCAGGCCTGGCGGTCGAAGGGGTCGTGCTGGACCACGCGGCGCCGGCGGAGGATGTCGCGGCCCAGGTGGCGTAGCAGCTCGGCCTCGGTCATCGCCCGATGGCGGCCGATAGCCACACACACGGTGGCTTCGGCTCCCGCGCGGTCGCATTCCTCGAGGAGGGGCTCGAGCAGCGGCCTCGGCGAAGGCCGCGTGTGGTCGACGGTGAGCAGGAGCACCCGCCGGGCGCCCGCCAACACGTCGGCCAGCGGGGGGCCGGCGACGGGCTCGGCGACGGCCTGGCGCACGGCGGCGCCCACGTCGTCCACGGCCTCGGCCCGCCGAGGCTCCACCACGGCGCGGACGCGCTCGCGGGGAACGCTCAACTCGAGCCTCTGGCAGCCGTAGTCGAGGGGGACTCGCACGCTCCCGCTTCCTTCCGCGCCGCTAGCCCACCACGCGGAGGGCCAGGAACACGCCCACCAGGGTGAGCGCCAGGCCCGCAAACAGCTTCAGGTAGTAGACGTAGCAGCGCCGCGTCCTGCTGCGGGTGGCGATGGTCTTGAGCTCCAGGTAAGGCACCGGGGCGCGGCGGTACCAGCCCGCGGCCTCCACCTCCACGTTGTCGTACTCCCCCCTGCGGAGGAGGCCGAAGAAGAACTCGAAGATGCGCCACGGCTGGCGGTAGTCGAGGAACAGGATGCCCGTCTCGTCGCGGACCACGAAGTCTTCGCTCCAGATCAGCCCCGGCACGCCCCGGCCGATCACCGTGCCCTTGACCGTGCAGGGCACCCCGCGGATGCCCGAGACCTTGACCTGCTTGAGCAGGCTGGCCACGCTCATCTCCGGGAACGGCCCGCCGCGGTAAGAGTAGAGGGTCTTGACCAGCATCCCCGCGCCCAAGGCGGAGACGGCGAGGACCATCACCTGGGGGCTGCCCGCCGCGGCCCCCACGCCCACCACCAGGAGGGCCAGGAGGGCGGGGAGGAACATCATCGCCAGGTCGGTGAAGAACTCGTCCCAGTAGCACTCCGGCTTGCGCAGGTCGAAGACCACCAGGGGCTCCTCGCCGCGGGAGGCGGCCTGGCGTCCCAGGTGGTCGAGGCGATGGGCGATGAGGGGGTGGGTGGAGTTGAGCTCGTAGAACTTGGCCCAGGGGTTCCACATGTCCCATCGCATGGCGCCCTTGAGGTTCTCGCGGTTCAGGCTGCCGGCGGCCCCTTGGGAGGCGGAGATGGCGAGGCCTCGGGCGGCCTTGGCGTCGAAGATGCCCAGCGCCCCCACGGCCTCGAGGCTGTGGCTCCTCTCGCGCCGGCCTTCCCGGCGGCCTCCCCGCTTCTCCCGCTCCTGGCCGGCCAGGCCGTAGCCGATCTTCACCAGGGCGCTGGCCAGGGTGTTGGGCTTACCCGTGGCCTCGCCCGCGAAGCGGTCGGCGTAGTACTCGCGGGTCCGCGATAGCCAGAGGACGATGTACTGGGAGATGATGTAGACCACGAAGGCCCCGATGGCCGCGGCGTAGCGGGCCTGGCGCGACTTGTCGCGGCCCTCCGTGCGAATCGAGATCAGCGTGCGGAAGGCGTAGTAGGCGACCAGCGGCACCAGGTAGGCCATGGTCATCACCAGCATGTCCCAGTGCACGGCGTGGCCGATCTCGTGGGCCACCACGGCGTCCACCTCGTCGTCGTCGAGCAGCTCGAAAAGCCCCCGGGTGATGACGATGCGGGCGTTGCTGGGGTAGTGGCCGTAGGTGAAGGCATTGGGCGCCCCGTCGTCGATGATCCCGATGCGGGGGAAGCGGATGCCCTGCTTCTCGGCCACCCGCGTCACGAAGGCGGTCAGGTGCTCGGGCAGGTCGCGGTCCGGGTCGGCCCACTCGCAGCGGTAGAACCAGCGGAGCGAGATGTCCATGATGAACGGGCCGAGCAGGAACTGGAGGGCCACGATGGCCACCCCGATGAGCACCGCCGGCCCGGCCCCCAGCACGCCCACCTCCACCAGGGCGATGAGCACCAGCACCAGGAGGGCGTAGAGCAGGAAAAGCACGCCGGCGGACCGCACGAAGAGGTTGGGCAGGGGCTGAGCGGCGGCGGCGATGGTCGCCAGGCGCCGTTGCGGCTCCTGCGGGGCCTGGTCCTCCTCGGGCGGCGGCTCCTCGGGCGAGGGCTCCTCGACCCGCTCGTCGATCTCCAGGCGCAGCCCGGCCTCGCTCTTGGCGACCAGCTCCTCCAGCTCGCCGCGGTCGAGCCACAGGCCGCCGGTCCGGGGGCAGGCGTCGAGCGAGAGCTGGCCGTCGAAGAGCTTCAGCTCGACCATGGGCTCGCCCGTCCTGGGGCACGTGAGCTCTCCCCTGGGGGCACCCTGGGAGGCCTGGCGGAGGGCCTCGGCGAGGGCCTTGGGGTGCTTGGCGAAGTGGAAGATCTCCCCCTTGTCCAGCCAGATGCCCCCGCAGGAGCGGCAGTAATCCACCTCCACGCCCTGCTTGGTCATGGCGGAGCGCAGCTCGACGCCCTCGCAGCGGGGACAGGTCATGGCCTGGGGCTGGCTCGACATCAGCGTGCTCCTCCTCGTGGGGGCTCACCGGCAGCGCCCGCGATTGTATACCTGCGGGCCGCTTTTTCCAGGGCGCGGCGACGCGCCTGCCGGCCCGCGCTACTTCTTCTTACGCCTCCGCCGGCCCCACTCGCCGGCCCGCTGGGGGTCGTAGTCGGGGTTGGGGGTAGGCATCTGGGCGTCGACGTCCTGGAGCCAGCGGTGGAGCCTGTCGCGCAGTGCCGCGGCCTTCTCGGGCATCTGGTCGGCGAGGTCGTTCTTCTCGCCCAGGTCCTTGGCCAGGTCGTAGAGCTCGAGGCGCCCGTCCTCGTAGAACTCGATGAGCTTGAGGTCGCCCTCGCGCACGGCGCCGCAGGGCGGGGTGTGGTGGTAATGGGGGTAGTGCCAGTAGAGGGCGTCGCGGCCGAGACCGCCGCGGCCCTCGAGCAGCGGCAGGAGGCTGAGGCCGTCGGGCTCGTGCTTGGGGCTGGGCGGGACGCCCGCGGCCCGCAGGAACGTAGGATAGAAGTCGATGCTGGAGACGGGCACCCGGCAGGTGGTCCCGGCCTCCACGACGCCTGGCCAGCGGATGATGAGGGGCACGCGGATCCCGCCCTCGTAGAGGGTGCCCTTCTCGTCGCGCAGCGGGGCGTTGGAGGTCACGATGGGGCCTTTGCCGGTGAAGATGCGCTTGAGGCCGCCGTTGTCCGAGGTGAAGACCACGACGGTCTTCTTCGCCAGGCCCAGCTCGTCCAGGCCGCTCATCAGCCGCCCCACGCTTTGATCCAGTTGCTCGATCATCGCGGCATAGGTGGGGTTGGCCTGCTGAGGGTACTTCTGGCCGGGTTGCAGCTTCGCTTTGTACTTGGCCACCAGCTTTTCGTCCGCCTCGAGGGGGATGTGAACCGTATGGTGGCAGAGGTGGACGAAGAAAGGCCGGTCCTTGTGCCTGGCCATGAAGTCGAGAGTCTTGTCGGTCAGGCTGGCGACCTTCTTGTCGTTGCGGCTGGGGCCTCCGCCGGCCACGTCGAACCCGTGGTCGGCGGGCCCGCTGCCCCTGCCGCCCAGGTGCCACTTGCCGAAGCAGGCGCTCACGTAGCCGGCGCCCTTCAGGGCCTCGGGCAGGGCCACCTGCTCGGCGGGCAGGCGGAGGTTGAACTTCGGAACCACCAGCTTGGCGTAGGGGCGCCAGTGGCCGGCGATGAAGTCCGTGAGGTGCACGGTGGCTGGGTACTTGCCCGTGAGGATGCTCGCCCGCGTGGGCGAGCACACGGGGGCCGCGGCGTAGGCGTCGGTGAAGCGCATGCCCTGGGCGGCCAGGCGGTCGGTGTTGAGGCTCTCGTGGTAGGTGCTGCCGTAGCAGGAGAGGTCGGCCCAGCCCAGGTCGTCGACGAGGATGAACAGGAAGTTGGGCTTGGGGGGAGCGTCGGCGCCGCGGGCCGCGCCGGAGAGGGAGGTGGCGGCGGTCATGGCAACCGTGCTCCTTGTGAGGGAGGCGAGGAAGTCGCGTCGGTTCATCGGATGCGTCCTTTCAGCCTCTCGAGTTCGGCTCGCATGGCCGCGAGGGTCTCCTGGTGCGCTTCGTGGTGCGCGAGGTTGTGGAGTTCGCCGGGGTCGGTCTCCAGGTCGTAGAGCTCCTCGAAGTCCACCCTGGCCCGCTCCCGGGGGTCGAGGGTCTGGATGTACTTCCAGCGGCCAGTGCGCACGGCGAGCACGGGCCGGGCTCCCAGCTCGGGCTCCAGGGCCTCGTAGAGGAAGCTCTGCCGCCAGTCGACCGGCTGGCCGCGCAGGAGAGGGACGAGGCTGCGGCCGTGGACGTTGCCGGGGACCGGCAGGCCGGCGAGGTCGAGGATGGTGGGGGCCACGTCGGCGTTGAGCACCAGCTCCTGGCACACCTCGGCGCTCAGGCCCGGGCCGGCGACGAGGAAGGGCACGCGGATCGACGCCTCGTAGGCCAGGACCTTGCTGGTGAAGGTGTGCTCGCCCATCATCCAGCCGTTGTCGCCCATGAGCAGAATCCACGTGTCGTTGCGAAGGCCCAGGCGGTCGAGGGCCGCCAGCACCGTGCCCAGGGCACGGTCCATATCGGTGACGGCCGCGAAGTAGTGGCGGAAGTGGCGCTGGATGGCCTCCTTGCGGGCGTAGCCGTAGTGGAGGGCCCGGGTGCGGCTTCGGGCGGTCTCGAGGTAAGGGGGCTTGCCCTCCAGGTCGTCCCGCCAGTTCGCGGACACGGGCATGGCCTCGGGCTCGTAGAGGGCCAGGGAACGCTCGCTGGCCGGCCAGCGGAAGCGGTGGTCCATGTGCGGCACCTGGGTGCCGATGTGGAGGAGGAAGGGGCGGTCGCGCGCCGCCGCCTCCTCGAGGAAGGCCACGGAGCGGGCCGCCAGGTAGTCCTCGATGTAGCCCTCGGCCACCTTCCGCTCGCCGCCTTCCACCACCGTGCGGCCGTGGTGGGGGCCGTTGGAGCGGAACCACACGCAGGAGTCGAAGCCCGCGCCCGCGGGGTCGGGCCGCTTCAGGTGCCACTTGCCCACGTAGCCCGTGCGGTAGCCCGCTCGCCGAAGCCGCTGGGCGAAGGTCACCTCGTCCGCGTCCAGGCCCATCCCCAGGCCGGTCACGCCGTTGGCCCGGCCGTAGCGGCCGGTGAGGCAGCAGGCCCGGCTGGGACTACAGATCGAGGTGGTGACGAACGCGCGGTCGAAGCGCACGCCCCGCTCGGCCAGCGCGTCCATGTGGGGCGTGACCACCAGGGGGTTGGCGCAGCCCAGGGCGTCGTAGCGCTGGTCGTCGGTGAGGATGAACACGAAATTGGGCATCCGACCCTCCTGCGGCGCGCCGCGCCCCGGCCGCGCCCAGGGCGCGGACGCCGCCGCGGCGGCCCAGCCGAGGAACTGGCGTCGGTCCATACCGAGGCCCCCCGTCATCCCTTCCCCAACGGGATCTCGAGCTGAGAGGGAGGACGCTCGAGACCCGCCTGGTGCTTGGCCACCAGCTCGCCGATCTCGTCGAGGACCCGGGGATTCTGCTTCGCCACGTCGAAGCGCTCCGAGGGGTCGCGCTCGAGGTGGAAGAGCAGCGGCGGGTCCTGGGGGTGCGGCCTGTCGCCGTAGCCCGCCTGCGTGATGAAGTGGGCCTTCCACGGCCCCTTGCGCACCGCGTAGAGCCGGGTGCCGCGATAGAAGAACATGGCCTCGCGTCGGCTCTCGCCCTTGCCCGTGAGGATGGGCGTCATGTCCACCCCGTCGAGCACGCGGTCGCCGGGCGGCTCGACGCCCGCCAGGGCCAGGCAGGTGGGCAGGATGTCCAGGGTGGAGGCCAGCCCCGTGCTCGTGGCGCCCGCGGGCACGGTGCCCGGCCACCAGGCGATGCACGGCTCGCGCATGCCGCCCTCCCATGTGCTGCCCTTGCCCCCGCGGAGGAGCCCCGCGGAGCCCCCGCGCAGCTTCCTGGGCAGCCACGGCCCATTGTCGCTGGTGAACAGCACCAGGGTACGCTTCTCGAGACCGTGCTCGCGGAGGGTATCCAGGACCTGCCCCACGCTGTGGTCCAGCTCCTCCACCACGTCGCCGTACAGCCCGCGGGGGCTCTTCCCGCGAAAGTCCTCCGACGCGAACAGGGGGACGTGGGGGAACGTGTGGGGGAAGTAAAGGAAGAAGGGCCTCTGGGCGTTGGCCTCGATGAACTCCACGGCACGCCGCGTGTAGCGCCGCGTGAGGGTCGACTGGTCGGCCGGCTCCTCGACTATCTTCTGCCCGTCCAGCAGCGGCGTGGGCCGCATGTCGTTGCTGTAAGGAATGCCGAAATACCGGTCGAAACCGTGGCGCATGGGGAGGAACTGCGGCAGGTGGCCGAGGTGCCACTTGCCCACGCACGCGGTGGCGTAGCCCCGGGCCTGGAGCGCCTCGGCCACGGTCACTTCGCTGTGGGGCAGGCCGCCGCCGGAATTGGGGAACAACACCCGCCGGCGGTCGCTGCACATCCCGCTACGCACCGGGAGACGGCCGGTGAGCAGCGCCGCGCGGCTGGGCGTGCACACCGGCGCCGCGACGTAGAACTGGGTGAGCTTCATGCCCTCCGTCGCCATCCGGTCGAGGCGGGGCGTGCGGATGGTCGGATGGCCGGTGCACCCCAGGTCGCCGTAGCCCAGGTCGTCGGCGAAGATGATCACGAAGTTCGGCGGCGCCTCGCCCTCCGCGGCGTGGCCGCGCCGGGGGGGTCCCAGGAGGGCGGCGCCGGCGAGGCCCAGCGCCCCCTTGCCCGCGTGGGCGAGGAAAGAGCGGCGGTCCATGGCATCTCCTTCGTGCTTCTCCCCAATACTCCCCTGCCCCGCAGCCCTACTCGTAGCGGTACTTGACCACCCACGGGTCCTTGGTCTTCTCCTGCCAGGCTCGGAGCTTCTCCTGGAGGCCGGCCAGGGTCTCGGCGTGCCGCGGCTGGCCGGCGAGGTTCTCGGATTCGTGGGGGTCGGCCTCCAGGTCGTAGGCCTCGTGGCGCGGGCGGTGGAGATAGCTCTCCACGCTGCGCTGGCCGAACATCTCGGCGTCGCGCCGCAGCACCGCCTGCCAGGTGGCCGAGGCGTAGAGGTCGGAGGCGAAGGGGTAGGGCAGTTGGTGGGCGAGGTTGAGGATGTACTTGTGCCTCCGCGTGCGCACCGCCCGCATGGGATAGTACATGGTGATCTCGTGGAAGGTGTGCGAAGCGTACACCTCGTCCCAGCCCCCGGGGTGCTCCTCCTCGAGCACGGGCAGGAAGGAGCGGCCGTGGAGGGGGTAATCGGGGCCCTTGGCTCCCGCCCACTCCAGGAGGGTGGGAGCCAGGTCGGCCCAGGTGACCATGGCGTCGCAGGCCAGGCCCCGCCTCTTCTGGTGGGGCGAGCGGACCACCAGGGGCAGGCGGATGCCCGGCTCGTAGAGAGTGGTCTTCGCTCCCGGCCATGGCGGCCCGTTGTCGCTGAGGTACAGGACCAGGGTGTCGTCCCAGTGGCCGGTCTCCCGAAGCACGTCCATGAGCCGGCCCAGCCCCTGGTCGAGCCGGGCGATGGCGCTGTAGTAGGCAGCCAGCTCGGACCGGGTCTCGGGCAAGTCGGGCAGCCACGGGGGAACGGGCACGTCCCGGGGCTCGAAGCTCACCCGCCGCACGCCGGGGAAGTCGCGTTCGGCGGCGAAGCCCTTGCCCGCGCGATGCGGGTCGCTGGTGCAGAAGTAGAGGAAGAAGGGGCGGTCGTCGTCCGCCCGCAGGAACGCCCGGGCATTCTCCGCCATGCCCACCGGGTTGCGGGACCCGCCGGGAATGCCCTTGTTGAAGTAGAACTCGAAGTCGTAGACCTCGCGGGGCTGGACGTGGTACTTGCCGATGGAGCACGTGCGGTAGCCCGCCTGGCGAAGCAGCACGGGCAGGCTCCGCACCCACTCGAAGGTGTGGAAGTTGTGGAAGCTGTGCTGGTGCCCGTACTGGCCGTTGGCGTGGTTCTGGAGCCCGGTGAGGATCACCGAGCGGCTGGCCGAGCAGCTCGCCGAAGTGCAGAAGGCGTGGGTGAACCGCGTGCCCTCGGCCGCCAGGGCATCCAGGTTCGGCGTCCTGGCCACCCGGTCGCCGTAGCAGCCGGCCTGGTAGCCCTGGTCGTCGACGACCACGAGGAGGATGTTGCGTTTGCCCATGGGAGCTCCTGTGGCGTGGCGGCGGCCCGCCAGGTGGGCCGCGGTGAGGCCCGCGGTGGCGGCGCCGGCCATGAACCGGCGTCGGTTCACCCTCCTGGAGTCTGGCCGTTGCGGGCGGCTCAACTGGCGTCTCCCTCTCGCTCCCGCGCTCCGGGGATGGCTTGCCCTCTAACGGGCCCACGCGGGCCATCTGCGACTGGTAGCGGGCCTCGAGTGCCTCAGGCTTTTCCGGGGGGCCGGCGGTTCTCGCGCACGTCCTTCTCGCGCTCTTGGGCCAGGCCCTGGAGCCGCTGGACGACCTGGGGATGCTGGTCGGCGACGTTGTTGCTCTCGCCGATGTCCTCTTCGAGGTCGTAGAGCTCGACCTTGGCCTGCTTGCCCTTTCCGCGCGCCAGGTGGAGCTTCCACTTGCCGGCTCGGACCGCTGCGAGGCGGTTGCCGCGGAAGTAGCAGAAGGCCTGGTGAGGACTCTTGGCCCCCGGGGCGCCGGCCATCAGGGGCCAGATGTCCTTGCCATCGATGGTCCGGTCGTCGGGCACCCGGGCGCCCGCCAGCTTGGCCAGGGTGGGCAGCAGGTCGAGGGTGGTGGCCACTTCGCGACAGGTCTGGCCCGCGGGGATACGCCCCGGCCAGCGCATCACGCAGGGCTCCCGCATGCCGCCCTCGTAGGTGCTGAACTTGCCGGCCCGGAGGGGCTTGGCGCTGCCCCCGTTCTTGCCCTTGCCTAGCCAGGGGCCGTTGTCGGAGGTGTAGATGACGCACGTGTGCTCGTCGAGCCCCAGCTTCTTGAGGGCATCGAGGATCTGGCCCGTGCTCCAGTCGATCTCCTGGATCACGTCGCCGTAGAGCCCCCGTTTGCTCTTGCCCCGAAAGTCCTCCGAGCAGTAGAGCGGCACGTGAGGCATGGTATGAGGCAGGTAGAGAAAGAACGGTCGGTCGCGGTTGGCGGAGATGAAGTCGATGGCCTCTTGGGTGTAGCGCTGGGTGAGGGTGGACTGGTCGACGGGGTATTCGATCACCTCTTCGTCGCGCACCAGGGGCACCTGGTTGCGCTTCTTCTCGCCGTCCTTGAGCTTCTCAACGCTGGCGCCCTCTGGGAGCTTCGCGTCCTCCGCGAAGTCCATCCCCGCGGCGAGCCACATGTCGTTGCTGTAGGGGATGCCCAGGTAGCGGTCGAAGCCGTGGCGGGTGGGCAGGAACTTCTTGTGGTGGCCCAGGTGCCACTTGCCGATGCAGGCGGTCGCGTAGCCGCGGGCCTTGAGCACCTCGGCGATGGTAACCTCGGAGGGGTTGAGCCCCACGTTCGAGCGGGGGAAGAGCACGCCGGGCAGGCTCACCCGCTGGGCGTAGCAGCCGGTCAGCAGCGAGGCCCGCGAGGGAGTGCACACGGGGGCGGAGGCGTAGAAGTCGGCGAACTTCATCCCCTGGGCGCACATCTCGTCGATGCGGGGGGTGGCGATGTCCGGCGAGCCGAAGCAGCCCAGGTCCTGGTAGCCCTGGTCGTCGGTGAAGATGACTACGAAGTTGGGCGGCCGCTCCTGGCCACGCTGGCCCAGCAGCGTGCGGGGCAGTGCGGCCGCGGCTCCCATCAGGCCCAGGAACGCTCTGCGGTTCATCCTGTGGTCCATCGGCAGGTCCTCCAAGTCGGGCTACTTGCCCTTTGGGGGCAGCAGGGCCAGGTCTCCTTCGGCGTAGGCGCGATAGCGCTCGGCGACTCGTCCTCCCGCAACGTCTCCCTTGTGGACCAGCACGCCGACCCGCCGGGCGAGGGACTGGCCTCGCTCCAGGGTGAAGGGCTTGCCGCTGCGGGCGTCGATGCGTCGCGGCCCGAAGCAGCCGTAGTCGCGGGTGAGCCAGCGGTGCGGGCGGTCGTTCTCGGGATGCGAGAAGAGGGCCAGGCCCTCGGTGGTCCCGTCCACGGTGTTGGAGTAGTCGCACCAGTCGGCCACCTTGTTGTGCGTGCCCTTCTGGTTCTTCCCCCCTTCGGAATTCACCAGCGTGCCGCCCTGCTTGACCGAGAACTCGGGGTGCATGCGCACGTAGGGCCAGGCGTAGTGGACGGCGTCGCTTCGCCAATGCACGTCGCCGTGCGAGGCGGCGACCGTGAAGCGGATGTCGAGGAGGTACTCCCCGTCGCCCAGGGCACGAAAGGCCACCTCGCGGCGCTCATCGAGCACCGGCGTCTGGAGGTCCAGCAGCCACTGGAGTTCCATGGTGAGGAAGGCGCGGTCGCCGGCGGTGCGCATCTGGGCGAACTCCTGGTGGCGGATGTGCTCGCCCTTGCCCTCCTTGTAACGGTAGTAGGCGTTGTAGAAGTCCGTCACCCGCTGGCCCTCGAGCTGCACCTTGTCCGTGAACCAGAAGGAGCGGTGGTGGGGATAGGGCTTGGTGAGCCGCACCGTGAGGTCCTTGCCCGAGGGGCTCTTCACCGGCCAGAAGTAGGGCAGGAAGTGGTCCGGCGAGTAGCAGTAGACGATGGCCGTCCGCCCCTCGACCTGCACCGCCAGGCGACGCTCCCCGCGGTCGTGCTCGAGGGCGACTTCGCCCCCCAGGCCGCAGGACACGAGCAGACACAGTGACGCGCACAAGAGAGCTGCGGGGCGCACGGGCTGGCTCCTGCAAACGCTACGGGCGGGGCGTGAGCTGGCTCCTGGCCAGCGTGAACGCGTGGACCTCCTCCCCGTCGATGTCGAGGATCCGATAGGTCACCGTCGGGTCGGCCTTCGTGGTATCGAACTCCAGGAGGCCGAACGACTGCCTGGCGTTGAAGGAGAAAAGGGCCTTGGGGATGCTCCCGTGGCGGTGCTGGTTGGTCAGTCGGGAGCTCTCGAACTCGTACAGGGGGTAGCCCACCTCCCGCTCCAGCTTCCACACGTCCGAGCGATGGCGGTCGGCCGAGAGCAGGAACACCCCCCCGATGCGGTGCCTCTCGATGAACGCCAGGATTTCCTCCCGCTCCTCGGGGAAGCCGTCCCAGGTATCGAGGCTGCCGGGCTTGGTGCCCGAGGCCCAGGGCACGGGCGAGCACAGGACCTTGAAGGTAGCCTTCGAGCCGGCCAGGCGCTCGAGCAGCCACTGCTTCTGCGAGGGGCCGAGCATGCTGGCCTTGGGCTTGCGGGGGTTGGAGCGGTAGTAGCGGCCATCGAGCAGGATGAAGTGCACGTCGGCGACGGCGAAGTCGAACCAGCAGCCGGGCAGCATCTCGATGCCGCCGCCGTAGCCCGGGTTATTCCAATTCTGGCGGAACACGCGCCACACCTCGAGCTTCCACGCCGGCTCGTCCGCCTCGGGGCCGGGCACGCAGTCGTTGGTCCCGAAGTCGTGATCGTCGTAGATGGCGTAGACGGCGGCGGCGGCGGTGAGGCGGCGGAACTCGGGGCGCGACTGGCGCCGGTAGTAGCAGTAGCGCTGGATCAGCTCGCTCTTCGGATGGTCAATGTAAACGTTGTCGCCCAGGAGCAGCAGGGCCCGGGGGTCGCGCTCCCGGATGGTGTCCCACATCCGCTCGTGGGGCGGCACGTAGCCCGCCCCGCCGCCGAAGGCCACGGCGAACTTCCCAGGGCCGCCCGCCGGGGGGAAGGTGCGGAACACAGGCAGCTCCGCCCCGAGGCCCGGCTTCCCGTCCACCAGCACCTGGTAGGTGTAGCGCGTGTCGGGCTTCAGGCCCTTCACCGCCGCCACGGCGGTGAAGTCCGTCGCCTCCTTGGTCCGCACGGCGGGCGAGCGGATGGGCTCCTTGGCCGGCGACTCGGCGCTCACCACCACCTGGACCTCCGAAGGTCGGGCGGTGCGCACCCAGAAGCGGGCGGCGGTGTCGGAGACGCATCCCAGCATCGGCCCGTGCACCAGGGGCGAGCCGTGTTCCTCGTAGAAGGCCTGGAACGCCTCGGTGGCCACCAGGGCCTCGAAGAGGTGCCGCGGCCCGGCCACGAAGCGCTCGGCGGGCAGGCCGGCCTCGACCGCCTTCCTGACGGCGGCCATCGGCCCCTCGAGCTTGCCCAGCCGGCTCAGGGCCGCGGCCAGGCCGAAGTAGCCCTCCGGGTCATCGGGCAGGTCGGCCACGTATTCCTGGAAGAACGCGACCGCCTCTGCATTCTTCCCCCTGTCCAGCAGGCGCATCCCGGGCATCTGGATGCGCTTATACTGCGAATGGCGCCGGCGCCCCCCGGCATCGGCCCGCGAAGGGGCCGAAGCGAAGGCAACGGCCAGAGAGCAAAAGGCCAAGGCCGCGTGGATTCTCATGGGCTTCCTTCCAGCTTATCGAGCAGGGGATCGCCCTGCTGCTTCATCCAGTCGGCGAGCTTGCGGCGAAGCCCGTCCATCAGGGGTCGCAGGGCGGGCCGGTCGGCCAGGTTGTGCAGCTCGTAGGGATCGTCCTTCAGGTCGTAGAGCTCCTCGCGCGGCCGGTGCTGGTAGAGGCGGACGCGTCGGGCGGCGCGGGGGTCGGTCCTGGCCTTCTCCTGCCAGGAGAGCCAGTAGGCGGGGGGCCTTCCGCCCTTCCTGCCTTCGGTCACGATGTTGCGGAACTCCCCGTCGGGATTGAGGTTCACGATATACTTGTGCCTCTCCGTGCGCACGGCACGGACCGGGTACACGGACCCCGAGATGATGCCCTCGGTGGTATGGGTGGCGTAGATGAGGTCGCGGTGAGAGCTCCTTTTCCCCTCGAGCACGGGGAGGAAGGAGCGGCCGTCGAGCCCTTCCGGCGCCGCGCCGCCGGCCGCTTCCACGAACGTGGGCACGACGTCCACGAAGCTCACCATCGCCTCGCACACCGTCCCCGCCTCCACCCGGCCCGGCCAGCGGACGATGAAGGGCACGCGGATGCCCGCGTCGTAGAGCGTCCACTTGGTGAAGGGCAAGCCGGAGCCGTGGTCGCCGGCGTAGAGGAAGAGCGTATTCCCCGCCAGTCCCCGTCGCTCGAGCTGCTCCATCAGCTCGCCCACCTGCTGGTCGAGAGCGGCGACCGAATTGGCGTAGCGGGCCAGGGCCTCCCGAGTCTCGGGGGTGTCCACGAGATAGGGCGGCACCACCACGCGGTCGGGCGAGTACGGCCCCTTCTTCTTCCACGGCGTGTGAGGGTCGTGGGTGGCCACGATCAGGCAGAAGGGCTCCGAGCGCACCTCCGCGAGGAACCGTCCGACCTGGCCACGACTCAGGTACTCGAACGGGAAGGCCTCCCGCGGCCCGATGTGCCGCTTGCCCGCGAGGGCCACGCGGTAGCCCAAGGGCCGCAGATAGTGGGGGAGGCTCTTCGTGCCCGGCCGGACCTTGCTGTGGTTGGGGTGGGCGCCGTTGCGGTGCGGAAACAGGCCGGTGTAGAGGGCCGAGCGGCTGGGCGTGCACATGGCCGTGGCGGTGAAGGCCCGGGTGAACCGAACGCCCTGGGCCGCCAAGCGGTCCAGGTTCGGCGTGCGCACCCAGGTGCTTCCGTAGCAGCCGGCGTGCTCGACGCCATGGTCGTCGGAGAGGAGAAGGAGGAGGTTGGGCTTCGCCGCTCGCGGCGCCGCCCTGGCTGGGCGCGGCGCGGAGATGGCGGCGGCTCCGGCCCCGAGCACGCCCAGGAAGCGCCGCCGCTGCATCTTGCGTTCGCACGGGTACATGGGTCAGTTCCTATGGGGACGGCCGCTGGGGCTTGACCCTCCTTGCGTTCCTCGCTATCCTCCTGACGCTTTCATTCAACCGTTCTCGCCGAGGTCTGTCAAACCTGACGATGCCAGAGAGAGCCGACAGAGCGGTCGCGGCGCCCCTGGCGGGCTGCATCCTGTTGGCGCTCGCCGCCGTGGCGGCGTGCGGGGCGCCGGGGCAGGTCGAAGCCGAGGTGAGCCGGTGCCTGGAGAGGCTGCCCGGCGCCGAGGTCGTGGCCCTGCCCGCCGGGCCGGAGCGACTGGAGTTGGCTCCCGACCAGGGCATCACGCCGTCGGAGCTTCGGGGCGTGGCCCTGGACGACTCCCCGCCCCGGCTGGGCCGCCCGGCGGAGCCCTATCCCCCGAAGATGACCGACGGCTTTCCCCCCGGCCGGGCGCCCTACGTGGCCCGAGGCATCCGCCCCTTCCGGTTCCGCTACTTCCACAACGAGTTCAGCTACGGCGGCTGGCACAACTGGGCGATGGCCGACTACGCCGTCACCCACGGGTTCAGCATCCTCTTCCCCTACAATCACGCCATCGAGGGCTGGGAGCACCTGCCCGAGGGCACCCGGTGGCTGAAGTGGGGTGGGTTCGTCGATTGGCCTCGCTGGTTGCCCGAACACGGCATCCCCGAGGGACGCTACGACCGCCTGGCCCGCCTCGACGTGGCGGCCCTGCTGCGCAGGGAGGAGATCTTCGGACCCAACCCAGGCTTCCACTACCTGATGATCGACATGGAACATCCCGTCCTCGATCCCGAAGAGCTTCGCCAGCAGCCCTGGTTTCCCGCGGGGGCCGCCGGCCACTTATGCCTGGCCGCAATGAGAGCCTACTACGACGGCTACGCCAAGACCTACACCGCGCCCGTCCGCGCCGCCCGGGACGCAGGCTGGCACAACATCAGCGTCTATGGCTGGCAGCCCTTCCGCCGGACCTACTGGGGCCTGGAGGAGGCCCGCGTCCACCCGGCGACCCACTGGCCCTGGACCGCCTTCGGGCGGCGCATCTACGAGGCCGTGGACGTCCTCAACCCCTCGGTCTACTGTTTCTACTGGACGCCGAGGAACGTGGCCTACGTGCTGGCGAACATCGACCTCAATATGAAGCTGGTGCGCTCCATGCCCCAGCGCAAGCCGGTGCGGCCCTACTTCTGGACCCTCCTCCACGGCGGGGGAGGCGGATGGAGATGGTGGCGAGGACAGCCCATCCGCGACCAGGACGTGCGGGCCATGACCGCCCTCGCCTTCTTCACCGGCATCGACGGCATCGTGCTGTGGAACTGGTCGGGCACCGGGAATCACCACCGGCCAGCCCTACAGCACAAGGACCCCCAGACCGGGCAGTGGGTGTGCCACGACGTGATGGTCGGAGAGCCGTTCGAGCGGACGGCGGAGGGAGCGGCGCGCCCCACCCGCTTCGTCCGCTACGACGCCCTCCACGTGCTGAGCGTGGAGGAGGGAGCGGTGCGATTCCAGCGAATCCGAAAGGACGACCCCGGCGCCAACTACGGGGTGGGCGACGAGATGCCGGTCTACGCCATGGGGCGCGACGAGCTGCTCCCCCGCCTGCGAGCGAAGTCCGAGCCCGTGGCGGCGATGGTCGAGGGCCTCGCCCTGGCCAAGGCCTTCGAGTACATCCTGCGACACGGCGAGGTCCACATCGACGTTCCCGCCCAGGAGCAGTTCGCCGAACAGCGGCCCATCGTCCGCCGCGTGGCCCTCGGCCGGTTCCACCTCCTGGCCACCTACGATCCCCTGTGGACGGAGCAGGGCCAGCCCCGACAGGTGGTCCTCGACGACTTCGCCGGGCACGAGGGCCTCACGCTCGTGGTCCCCGCCGACGCCCAGACGCGCCTCTTCGTGCTCAAGGGGCCTCCGTGACCAGGAACAACGCGTCCTTGGGCCCCAGCTCGACCGGCCCGCGGACCCGCGAGCCGTCGTTCGTCGCGGGGTCCTGGCGGGGCGAGCCCTTGAGCCGGCGGAACCTCGCGCCTCCGAACAGCGCCGCCAGGTCAAACACATACGGGCGGGGAGACGGGTTCGCCAGCACCACCCCGCCCTGGAACTCCCGCACCATGACGTCCGGCGCCGCGTAGGCACGCACCGAGGCGAGCGTGACCGGGGCAGCGCCTTCCACCACGAACTCCAGGTCGACCGTCTGGGAACGCACGTCGGGGAAGTAGAAGCCCGACTCGAACTCCCGGTCGTCCACCCAGGCCATAGACCGGCATCCCGGGGTCACGGCCTCCTTGCCGCCCGGCCCCAGCAGCCACACGTCGCCCCACATGCTGTGGTCGGTGGTGGTATCGTCATCAGGGCCGCAGTCGGAGATGAACTTCAGCTTCACCCGCTGGCCCGCCCACCTGGCGAGGGACACGGTGTGATGGGTCCATTCGCTGGCCTTCTGGCGGTGCTCGAAGACCTCTCGCCCGCCCACCAGCACGCGAAAGGTCACCCCGTCGCTGCGCTCGGGGCTCTTCTCGCCCATCCCCAGGAAGAAGTCGAGCCTAGCCTCCCGGGGCACCGTGGCCTCTCGCTCCCAGAACGCATACCCGGCCACGCCCCGGTAGGGCGGATGGACGAAGTAGGCCGCCCGGACCGGGCCTGGCAGGCGGCGCGCCGAGAGGTAGCGCACCGCGGCGCCAGTGTCGGGGTCCAGCTCCCTCTCCTCCCCGCCGCGCAGGCACATCCCCGTCCTCGGCGGCTCCTCTCGCGTCAGGTGGGCCTCCGGCGGCGGGATGCCCACCCACATCAGCCGGGCGACTTCCCGGGGACGGCCAGGCAGGGGCTCCGCCCGCGCCCTCACGGCGACGAAGAGGTCCGGGCCGCGGCACGGCACGCCCTCGAGGAGGAACCGCCGCTGCCCCTCCCCGGCGTCCCGGGCGACGGCGGGCGCCGCGCCCGCGAGCAGGTCGGGCCCCCGCTTCGCCAGGCGAACGGGGGGACCGAGGGGCTGGCCCAGCCAGCCGACCTGGCGCTCGGTGCCCTTCCACAACTCGTCCCAGAGGCCGAAGAGCCCGCCCTCCTCCCGCGGGGGCGCGAAGCTATAGCAAATGGCCGAATCGGTGAGCACCGCCGCGGCGAAGACCAGGCGATGGACGTTCCACGGCACGTCCGGTCGTCGCGGGCGTCCCGGCTCGTCGCCGGGGGCGATGAACTTGTGGTTGACGTAGCTGAACGCTGGCGAGCGGCCACGGGCCGCCCAGAAGAAGTGGCGGTTGAGGCCCCCCGACCAGTCGTCCATCGCCCAGTCGCGGAGGGTCGGCCAGCCCTCGCTCTCGATGCCGTTGAGGATGCCGAACGCCCGCTGGTTGTTCAGCCCGTGCCCGTCGGCCAGCAACAGCCGTCCCTCGCCCAGCTTCCGCCGCAGGGCGCGACAGAAGTCGACGACGCCGACGCCGTAGCTGTTCACCCCGTCGAAGACGCCGCTGTCCGCCTCCCCGTCGGCGTCGCAATCGGGCCCGCGCGGCCCCCTTCTCCGGCCCACCGCGTGGTGCAGGACGTCGAACTCGACTCCGTCGAAGGCGGTGAGCTCGCCGCCGGGGAGGAATCGCGCCGCAAGCTCCTCCGCGTGCACCTCGCCGCACGTGCGCCCCGCCTCGTCCCGGGGACAGCGGGTCGAGTAGTTGTAGAACCACATCAGGTGCGAGCGCCGGCCCCACGGCCCCTCGTGCGCGTGTGCCGCGGCGTAGGCCCTCCCCGCGGGGAAGGCCCGGGGCTCGGTCCCGTAGCAGCCCCGGCGCACGCGGAGGGTGCCTCGCCCCCGGTCCACGGACAGAAGCTGCACCTGCTCGGCGCGGCGCCAGTCGGGCCGTCCTTCCGCGTCCAGCATGCACAGGCCGACGTCCTCGTTCGATTCGCGGTAGCGGCCGACCCCGGTGCGAAAGAGTCCTGGCTCGTCCACCCGCAGCTCGGCCACGCCTTCCTCCGCGGGCACGTCGGCGAGGATGGTGGCCCCGTTGTAGTAGAGCCAGTGCCCGGCGAAGTACTTCTCCGTCTGGTAGCGCGGGTCGCGGGCGTTGCCGTTGTAGTGGAGGAGGACGAGCTGACGGGGATGGGCGCGCTTGAAGCGGGCGAAGAACTCGATGTTGCGCCGCGAGCGGCCGGGCACTTCCTCGTCGAGCACCTTCCCCTCGATGCCCATCAACCGCCCGAACGTGGCCTCCCACCGCTCGTAGGACCATCGCGGGTTGGCCGCGGTGGCTTCCGCGGCGCGAAAGAAGAAGGCGCGGGGATAGCCCGAGCGGAGGACCATCAGCCGCTCCAGGCCCGCGCCCGGACAGGGCGCCATCATCGCGCTCAGAATGCCCGCCCCGACCAGCAGCGCTGCCCCGGCGCGAAACCCTGCGGCTCCCCTCGATAGCCCAGCCTTGCCGCTCATGGTGCTCCTCGCTCCAGCGCTAGGGCGCCTCGGCCCCCCGCTCCTCGCGTGCGCCGGAGGGGCTGCGGCGGCCGAGCAGCCGGGCGTTGACCGCCACGATGACGGTCGACAGGGACATCAGGATGGCTCCCACCGCGGGCGAGAGGAGGATGCCGGCGCCGTAGAGGACTCCCGCCGCCAGGGGGATGGCCACCACGTTGTAGCCCGTGGCCCACCACAGGTTCTGGACCATCTTGGCGTAGGTGGCGCGGGCGAGCTCGACGATGGCGGTGGCATCGCGGGGGTCGGAGCGAACGAGCACGATGTCGGCGGATTCCACGGCCACGTCGGTCCCCGCCCCGATGGCGATGCCCACGTCGGCCTCCACCAGGGCGGGCGCGTCGTTCACCCCGTCGCCCACCATGGCGACCGTGAGGCCCCGCTGCTTGACCTCCCGAATCTTGGATGCCTTCTGGTCGGGGAGCACGCCGGCGAAGTAGTCGTCGAGGTCCAGCTCCCGGGCGGCCCACCGGGCCACGGCTTCGGAGTCGCCGGTGAGCATCATCACCTGGATGCCCATGGCCTTCAGCCGGCCGAGGGCCTCGCGGGACTCCTCGCGGATCACGTCGGCCAGGCCGATGGCTCCCACCACCTCGTCGGCGGCGAGGACGTAGACGACGGTCTTCCCTTCGTCGGCCATCGTGGCGAGGCGCTCGTCGTCCCCGGCGCGGGTGCCCGCCTCTTCGAGGTAGCTGGGGCTGACCACCTTCACGTCGGTCCCATCGAGCTGTGCCTGGGCGCCCTTGCCCGGTATGGCCTGGAAATCCTTCGGCGTGGTGGTGTCGATCCCACGCTCGGCTGCGGCTTCCACGATGCCGCGGGCGATGGGGTGCTCGGACTGGCTCTCCAGGCTGGCCGCCAGCCGCAGGACCTCGCCTTCCTCCCGCTCGCCCAGGGGCACGACCTGGGAAACGGCGAAGCGCCCCTCGGTCAGCGTACCCGTCTTGTCGAAGACGATGGCCTCCAGGCCGCGAGCGCGCTCGAACGCCGAGCGGTCGCGGATCAGCAGGCCCCGCCGGGCCGCCAGGGCCGTGGAGACGGCCACCACCAGGGGAATGGCAAGCCCCAGAGCGTGGGGGCAGGTGATCACCATCACCGTGACCATGCGTTCGAGGGAGAAGACGAACTCCCTGCCCACCAGCAGCCACACCACGAGGGTCGCGGTGCCCACACTGATGGCGATGAGGGTGAGCCAGAAGGCGGCGCGGTCGGCGAAGTCCTGGGTCCGCGAGCGGCTTTCCTGGGCCTGCCGCACCATGGCCACCACCTGGGAGAGGTAGGTCTGGTCGCCGGTCTTGCGGGTCTCGATGGTCACGGCGGATTCGCCGTTGACGGCGCCGCCCACCACCTCGTCGCCCTCGCCCTTCTCCACGGGCCTGCTCTCGCCCGTGACCATGGCCTGGTTGACCGTGGTGCGTCCCTCCGCGACCACGCCGTCCACGGGGATCTTCTCTCCGGGCTTGACCAGCACGCGGTCGCCTTCGGCCAGCTCGTCGACCGGCACGTCCTCGGTGCTGCCGTCCTCGCTCAAGCGATGTGCCTCGGCGGGGAGGAGCTTGACCAGCTCCTCCAAGGCCCCTGAGGCGCCCATCACCGACTTCATCTCGATCCAGTGGCCCAGCAGCATGACCACGATCAGCGTGGCCAGCTCCCAGAAGAAGACCTTGCCGGGAAGCCCCAGGACCACCGCGCTGCTGTAGCCGTAGGCCACGATGATAGCCAGGCCGATGAGCGTCATCATGCCCGGCTGCCGCCCGCGCAGCTCGCCCGCCAGCCCCTTCAAAAAAGGCCATCCGCCGTAGAAGAAGACGACCGTGGCCAGCGCGAGCTGGACGATGCTGTCGCCAGGGAAGGCCAGGGTCTCCGCCAGGCCCAGCCATTCCTGGATCAGTGGGGCGAGAGCCAAGATGGGCACCGACAGGACGAGCGACACCCAGAAGCGGCGGCGGAAGTCGGCCACCATGTGAGCGTGGTGGTCCGAGCCGTCGCCACCGTGCTCGTGGGAGGCGTGGCGGGCGTGCTGCTCGTGCATGGGGAATCCTCGAGGGGCGTCCCCACCCGCGGTGCCAGCGCTTCTTCCATTATGGCGCAGGGCAGGGGCCAGGGCAAAGGGCGAGCCATGCCGCCGAGCGGGGCGTCACGGGCTGAGGTCGTCCTCGACGACCCAGATGTTGCGGTAGCGCACGGGGCACAGGTGGTCCTGGAGGCGGAGCGGTCCGGGCTGGCCTTCCTCGCCGATGCCGCCGCGGGTCGGCTCGGGGACCTCGGCGCCGTCGTGGATGGTCACGCCGTTGAGCCGCACGGTGGCCACGGCGGGAGCGGTCTTCGCACCCTGGGCGTCGAAGCGGGGAGCGCGGAAGACGATGTCGAAGGTCTGCCAGCGTCCCGGCGGCAGGCAGGGGTTGCAGCTCGGCGCCAGGAGTCCATAGAAGGCGCCGCATCCGCGCCGGTGGGGCTCCAGGCCAAACGAGTCGAGCACCTGGAGCTCGTAACGGTCCTGGAGGAACACCCCGCTGTTGCCCCGCCGCTGGCCCCGACGGGTGGGCATGAAGGGACAGCGGAACTCGATGTGGGCCCGGAAGTCTTGGAACTGCCGCCGCGTTCGGTTGTCTCCTCCCCGCACGAGGACGCTGCCGTCCTCCAGCACTTTCCAGCGCGGGTTCGTCCACGCCTCCAGGCTCGTCGGCCGGCCGGGCTCGAAAGGCAGGAGCACCACCGCCCCCTCCGGGGGCGCCTGTCCCTCGGTGGGCGAGTGGCGCTCGGCGCGGCGAAGCCGAAAGCAGGCACTCTCCTGCCCCGAGCTCGCCACCACCAGCCGCTGGCCGCTCAAGGCCCCTTTCCACTCGACGCCCAGCGCCTGGCCCCTGACCCACACGCCCCCGTCGAGGCGACGGCCATCGAGCTCGAGCCGCGCCCGCTCCGAGCCCCGGGATCGCTGGAGGAAGGTGAGGACGACATCGTAGCGGCCACGGCCCCTGGCGACGAGCTTGGCCTTCGCCGCCCTCTTCTGCCCGCTCGCCGCCGTGTGCTCCCCTTCGTATTCGCCCACTCGCGGGTCGAGAGGATGGTCGTGTCCGCGGCACCCGCCTGCGAGCCAGGCGACCGCGGCGAGCCCCCATGCAAGATCCGTCGCCCTTCGCCCCATCGGGCTGCACCTCGCCAGAATGTCGGGGGCCGACCGGAGCGCCCTCCAGCGCTCACCGCGCCCGAATGCGGATGCCCTCGAGGCCGGAGCCGTCGGGGGCGCGGAGGCGCACCGCGACGCTCCAATCCCCGCCGCCCTGGGTGACCTGGAGGCGAAGGGCGTTCCAGCCCTCCTTGAGGGTCACGGCCACCCGGTCCTCGTCGAGGGTGAAGGAGCGGGCCACGTCCCTGTCGAGCACCACCTGGCCATCGAGCCACACCTTGACGCCGTCGTCGCTGCCCACCTCGAGGCGTGCCTTCTGCTCCCTGGGCGACCAGACCTGGGCTTTCAGGTATGCCGAGGAGTTCTCGTGGCGTCCCACCACCTCGTTGAGGTCGAGGAAGCCGGGCTGCTGGCCGGTCGCGGCGACCTGCTTCCACGCCACGCCCTTCGCACCCGGCGTCTCGGGGGGATGGGCGTCCTGGGTGCTCTTGCCCTTGTAGGGTCCGCTGACCAGCCAGATGGTGATGTAGCCCTCGTTGCGCTCGATGAACTCCCTGGCCTCCTGGGCCTGCTTGCGCACCTCTGGGCTGTCGCTGGCCGCGACGGCGCGGCGGATGGCCTCGCGTGCGGCTCCGGGCTCGCCGCTGCTGATGGCCCTGGCGATGGTGATGGCGCTGATGGCGGCCTCGTCGCGCAGCGGCGGCTGCGAGAGGTAGGATTGGGCCATCTCGAGGGCCTTGGGGTCGGGCACGTCGGCCACGGCGGAGAGGGCCTGGCGTTTCTCCTCCGGCCGCCGGGCCGCCTCCAGTGCCGTGCGGCACATCTCCAGGCGCTCTCCCACCGGGTGGTCGTCGCGCAGCTTGATCATGCGGATGTAGCCCTGGAGGGCGAGGGCGTGGTGGGTGAGCTGGTCGGCGGACCTTGCGATTCGCAGGAGGTCTTCCGCCGGCCGGTCGTCGGGCCAGTGGGCGAGCGCGCGGATGGCCGCATCCTTCACGCCCCCGTCGGGGTCATCGAGTGCGGCGCGGATGGCGCCCAGTGCCCTGGCGGCGTCCAGCCCGCCCAGGACGCTCACCAGACCGGCTCGTGCTGGGGGAGGGGCGCCCGCCATGGCGTCGGCGAGCACGGCGGCGGCCCTCTCCTGGTCGGGCACCCTGGAGCACGCGGCGGCAAGGGCCTGCTGGGCGGCCCGACGCACGGCGGCGCCGTCGGCCTCGACCAGGAGCTCGACCAGTGCGGGCAGCTGGGAGGCGTCGGCGAGTCGACCCAGGGCAGAGAACGCCGCAGCCCGGACCGCGGGCTCCTGAGAGTCCGCGTAGGAGCGGATGCGTGCGAAGTAGGCCCTGGCCCCCCGCGCGGCGAGGACGTCCAGGAGCGCCGCCCGGACGGGGGCCGAAGCCCCGGCCAGGCGCTCGGCGATGGCCGCCGTCACCGCCTCTCCCGCCAGCCGCTTGAGCGCGGTGCGAGCCGCCCGCTGCTGCTCCTTGCTCTCGCTGCCCAGGGCCGCCACCAGCGGCTTCACGGCCCGCTCGTCGCCCACCCGCAGGATGGCCTCGTAGGCCGCCCGGCGTACCGCAGGGTCGGGGTCCTCCATGGCGTCGAGCACGGCGGGGACCGCGGAGGAGTCCCCCCGCCGGGCCAGAAGGTCGAGGATGGCGGCCCGACGCGGGGCGCTGGCCTGCTTCATGCGCTGGACCCATTGCTGCGTCGCTTTCTGGCCGGGCATGGCGATGGCGGCCGCGATGCCGGCGGCCCTGTAGTCGGCGTCGTCCGAGCCCATGGCGGCCAGGACGTCGTCCATGGCCTCGGCCCCCGTGGCGTTGGCCAGTGCCAGGAGCGCGGCGCAGCGGACGTGGATGTCCCCCGGCTCAGTACGCGTCTGCATCAGGTGGCGGCAGATGCGCTCCGCCGCTCTCCCCTGCCCTGCCTCGCCCAGTGTGCGGGCCAGCAGGAGCAGGGCGTCCGTCGTCTGGCTCCGCTCGTAGCGCGACTCGACGGACCGTTCGGCCTCGAGCAGGGCGTCCACGGCCTCGCGGTCGGCCGAGTTGGCCAGCGCGAACGCCGCGGCGAGACGCACCTCGCGGTCCTCGTCCCGCAAAGCCTCGTGCACCGCGGGGAGGCCCCGCGCGGCGCCGAGCACGCCCAGGTCCTGGATGATGGTCAGGCGGCATGCGCCGCGTGCCTTGGGCAGCGCCTCCCGGAATGCCGCCACCACCGCCTTGTCCCCCATAGCCAGGAGCGCCTGGGCGGCGTACTCGCAGAGCAGCTCGTCGGTCAGCCACCGGGCGATGGCGGGTATCGTCTCCCGCCCGCCGGCGAGTTGGAGCTGGCGGATGAGGAAGCCCTTGACGGGGGGAGCGAGGTCGCTGGCGAGCTGTCGACTGAGGGTCGTCGCAAAGAGCTTTCGCTCCTTCTCGGCGCCGGGCCGCTGGACGTAATTGGCCAGCCCGTGGATGGCGTAGCGGACCTTCGAGTCGTCGCCCTCGCCGGGGGCGCGGAGCATGCGTGTGAGCTGGACGATGCTCGCCGGGGCGCGGGCCAGGATCCGCTCGAGGACGGCGTTCGCCTGGGCCTCGCTCTTGGCGGGCAGCTTCGCGATATCCGCCTCCAGGGCCGGCGCCTCGCCCGCGCGTGCCGCCAGGGACCAGCACAGCACGGCCAGACCAAGCACCGTAGGGGAGCACCGCAGGGCTGACCGGCAACGCAAATCGGCATAGGCTGGACTCATCCCGCGTCCTCCTGGGGGGCAGGCTGGCGGCTCGTAGGAGCGTCGGCCCCAGCACGGTGGGCCGTGGTCCCATACATGCCACGCGGCAAGGGTGACGCAAGGGCGGGTCGGCTTTGCACAGCGGGGCAGCAGGGGCGGGGCAGGTGCTGGGGATGTTGCGCGCGGCGCGGAGGACAGCTATACTCAGTGGCGAATACCCCGCCCGGTTAGGAGAGGATCGGCCATGAGCATTCTGGGACTGGACATCGGAACGACGGGCACGAAGGCCGTGGTCTTCGCTCCCGACGGGCAGGTGCTCGCCTCGGCCTACCAGGAGTATCCCCTGCTCTTCCCCCGGCCCGGCTGGGCGGAGCTGGACAACCAGGCCGTGTGGTCGGCGGTCCAGCGGGTGGTGGGCGAAGCCGCGCGGGAGGCCAGCGACCCTGTGAAGGCCCTCAGCGTGTCGGTCTTCGGCGAATCGTTTCTCCCCGTGGGCAAGGACCGCGAGCCGCTCTACAACACCATCCTCTCCTTCGACGCCCGCTCCCACGCCCAAGCCCTGGCCTTGGAGGAGGAACTGGGCCGCAAGGAGATCTTCCAGCTCACCGGCATGCCCCAGCACTCCAGCTACACGGTGAACAAGATCATGTGGCTGCGGGAGCACGAGCCGGAAGTCTACAGGCAGACGTGGAAGTTTCTCCTCTGGGAGGACTACTTCTTCGCCAGGCTGGGCCTGGAGCCGACCATCGACCATTCGCTGATCGGCCGTACCCTGGCGCTGGACGTGCGCACCAGGGACTTCGCCCAGCCGGTCCTGGAGGCCGCGGGGCTCGAGCCGGAGATCTTCGCCACCCCCTGCCCCTCGGGCCAGGTGGTGGGCGAGCTGGGGACCAAGGCCGCGGAGTCGCTCGGCCTGCCCCCGGGCGTCGCGGTGGTGGCCGGCGGCCACGACCAGCCCGCCTGCGCCCTGGGCGCCGGCGTGGTGGACCCGGGGGTGAGCACCGATACCACGGGCACCGTGGAGTGCATGACCATCGCCATGGACGAGCCGGTGCTCACCGACGCCATGCTCGCGGCCAACCACTGCGTCTACCCCCACGTGGTGGCCGACCGCTACGTCTCCCTGGCGTTCGTCTACTCGGCGGGGAGCATCCTCCGCTGGTTCCGCGACCACTTCGGCGCAGAGACTCGGGCGGAGGCCGAGCGAAGCGGGCGCGACCCCTACGATGTGCTCATCGAGAAGGCGCCCGACGGCCCCACCGACCTCTTCCTGCTCCCCCACTTCTCGGGCAGCGGCACCCCCTACCTCGATTCCGATTCCCGGGGGCTGCTGGTGGGGCTCACCCTCAACAGCACCCCCGCGGACATCACGCGGGCGATCCTCGACGGCGTAGGCTATGAGATGCGTGTGAACCTCGAGTCCGTGCGCTCCGGGGGCCTCCCGGTGGAGCGACTGAACGCCATCGGCGGCGGCTCCCGCTCCGACCGCTGGAACCAGACCAAGGCCGACGTGACCGGCCTGCCCGTCGACGCGCTCGACGTCGCCGAGGCGGGATGCCTGGGCGTGGCCATGCTGGCGGGCACCGCGGTGGGCGTATGGCCCTCGCTGGGCCAGGCGGTCGAGCAGCTCGTGCGGCCCAGGGAGTCCTTCGAGCCCCGTCCCCCCAGCCGGAAGCTCTACGACCGCGCCTTCCAGGTCTATCGCCAGATCTACGAGACCTGCGCCCAGCTGAACCACGATGTCGCGGCCCTCGCCGCCGAGCTCCACGACCTGCGGCACGACCCGACCTGAGCCGCGCCAGAATGCGGCCCGACCTGGGGCCGGGAGGGCAGGACCATGAAACACGGCAGAGAGCGTCGGCCAGGGTCCGGCGACACCGACAGGACGGAACGATTCGGCCCGCGCGAGGCGGCGTGCCCGCACTGCGGGCACACCATCCAGATCGCACCCGACTGGCAAGGCGCCTCGGTGGCATGCCCCAGGTGCGGCTCGCAGGCCCGGCTCAAGCCCCCAGCGCCAACCCGTGGGCCTGGGGGGATCTGCTGCTCGGCGCCGAGCTCGGTGGCTGCCGGATCTTCGAGCGCATCGGCCAGGGGGCCATGGCCGCCGTCTACAAGGCGAAGCAGCACAGTCTCCAGCGCCATGTGGCCATCAAGGTGGTGCTGGGAACCGCCGCCTACATGAGCCCCGAGCAGTGCCGAGGAGAGAGGGCGGACATCCGCTCGGACATCTACTCCCTGGGCGCCACGCTGTACGAAATGCTCATTGGCAGGCCGCCCTTCGAGGCGGGAACGGCCGTGGCGCTCCTCTACAAGCACCTGCACGAACCTGTGCCGCCAGCTCTTGCGGCCGACCCGTCGATTCCAGCCCCCGTGGCGGCTCTGGCCGAGAAGATGATGGCCAAGGAGCCCGACCAGCGACACCAGTACCCTGGGGAGCTGGCCCGCGACGTCGAGCGCCGCCTGGCCGAGCTAACCGCGGCACCAGAGCGGACGCGGCATTTCGACCACAGGGAGAGCTTCCGAGTCGCCGAAGCTGTTCTGGCAGTCGTCCGGCATCGCTGCCCGCGATTCCCCGACGAGGATGCCGTCTGGGAGGCGTTCGTTCAGTGGCGTGGGCGGGGCGAGGACGATTACCTGAGGCGGATCCGCGCCGGCGGGAAGTTCATCTTCTACTCAGTGCTCCAGGACTTGTACGACTTCGCCCAGCAGACCTGCGGAGAGAACGTCGCCGAGGCCGTGGGCCAGCAGCTTGCGGGGATGCTTCTGGAACACCATATGCCGGATCTTCTGCACACCACGCTGGTTCCTTCGGGGGCGCTGCCCGACCAGATCCGCTGCCTCGTAAGCCAGTTCGTAGCCGGAACGTGCGGCGAGATCTACGAGCTGGCGTTCGAGCCTGGCCCCCGCGAGACGCACGTCCAGATGGCGCTCGTCTACCGCTCCGAGGAGGAGATGATCGGCTATCTGGAACGGAGCAGACACGACCCCCAGGCGGCATTCGCCGACAGCTTCCGCGTCTTCCGAGGGGCATTGCGGACGCTCCCGGAGCGCACGATCCAGGGCTTTGGCCCCGAGCAGTTCGTGGCCGAGCAGCGCGGGCTGTCGGGCAGGTTCCGTCTCACCCTGAAGCCGCACAACCGGTTCCACTACGAGAATATCACCGACATTCTGCTCGACTACGTGCGCAGGCTGCGCGAGCGGGAGGGGACCGCGGAGCGCCCGGCGCCCGCCGAAGCAGGCCTGCACGTCAGCGAAGCAATGAAGGGGGCCTGGGAACGAATCCGCAAAGCGGCGGCCTGCGAGGAAACGGTGATGCTGTGCGGCGAGTCGGGAACCGGCAAGAGCTACTATGCCCGCGTGATCCACGAGATCGGCCCGCGCCGCGAAGGCCCGTTCGTCGAAGTGGGCCTCACCTCCGACGTGGGCAGCGAGAGCCTCATCCAATCGAACCTCTTCGGCCACGTGCGGGGCGCGTTCACGGGAGCCGACGAGGACAAGCAGGGTCTCTTCGCGCTCGCCCACGGCGGCACCATCTTCCTCGACGAGATCGGCGACGCGTCGCCCGAGCTCCAGGCCAAGCTCCTGCGCGTGATCGAGAAGAAGAGCTTCAAGAGGCTCGGGGGCGTGCAGGAGACCCGCGTGGACGTCCGCATCATCGCGGCCACGAACCGCGACCTGGCGGAAATGATGCGCCAGGGGGCGTTCCGCGAGGACCTCTACTACCGCCTCAACGTCATCCAGATCCTCCTGCCCCCATTGCGGGACAGGCGCGAGGACAGCCCCGCGCTCGTCCAACGGCTTTTCGAGAAGGTCCGCCGCGAGGCAGGGAAGCAGGAGACCCTCCTCACGGACGACGCGCGGACCGCACTCGGCCTCTACGATTGGCCGGGCAACATCCGCGAACTGGAGAATGCCCTGCGCCGCGCCGTGGCCCTCACCGACGGAGCCGAGGTGCGCCCCCAGGACCTGCCGGAGGCCGTGCGAAGAGCGAGTCCCGCGGCGCCATCGCGGGAGCGGCCCCAACGCGAAGCCGGGAGCGTGGTCGACCGCCCCGCGTTGCGGCGCGCGTTGGCCAGCCCCAGTCCTTCGCCCGACACGCCTACCTTCGCGTGGCCCGGCCACGTCGACCACGCGCGCCGCGAGTACCTCGCGGCCCTCATCGAGCACCACCACGGGAACCTCCGCGAGATCGCCAAGCACTGGGACAGGACCTCGGAGCACACCCTCCTGAAGATCGTGCGCCAATTCGGCCTCGAGGATGCGCTGCGCGCCGCGCGCCGGGCCGGCCGGTGAGCCGCTCGCCAATTCCTGCCGATAGAAAACGGGCCCCGCTCAAAAGCTGCCCCGGACCCCGAGGCCCGGCGCGCCATACCGGGCAGCCGGGCGGCATATGCCTGACCATATCCGGATTAGCACGTTACACGCGTCCTTTCCTCGATGCACCCCGCGCCTGCCCGGCTTTGGCACGGTTTTCGCTCTTAACGCATGGCGGAGCGGCTGCCCCACACCAAGTGGCGGAAGCCGGCAGCGGAAGGCCATAGGGAGCAAGGGAGACGAGCAGTGCACATCGCCCGGGACACACTTCGGCCTCGGGGCAGCCTGCGGACGCTGGGGCCACTGGCCCTCGTCCTCTCGGTCGTGGCGTCGGGGTGTACCCGCACCGCGGGACGGGCCGGGTCGTACGTAAGGAACCGCGGCCTCGACCTCGTCGATTGCCGCCACGTGCACGCAGGCTACGGCCTCGGAGCAGACGTTCAGATTCGCGCCACGCAGTTCCTCACGGTAGGAGCCGGGGCCGTCACCGGCAGGCAGTTCGTGAAACGAGGAAGGGGCCCTTGGACAAGCAGCCGATGGCACCACGTGGGGCCGCCCGTCACCACGGCATTGGGCATCGTTCTGACCCCATGTTTCCTGTTTGCACGCGAGGGAGCGATGAACCCCAGGGTGTTCCTCCCTCTTGGGCTATTTCTGCTCGCGGGAGACTACAGCACGATGGAAAGCGGCGAGGACGAACAGGCTCTCGCGAGTTTCCTGGGGGTTAATCTGGGGCCGCTGGGCTCGCCGTGGCCATGGTCGGAGGGGGCCGCGCGATGGCGGGAGAAGGCATTGGGATGTGCCGAGCCGGTCCACGCCTTCGACCTCGAGGTCGGCGGCTCGGCACTCGCGAGCCTCCGAGTGGGCTTCAGCCCAGGCCAGCTTCTCGACTTCCTCGCCGGCTGGACGACCCTCGACATCGCCGGCGACGACAGGCCAGCTCCAGACGCCAAGAAGGAGAACGGAGACAAGCGATGAGGCCCCGGGCTACCTGGTGCGGCCCAGGGAGTCCTCCGAGCCCAGGCCTCCCAGCCAGAAGCTCTACGACCGCGCCTTCCAGGTCTATCGCCAGATCCACGAGACCTGCGCCGACCTGAACCACGAGGTCGCGGCCCTCGCCGCCCAGCTCCACGACCTGCGGCAGGGACAGGGCACGAGCTGACGGCCCTGGACGGAGCCAGGCCCTCGAGGGCCCTCGCCTGCCGGGGCTACTGCCTTGCCACGTAGTCGATGACCAGGACTTTGTCGAGGACGGGCTGGAGCTGCTCGACGAAGGCCTTGTGGGCGGGATGGGGCAGGTAGGCGTCGCGGGCCTCCGCGTCCTCGAAGGTCACCAGGAAGCAGTGCGTATAGCCCTGGGCGAGCCCCTCGGTGCTCACGTCCGTGCCCCACTCGAAGTCGCGGACCTGGGGGATCTTGCTGGGCAGGGCGCGGAAGGCGCCCTCGATCTCTTCGATCTGTTGGCGCGTCGCGTCGTCCTTGAACTTGAAGAGCACCACGTGGCGGACCTCGCCCAGATGCGGGGTGGTGCCCGCTCCTCTTCCGCAGATCATGGGGCAGCAGCCTCCACAAAGGGTCGCCACGAGCAGTCCCAGCGCGGCCTTCTTCAGCACCATGGTCTCCTCCAGAGACGAGGGGGTCAGGACTCTCCCTGAGACGTGAGCTTGCGGATCTCGGCGGCCAGCTCCTGGGCCAGGCGTTCGGCGGGCACTTTCCGCAGCACCCTGCCCCGGCGGAAGAGGTAGCCCGTTCCCCGTCCTCCCGCCACCCCGACGTCGGCGTCCTTGGCCTCCCCCGGCCCGTTCACCACGCACCCCATCACCGCGACCCGGAGGGAAGGAGGTGCCCCGCGCACCGCCTGGCGCACCTCTTCCACCAGGGAGACGATATCGATCTCGCAGCGTCCGCACGTGGGGCACGCGACGATCTCGGGGCTACGCCGCTCCCGCAGGCCGAGGGCCGAGAGGATCTCATGGGCCACCTCCACCTCGCGGTGCGGCGGGCCGGTGAGCGAGACGCGGACGGTGTCGCCGATCCCCTCGCTGAGCAGGATGCCCAGCGCGAGGGCCGACTTCACGGTGCCCTCGCCCGGCGGCCCGGCGGCCGTCACCCCCAGGTGGAGCGGGTAGTCGCATCGCTCGGCCACGCTGCGGTAGGCGGCGACGGTGGCCAGGACGCTGGAGGCCTTGAGGGAGAGCACAATGTCCTGGAAGCCGAGCTGCTCGAAGTAGCCGCAGGCGTCCAGGGCGGTTTCCACCATGAGGGGCACCAGGTCGCGTTCGTCCTCGGCCACCTCGAGCTGGCGGCGTTCGCGGACGGAGCCGGAATTGACGCCGATGCGGATGGGAATGCCCCGATCCTTGGCGGCGAGCACCACCTGGCGGACGTATTCCCGCTTGCGGAGGTTGCCCGGGTTGATGCGGATGCCGTCGGCGCCGGCCTCGATGGCGGCCAGGGCGAGGCGGTGGCTGAAGTGGATGTCGGCGATCAGGGGGACATGGATCTGCGCCCGGATGGCGGCGATGGCCGCGGCCGCGGCCCGGTCGGGCACGGCCACGCGGATGATCTCGCAGCCCAGGGTCTCCAGCTCGTGCACCTGGGCCACAGTGGCGCCCAGGTCGGCAGTGGAGGTCGTGGTCATCGACTGGACGGCGATGGGCGCCTCGCCGCCGATGGGCACGCAGCCCTTGTGCACGGTGCGGCATTTGCGTCGCTGGGCCATGGGCGGCTCCGCGGAGGGGCGCAGGGCCTTACTTCGCGCGCATGAAGTCGGGGTCGGCCTCGAGCTTCTGGCGGGTCTCGTGGGTCATCATCTCCACGGCGGGATGGTCGCTGGGCCAGGCGCGCTGGGTGTAGTCGGGCTGCTCGCGCATCTTCTTGAGCTCGGGCTCGAACTCGGCGAAGTAGCTTCCGTAGAGGTGGAAGGAGTCGCTGATGTCGACGTAGGAGCCGACGCCCACGGGGCGGTCGAGCCGCTGGGCGATGCGGGCGGCGATGGCCCGCTGGAGGTCGGTGAGGGCGAAGGCGTTCATGAACCAGGCCTTGTAGGCGTCGCGGCTGCGCCAGTGGGCGTTGAGGTTCAGATGGAGCTGGCCCTCCGGATCGGGCACGAGGCGGAACCACAGGCGCTGGAGGCACGGCGGGTCGTCGGTCTGCGGGTCGGCCGTGGGCATCCAGGTGGTGGCCTGGATGCGGCGGCTGTGGGCCGCTTCGGCGGCCTTGCGCACCACGCGCTCCACCTGGTCGACGGGGGGGAGCCGGGGAGCCTGGGGGTCCTTGAGGTCCGTCGTGGGGGCGTAGGCGAACAGGCGCTGGTGGTAGGTATAGGTCCAGGTGTCGGGGTCGGAGGGGTCGGCCCAGTGGTCGTGGATGCCCTCCGCGACCTCCTGGCGGTAGATCTCGAGTTCCGCGGGTCCGCCGGGGAAGTTCTTATGGATCCGCGGCTCGCCGAAGGGCTGGCGCACCTCGATGACCATGGTGGCGTCGAGGCTGGGGGGGTCGATGTAGCGGCCCTGGGCGTCCTGGCGGTCGTATTCCGTTCGCATGGAGATGCCGCGGTCCCACAAGGCGAGGAGGGCCTGCTCCCAGGCGTGGGGCAGGTTGTCGCCGGCGACGGCGAGGACGGGCAGGTGGCCATCGGAAGGACGCGGCAAAGGGGGCTCCTCACTTGGGCGTGGCGAAGAACGGGTCGCCCGCACGCGGCGGCTTGCGGACGCTGAGGTCGACGATCCTGGCGACGGAGCCGGTGGGCGCGGCCATCACCACCCGCATCAGGCACACCGCCTCCTCGCCGCGATAGACGTTGAGCTCCGTGCCGTTCTGGGCGCCGTGCTTGCTGGAGAGGCTGACGGCGGCCAGGTCGCTGCCCTCCTGGACCTTGAGCACCTTGCCGTGGAGCTTGCTCATGGGGTCGCGGGCCACGGCGGCGTCGCGATTGTCCTTCCACCACGCCCGCCACCGGGCCAGGGCTTTGGCCCGCCGGTCGGGCGGGGCGGCAGGGTCGAAGTCCCGGGGAGCGCCCACGTAGGCAAGCAGGGCGTCGGCGGCCTCCCGGCGGGCCTCCTCGCTATCGGAGTCGAGGAGAGCGGCGAGATGGTCGAGGGCTTTGGCCTCGCCCAGGCGGTAGAGGAGGGCCGCGGCCCGCGCCTTCGCAGGCGCGTCGCCCTCCTGGAGGAGCTTGCGGAGCGGGGGAATGGCCTTCTCGCCCAGGTCCACGACCAGGGGCCAGGCGCGGTCGGCGTCCTCCCCGCTGCGCAGTTGGGCGACCAGGTCAGCCGGCGACTCGTCCTCGGCAGGCCACGTGGGAGTGGCCAAGGCCAGGCACAGGGCGGCGGGAACAAGGATGAAGCCAGAGCGGGTCATGGCAGGTCCTCACGCAGTGGTGGGCGGGAGCTCACCGTCGAGTCCCTCCTGGATGGCCTGGGAGACGACTTCGTGGCTAACCTGCTGGCGGCTGTCGCGGCAGGCGTAGAAGAGCGCGGCATCGGCCACGGTGTTGATCAGCCGGGGGACGCCGTGCGAGTAGGCCGAAATGAGCTCCACGGCGCGGCGGGTGAAGACCAGCCTGCGTCCCGGCGCGGCGTGGCCCAGGTGGTGGGCCACGTAGCCGGCCACTTCCTCGAGGCTCAGCGGAGCGAGGTAGCACGACACCCCCAGATGGTAGGACAAGGGGGGCACGGCGACCACCTGGCGCAGCGTCTCGTCGCCCGCGAGCACCAGCCGCGCGTTGTCCCGGGCGGCGGGGTGCTCCAGGAGGTCGCCCATGGCCTGGAGGGCCTCGGCGGACAGAGCGTGGGCGTCGTCCACGAGCACCACCAGCCGGATGCCCCGGCCGCCCAGCTCGGCGAGGGCGGCGTTCCACAGGTCCACGGGGGCCTGTGCGTCGCAGGCGAGGTCGCCGCATCGCTCGGCCACGCGAGCCACGGCGGCCATGATGAGCTGGTCGCGTTCCGCCGGCGGGACGCCTGGCCGGAGCACCACGGGCGGGGGGCTCTGCGCGGCCAGCCGCCGCTCGACGCACGCGAGGAGCAGCGACTTGCCGCAGCCCGTCTGGCCGAAGAGCAGGGCCAGCGGGGGCCCCCGCCGCACCCACCGCATCAGCGAGGCCAGCGCCTCCCAGTGGCACCGGCTGTGGAAGAAGTACTCCGGGTCCGCCGTGGGGCCGAAGGGGCGCTCGCGGAAGCCGTAATAGGCCCCGTAGTCGCGAGGCACCTCGGCGAGGAGCCTCGCCGCTTCTGACTCCGGCGGCGCCGGCCGCCGCCCCGAGGGCACGGCGTCCAGCGGCTGCGTCTCGCCCAGGCCCTGGTGGTCCGCGGGCTCCTGGGACGGCAGGTCGAAGATCAGCTCGGTCGCCTCCTCGGAGGCGGGCGGGGCCTGCTCCTCGGGCAGGGGCACGCGGGAGGCCGGGGGCAGGACCGTGGTGGTGATCCGTCGGGGTGGGGGCTCGGGCCGCTCCGCCTCGTCCACGTCCCCCGGCTCGCGGCGCTCGCCGGGCTCCACGCGCCGGATGCCGAAGTGGGCCCGCCCCACGACGATGGCGTCGCCGGGGAGCACGTGCTTGCGGTGGACGGGCTGGCCGTTGACGAAGGTTCCGTTGCTGCTGTAGAGGTCGATGAGGAACGGCATCCGCCCGTCGTCCGTGGGATCGAGAGCCAGCATGGAGTGGAACTCCGAGACGAAGGGGCTATCGAGGCGGATGTGGGCCAACGGGCCTCGCCCCAGCACGGTGGCCGAGCCAGGCGCCAGGACCATGGCCTTGGGCCGCCGCAGCCGCCCGAAGGCGAACCGAGGGGGACCCGCTTTCCTCGGCCGGTAGGCCCGGGACACGGCGGGCCCGCTCTCCGCCTCGACCAGCTCCAGCTCGAAGGGCCCGATGTGGATGATGTCGCCCGGGGCCACCTCGCCCTTGGTCATCGCCTCGCCGTTCACCACGACTCCGCTGCGGCTCCTGGCGTCGACCAGGCTCACTGCCGACCCCTCGCGGCTGGGGGCGAGGACGCAGTGGTGAGCGGACACCTGGGCGTCGCCCAGGACGATGTGGTTCGAGGCGGCCCGCCCCACCAGGGTCACGCAGTCCCGGTAGACGGGGAACACCGTGCCACTGAGCGGCCCCCGGCGCACGTAGAGGCTGGCATGCATGGCGACGCCACCCGCAGGGAACCTTGCCCCTCCGTTTCCGCGGGCCCGAAGCCGAGCCGCTCGGCCGTCGGGGCCTGCCGGGCCAGCGGCGCCCAACCTCGGCCGGAAGCGGCGGCCCCCAGGCCCCGAGCCGCCCCCGCTGGGCACGCGCTAGAAGATGGTCTGCTTCACGGCGGAGGAGATGAGCTTGAGCGCCACGGTGGTCATCCCGATGAGCCCCACCCCGCAGCCGTAGCCGGCCATGAGGATGGGAGCGTAGGACCGCCACTTGAGCCCGCCCAGGCGCTTGCGGAAGTAGTAGCGGCCGACCATCGCCCCCAGAAACTGGGGGAAGGCGAGGAACGCGTTCTGGCTGATCCCGGTGAGGAATCCGTAGAAGATGATGGTCGGGATGCCCAGCAGCGAGAAGGCGGCCATGATGGAGGTACCCACCGCGAATCCGCTGACGATGTAGCGCAGGTGGATGATCTGCTTGAGGTTCGCCAGGCCCTCCCCGCCGGGCAGCGTGGTGCGCATCCACATGCAGCGAATGGTGGCCTGGAGAGGCCACATCTTCTGGACGAAGGGGTAGGTGGAGGAGGGAATGACGTCCAGCTTCCAAATCCACGACCAGTAGATCAGGCTGCACACCCAGATCACCACGAAGGCCAGCATGGTGGAGTAGACCACGCTGCTGAACTTCGTCTTCGTCAGCTCCAACTGCTTGAACATCTCCGCCGAGCGCCCGTGGTCCTGGAGGGGGATGGGGGCGAACCAGATGGGGATCCCCAGGGCCTTGCCCCGCAGCAGCTGAGCCCCGTAGAAGGACGCCTCTCGCAGATAGGGGAAGGAGATGCGCCCGCTGCCCCCCGTGATCCCCGTGAGCCGGGCGTTGATGTACGACTGCATGGGGGAGAGCACGAACCCGAAGATGGCGGGAATCCACCACGGAAACTCGGGAACCAGCACCTTGACCAGGACCACGAACACCACCTGCGTGCTGGCCCACACGCTCAGGGCCTTCCACAGGGGGACGTCGCCACGGCCCTCGGGAAGCTCCGACTTGCCCTCGAACCGCTCGGGGTGCTCGCGCCGCTCCCGGCGGCTGCGCCGAAGGGCGCGCACCGTGGCCCCCACGCCGATGTAGAAGATCACCAGCGAGGCCCCGATGGTGAAGCTGATCCAGAAGTCGAAGGAGTTGCTGATCTGGGTGGGGACGTAGGACA
>JBKHIY010000102.1:0-14274 GCA_046538415.1 Candidatus Brocadiia bacterium | reverse complement strand
CCGCCTACAATGGGAGTAAGGCTCTGCCGATTAGGTACTTCGGGCATTCCGACCAAGGTTTTTTGCCACTTTTACAATTTTTCGTGGCCGCCCGGAGGGGGGGCTTCGGTTTGTAGGGGTAGAGGGGGAACGCGCCGCGTGGCCGGGCCGGCTGCCGCCCCGGGCCTGCACCCGGGTCTTTGGGGAGGAGGGGGTGCGGGGGAGGAACCGCGTTCTGCCCGGAAAGGGGTTCCTCCCCCGCAAGTGCCTAGTCCTCAATCGCTTGCCTCGCCGGCGGGCGGGGGCCAGCGGAGGTCGAGGGCGTCCCACTGGTCGCGGGGGCACACGAGCACGACGATGCGGTCGCCGCGGGCCTGGTCGTAGTCCATGGCCGCCTTGGCGACGGAGCGGTAGATGCTGGTGGTGGCGCGGACGATGTGGGGCGGCGGAGCGCGGAAGCCCTGGGCCTCGAGGGCGGGGAATTGCTCGGGGCTGAGGCCGCGGTCGAGGCGGACGTAGCGCTCGGGGCCGTCGACCAGGATGCACACCCAGCGGCCCCCGTCGCGGCGGTGGAGGGCGACGCGGGAGCGGCCGGGGCGGGAGACGCGCTCGGCGGCCCGGGCCACCTCGGCGGCGACGCCCGCCGCGGCCTCGCGGGCGAGGAGGTCCATGGGCGGCCCCTGGGGCTGGGGCGCCGGCTGTTCGTCGGGCTGGCCCTCATCGGGCTCCGGGGCGTCGGCCTCGGCGCGCGGGGGCGACTCGCTCTCCTGGCGAGCGACGCTGAGCAGGACGGTGACGCCGGCGGCGACGAGGACGAGCACGACGGCGGCAGCAGCGAGGACGACGACTTCGCGTCGCATGGCATGGCCTTTCGCAGCCTCCCCGGCGAACCGGGACCAGGGTATCAAGCCGCGGGCCGAGGCGCAAGCGGCGCTTGCAATCGCCATGGGGCTCTGCTAAGATGCCGCTCGGCCGGTCGTTCCCCGCAGCCTATCCCCCGTGACGACGGAATCCGCGTTGCGCCGACTGCTCGCCGCACTCTTCCCCTTGCGCTGGAAGCGCTCGTTGGCCGAGGCCCGCCGTCTGCTGGCCTCCGACCAGCCCGCCCCCCCGGGCACGGGCCAGCGGGTGGACGGGTGGCTGGGCTCGCCCGCCTGGCCGGTGCGCAACGCGGCGGTGAAGCTCATCGCCCACTTCGGCGACGAAGGCCGCGCGCCCCGCCTGCGCCAGAAGCTGCTCGACCGCTCGGAGGCGGGCATCGTGCGGCGCAACGCGGCCACCGCCCTGGCCCGCATGGGCCTGGTCGACGCCGAGACCCGCGCCGCTCTCCTGAAGGCCCTCGACGACCCCTACTGGGAGGTCCGCGCGGAGGCGGCTCGGGCCCTGGCGGCGCTCTTCGCGCCTGACGCCGACCTGGAGGCGGCGGGCCTCGACCTCCTCTACGGCCACCACCGGGCCAACGGCCGGCCGCGGGTGCGGGAGGCGAACTTCGAGGTGCGGATGGCCGCGGCCCGCGCCCTGGGCCACCTGGGCACCGGCGACGCCGCCTTCGCCGCCCTGGTGGAGCTGGCCCACGACGACTCCTGGCCGGTGCGCAGCCAGGCGGCCGCGGCCCTCGCCCACCTGGCCACCCGGCTGCCCCGCTACCGCGACCAGGCCCGCGAGCGCCTGCGCTCGCTGGACCGCCAGTCCGAGGGGGCGGTCTCGTATTTCGTCCACCGCGACGTGCTGGGCCGCGCCCTGCGGACGGTGCGCAAGGGCGGGCACCAGCCCCCGCCGGAGGAGCTGACCGCGCTCTACCTGAACCCCAAGGCGGGGTGGAACCACGTGCGGCGCTAGCGCCGCCGGGAGCCCTCCATGCTCTACCTCCTGCGCCACCTGGAGAAGGCCTTCGGGCCGTTCCGGCTCTTCGGCTACCAGAGCTTCCGCTCCATGGGCGCGTTCGTGACCGCCCTGGCGGTGAGCCTGGTGGTGGGGCCGTGGATCATCCGGCTGCTCAAGCGCCGGGGGCTGTGCGACCAGGGTCGCGACTTCGGCGGCCTGAACGTGGCCAGCAAGGAGGGCACGCCCTCGATGGGCGGGCTGCTCATCCTGGCCAGCCTCCTGGGCGCGGCCCTCCTGTGGTGCGACCTGGCGAACCAGCAGGTGCGCATCGTGCTCGCCGCGGCGGTCTACTTCGGGGCCATCGGGGCCCTCGACGACGTGCTCAAGATCCGCCGGGGCTCGAACGAGCAGGGGCTCTCGCGCCACTGGAAGTACGCCTCGCAGCTCGCCTTCGGGCTCCTGGTGGGCGTGCTGTTCCTCGCCGGCACCTCGCTCTCGCCCTATCCGCCCCAGGTGGCCAGGACGCTCGCCGTGCCGCTCTACCGCGAGGGAGTGTACCTGGGCTGGGCCTACCTGGCGGTGGTGGTGGTGTTCATGGTGCTGGCCTCGAACTCGGTGAACGTCACGGACGGGCTGGACGGGCTGGCCATCGTGCCCTCGATGCTGGTGGGCGGGGTCCTGGGGGTATTCGCCTTCGTGGTGGGCGACCCGGCGGTGGCGGGCAAGCTGCTCTTCGGCCACCTGGCGGGAGCCGGGGAGCTGACGGTCTTCTGCGCCGCCCTGCTGGGCGCGGGCGCCGGCTTCCTGTGGTTCAACAGCCACCCGGCGAGCATTTTCATGGGGGACACGGGGTCGCTGGCCCTGGGGGGCGTGCTGGGCACCCTGGCCCTGCTGGTCAAGCAGGAGATCGTGTTTTTCGTGGCGGGCGGGATTTTCGTGGTGGAGGCGGGCAGCAGCTTCATCCAGGACTACATCGGTCTGAAGCTTCTGGGCCGCCGCATCTTCTTCCGCGCCCCCTACCACCATAGCCTCATGCACCAGGGCTACAGCGAGACGAAGGTCACGGTGCGTTTCTGGATCATCTCCGCCCTCTTCGCCGTGATGGCCCTCTCCACCCTCAAGCTGCGCTGAGGCCCGCCCTCAGCGGCCCCGCAGGCACACCACCCGCCCGTCGGCGGTGGCCAGGTAGAGGCGGCCGGGGGCCACGGCGAAGCTGTCGAAGACGGGGGCCGCGGAGAGCCGGTGCTCGGCCTGCGGCGTCCCATCGGCGGCGGCGAGGGCCCACAGGTGCACGGGGCTCTCGGGCTGCGCGGCATCGAGGTCGGCGATGTCGCTCGGCCCGGCGATGAACAGGGTGTCGGCGGCGAGGGCCATGGCGCGGACGTAGAAGGGGATGGGCCTGGCCCACAGGGCCTTCTTGCCGGCGCCGACTCGCGCGGCGAACAGGCGGTAGTCGGCCCGCAGGCCCAGGTGGCTGCCGGTGATCTCGTAGCCCGTCCTGCCGAAGCCGAAGGCCCGCTCGCCGGCCACGACCAGCAGCCGCCCCGACACGCGGCGGTTCCCCGCCCTTCGCCAGCCGCCGTAGCCGCAGCCCATGCTCGTGCCCACCTGCCAGTAGGTGCGGTGCCACCACGTGGCGTCCAGGAACCCCGTGGCGGTGAACAGGTGAGGCACGTCGGCGGGCAGCGATTCGCCGTCGAAGCCGAACCGCAGGTGGCGGAGGAACACCGAGGCGCCGTCGGTGGACATCACGTCGGGCAGGGCGCCGGGCATGGTCACGCCCCGGATGGCCTCCTGCGGCTCCAGGCCGGTCTGGGGGTCGCGGTGGTCGATGCGCCGCTCGACCACCACTTCGCCGGTGCGCGGGTGCAGGCCGTAGAGGTGCATCCCCCCGTCCACGTAGGAGCCCCTCCCGGCCACCAAGTAGGCCACCGGGTGGTCGCGCCCCGCGGGCTGGCACACCAGGACGTTGCCGGGCACGGGCCAGACGGATTCGAGCTGGTCGTAGGCCACGAGCTGGCGGGCCTCGGGCGCCGCGCGGAAGCGCCACGCCACCGCCCCGTCGCGGGCACGCAGGCACGTAACCCAGCCGTCGGCGGAGCCGAAGAGCACCAGGCCGCGGTGGACCGTGGGCGGGGAGTCGACCCGCCCGCCCGCCGTGTAGCGCCACAGCGGCGAGCCGTCCGCGGCATCGACGGCGTGGAGGGTGTGGGCCTCGCGCTGGGCCACGTAGGCCCTGCCGCCGGCCACGGTGATGGCCGTCAGCGGGCCGGGCAGGGCGCGCTCCCAGGCGGTCTCCAGCTGGGGCGAGAGGGGGGCCTCGGTGGCCCCGCTGCGGGCCGGGTCGTGGCGGTAGGTGGGCCAGGCGTCTTCGTCGGCCGGCTGGCCCTGGGGAGCCGCCTGGGCGTAGGCGGGCCCCTTCTCCAGGCGGTCGGGCTGGGGGTCGAAGGGCCGGGCTCGGCGGCCGCTGAGGGCGTTGAAGCCGTTGAGCTTGGCCGCGATGTAGCAGGCGCAGGAGTGGGGCGGGGCGTAGAGCAGGCCGTTGGCCGGCAGCACGCCGTACTGGCAGCCGCCCCGCACCCAGTGGTCGGCGATGGCGCGGTCGGAGCTCACGTCGAGGAACTCCACGCCGGAGCGGCCCTGGATCACGTACTGGCTGGTGGCCTTGTTGCGGTAGCAGCGGTGGTGGCCCATTCCGATGGTGTAGGTCTTCGCGTCGGGCGGTCGGCGAGCGGCGACCTCGCCGGTCAGCAGGTCGTAGGCCTGGGTGAGCCCCGGCTGCCGGCCCCAGGCGAGCACCCCGCTCCACACCTTGCCGCTCGCCACCAGCACGTCGGGCGGGCTGTTGAAGCCCTCGTGGCAGGGAGCGGTCCACAGCGGCTCGCCGGTGGCGGCGCTGAAGGCCCGCAGCTCGCCGCCGGCCAGCAGGTGGTTGGCCGAGACCAGCCACTCCAGCCTGCCCTCCTCGCCGCGGGTGGGCACCGGCTTGTCGGCCGAGCGGTCGGCCGAGAGCACCACCCCGTCCTGGACCACCACGGTGGGCCCCTGCCAGGCGTAGCGGTGGCGGACCACCGGCCGCTCGGCCCGCCACAGCACCTCGCCGGAGCCGGCGTCGAGGGCCACCAGGTGGGTGGGATTCTGGAAGAAGACCCGTCCCCCGCCGACGGCCAGGCTGAGGGGCAGGACGTTCTCGAACTCGCGGCCCTCCCGCTTCCAGGCCAGCTCGCCGCTGTGGGCGTCGACCGCCCGGATGTGCTTGGGCTTGTAGCGCACCACGTACTCGGCGTAGGCCCCCCGCCACAGGGGCATACGGCGGAGCACCTCGCCGGTGGTGGGGCTCTCCTCCTCCAGCGGGGCGCTGACGACGAGGAAGAGCTTGCCCTCGGAGCACAGGATTTCGTGGGTGTTCGCCGTCCCCTCGTAGGTGCGGAGGGTCTGGCCCGTGGCGGCGTCGAGGGCGGTGACCGGCTGGCCGTAGCCGAGGGTCACGTAGACGCGGTCGCCCACGGCCACGAGCCGCCGGGGCAGCTCGGCGGGCCCGCTGCGGAAGGGCCGCAGGGGGTCCTCCCAGGGCTCGACGGGCCGCTTCCAGAGCAGCACGCCGCCGAAGGCGTCGCGGGCCACCAGCCTCCACTCGGGCGGCGCCGCGACCGAGGCGATGGGGCCTTCGTCCACGATGGCGAACAGGCGGCCCCCGGCGCTCACCGCGGCGCACAGGCTGGCCAGGTGGTCGTGGCTGCGTGCCCAGCGCGGCCCGGCGACCCACTGGAGGTGGCGGGGCGGAGCCACCTGGCGGTCGCGGGCCACCGCGTTGTTGTCCGGCCCGTGGAGGAAATGGGTCCAGTCGTCGATGTCCTCGGGCCACGGCTTGGCCTCGCGGCGCCAGCGGCCGTCGGCGCGGACGTATGCCACGCCCCCGGGCGCCAGCACGCGGCGCATCTCGGCACGGTCGAGGTCCTCCGGCGTCTCGACGACCAGCAGGCTCACGGTGTTGGCCGCGTAGGGCAGCCGCTCCCCGTCCCAGCGGACCACGCTGACCGGCCCCTCGAGCCCTCGCCGGGCCAGGGTGGCGCGTGCTGCGGCGGCCGCGGCGGGGTCGCGCTCGAGGCCCTGGACGATGAAGCGGCTGCTGGCCCTCAGGGCCGCGGTGCGCTGGGGGCTGGCGCCGCCCACGTGGACCACCAGGCCGCCGCGGATGCCCGATTCCTCGAGCAGCCGCCGGGCCGCGGCCTCGCCGCCGCGGCAGGGGCACAGCGGCCCGGCCAGGGCGGCCAGAAGGAAGGTGCCCGTCGCCGCTGCGCGTCTCGCAGGATGCATGGCCTTCTCTCGCCTCCGTGTGGTTGGATTGCGGCGCCCGCCCCGCCGCGAGCGCTCGTGCCCGCACAGTGTAGCGCAGGGCTTCGCAGGCGCTCAAGCCGATTGGTATAATGGGGGCGACCGCCGTACCGCTTCGAGGACCCCAAGCGATGAGACCCTACCGTGCCCTCCGAGCCCTGGCCCTCCTCCTGGCTCTCCTGGCGCCCCCAGCGTGGGCGGCCGAGGGGGCCAAGGACCAGGCCCACGCGGTCCCCGACGTGCCCGCCATCGTCCAGCAGCGGGCCAACGCCGTGGTGCGGGTGGAGACCTTCGAGGCCTACCTGCCGGGACTGGCCCGCCGTACGGGCCGGCTGCTGAACCCCTTCCCCCTGCGGAAGACGCTCGAGGACGCCGTCTCCTTCGCCGTCTTCATCCCCTCCGCGGTGGTCTACCCCATGCGCCGCCACCTGGGCTCGGGCGTGCTCATCTCGCCCGAGGGCCAGCTGCTGACCAACTACCACGTGGTCAAGGACGCCGACCGCCTGACCGTGCGGCTGACCGATGCGGAGGGCGTGCGCCGCCGCTTCGACGCCCAGGTCGTGGGCGAGGACCGGGAGACCGACGTCGCGCTCCTGCGCATCGAGCCCGGCGAGGTGCCCCTGGTGGTGGCCCCGCTGGGGGACTCCGAGGAGATGAAGCTGGGCGACTGGATCGTGGCCATCGGAAACCCCATCAACCTCACGGGCAGCGTGACCGTGGGCGTGGTCAGCGGCCTGCACCGCCAACTGGAGACCAACCCCCTGGAGGACTACATCCAGGTCTCCGCGGGCCTCAACCCGGGCAACAGCGGCGGCCCCATCCTCAACGCCCGCGGCCAGGTGGTGGGCATCGTGGCCCTCGGCGTCTTCCCCGCCAACAACATCGGGTTCGCCGTGCCCACCTCGCTCATTCGCCCCGTGCTCGACGACCTGCGCCGCCACGGGCGCCCCCGCCGCGGCCACCTGGGCGTGGTGGTGCGCGACCTCACCCCCGAGCTCGCCGAGGAGCGGGACCTGGAGCGGGAGAGCGGGGCACTGGTCGCCGACGTCTCCCTCTTCTCCCCCGCCGGCGAGGCCGGCATCCGCGAGGGCGACGTGGTCGTGGCTTACGGCGGCGAGGAGATGGCCAGCGCCCGCGACCTCCAGGCCGCCGTCCTCCGCACCGCCCCCGGCACCGAGGTGCCCGTGGCCCTCGAGCGGGACGGCCGCCGGGTCGAGGTGCGGGTGCGGGTGGGCCTCCGCCGACGCCCCTTCCGCATCCTGTAGCCGCTGGAGCGGGGAGAGCGGGCCATGCGCCAGGCGTGGCTGTCCGACTCGCGGGTCCACCTGGGGGCGGTGCTCGGGGGCTACGCGGCCCTCGCCGCCGCCGTGCAGGTCCACTGCGCCGACCTGCTGAGTTCGGACGGGGAGTGCTACCTGCGGATGGCCGTGTGGGTGGCGGAGGGGGACATCGGCCGCGCCCTGTTCGGCCACTGGTCGCCGCTCGGCCCCTGGCTGGCGTCCCCGCTGGTGGCCCTGGGGATGGTGCCCCGCTACGCCCTGCGCCTGTGGATCGGGCTGTGGGGCGGAGCGGCGGTGGTCGGCGTGTGGCGGCTGGCCGGCCGCCTGGGCGCGGGGGCCTGGGCACGGGCCGCGGCGGCGGGCTGCGGGGCGCTGATGATCGCCGAGTTCTCGGCCCAGCACCGCGTGGACCTGCTTCTGGCCGCGCTCCTGCTCTTCTACCTCGACGCCGCGCTCGACGAGCGCCTGGGGCGCTCGTGGCCGTGGGCCCTGGGGGTGGGGCTCCTGGCGGGCGCGGCCTACCTGGCCAAGCAGTACGCCCTGCCCTTCTTCGCCGTCCACTTCACGGCCCTGGTGCTCCTGCGGGCCTGGGCCGAGCGGGGCGAGGCCGGGCGGTGGCGACGATTGGCGAGGGCCTGGGCGGTGGGGCTGGGGGGCTTTGCGCTCCTCGCCGCGCCCTGGGCGGCCGCGCTCAGCGCCCGCTACGGGCGCCCGACCTTCGGCACCGCGGGAGCGACCACCTACGCCATCTACGGCCCCTGGCGCGACGAGCCCGGCCGGCCCCAGCCCCGGGGCCTCGAGCGGCCCCCCGCCGACGCGCCCAGCGTGTGGCAGGACGCGAGCCGCGACGCGGCATCGCCGCCTCGGACCCCCTCGCCGCTGGGCAGCCGCGCGGCGCTGGAGCGGCAGGTGCGGTTCGCGGGCCGCAACGCGGCGCTCATCGTCGGCCACCTGGCACGGGCCGACGAGTTTCGCCTGGGCCTGGTGGCCCTGGCGCTGGCGCCGGTGGCGGCGGTGCTGGCGCGGCGACGGCGGGAGGCGGCGTTCCGCTACCTGGCGGTCTTGGTCACGGTAGTGGTCTTCTGCGGCGGCTACGCTTTCGTATTCGCGGAGGACGCGCGGTTCTTCTGGTTCCCCATGCTGGTGCTGGTCGCCCTGGCGTTCCATTTTGCGGACCTGTTGCCCCGTGCGGGGGCCCGGGCGTGGGCGGCTCGCCCGCGGCGGCTGCTGCTCGCGGCGGTGGGCGCGATGGCCGTGATCTCGTTCGGGTTCCATCCCGTGCGCTTCCTGGCCGTGCTGCTGCGCCAGCCCCCGCCAGGGCGGGAGCACCGCCTGGTGGCCGAGAGGCTGGATGCCCTGGGAGTGCCCGGCCCGCTGGCGGCGGCGGGCGAGCGGGGCTGGTGGAACGGCCTGCACACGGCCTACTACCTGGGGGCGAAGTACGCGGGGGCGCCGCGGTCGGAGGCCCCCGAGGTCATCGCGGACGAGATGCGGGCCGCGGGGGCCGCGACCCTGCTGGTGTGGGGGCGTCCGCGGCTGGCCGAGGCGCTGGGCGCGCGGCGGGCCTTCCGCCTGGTCGCGTGGTGGGGGCCGGGCGAGGTGCTTGGCCTGCGCCACTCCGTGGCCGTCCTCCCCCTGGTCGAGCCGTCGGGCCGTCCGCCCCCCGCGGAGGAGGGCGAGCCGTGAGCCAGGGCCTGGCCCCCCGCCTGCTGCTGCTGGTGGCCGCCATCGTGGGCCTCATGGCCGTGCCCCTGGCCGTGAACCCGAACGTGCATCTGCGCGCCGACGCCATGAGCAACACCGCGCTGGCCCACGCCGTGCGCCGCCACGGCATCCCCCCGCGCGACCCCTACCTGGCGGGCCAGCCGCTGCACTACCACTGGGCCTACAACGCCGCGGCCGCGGGGCTGAGCGCCCTGAGCGGCCTCGAGCCCTTGACCGTGATGGTGTGGCTCGGCCCCCTGGGCCTGGGGGTGATGCTCCTGGGGGTGGCCCGCCTGGCACGCTGGCTGGGGGCCGGCCAGCGGGGCGCGGCGCTGGCCGTGGTGCTCGCCGTGGTAGGGCTGAACGGCTGGGGCTGGCTGATCCTCGCCGCGCGCTGGATGGGCGGCCAGGTGGGGGTGGCCGAGTCGCTGAGCCGCGACGTGAGCGACTTCCTCCTCTCCGTGGTCCACGGCTACGACATGCGGATCGGCTTCCTGGCCACCAAGGCGCTGCTGGCCACGCCGTATATCTGGACCCTCGCGGCCCTGCCCTTCGCCGTGGACGCGATGCTGCGGTGGGTGCGAGGGGCTCGGTGGCCCCACGCCGTGGCCGCCGTCGTGGCGGGCGCCCTCGCCGCCTACGCCAACCTCCTGGTGGGCACCGCCCTGCTGGGGCTCCTGGCCGCGGGGCTGGTGCTCTGGGCCTGGGCCCATCGGCGGGCCGACGGCGGCAGGGCCACGCGGCGGGCCCTGGCCGGCCTGGGCCTGGTGGCGGCCAGCGCCCTGCTGGTGCTGCCCTACGTGGCCGTGGCCGTGGGCCAGGCGGCGCAGCGGGAGGCCCTGGTGACCCTGGGCTGGCCCGACGCCTGGCACCTGCGGGGGCTGGTGGTGGGGCTGCTGCCCCTGTGGGCGTGCGTGGGGCTGCTGGGGCTTCGGGGCCGTGCGGGGGGTCGGTGGGTGCTGGTGCTGGCGGGGGCTTTCGCCGCGGCGTTCCTGGTGGTGCGGGCGGTGGACGAGGTGCACGTGAAGTTCCTCTCCATGATCGCGGTGCTCCTGTCGGTCTACGTGGGGCACCGCAGCGCGGGGCTGGCGCGGTGGCGACGGGTGGCGCTGTGGGTGGCGGCAGCGACGGCGGCGCCCACCACGCTGCTCGGCGTGGTCGACCACGTGCTGGCGCCCGACGTGGTGCGGGTGTCGGAGGGCGAGAGAGGGGTGTTCGCCTGGATCGCGGAGCACACCCCGCAGGACACCGTGGTGGTGGCCGACGGGCGGTCCACCCTGGTGCCCATCCTGGCCCGCCGCGACCTCTACGTGCCCGACCGCGTGGGCTTCCACCGGGCGGGCCGCTACGACCCCGCGGTGTGGGCTCGCCGCTCGGCCCGGATGCGCCGCCTCTACAAGGAGGGCGAGGTAGTGCCCGTGCTGCGGGCCATCACGGAGGAGATGGGGCGGCCGGTGGTGCTCATCACGCGCACCCCGTTCCTTCGGCCTCGCGACCCTCGGCTCCGTCTGCTCCGCGCCGCGGGCACCCTGCGGGCCTGGGCGCTCGAGGAGGAGCGCCGGCTCCCGCCCGGGGCGGGGGCTCACGCCGAGGCGGCGCGCTGACGCCGCCACCAGGCCACCACGCCCACCAGTACGGAGAGGGCCACGAGGCCGGCGATGCTGTCCAGCACGATCATCCGGCTCCGCATCGGCCCCGGGGTGGCGGCCACCACGAAGATCAGCACGTCCAGGCCGTCCACCATCACCCCGTGCACCGCGTAGAGGAAAGTGACCAGCGGGGCCCACGCCCAGCCCCGCCGCCAGCCGATGCCCCCGGCCAGCAGCAGCGACCCCAGGTAGGTCCCATCCCAGCACGAGAGGATAGCCCAGGGCACGCTGAGCCCCATGGCCGCCACCCCGTGGGACTCGAGGCCCTCGGGCGAGAGGCCGAAGGTGCAGCCCAGCAGGCGCATCACGTTGAGCACCAGGGGCACGATGCCCGCCACCACGCCGATGACACCGCAGATGATGAGAAACAGCCCGGCCAGCCGGGCACGGGGGGTGACCTCCATGCGGGGAACCGTCACGGCGATTGTCCTTTCCTGGGGAAGTTCGGCACTCGGGGCTTGCCGCCTCGTGGCCCTAGTCCCACAGCTGCCGGGCGGCGGCCACCGCCCGGCAGCTACGGGCCCAATAGTCGGCATCGATCTCGAAGCCCACGAAGTCCACCCCAAGCTCCCGGCAGGCCAGCGCCGTGTGCCCGATGCCCAGGAACGGGTCGAGGGCCAGGCGGGTCCGCTCGACGCCGTGGAGGCGAATGCACAGGGACGGGATTCTGACCGGGAAGGTGGCCGGGTGGGGCCGGTCCTTCTCGCGGCTGCGGATGGTGCGGTACGGCACAAACCATGTGTTGCCCCGGCAGCGGCGGTCGCTGCCCCCGGTGTCCGCCCAGCGGGCCACATTCGACTTGTCCTGGTAGGGCACGCCGATGGCCTTGCGGTCCAGGGGCACGCGGCCGGTCTTGGTGAGGTGGAAGATATACTCGTGGCAGCCGTTGAGGAAGCGGGGGCTGTTGATGGGCTTGTAGTGGCCCACGGCCACGTCGCCGGCGATGCCCGGCGTGTCCCCCACGTCGGCCTTGGAGATGGCGATGGACTTCACCCAGTGGATGACGTTCTGGAGGACGAATCGTGGCCGCAGGACGCCCAGGACGTCGAAGGGCACCCAGGGGTCGCGGGGCACGGAGCCGAGGTTGAGGAACAGCGAGCCGTGCTCGCCTAGCACCCCCTTCACCGCGTCGGCCCACTCGCCCAGCCAGCGCAGGTAGTCGGTGCGGGGCCGGGCGTCGTCGTAGCGCTTGTAGCGCACGCCCACGTTGTAGGGCGGGGAAGTGACCACCACGTCCACACTGCCCGGCTTGAGGCGTCGGCGCATCCCAGCCACACAATCGGCGTTGTAGAGGGTGCACCGCCAGCCGCCGGCGAGGTGGCGGAAGACCTCCTGGCGCTGTGCCTCCTGGCGTTCGCCCATCTCGAGCCGCTCCTCGTCAGGTCGCCGTGCCCGGGCGCAGGATAGCCCCGGCCGGTCGGAGTGTCAAGGGGAGGGAGCGGTACGGCGATTGACATCTCCTGGGCGGGGGAGTTTACTGAGAGCCGCTCCTCGGCCCTTGGACGGCGGAGTCTTTCGCCCATGGCGGGTTCGCCGCTTCGCGTGTTCGACCTCGCCCAGCCCCTTTTCGACGGCTGTCCGGCCATGCCCGGCACGCCCCGCGTGCGGCTGCGGGCGGTGCGGACCGTGGACCGCGACGGCTATGCCCTCGAGACCCTCCGCGTGACCACCCACTCGGGGACCCACGTGGACGCCCCGGGCCACCTGCTGCACGGCGAGCGGGGCGCCATCTCGGACTTCCGTCCCGACCACTTCATCGGCCCCTGCCTGCTGGCCGACCTGACGGCCAAGGAGGACGACGACGAGATCACGGCGGAGGACCTGGAGGCCTATCGCGGCCGGCTCGAGCCCGGCGACATCCTGGTCCTGGCCACGGGCTGGAGCCGCTTCCGGGGCGAGGACGAGGACCGCTGGCGCAACCACTCGCCCTACCTCACCGCCGAGGGGGCGGAATGGCTGTGCGCCAGGGGGCTCAAGGGTGTGGGCATCGACCACTACACCATCGGCACCAGCCTCGAGCGCTTCGACCGCCCGCCCCACGAGATCCTGCTCCGCAGGCGCATCTGGATCGCCGAGGACCTGGTAGTGCCCCCCGAGCTCCTCGGCGAGCCCCGCAAGTGGCTCTACGTCGGCGTGCCGCTGAACATCGAGGGGGCCAGCGGAGCCCCCGTGCGGCCCGTCCTGCTGGACGTCGAGGCGGGTCCGGCGCCAGGGGAAGCCCCTGGCCCCCAGACCTAGGGGCCGCGCCACCTTGGCTGCTGCACGCGCTCCGCGTGCCGGCCCCACGCGCCGCGAAGGGAACGCCAGATGCCCTCCTATCCGAAGCGCCTCGTGCTCGACGGAGTCCCGCCCGTCGGCTTCTACCCCGACATGCAGCGACGCGAGGACAGCGGGATGCGCTGCCCCGAGGACGTGCCCTTCCCCTCCTGCCTGCGCGCCTGCCTGGAGTACCTGGGCGACGGGCTGGGGTGCCGCAAGATCGGCCTGTGCACGGACTGGGGCCTGGGCTGCGGCTACGCCTACCTGATGGGGGCCACGGGCGCCGCCTTCCGCCTGAACTGGAAGCCGGGCTGGCACGGCGACAACGTGGCGAGCTGGCTGGTGAGCGACGACCCGGCCGAGACCTTCCGCCGCGGCTTCGCCGCGGCCGGCTACCAGAGCAAGGCCCCGTGCGGCGCCGACTTCCGCAAGCGGGGCCGCGACCCCACAGAGCACTTCCGCGCGGCGATCCTGGAGAGCATCGCCCACGGGCGGCCGGTCATCGCCCACGGCGTCATCGGACCGCCCGAGGAGTGCATCGTCGCCGGCTACGACGAGGGCGGCGACGTGCTCGTCGGCTGGAACTACTTCCAGTACGGCCAGGAGCACGACGAACGAGTCGACTTCGAGCCCAACGGGATGTTCCGCAAGCGAGACTGGGCCAACGACCTGTGGAGCCTGATGGTCGTCGGCGAGAAGCAAAAGCGGCCCGACCTCAAGGGGGTCTACCACGATGCGCTGGCCTGGGCGCTGGAGGTGATGCGGACCCCGGTCCGATACGGCGACCGCCATAATGGCCTCGCCGCCTTCGACGCCTGGGCCGAGCACTTGCTCCGCGACGAGGAGTTCGCCACCGAGGACCTCGAGGCCCTCCGCCAGCGGCTCGTGGTCCACGACGACGCGGCGCTGGTCATCGCCGAGGGCCGCTGGTACGGCGCCATCTTCCTGGCCCAAGCCGCCGCGGACTGCGCTTTCGACGCCCCCGAGCTCTACGCCGCCGCCTCCTGCTGCGCCGCCGAGCACGACCTGATGTGGAAGGTATGGGGCTGCGTGGGCGGCCAGGGCCACGACGAGGACAAGGTGCGCAAGCTCGCCGAGCCAGAGGTCCGCCGCCACATTGCACCCATCATCCGCCAGGCACGCGACCTCGATGCCCGGGCCGCCGAACACATCGAGCGGGCCCTGGCACACTAGATAGGGGTAGGGAAGGCCAGTTGCCTGGCCTCCCCTCCCTCCGAACCGTG
>JBKHIY010000210.1:0-3148 GCA_046538415.1 Candidatus Brocadiia bacterium | reverse complement strand
GCCGACCAGGGCTGGGGCGGCGGCCAGCACGGCATCTGGGGCATGGGCGACCACACGCGGCCCCTCCACGCCTTCGACGAGACGATGCACGTGCCCCTCGTCGCCCGCCTCCCGGGCACCGTGCCCGAGGGCGCCGTGTGCGAGCGGATGGTGTGTACCTGCGACCTCATGCCCACCTTCCTCAGCGCCCTGGGCCTGGGCGAGCGCATGCCCGGGAAGCCGCCCTCGCCAGGCCGCGACTTTTCCCCCTTCCTCCGGGGCGAGATGGTCGCCTGGGACGACGTGGTCTTCTACGAGTTCGAGAACACCCGCGCCATCCGCACCGCCGACTGGAAGCTCATCCGCCGCCACCCCGGGGGCCCCGACGAGCTCTATCACCTCGCTCGCGACCCCGGCGAGACCAGGAACCTCTTCGATGAGCCGGCGCACGCCGCGACCCGCTCCCGGCTCGACGAGCGTCTCCGCCGCTTCTTCGACCGCTACGCCGACCCCCAGTACGACCTGTGGCGCGGCGGGCGGTCGAAGTCCGGCCTCCTGGTCAGCAAGCCGCGATCCTAGAGACGGCGCGGCCCCGACCCTGTAGAGGCGCGTCCATGCGCTCCCAAGCGGACCCCCGGTCGAGAGCCCGGGTGGAGAGCCCGGGCTGGCTGCCGCTGGCGGCGGCGGCGGCTCTCTTCGGCCTGTCGCGGTTGGCCTACCGCGCGGCGGGGGTGCGCTTCGACGCCACGCCGCTGGCCTGGTTCTGGCAGTATGTGGACCCTGTGCTCCTGCGGACCGACCTGGCGCGGAGCCTGGTGCACCTGCACAGCCAGCCGCCGCTGTTCAACCTCTTCCTCGGCCTGGTGCTCAAGGCCTGCCCCGGCCACCTGGTGGCGGCGTGCGAGGCGGTCTACGCCCTCCTGGGGCTGGGGCTCGCCCTGGCCCTGTGCCGGGTGCTGATGCGACTCGGGGTCCGGCGGGAGGCGAGCGTAGCCCTGGCGGCGCTGTTCGCGGCCAGCCCGGCGTGCGTCATCTACGAGCACTGGCTCTTCTACGACTACCCCGTGGCGGCGTTGCTGTGCTTCGCCGCCCTGGCCCTCCACGGCTTCGCGTCGAGCGGGCGGGGCTGGGCGGGCGCGGCTTTCTTCGCGCTCCTGGGGTGCCTGGCGCTCACGCGCAGCCTGTTCCACCTGGCGTGGCTGGCGGTCGTGGCGGGCCTGGTGCTGGTGGGGATGCCGGGCCGCCGCAGGCGGGTGGCCGCGGCCTGCGCCGTGCCCCTGCTGGCCGTGGCGCTGTGGTACGGGAAGAACCTGTGGCTCTTCGGGCAGTTCACCAGCAGCACGTGGCTGGGGATGAACGTGGCGCGGATCACCACGCTCAAGGTGCCGCGCGAGCGGCGGGCCGAGATGGTGGCCCGCGGCACCCTCTCCCCGCTGGCCCTGGTGGCGCCCTTCCGGCCCCTGGAGGCCTACGAGCCCTGCCTGGCCCCGCTCCAGCCGGCGGGGGTTCGCGTGCTCGATCAGCGGCGGAAGCGGATCGGCGCGCCCAACTTCCACCACGCCGCCTACATCGACGTGGCGGGCATCTACCTTCGCGACGCCGTGGCCGTGGTCCGCCATCGCCCCAGGGCCTACCTGCGCGGCCTGTTCGACGCCTGGGTGCGCTATTTCATGCCCGCCACCGACTACTTCTGGGTGCGCGGCAACCGCCAGAAAGTGGCGGGACTGGACCGGGCCTGGAGCGTGGCCCTGGGGCGGGTGCGCTTCGACCCGTGGCCGCAGAGCGAGGAGGTGGTCTCGGAGGAGTCCCGGCGCGGCCCGGGGCGCAAGGCGCTCAACGCGGCGCTGGTGCTGGTGGTCGCCTGCCCGGTGCTCACGGTCTACGGGCTCGTGGTGGGCTTCCGCGCCCTCCGCCGCGGGGGCGAGGGCCGCGCCCTGGGCCTCACCGTGCTCTTCGCCTGCGTCACCATCGTCTACGTGACCGTGGTGGGCAACGCCCTGGAGGTGGGGGAGAACCACCGCAACCGCTTCGCCCTGGGCCCGCTCTACGTCGTCCTGCTCGGCCTGTTCCTGGCCCGCCGCCTTCCGTCGGTGGCCGGCCGCGAGGCGGAGGCCTGAGCGTCCTCTTGCGTCGGCGTCGCTGGCCAGCTGGAATGCCTGGGCGTCCCGACGAGGGGGGCCGTGGGGACGAGGGGGCGCCGCTTCGCGTCACGAGCCAGCCGCGCAGCGGCGGCAGAAGGTAGCCCGGGGCCTGAGCCTTGGGGCAGCCGCGCCCCGCACCGGAGCCAGCCCCGCCGGAGGCGTAAGGGGTTGCCACCCCGTGTCTTGCTGGCTATTACGGTTTAGCGCTAAACCGTAATGGCCGCGAGCAGCAGCCACAGCATTCGCGCCCCTCCCTCGCCCGCTTCGCGGGCCGGCGCTCTACGGGCCGTGCGGTGGTCTTCGCTCCACCGCGGGCTTTACTCCGTCACGCCCTTCGGGGGTTTCGCCCGGCGAGCTCGCGCGTCGGTGGCGGCGGACCGTCGGCTTGTGGGCCTTACTCCGTCCCCCGCTCCGAGGGCCCGGAGGACCGGCATTGGCAAAGGGCACGCCGAGAGCCGCAACCCCGCGGGCGCGGGGGCCAGCCGCCAGCGGGGCAGATGGTGCCACGTCGTGCAACCGCAACCCCGCGGGCGCGGGGGCCAGCCAGCCCGCGCCCCGCACGCCTCGCTCGCCCGCTCGGGCCGAGAGGAGGGAGGGCGGTGGACAGGCGGCTCGCGCGCCAGCAGGCCGGGTTCTCTCGCGGCGCCGCCCCTCCTGAACGCCCGAAGGGCATGGCGGCCCCCAAGACCGAGAGCCCCCGAAGGGGGCGACGGAGGGCCGCGGCTGCGGGCCGCGAAAAGCCGCCGGGCGACGTCGCAGGGCCCGGCGAGAGAGCACGCGACCGCCATCCGTCACCCGCTCCGCAGCCTGGGCCGGGCCGCTGGCTCCCGCTCGTCCTGACGGGGGACCGTGTGAGGGGCGTCGGCCTCGGCGGCGCGACGAGAGGGGCGGTAAGGGCGTAGGGGCGTAAGGGCGTATCGCTTCGATGCTTGGGGCCTCCCGCCCGGTTTTTTCGCCACTTTTACAATCTTTTACCGCGCATGGGAGGGGGGGCTCAATACCGTTCGGCGCGGCTATTGCAGCGGCGA
>JBKHIY010000025.1:0-50095 GCA_046538415.1 Candidatus Brocadiia bacterium | reverse complement strand
AAAGCGGTACGTGAGCTGGGTTTAGACCGTCGTGAGACAGGTCGGTCCCTATCTGCCATGGGCGTAGGATACTTGAGGAGCACGACCGGTAGTACGAGAGGACTCCGGTTGCTCGACCTCTGGTGTGCCAGTTGTCCTGCTAAGGGCACCGCTGGGTAGCTATGTCGAGAAGGGATAACCGCTGAAAGCATCTAAGCGGGAAGCCCCCTCCGAGATGAGGTATCCCTGAGGGACCGAAAGGTCCCTCTGAAGGCGCCAGGAAGACTACCTGGTCGATAGGCCGGACGTGTAAGGGCAGCAATGTCCTCAGCAAACCGGTACTAATCCGCCAAGCGGCTTGACCGCGACACTTCCTTCGCTCTCACCCAGTGCCAGCGCTCGCCCCGCGCCCCGCTATCCATACTCGTCTCTACCAAGCTTTCCGGTGACCATAGCAGTGGGGCCACACCCGTTCCCATTCCGAACACGGCAGTTAAGCCCACGGCGCCGATGATACTGCCATACCCGGCGAGAAAGTAGGTCGTTGCCGGAGCTATCCTCGAAAGGCCGTTCGCCCCCAGGGCGGACGGCCTTTCTCTTGGGCCCGGGCCGGGCGACCCGCCGCCGGCCACGACCCCGCCATCGCGGATTGCATTTCCCGCCCGGGGCTGCATAATCTCCTGCTACCGGCCGACCGTTCCCAGGGCTTCAGGGGCCTCACGGTGCGCGAGCGCCCGATCTTCCCCGCCGCGCTCATCGCGGCCATCCTGGTGGCCCAGATGGGCGTCCTCCAGCTGTGGGCACTGGCGTGCGGAAGATCGCTGACCTATGTCACGCCCTCGCCGGCCTTCGACTACGGGCTCGACTACCACGACTTCTACCAGGCGTCGAGGGCCGTGTTGGCGGGCAAGAGCCCCTACGCGGTCGTCCGCTACGTCACGCCGCCGCTGCCCGCCCTGGTCAATGCCCCGCTGAGCCTGCTGCCGTTCCCGAGCGCCCTGGGGGGCGTGCTGGCGGCCATGGCGGTCGCCGTGCTGGGGGCCTACGGGCTGGCCGTGGCGAGCTTCGCCCGCGGGGACGCGCGGCGGGCCTGGGGGCTGCTGGCCCTGGGCCTGGCGGCGGTGGGGCTGAGCTACCCCTTCTACTTCCTCTTTGAGCGGGGCAACATCGACGGGTTCGTGCTGGCGCTGATGGTGCTGGCCGTGTGGTGCCGCGGGCGCCGGGCGGTGGCGGCGGGGCTGTTCGCGGCGCTGGCCATCGCGTCCAAGGTCTACCCGCTGCTGCTCTTCGTGCCGTTGCTCATCGAGGGTCGGCGGCGCGCCGTTGCGGCGGCGGCGCTGGCGCTGGCGGGGTGCGTGCTCGTGGCGCCGATGGGGTGGGCGGAGTTCGCTCGGCGCGCGGTGGAGCGCGGGGCGCTCTTCGAGTGGCGGGAGAACGGCAGCGTGGCCTGCACCTTCGCCTACCTCGGCCTGGCCGCGCAGGGTCTGGGGCTGCCGCTGGGTGTGAAGGCCTGGCAGTGGGCGGGGACGGTGGTCTTCCTGGCCCTGCTGCTCGCCGCCGCCTGCGCCGACTACGTCAAGCGGGGGCGGCGGGACGAGCGGGAGGCCACGGCGAGGATGCTCTTCTACTTCCCCTTCATGGTCGCCGTGCCCCGCCAGGCCTACCACTACAGCCTGGTGGCGCTGCTGCCGCTGATCCCCGCGGTGTGCCACCTGTGGGGGCGAGGGACAGATCGGCGCCGGCGGCGGGCCCTGCTGCTCGTCACGGTGGGCATCGCGCTCAGCCAGACGCAAGCGGTGGCTCTCTCCTACCTGGTGGGCCACGCCATCCCACACGTCCTTCCCGGCGTCGGGCTCCTGCTGGTATTGATCGGGGTCGCGTGGTATAAGGTCCGGTGCTGAGGATCGCGATCCCGGTGACCGTCGGCCGAGGACGAGCGCCCCCATGACGAATGCCGAACGGCCCGAGCGGGTGGACCTCAGCGTCGTGACGCCGATCTTCAACGAGGCGGAAACCGTTTCGGAGACGGTGCGCCGGGTGGGCCAGGCGCTGGCCGACTTCCCGGGCACCTGGGAGCTGGTCATCGTCGACGACGGGAGCACGGACGATTCGCGGGCCCGAGCCGAGAGCCTCGCGGCCCGGGAGCGCCGCCTGCGGGTGGTGGGCTACCGTCCCAACGCGGGGCGGGGCAGGGCGCTGCGGACCGGGTTCCGGGCCGCGCGGGGCGACTTCGTCGTAACCATCGATTTCGACTTGAGCTACGAGCCTTCCCACATCCTGCGGGTCTACGACGCCCTGCGCGGCGAGCAGGCCCCCGACATCGTGCTCGTCTCCGCCTACATGCCGGGGGGCAGCACCCAGGGCGTCCCCCCGGCCCGGCTCCTGGCCAGCCGGCTGGGCAACCGCCTCCTGCGGCTGGCCTGGCCGCAGCGCCTCTATACCTCGACGTGTATCGTCCGCGGCTACCGCGCAGAGGCCCTTCGCCAACTGGCTCTCACCGAGGACCGCAAGGAAATCCACCTCGAGATCCTCAGCCAGGCCTTCGACCGCGGCCTGCGCATCGAGGAGATCCCCGGGCATCTGGCGGCGCGCACCGCGGGGCGGTCGAAGGCTCGGCTTGGCCGGGCCATGTGGACCCATCTGGCCTTCCTCGCCCGGCGGCGGCCGGCCCTGGTGGTGGGCCTCGCGGCCTTCGCCGCCGCCCTGGTCCTCCTGCTCGCCCTGCTGGCTCGCTGAGGAGACGCCTGGGACGGCCAAAGTCGCTAACACTCGGGCCGCGCGGCCCACGTACCTACGGTGCCAGAAGCCCATGGCGGCGGAGCGCGAGCTAGCCCAGGTAGTCGCCGCGGCCCGCGCCGGCTCGCAGGAGGCGTGGCGCCGCCTGGTCGCCGCCCACGAGGCGGGCCTGGTGCGCATCGCCTGGGCCCTCACCGGCGACCGCCAGCGGGCCGTGGAGCTGGCCCACGAGGCCTTCGTCGAGGCCTTCCTGCGCATCCGCCAGCTCCGCCGCGACGAGGCCTTCGGAGCCTGGGTGCGCACCATATTGGTGCGCACCGCTCGCCGAAGCTGGCGGCGAGAGCCGCCCAGGCACGCCGAACCCGAGCATCGGAGGACCCCCCAGGACGAGGCCATGGGCCAGGAGCTTCGCCGCGCCGTCGACCGCGCCATCGCGGCCCTCAGGCCCATCCACCGCGAGGCATTGGCCCTCGCCATGGACGGCGAGGTGACCTCCGCCCAGGCCGCCGAGCTGCTGGGCTGCTCGCCCGAGGCCTTTCGCGTGAGGCTCCACGGCGCCCGCGCCGAGCTGCGCAAGCGCCTGGGCGATTTCCTACAGGAGCCATAAGTCGTGGCCAGAGAAGACGATGGCAGGCTAGAGCGGCTTCTCCAGCGGGCCGCCCCCCAGGGCCCGCCCCCTGGATTCGCCGACGCCGTGGTGGCCGTCGCGCGAGCGCGCCGCAGGGCCCGCCGGCGCCTTCGCCTGGGGCTCGCCGCGGCCGCCGTGCTCGCCCTCGGAGCCGGCCTGGCGCTCCACGTCGCCTCGCCCCGTCGCCGCCCCGGCCCCCAGGCCGCCCGGTCGCCCGGCCGCCCGGCCGGCACCGCGGCGGAAGAGGCCCCCGAGGCGGCCAGCTTCGCCGTGCGGCTGCCGTCCGCCGCCCAAGCACAGCGATGTGTGATGATCGCCCGGGTCAACGGCGCCGTGGCCATCGCCTCGCGCCCCGTCGAGCCCGACCTGGAGGCCGAGGGCGAGGAGCACGAGGCCGTCCCCAGCATGGCCTGCTGGGTATCGTCGGGCGGGGAAGGGCCTTCGCTGGCCGTTCGCATTCGATGACCTGTGAGGAGAGGAAGCGATGAGGAACACGCGCGTGCTGGTCGTAGCCGCCCTGACCCTTGGAGTCTGCGCCCTGGCTCCCGCCGCACGGGCCGCGGAGGGCGAAGAGGCCGAGCCCCGGGAGAGGGAGGGCGCCCGCGGCGAGGAGGAGGCCAACCGGGCCATCCAGCGCCTCCTCAAGGAAAAGCAGGTGAGCTTCGAGTTCGTCGACACCCCCCTCCGCGACGCCCTCAAGTTCCTCCGCCAGGCCCTCAATGTCAACCTCGTGGTCGCGCCCGAGGTCGACGACGACGTGCCGCTGACCCTCCGCGTGAAGAACATGCAGGCCGGCGCGGCCCTCCAGTGGATGCTCAAGATCGCCAACGCCAGGATGGAGGTCAAGGACGGCGCCATCTACGTGCAGCCCGGCGGCGGGCGAGGCGACGAGGAACCCGGGGAGAAAGCCCGGGCCAAGCTCGCCGCCCTGCGCGCCGAGGCCGAGGCACGGAGGCTCAAGGCTGCCAAGGCCCTCCGCTACCGACGGCCCCTGGGCAAGGCCGTCCTGCACCTGGGCGAGGGAATCACCGTCGAACTCAATCTTTACGAGGACGACCTGGGGCCCGAGACCCGCGACATGCTCCGCGAACTCCTCCACCTGTCCGTGGCCCAGCGCCTCGGAGAGGTCGGAAGACGGCTCGAAGAGCTCGAACGCCGCGAGCGGGAGCGCGAGGAGGAGCGCGAACGCAGGGAACTGGAGAGACGGAGACGGGAAATGAGAGAACAAGAGGAAAGAGAACGAGAGGAGAGGGAGCGCGAGGAGCCCCGCGAGCGGGAGGGACGCCTGTGAGCCGCCCGGCTGCCCTCGCCCTCGGCTGCCTGCTCGCCATAGTAGGCGCCGGGGCGGCCGCCGAGCGGCCGGCCACGGGTCGCGAGGCCAAGGCGGGCCGCAACAAGGCCATCGCCGAGGCCCTGAAAACGAAACGGGTGACCTTCGACTTCGTTCGCACCCCGCTCGGCGACGCCGCGGCCCTGGTCGCTCGCCTCGCAGGCCTCTCCGTGGTGGTGGACCCTGCCCTGGCCGACCGCCGCGTGTCGCTGCGGGCCCAGGAGATGACCCTCGCCCACGCCCTCAAGTGGCTGGCCAGGGCCGCCGGCGGCAGGATGCAGGTCAAGGGGGGCACGGTGCACCTGGTACCCGACCCTCGCGGCAAGCCCCCTCCCCGCCGGGCCGGGCGGCTCGTGGGCACGGCGAGGCTCCAGCTCGGCGACGGCGTCAGCGTGCAGCTCGAGCTCCGTGCGGACGACCTGCCCCCCGGGACGCGCGAGCTGCTGGCCCGCGCTTTGCGCCAGGCCATCGCCCGCCGCCTGCGCGACGCGGCGGGGCGCGCCCCACCTCAGTAGAAGACCGTGCGCGTGCGGTGACGGGGCGCGGCCTGCTTGTAGGCGGGCTCCTGGCCGCGGTTCCACAGCAGGTAGTCGAGCTTCATGGGGATCACGGTGGTGCCCGCTTGCTGGAGAGCCTGGACCATGAGCTCGACGGCGTGGAGGGCCGAGGCGCGGATGGCGACCTCCTCGGGCGCGCCCGCGGGGATCGGCTCCTCGGCGTCGATGCGGGCCGCCAGCTCCTCGGTGTAGACCAGGATACCGTCGGTGCGCAGCACGTGGGGCACCACGTTGTCGGCGAAGATGGTGAGGCGCTCGATGTCGTCGAAGCGCCCCCAGCCGTGGCCGTCGAAGGCCACGTGGAGGTCGGCCGCGGCGAGCTGGGCGCGCTTGTAGAAGGGCACCATCAGCCCGTCGTACTCCGCCACGTCGTCGAAGAAGGGCATCTCGATGAGCAGCTTCACCAGCTCCTCGGCGGAGTGGTGGGCCATCTCCAGGAGCCGCGCGTAGCTGCCCTCGAAGTGCCTGGCCAGGTAGTCGCCGAGGTGGTTGAGCGCCGTGGCTTGTAGCTCCACGAGCTCGCCCGCCACCTCGTCGGCGCTGTCCTGGCCGAAGATGGCCGCGCAGTCCTCCGGGGCGAGCTCCTGGAGCCGTTGGGCCGAGGGCGCGCCCTCGGTCTCGAAGTAGCGGGTGAGGGAGGAAGCGAGGGAGAAGTAGCCGGAGAGGCCCGGCGGCTTGCGAACGTGGGGATGGTAGCCGGAGCCGAAGTTCACCGCGTCGAGCACCAGGAAGAAGGCGGCGGTGTCGTCGCCGTGGCCCAGGTAGTGGCACTCGGGGTTGTGCCGCGGCTGGGCCGCGCGGTCGAGGGGCAGGGAGGCCGCGTAGTCGGCGATCTTCTCCTTGTGGACCGTCACGTGGGGGTTGTCCTCGGCCACCGTCTGGCAGGCGGTGCGGGCTCCGTCGAGCAGATAGGGTTCCATGGGGCGCTTCCTGGGGAGAGGGTCAGTCCATGAGCATTCCGCCGTTGACCTCGATGGTCTCGCCGGTGGTGAAGCTGGCCTCTGGGGAGACGAGGTAGAGCGCGGCTCCCACGAGCTCGTCGGGCTGGCCGTTGCGCCCCAGGGGGGTCTTCTGGCGGAACATCTCCATGGTCTCGGCGCTGGAGAATCGCTCGTGGAAGGGGGTCTCGATGACCCCCGGGGCGATGCCGTTGACGCGGATGCCGCGGGGCGCCAGCTCCTTGGCCAGGGCCTTGGTGAAGCAGCTCACCGCGGCCTTGGCCGAGGCGTAGATGCTGGCCCCCGGGCCGCCGCCGTTGCGGGCCGCGATGCTCGAGATGTTCACCACCCGCCCGGTCTCGTCGGGCAGGCGGGGGATGGCGGCCTGGGAGCACAGGAACACGCTCTTGAGGTTCACCGCCACGACCGTGTCGAAGGTCTCCTCGGCCATCTCGGCGATGGCCTCCCGGCGGACCAGCGAGCCCGCGTTGTTCACCAGGATATCCAGCCGCGGCCCCAGGGCCGCCTCCACCTCCTGGAAGAGCCGCCGTACGTCGTCCTTTCTCGATACGTCGGCCTGGACCACGACGCACCGCCGGCCCAGGCCCTCGATTTCCTGGCCCGCGTCCCTGGCCTCCTTCTCGCTGGAGCGGTAGTTGACCGCCACGTCGGCGCCGTTGCGGGCCAGGGCCAGGGCGATGGCCCGGCCGATTCCCGTGCTCGAGCCGGTGACCAGGGCCGTCTTGCCCTCCAGATCCACGTGCAGCATACGGGCATCTCCTCACAATGCAGGTGGAAGCGCTGGGCTCCACCCTAGGCATTTGGCCCCGGCGAGTCAAGCCTCCCCGTGCCCGCGGGTTGACTCCCCGTGGGCCAGGGATAGAATAGCTACGGGGGAGGCAGAGCGCTTCTCTACGAGGAGGTCGTCGTGCCCAGCTCGAGACGCAGGCCGCCGCCGGAGAAGGACCCCCGCATCGAGCGGCTCCAGCGCCGCCACCGCACCGAGCGGCAGGTGGCCCTGGCGCTGTCCATCGGCGGGGGGCTGGTGGCCCTCCTGATCTTCGTGATCGTGGTGGTCGTCTCCGGCTCCTCGGACACCAAGGAGCGGTCCCGCCCCGAGGTCGAGCGGGTGGTGCTGCGCGACGCGGCCGGCGGGGGCAAGGCCGAGGAGGAGGGAGGCGAAGGCCTCCTGCCCCCCGAGAAGGCCTACGACCTGTTGGGCCACAAGACCCGGCCCGAGGACCGGGAGGCGAGACCCCTGAGCCGTGGGGAGAAGGTCGAGCGCAGCTTCCGAGCCGCCCGACGCCTGGCCGAGGAGCACGCCGAGAAAGGCCATTGGGCGAAGGCCATCAAGTCCGTCGAGGAAGTGCTCAACCACTGGGAAGACCACTCCCTGCTCATCCAGGGCCAGGACTACATCGACGAGCTGCTCCGCCGCTCTCGTACCGCCTTCGAGACCAGCAAGAGCCGGGCCGAGCGCCTCGTGCGCCAGGGACGCTACGACCCGGCCCGCGACATCTACCTGGGCATCGCCGAGAGCTACGGCCGCCACGACTCCGTCCAGGGCTTCGTGGACGAGGCCCGGCGGCGAGCCGAGGAGATCTACAAGAGGAAATGGGACGAGGCGGAGGCCGACTACAGGGCCCGCATGGCCCCCGTCGAGGAGCAGGTGGACCTGTGGCAGTTCCGCAAGGCCCTCGACCTGGCCTCCAAGCTGGACTTCAAGTACGAGAAGTACCAGAAGCTGCTGGCGGCTCGCATCGAGCGCTTGCGGGGCCTGGTGGCCCTGAAGAAGAAGATGATCGACGCGGTGGACGGTGCCCTGCCGCGGCTGAAGATGCGCGACCTGCGCTTCCCCGGCGCCGACGGGGAGCTGGTGGATGCCGATGAGGACCGCATCCTGTGCGAGACGCAGTACGGCGAGCAGAAGTTCGAGTGGCCCCAGATAGGGCCCGAGGCGGCCGTCCGCCTCGCCGTCCAGGCCGGTGGCCAGGACGACAAGGACCATCGGCTGTGGGTGGCGCGCCTGCTGATGGAGGTGGGCTACCTGGACAGGGCCAGGGAGCAGCTCGAGCTGGCCCGCCGCCTGGGGGCCGACGTCGCCGAGGAGAGGGAGGAGCTGCGCCGCCGCAGGACCGAGTAGGGCAGGGCGTCCGGCGATTCTCCCGAGACCCGTGTACAGCGGCCGGCACCGACGGTGCCGGCCGCTGCGTCTTTCACGTTCCTTAGGGCCTGCCGCTCAGGCCATGGCCAGGCGGAGCAGCGCGTAGAGGAGCAGCGAGACGAAGTAGACCACGGGCACGGCGTAGAGGGTGGCCCGCTTGCTCAGCTTGCTGGTGCGCAGCAGGGCCTCGTAGAAGAAGAGCATGCTGGCCACGACCGCCAGGGTGATGAGGATCATGAGGAAGGGGTGGATCCACACCAGGGCGAAGGTCAGGAGCCCGATGATCACCGTGGGAATGGAGGCCACCCCCAGCACCGTGAGCGCGTCCTGCCAGTTGGCCTGGCTCTTGAGGATGGGCACCGTGGCCAGCATCAGGATGCCGAAGAAGATGCCGTAGACGATCACCCCGTGGAGGAGGCCCTTGAGGAACAGCGTGCCGCGGCTCTCCGGCTGGCGCATCCGGTCCGTTTCGTAGGCGTCGGGCCCGACGAGCTGGAAGGTCTTGACGCTGGTCTCGCCCGCCTGGAGCACGATGGGCATCGAGCGCTGGAGGGAGAGGAAGGAGAAGACCAGGACGCCCAGCACGATCCAGGTGAGGGCGAAGCACGGCGAGCGCTTCTCCGCCACGGCGCCCAGGCCCTGGTCGGGGTCGGCGCCCACGGAGCGCAGGTCGGTCCACAGGCTGTTGAAGTACTCGCCCACGGGGGTGGGGCCAGCGGCGGCGGCGGGGGGCGGCGGCGGGGCGGCCTTGACCGCCTCGGCGAACTCCTCGAGCTCGGCCACCGGCTTCCAGTCCTCCTGGCCCTCCTTCCAGATCACGTCGCGGGGCGTCACCTGGCCCTCGGCGATCATGCCGTTCACTTCCTCGGTGGTGAACGGCCCTTTGCGCTCCCCCTTCACCCCCACGAACCACACCTTGTTTTCCTCGGGCATCGCGCGTGCCTCCTAATGGAAAAGGAGTTCCGGGCTGACTCGGGATCTCCGGGTTCTCAGGCGGCCCCGGCCTTCTGGCGAAGGAAGGCCAGGCCCTCCTTGGCCAGGGCCTCGGTGGAGTCGTAGATGTCGCGCCAGATGGCGGCGGCACACAGCTCCGCGATGTCGGTGGCGAAGCTCTCGATGGTCACCCACCCGTCGTAGCCCACCTCGCGGAGGGCGGCGAACACCGCGTCCCAGCACACCTGGCCGGTGCCGGGCGTGCCGCGGTCGTTCTCCGAGGCGTGGACGTGGCCCAGGCGGGAGCCGCAGGCGCGGATGGCGGCGGCGGTGTCCTTCTCCTCGATATTGGCGTGGAAGGTGTCGACCTGGACGAAGAGGCTGGGATGGTCGACAGCTTCGAGGAGGGCCAGGGCGTCGCGGGCGGTGTTCAGGAAGTAGGTTTCGAAGCGGTTGATGGGCTCGATGGCGAGGCTCACGCCGGCCGCGGCGGCGTGCTCGGCGGCGGCCCCCAGACCCTCGACGGCTCGCCCCCACTCGGCGTCGGTGCGCCGGCGGCCGGCCTGCTGGCCCACGGGGGCGTAGAGGGGGCCGGCCACGGCCTCGGCTCCCATCTCGGCCGCCAGGTCGATGCACTGGCGGAGGCGCTGTGCGGCGGCCTGGCGCTCGGTGTCGTCCTCGCTGATGAGGCTGGTGCCGGGGACGAGCACGGCGCAGGCGGTGGCTCCGATGCCCGCGGCTTCGAGGGCGCGGCGGATGGCCGGGGCGTCGAGGCATTCGAGGTTGATGAACGGCAGCTCGATACCGTCGTAGCCTGTCTCGGCCACCTTGGGGATGAGGTCCAGGTGCTGGGGGGTGAACTCGGCGGTGTAGAGCAGGGCGTTGAGGCCGAATCGCATCCCTGCCGCTCCCAGAAGGGTCATCAGGGGACGACCACGGGCTTGAGGGGCTCGTCCTCCCGGTCGCGCACCTTGCCCAGCGCCTCGGCCAGCTCCGCGAGGGGGAAGGTGTGGGTGACCAGGGGCTCGACGTTCACCAGCCCGGAGCCCAGGGCGCTGAGGGCCGTCTGCCAGGTGCCGGGCGCCAGCCAGGAGAAGCGGATCGTCTTGTCCCAGAGGATGGAGTCCAGGGCGGGCACGCGCACCCGGTCCTCGTCGCCGGGGAGGCCGAAGTAGACGATGACGGAGCTGCGCCCCGTGATCTCGAGGGCCAGCTCCATGGCTTCTACCGAGCCGGTGGCCACGACCACCCGGTCGGCCATCTTCCCATCGGTGAGCTCGGCGATGCGGGCCTTGGGGTCGGCGGCGTAGTGGGGCGAGCCTTCCTGGGCCGTGTTCAGCAGCACACCGGCTCCCAGGGACTGGCCGACGTCCAGGCGGTAGTCGCGGGTGCCCAGGAGGGCGGCGGTGCCGGCCCCCGAGCGCTGGACGAGCTGGAGCATCATCAGGCCCACGGCTCCCGGGCCGATGACCACGCAGAAGTGGCCGGGCTCGATGTCCAGCTTGCTCACGGCGTAGGTGGCGCAGGCCAGGGGCTCGGTGAGCGCCCCGTGCTCGAAGGACACGTTGTCGGGCAGGGGATGGACCTGGGTGTACTTGGACTTGCTGTATTCGGCGAAGCCGCCGTTTGTGGAGACGCCGAGCACGGCCTTGTTCTCGCACAGGTTGGGGTGGCCGCGGTAGCAGATGTCGCAGGCGTTGCAGTACTGGACGGGGTCGAGCACCACGCGGTCGCCGGGCTGGAAGAGGCCGAGGCCCTGGGGGATGGCCCCCACCTCGACGACCTCGCCGGTGAACTCGTGGCCCAGGATCAGCGGCCCCTTGCCGCTCTCGGTCTCCAGGGAGCTGGCTCCGAAGTAGTAGGCGATGTCGGAGCCGCAGATGCCGCAGGCCTTGACCTGGACGAGCACCTCGTCCGGGCCCACCTCGGGAACAGGCACGTCCTCGAGGCGCATCTCGTTCGGCTCGTAGAAGACCTGGGCTTTCATCTGGCTGGGCTTGTCGGCCATCGAGGGGTCCCCCTACTTTCCGTACTTCTGGATGTATGGCTGGAGGAAGCGCTTGGCGGCCTCGGTCACCTCCCAGGCCTGGGGCCAGAAACACAGGTCGATCACCCACCAGGGCGAGTCGTAGCCGGCGTCGAGGAGGGCGGGGATCACCTGGTCGAAGTCCAGCACGCCCTCGCCGAAGGGCCGGTGGGTGCTGGTCTCCTCGCCGTGGAGCGTCTCGTCGGAGTCGATGAGGTGGATGTGGTTGATGTTCCCGCTGAGCTTCTCGATCAGCTCCACGGCGCCGCCCTCCAGGATTTCCTCGGGCTCCGGCTGGCGAGCGCCGATGGCGGCCACCATGTGGGCGTGGCAGGAGTCGACGAGGATGCCGAAGCTCTCGTGGTCCACGGCCTCGGCCATGGCCACGATTTCGGAGGGCTTGTTGAAGCAGAAGCCGGGCTCGAACTCCCAGGTGACCTTGACTCCCGCCTGGGCGGCGCGCTCGGCGCAGGCCCTCCACACCTCGGCACACTTCTTCAGCGCGTCCTCCCGCTCGGTGCCCGTGGGGCCGGGCGGCGGGGCCACGGTGTCCACCCGGATGGCGGGGATGCCGATGGCGTTGCAGAACTCCACGTTCTTGTCGAACGTGGGGTGATAGGCGTCGGGCTTGAGCCAGGGGACGAGCTCGTCGGAGGCGAAGTCGGCGGCGATGCCCGAGACCTCGAGGCCGTTGTCGGCGAGCAGGGACCTCAGCTCGGCCTGCTTGTCGGGGGTGGCATAGTCGTCGGGGTGGGCGTGAGGGCGGAAGCCGGCCAACTCCACGCCGTCGAAGCCCAGCTCGCCCAGGCGGCGGCACACGGTGGGCAGGTCGATGGGGTTCGACTCGTAGGGCCCGAAGGTATAGGCCCAACTTCCGATGGACAGCTTCGTCGCCACGGCGTTCCCCTTTCTTGAACCCAGTGGAGTCCCAGGCGGCCAGGGCGACGGCGAGTATACTGAGCGGCGGCGCAAATGTCAAGGCGAGCGAGGAGGCGGCCCGGCAGCGAAGCCACCGGGTGGATGGACCGGGGAGGAACGAGGCCCGCGCTCCCGTCGCCGCGCCGGTCGCCGGGTCGAGGGCTCTTGCGGGTCCTGCGGGTTTTGTGCGTTGGCACGCAAATTGCCCCTTTTCCGTCCGCCTGGCCTCCTGGGGTCCGCCGGAGGGAGGCCCGGTGCGCTGCGGCGAGCGTCGGCCCGCGGGGCGACGCAGAGCCCGTGGCGGCGCCCATGGGTGCCGCCAGGGGACGGCGCAAGCGCCAGCGATACCACGATTTAAGACCTGGGCCGGAGGGGGCTCCCCATGGCAGCGACCTCGTCGCCCGCCCCGCCAGCGCTCGAGCATCTCCACGACCCCGACGAGCTGGCGTTGCGCGTGGAGGAGGTGGCCGACTGCATCGCCGAGGTCGCCAAACGCGACCAAACGGCGCAATTTGCACAGCCTCTCGAGGGCTGCGTGAACGTGCTCGAGGTGGTGTGGTCAGCTCTCCGCGCCCTTGCCCTGCTGCTCAACGCCGGTCGCGTCGAGGCCGTGGGACGCCAGGAGGAGAACGTGCGCGAGGCGGTCTCGCGGGCGGGCGACGCCGTGGCCTCGCTGCGAGCCAGCGGAGCCCGCACGCAACAGACCATGGACGAGCAGCTCGCGGCTCTCGACGGCCTGGAGGGGGTGGCCGACCAGCGCCAGACGGCCCAGCGCGTGCGCTTGGCCGCCGGCTCCGTGCGCCAGGCGGCCACGGAGATGAAGGGCGAGCTGGAGCTCTCGGAGGGACAGCTCAGCCGCAGCGGGGAGCTGCTCGAGGACGCCGGCCGGGGGATCAGCGAGGCCCGCGACCAGGCACTGCGCGAGGGACTGCCCGGCGTGATGTCCCGCACCACCTTCGAGCAGCGCATGGACGACCTGCTGGGCCAGGCGGGGCGGAGCCGCTCCACCTGGTGCGTGGGCCTGGTGGAGGTCGACCACCTGGACGAGATCGACCACAGCCACGGCCACCTGGCCGCCGACGCCCTCTTTTTCCGCGTGGCGGGCATCGTGCAGGACAAGTGCGAGACACACCCCCGGGCCATCGTCGGCTTCTACGGCAAGCAGGAGCTGGGCCTCATCCTCCCCGGCTGTACGTTCAGCAAGGGCCAGCAGATCGGCAAGGAGATCGCCGCCGCCGTGCGGCGCACCAAGTGGCAGTGCCGCGGCGGGAAGGAGAGCAGCATCATCTCCGCCACCGTGAGCATCGGTATCACACAGCCCCGGCGGGGGGAGCGCGTCGACGACCTCCGCCAGCGCATCGAGCAGCACCTCCGCAGGGCCCGCCAGGGCGGCGGCGACGCCGTCGTGGCCGAGCGTTGAGAACGGATAGGGCCGAGCCCCGTCCCCGACACGAGGCAGCCATCGCATGACGAGGGGCCGCACACCACGGACCACGCCTCCCCCCGCCCCGGGGCGGCACGCGCCCGCCGGGCGCCAGGCCGACGCCCAGCTCAGGGACTTCGCCCGCCTGGTGTGCCACGACCTCCACGCCCCGCTGCGCTCCATCCGCGGCTTCGCCCAGCTCCTGGCCGCGCGCCACGGCGAGGAGCTCAGCGAGCCGGGGCGGCGGTGCGCGGCGAACATCGTGGGCGCCAGCGCCCGAATGGCCGAGCTGCTCGACGGCCTTCTGCGCTACGCCTCCCTCGGCGCCGCGGGGGTCAAGCGCCAGCTCGTGTCGCTGGATGTGCCCCTGCGCCGCGCCCTCCGCGCCGTGGAGGACCGGGTGGCGGACTCCGGCGCCACCGTGGACGTGCCCCGCCGGATGCCCGCCCTGCGGACCGACGAGGACCTGTTGGCGACGGCCCTGGAGGGCCTCCTGGCCAATGCCCTGGAATACCGCGAGCCGGGGGGCCAGCCGCAGGTGGGGGTGACGTGCCGCGAGGAGCCGGAGCACGTGGTCCTCGAGGTGCGCGACGACGGCATCGGAATCCCCGCGCAGCACCGCGAGAAGGTCTTCCAGGCCTTCCAGCGCCTCCACACCCAGGAGGAGCATCCGGGCACCGGCCTCGGGCTGGCCGTGGTGCGGCGAGCCGCCGAGCTGCTGGGCGGCGAGGTGTGGATCCGCTCCGCACCCCATCGGGGATGCACGGCGTGCCTCCGCTTGCCCCGCCAGGCGCCCGAGCCGCAGGGGTAGGGAGGGGAAAGGAGCGAGCCCATGGGCGAGCCGATCCGCATCCTCTACGTGGACGACTATCCCCTGGACCGCGAGCTGGTGCGGGAGGCCCTCGACGCCGAGGGCGGCCGCTTCGACCTCACCGAGGCCGACTCGCGGGCCGCCTTCGAACAGCAATTGGAAGCGGCCACCTACGACCTCGTGCTCAGCGACCTCGATATCTGCGGCTACGACGGCCTCCAGGTGATCGACGCCGTACGGCTCCGACAGCCCGCCGCACCCGTGGTGGTGCTCACGGGCACGGGCTCCGAAGAGCTCGCCGTGGAGGCCATGAAGCGCGGCGCCGCAGACTACCTGGTGAAGTCCCCCGAACGCATCTGGCGCCTCCCGGTCACCATCCGCAGCGTGGTCGGGCGCGAGCGCCTCGTCGCGGAGAGGCAGCGGGCCCTGGACGAGCTGCGCCGGAGCGAGCAGCGATACCGACTGCTGTTCGAGAACCTCAACGACGCCGCTTTCCTGGCCGACGCCCGCACCGGCCGCATCCTCGACGTCAACCGCGCCGGTCAGGAGCTCCTGGGCAAGAGCTACGACGAGATCGTGGGGATGCACCAGGCCGACCTCCACCCCCCGCAGAAGAACGCCGAGTACCGTGGAAAGTTCCAGGACCACGTCGAGCGGGGCCGTGGCGCCGACTACGACGGCGAAGTGATCCGCAAGGACGGCACCGTGGTGCCGGTGTGGATCAACGCGTCGGCCATCAATCTCGGGGGACGCCCCTGCATCCTCGGCCTGTTCCGCGACATGACCCAGCAGAAACGCACGGAACAGGCCCTCCGCGAGAGCCAGAGCAAGCTCGATGCCATGCTACAGTCCATCGGCGACCACATGAGCATGATGGACAGAGAGCTGAACATCCTGTGGACGAACCACGCTGCACAGAGCCGCTTCGGCTCCAATCTCGCAGGCCGCAAGTGCTATCGCGTCTACCACGGCAGAGACGAGCCGTGCCCCGACTGCGTGGTGCTCAAGAGCTTCCGCGACAGGGGCATCCACGAGCACGACACGCAGGTGGTCGACCAGGAGGGACGACACCGCCATTTCGACTGCACGGCCAACGTCGCACTGCGCGACGAGGCCGGGCAGCCCACGGCGGTGATGGAGATCTCCCGCGACGTCACGGAGCAGAAGGCCGCCGAAGCCGCCCTCCGGGAGTCCGAGGCCAGGTTCCGCAGCCTCGTCGAGCGCCTGCCCGCCATCATGTACGTGGCCCAGCTCGACGAGACCAGCACCACCCTCTACGCGAGCCCCCAGGTGGAGACCATCCTGGGCTTCTCCCAGGAGGACTACGCCGCACAGCCCCAGATCTGGCTGCAACGCCTCCACCCCGAGGACCGCGACCGCGTGCTCGAGGCGGTGGCCGAGACGCACAAGACCGGCGAGCCCCTGGTCTGCGAGTACCGCATGGTGGCCCGCGACGGCCGCGTCGTGTGGTTCCACGACGAGGCCACGGTGGTCCGCGACGAGGGCGGCGAGCCGCTCTACCTCCAGGGCTTCATGGTGGACATCACGGAGCGGAAGGCCCTGGAGGACCGCCTCGCCCGGGCGGAGAAGCTGGAGGCCATGGGCCAGCTCGCCGCCGGCATCGCCCACGAGATCAATACCCCCGCCCAGTACGTGGCCGACAATACGCGCTTCCTACGGCAGTCGTTTGCCGACCTCCAACGCGTCCTCGCCAAGCTCCGGGACGTGTGCTCCGCCGCGGCCCAGGGGCCGGTCAGCCCCGAGCTGCTCCGGGGCGCCCAGAAGGCTTGCGAGGCCAGCGACCTGGACTTCCTGCTGGCCGAAATCCCCGCCGCCATCCAGGAATCCCTCGAGGGCCTCGAACGAGTCGCCGAAATCGTGCGGGCCATGAAGGAATTCTCCCACCCGGGCACCGAGGAAAAGACCCCGGTGCACATCAACGAGGCCGTGGCCAGCACCATCACCGTGGCCCGCAACGAGTGGAAATACGTGGCCGAGGTGGTCACCGACCTGGACCCCGACCTCCCGCCCGTGCCCTGCGCGCCCGCCGACCTCAACCAGGTGATCCTGAACCTGGTGGTCAATGCCGCCCACGCCATCGAGGAGAAGGCGGGCAGCAACCCCGGCCAGAAGGGCACCATCACCGTGAGCACGGGGCTGTGCGACGACCACGTGGAGATCCGCGTGCGCGACACCGGCGCCGGCATCCCCGACCCGGTGGCCCCCCGCATCTTCGACCCCTTCTTCACCACCAAGGAGGTGGGCAAGGGCACCGGCCAGGGCCTGGCCATCGCCCACTCCGTGATCGTGGAGAAGCACGGGGGCAGCATCGCCTTCGAGACGGAGCCCGGCGAGGGCACGGAGTTCATCGTCACCCTGCCCGTCGAGGCCGCGGAAGCGGCACCCGCCGAGGTGGGACCATCGCCATGACCAGGAAGCGCCTCCTCTTCGTCGACGACGAGCCCCACGCGCTGGCCGCCCTGCGGCGCATGCTCCGCGACGAGCAAGGCCACTGGGACATGCACTTCGTCCGCACCGCCGAGGAGGCCCTCCAGCACGCCGCCAGCGACTCCCTGGACGCCATGGTCCTGGACATCAAGCTGGGGGGCACCGACGGGCTGGAGCTCCTCCAGCAGCTGCGCCGCAATCCCGCCACCCGCGACGTGCCCGTGGTCTTCCTCACCGGGCTGTGCGAGCGGGGCCTCAAGCGCCGGGCCCTCGAGCTGGGAGCGGCCGACCTGCTGCCCAAGCCCGTCGAGCCCGAAGACCTGCGGGCCAGGATTCGCAACGTCCTCCGCCTCAAGGCCTACGAAGACCAGCTCAAGACCCTCAACGACGACCTCCAGCGCCAGGTCGAGCAGCGGACCGCCCAGCTCGAAGAGTCGCGATTCGACATCATCTGGCGGCTGGCCAAGGCCGGCGAATACCGCGACGAACAGACCGGCAACCACATCGTGCGCGTGGGCTGCTACTGCCGCGTGGTGGCCGAGCGCCTGGGCTCGCCGCGCGAGTTCGTGGAGCGGGTGTTCCTCACCAGCCCCCTTCACGACATTGGCAAGATCGGCGTGCCCGACCGCATCCTGCTCAAGCCCGGCAAGCTCACCCCCGAGGAGCGAGAGCAGATGCAGCGGCACTGCGAGATCGGGAGCCGCATCCTCATGGAGCCGCCCAGGGGCATGCGGCCCTTCCTCGCCTGGCGGGGACAGCCGGCCGGGGCACGAGCCGCGCAGAATCCGAACCCCATCCTGGCCACCGCGGTCTCCATCGCTATCGCTCATCACGAGCGGTGGGACGGCGGCGGCTACCCCCGGGGGCTGGCCGGCGAGCGCATCCCCCTGGAGGCCCGCATCACGGCGCTGGCCGACGTCTACGACGCGCTGGGCTCGCCGCGGCCGTACAAGCCGGCCCTCCCCGACGACCAGGTGCTGCGCATCATAAGGCAGGAAGGGGAAGGCCATTTCGGCCCCGACGTGTTCGCTGCGTTCGTCGGAGCCGTCGGGGAATTCCGCTCCATTCGCGCCCAATTCCCCGACGACTCCCAGGCCGCGGACGAGGAAGGGGGCGGGGGATGATCCGCGTGCTCTTCGTGGACGACGAGGCGCGGGTGCTGAGCGGTCTGCGCCGCTCGCTCCGCCGCATGCGGGCCGAGTGGGACGTGGCGTGCGCGGCCAGCGGGCAAGCCGCCCTCGAGGCCCTCGAGCGCCGGACGTTCGACGTGGTGGTCGCGGACATGCGGATGGCGGGCATCGACGGGGCGGAGGTCCTCCGGGCGGCTTTGCGAAACGACCCTCGCACCCTGCGCCTGGCCCTCACCGGCCACACCTCCGAGCGCACTGTCCTGCGGGCCGTGCCCCTCACCCACCAGTACCTGGCCAAGCCCTGCGACATCCGGGAGCTGGCCGCCGTCATCCGCGGCGTGCAAGCGCGGCGGCAGCGGGTGCCCGACCCGGAGATCCAGCGCCGCGTGAGCGGCCTGGCCTGCCTGCCCAGCGTGCCCGAGGCGTGGCAGCAGATGGTGGCGTTGGCCAGCACGGCCAGCCCCTCGCTGCGGGGAATGGCGAGGCTGGTGGCCCGCGACGTGGCCATGCGGGCCAAGGTGCTTCAGCTCACGGGCTCGGGCTTCTTCGGCTGCCGCTCGCGGCCCCTTCCCTCGAGGATGGCCGTGGCTCTGCTGGGAGCGAAGCTTCTGCGCCGGCTGGTGCTCCAAGCCCAAGTGGTCCAGCCCCTGAAGGCCCACCCCCGCTCGGGGTTCGACATCCGCGGGTTCTCGAATCACGGCTACCGTACGGCGGCGTGGGCGCGGACCATCGCCAGGGCCGAGGGGCTGCCCCCGGCCCTGGTGGCGCAGGTCTCGATCGCGGGGATGCTCCACGACGCGGGACGGGTTGCCCTCGCCGCCCAGTTCCCTCTAGAATACCGGGGCGTCATCGCCCTGGCTCGAGGGCAGGGCATTACGCTGGAGGAAGCCGAGCGCCGGGTGTTCGGCACCACCCACGCGGAGGTGGGCGCCCTGCTGCTCGGCCAATGGGGAATCGACGCCTCGGTGGTCGACGCCGTGGCCCGCCACCACCGCCCGAAGTCCGACGCCAGCGGGCAGGTGGGCGTGCTCGCCGCGGTGCACGTGGCCAACGCCATCGACCACCGGCTCCACCCGGTGGAGGGAGAGACCGCTGCGACAGAGGCCGACGGGCAGTACCTCCGTAGCCTGGGCCTGGAGCCCCGCGTGGCGGTGTGGGAGGAACTGTGCCGCCGAAGAGGCTGGGAAAAGGATTTCGCGCCATGGACAGGATCCTCTTCGTCGACGACGACGCCAACGTCCTCTCGGCCTTCCAGCGCCAGCTGAGGAAGCGGTTCCACGTGGAGACCGCTCAAGGCGGGCAGGAGGCCCTGGAGAAGCTGGCACGCCACCGGCCGTTCGCCGTCGTCGTCTCCGACCTGCGGATGCCGGGGATGGACGGCATCGAGTTCCTGACCGAGGTGCGCCGGCGAGCCCCCGACACGGTGCGGGTGATGCTCACCGGGTATGCGGACGTGGACGCCGCGGTGGCGGCGGTCAACGAGGGCAGTATCTTCCGCTTCCTCACCAAGCCGGTGGAGCCGGAGCCGCTGCGCCAGGCGTTGGACGCCTCGGTGGCCCAGCACCGCCTGATCACGGCCGAACACGCCTTCATGGAGGAGACGCTGGGAGGCAGCCTCAAGCTGCTCACCGACGTGCTCGCCCTGCTCAGCCCCGCGGCCTTCAGCCGCACCCGCCGCATCCGCCGCTTCGTGCGGCACGTGGCCCAGCGCCTCGAGCTGCCCAAGGCCTGGCAGCTCAAGCTCGCCGCCGACCTCTCCCAGATCGGCTGCATCACCATGCCCCCCGCGATGCTGGACAAGATCGCCCGGGGGGAGGCCCTCTCGGAGGAGGAGCAGACGCTCTTCGCCTCCCACCCCGCGGTGGGCAGCAAGCTGATCGGCGAAATCCCTCGCCTGGGACGCATCGCCCAAATGGTGGCCAGGCAGCAGCTGCCCTTCCGCGACTGCGGTGCCGGCCAGGAGCTCTGCGACCGCGACAGCGCCACCCTCGGGGCACAGATCCTCCACGTGGCCCACGACCTCGAGCAGCGGATGGCCGCCGGCGCCACGCTACGGGACGCATTGGGCGAGATGCGCCAGATGCCCGACGAATACGACCCCACCATCGTGGACGCCCTGGAGAGCCTCCAGGAGCCCTCCGCCGAGGCCGGCGGCTCCCCCGTCGACGTGGGCGACCTGGTGCTGGGCATGGTGCTCGCCGAGGACGTGCGGGGCACCGACGGCATCGTGGTCGCCACCGAGGGCCAGGAGGTGACCCCCGCGCTGCTCGAGCGCCTCCAACGCCTCGAGCGCGTGGCCTGGGTGGAGGGGCCCATCCGCGTCCGTCCCTCCCAGGCCGTGTGAGCGTGCGGGCCTGGCCCCTCGCCGCCCGGGCCTCGGCCTCCCCCTCGCGTCCTCCCTCGCGTGCAAAAGCCTTTGTCCGGTAGCGGGCCAACTGGTATAATCGGCCTCGATGGGCAGCGTGTCGATCCGACGACAGGAAGGAGCGCGCGATGGCCGAAGGCGTGATCACCGTGACCGACGATACATTCGAGCAGGAAGTGCTTCAGGCCGACCTCCCCACCGTGGTGGACCTGTGGGCGGAGTGGTGCGGGCCGTGCCGCAAGGTCAGCCCGGTCATCGAGGAGCTGGCCACCGAGTACGAAGGGAAAGTGCGCTTCGCGAAGGTGGATGTGGACGCGAACTCGGAGACGGCCGTGAAGTACGGCGTCATGTCCATCCCCACGGTGATGCTGTTCAAGGACGGCGAGGTGGTGGACAAGATCGTGGGGGCCCGGAGCAAGGAGGACTACAAGAGCTGGGTCGCCTCGAAGCTCTGAGCCGTCCCTCACCTCCCCAGCAACTGGGCCACGGCCCGGCCGACGTCGGGGCTCCGCATCAGGGCCTCGCCCACCAGCACGGCGTGGGCCCCCCAGGCGGCCACGCGCTCCACGTCCGCTCGCGTGTAGATGCCGCTCTCACTCACCAGGATGCGGTCCCGGGGCACTGCGGCGCCCAGCCGCCGCGTCGTCTCCAGGTCGGTCTGGAAGGTTTGCAGGTCGCGGTTGTTGATTCCCACGATGGGTGCTTCGCAGGCCACGGCCTTGCGCACGCTGGCCAGGCAGTGCGCCTCCACGAGGCAGGCCAGGCCCAGCGAGCGCGCCTCGACCAGCATCGCCTCCAATCGTGTCCTGGGCAGCACCTCCGCGATGAGGAGCACGGCATCGGCGCCCGCTGCTCGGGCCTCGTAGAGCTGGTAGGGGTCGACCAGGAAATCCTTGCGCAGCACGGGCAGGCCCACGGCGGCCCGCACGCGGCGAAGGATGTCCAGCGAGCCCCCGAAGTAGCGCCGGTCGGTGAGCACGGAGATGGCCGCTGCCCCGTGGGCTTGGTAGGCCTCGGCGATGCCCAGGGGCTCGAAGGAGGCGCGGATCTGCCCCGCGGAGGGCGAGCGGCGCTTGATCTCGGCGATCAGCGCCACCCCGGGCCCGCGTAGAGCGCCCGCGAAGTCGCGCGGGGCCGGGGCCGCGGCGGCCTCGCTCGCCAGCTCGGCCAGGCTCCGCCCCGATTTCGCCCTGGCCACCTCGCGCCGCTTGTGCGAGACGATCTCATCCAGTATCCTGTGGAGCATGGCTCGCCACCTCCGGGGGGCACGGGTGCGGGGATTGTAGCTCGCCGCGCCCTCCCGATCAAGCAGCGGGCCGGGGCGCCCAGGTAGGAGAAGCTCCGTGGCTCGCACCGCGCTCGCCCTGCTCGCACTCCTGTGCAGCCACGCCGCGCACGCCGCCGAGGCCGCCGACCTGGCCCGCGCCGTGCCCAGCGACGCCCTCGTCTACGTCGAAGTGGCCGACCCGCAGGGACTGTGGCGGGACTTCGAGCGCTCCGGGCTACGGGCCATGGCCCGCTCCGTGCCTCCCGTCGAGCTGGCCTTCCGCATGCTGTGCGGGAGGGTCAAGGGCACGTCGCTCCACCACCTGGGCCTTCCGTGGGACGAGGTGATGGGGCGCTACGGCTCGCGGTTCGCCCTCGTGGTGCTCGACGTGCCGGGGGCGGGGCCTCCGCCGCTGTGTGTGCTGCTGGATGCCTCGGCGACCCGCGACGAGCTGGCCGCCGCGCTGCGGAACACCGTGGAGCCCACCCTCCGGCGCAACCACCCCGACGCTGCGTTCGCCGACGAGCTGCACCACGAGGTGGCCCTCCGGGTGCTCGAGGCCGGCGGAAGGTCCGCCGCTTACGCGTTCTTGGACGACGTGCTGGTCGCGGGCCCTGCGGGGGCCGTGAAGGGCCTCATCACACGGCGGGCTCGCGGCCTGCTGGCGCGGGAGCCGGGCCTGGCGGCGATGCGGGCCGAGCTGGCGGCGCCCCGCGGCGTCTTCGCCTGCCTCAACGTGCGCCGCCTCCTGGAGATCCACCGCGAGTGGCTGCGCGCCCGCGCCGAGCTCGCCCGCCAGCTCGACGACCTGGGCGTCACGGGCATCCAGTGGCTGGGCGTGGCCTCTGCCTTCGACGGCCCGGCCGTGCGGGAGCGCCTCTACCTCTACACCGGCGAGCGCCGGCTGGGCCTCATGCGGCTGCTCGGCTCGCTCACCCCCGGTGCCTCGGGGGCCGGCCGGGTGCTGCCCCAGACGTGCCCGGTGGTGCTCTCGCTGAGCTTCAAGGACGGGCCGGAGCTGTGGCGCGAGGTGGTCGCCCATCTCGAGCGTGGCGGCGAGGTCGAGCGGCTGGCCCGCGTCGACGCGGCGCGGGAGAGCGTCTATCTCCGTGCCGGGCTGCGCTTCGACGAGGACGTGGTGGGTGCCCTGGGCGGCGAGGTGTTCGCCGCCGGCCATCTGGCCGCCGTCGTGGCCACCGCGAAGCGGGGCGGGCGCGTGGGCGCCACCAACGCCCTGCCCATTCTGGGCGTGCGGGTGGCCGACCCGGAGAAGCTGCGAGCTGCGGTGCACCGCTTCCTGGCATCGCAGCCGGTCTTCCGGGGCAGCGAGCGGCAGGGCGAGAGCTACCGCGGCACCGAGGTCCACTCCCTCGTCCTCCCCGGCCGCACCGTTCGCCCGGCCTATGCCTTCGTGGGCGACTATCTGCTCTTCGCCCGCAGCCAGGCCCTCCTCAAGGAGTGCGTGGACGCGGCGGCGGACGGGCTCACCCTGGACCGCGTGCCGCGCTACAAGGTGCCGCGGAGCCAGCTCCCCGACGCCTGCGTGGCCGCGGCTTACGTGGACCTCCAGGGCCTCTCGCTGGCACTCGCGGGGCCCGCGGCAGAGGAGGGGCCGATAGCACCCGACGGATTCCTCCCCCTGCTCAAGCAGTTGGGCGGGCTGCACGCGATGGTGGTGCCCCGGGACGATGGGGCGTTGGTGGAGGCCCGCTCGCGTCCCGGCCTCCTGGGGCTCGCCTCCCTCGCCGTGCTCGCCTGGCGGCAGCAGCCGCCCCCGGCGGTTCGCGAGCTCCGGCCGCCGGCGCCGCCCGCCGGGGACGGGGGGCGGTGAGCCCTGGCCGTTGCTGCGGGCCACGGCCGAGCTTGATTCTCGGGGGGGCGCTCTGATAAACTTGATGCCCTGGCGGGACCCCATTGGGAATGCGAAGGTGCGTTGGCCGTTCACGGCGTACGCGAGGCGAGAGCTGGCTCTCAGCGTTGTGGTCCTGGGCGGTGCGACGGCCTTGCTGGCGTGGCAGTTCGTGTGGGCAGCGCCGGTCCCGGCGCTGCTCCTGGTCTTTGTGCTGTGCTTCTTCCGCGACCCCGAGCGGCGGGTGCCGGGAGGCGAGGGCCAGGTGGTCTCGCCGGCGGACGGGCGCGTGGTCGACCTCGAAGAGGTGGCGGAGAATGAATTCCTCGGCGAGCAGGCCGTTTGCGTGGGCATCTTCATGTCCGTGTTCGACGTCCACGTGAACCGCGCTCCGCTGGGCGGCAAGGTGGTCTACCGCAGCCGCCGGGCGGGGAAGTTCCACGATGCCAGGACCCTCGCGGCCCGGCGCGAGAACGCCTCGGCGTCGCTGGGCCTGGAGAGTGGCGGGGGCACCCGCCTGCTGGTGCGCCAGGTGGCGGGCCTGGTGGCCCGGCGGATCGTGTGTGCCTGCGCGGAGGGGGACGAGCTGGCCAAGGGCCAGCGGTTCGGGATGGTGAAGTTCGGCTCTCGTCTGGAGGTCTACGTGCCTGTTTCGGCGGGATTCCGCCCCTTGGTCGGCGTCGGCGACCGGGTTCGCGCGGGCAGCACGGTGCTGGGGCAGGTGGAGGGGCGGGAAGGAGGCGAGGGATGAAGAAGATCGCGGCGCTGCCCTCGCTGCTCACGCTGGCGAACCTGGCGTGCGGCTTCCAGGCCCTCTCGTTCGCCGCCCAGGGCCAGTTGACCCTGGCGGCGTGGATGGTGGTGGTGGCCATGGTGTTCGACGGTCTGGACGGGAAGGTGGCGCGGCTGACCGGGGTGTCGAGCCACTTCGGTGCGGAGCTGGATTCGCTGGCCGACGTGGTGAGCTTCGGAGCGGCGCCGGCGTTCCTGGTGAGCGCTTTGGCGGCCCAGGCGGGTCCCGAGCATCCCCGGCTGGTGTGGCTCTCGTGCATGGTGTTCGCGGTGTGTGCGGCGCTGCGTCTGGCGCGGTTCAACGTGGAGCATAGGCCTGGGGAGGAGGACCACCAGCACTTCCACGGGCTGCCCACGCCGGCTGCCGCTGGCCAGGTGGTCTCCCTGATCATCCTGCACGGCTACCTGGTGGAGGCCCACGAGGTGGCGTTCGTGCAGCGGCTGGTGCCTGCGGCGACGTTTTTCACGGGGGTGCTGATGGTCAGCCGCGTGCGCTATCCCCACGCGGTGAACCGCCTGCTGAGCGGGAACCACACGTTCGCCGACATCGTGTTCCTGGTCATGGTGGCCCTGCTGGTGGCGACGTTGAAGGAGCTGACGCTGGCCGTGGGGTTCACGGGCTTCACCCTGGCCGGCGTGCTGCGGGCCGCCCACCAGGCCGTCTTCCACCGTGCCGAGGAAGAAGAGCCGATCTTCTAGGGGCCTCCTCGTGGCCGAGGCGTGGTACAAGGAAGGCCTGCGCTTCCAGTGCACCCGCTGCGGGCAATGCTGTCGGGGCGACCCCGGGTACGTGTGGGTAGACGAGGCGGAGCGGGTGGCCATCGCCCGCCATCTGAAGCTCTCGGCCGAGGAGTTCGCCCGCCGCTACCTGAGGGAGGTGTTCGGCGCTTACAGCCTGGTGGAGCTGGCCAACGGCGACTGCGTCTTCTGGACACCCGAGGGCTGTCGCATCTACCCCGTGCGGCCCGTGCAGTGCCGCACCTTCCCCTTCTGGCCGGAGTACGTCCGCTCGCCTCGCGCCTGGCGACGCGCCGCACGGCGCTGCCCGGGAGTGGGCCAGGGGCGGCTCTACACGGCCGCGGAGGTCGAGGAGCTGGCCCGCCGCACCGACACGTGAGCCCTCGGCGTTGACGCCCTCTCCCGGGCCGCGTACAATCCCGCCCGACGTCCTGCTCTCGACTACTGCGAAGGGACGAAAGGGGCCGCCATGGGCGAGCAACGGACGCTGAAGCTGGGCCTGGTGGGCTGCGGCTTCATGGGGCAGTTCGCCCACCTGAGGAACTACCTGGCCATCCCCCAGTGCCGGGTGGTAGCCCTGGCGGAGCTGCGCCCCCGGCTGCGCCAGGAGGTGGCGCGTCGCTACGGCATCGAGCGCACCTACGCCTCCCACCGCGAGCTGCTCGAGGACCCCGAGGTGGAGGCGGTGGCCGCCATCCTACCCGCCCATCTCACCGGCCCGGTGGGCATCGAGGTGCTCGCCGCAGGCAGGCACCTGGCGACCGAGAAGCCCATGGCCAGCTCGGCCGAGGAGGCGGAGGAGATGGTGCGCCTGGCCGACCAGAAGGGGCTCCACCACCAGGTGGGCTTCATGAAGGCCTACGACGCGGGCGTGGAGGAGGGGATGCGGGTGATCGCCCAATGGCGGCGCACCGGGGAGTTCGGCGACCTGACGTTCGCGCGGGCCCACTGCTTCTGCGGCGACTGGACCCACGGCTTCGGCCACGACGTGGTGCGCACCGACGAGCCGGCGCCCTCCCCGGGGCTCGAGCCCCGCCCCCCCGCCTGGATGACGGAGGACGAGGTGGGGGAGTTCAACGCCTTCACCAACGTCTTCAGCCACAACCTGAATCTCGTCCGCCTGCTCTTCGGGCCCGACCCTCGCCTGGTCGCGGCCCATCGGAGCGGAGGCGGCTGCTACGTGGTGGTCCTCGATGTCGATGGCGTCGCCGTGACCCTCGAGCTGGGGCAGATGACTCGCAACCGGTGGGACGAGGAGGCCAAGGCCTACTTCCGCCACGGGTGGGTCGAGATCCTCACGCCGTCGCCGCTGGAGGTCAACGTGCCCGCGGCGGTGAACGTCTACCGGGCGAAGGGCGAGCACACGGTCACCCACCACATGCCGCCGTGGAGCTGGGCCTTCCGCCGGGCCGCGGCGGCCTTCGTCCGCTCGGTGCTCCGGGACGAGGAGCCGCGCACGTCGGGCCGCTTCTGCCTGGGCGGCGTGCGGCTGGCGGAGGAGATCTTCCGACGCCTGCGCGAGCCCTGAGCATGGGCATTTGACCCGGGGCCGCGGGGCGGGTATTCTGTAGCGTCAGGGGGAGGGCGCTGGCGCGTCGGCGGGACCGCGTCCCATCGCATGGGCTTGTCGGAGAAGGGCTTCGATGCGAGCACAGGTGCTAGAGCGATTCGCGGGGGTGCTGCGGCGGGAGGTGGTGACGGACCGGAAGCAGGTGGCCGCGGTGGGCGCGGGCGCCGTGGTGGCCTGCCTGACCCTGGCCGCCTACGCCCGCATCCCTCTGCCGTTCACGCCCGTGCCCATCACGCTCCAGACGTTCTTCGTGCTGGTGGCCGGAGCCGGGCTGGGCCCGCAGCTCGGAACGGTGGCGCTATCGGCCTACCTGGTGCTGGGCACGCTGGGGCTGCCGCTGTTCACGGGGGCGTGGTTGGGGCCCACGACCGGCTACCTGGTGGGCTTCGTGGCCGCGGGTTGGCTGGTGGGCACGCTGGTCCGTCGGTCGGCATCGGCCAGCACGCCCCGCATCGTGGTGGCCATGGCGGCGGGCACGCTGGTGATCTATGTGTTTGGCGCCGCGTGGCTTGCGGTTCTGACCGGGGACGTGAGGACCGCCCTGGTGGCCGGCGTCCTGCCCTTTCTGCCCGGCGACGTGGTGAAGCTGGCGGCCGCGGCAGCCTTCTGCCGCGGCTACCGCGAGCGGCTGCGCGCCCTATTCCCTTGATGCCTCCGTTTCTGCCGCGCCGAGTCGTGGGGCGCCTCTCCGCCGCCAGAGCCGATTCCTGGCCCATTCGCCGAGCCATCCTGCGAGCACTGCCGCCGCCACGATGTGGTAGCAGGAGTAGTAGGGCGTGCCGCCGCCCGAGTAGACCAGCAGCGCCGTGGCGCTCAGCGGCAGGAGGAAGCAGCCCAGCTTCAGCCCGAACCAGCGGCGGCGCCACACGGCGATACCCACCAGCGGCACGAAGACCAGGCCGTGGACGGGCAGGCCCGCGTGCCAGGCCCCCAGGCTCAGTCGCGCCGGGGTGGTCTGGCCGAGGACCCGCCACAGCCTCCGGGCGAGGATGCCCAGGTACCACGCGGGGTCGCGGGCCACGTCGCCGAGCACCTTGTCCCGCAGCGCCTGCCCGTAGCGGGGCAGCTCGGACGGGATCTTGTAGTAGCGGCCCGCCTCGTCCCAGGTCGCCTCGCCCAGGAGCCAGTCCTCGGGCACCTCGACGCCGTACTTCTCGGGCAGGACGCGGGCCGCGTAGGCGTAGGCCTCCGCGTCGTTCCAGGAGTAGCCGTGGCGGTCGTCGAAGTCGCCCAGGCCGCACCATATCGGGTGCCAGAGCACGTGTCCGCTCTCGCGGGGGCCGGTGTAGGGGTGGCCTCCCGCGGCCTCCACGCGGCGCAGGGCCTGGGCGAACTTCCCGTCGAACCATGTGCCCCACGCCCCCCGGCACGCCGCGAACGATAGCACCAGTAGCCCCGCCGTCGCCAGCCGCACCCGCCAGCGAGTCCTCGACAGCGCCAGCGAGCATGCCCCGGCGGAGACCAGGAGCACCAACGCCTCGCTGCGCACGTGGGCCAGCGTGCCCAGCAGCGCCCCCGCCAGCACCGGCGCCGCCCACCGCCAGCCGCGCCCCGGCCGCCTGCCCAGCAGCGGCACGTAGAGGGCCAGCACCGCAATCCCCGCCGTGATGGGCCAGCCGAATACATTCTCGTTCCCATATACCTCGTAGAGCTGGAAGGGGTTGGAGCCCAGAAGGGCCACGAGCACGGCCCCCAGCAGGGGACGGCCCACCGCCCAGAATGCCCCGAACAAGGCCACCAGGGCGAGGGCGAAGGCCATGGCGTGGGCCACGCGCACGCTGAGGAAGGCCGGCGAGCCCCGCATCCACGCGCCGGGGAGGTAGAGGAACGCCTTGCCCGGCTCGCCCATGCGGATGGTGTGGCCCACCTCCATCACCAGGCTCTCGCCGTGCTCCTCCAGGATGCGCTCGGCCCCTTCGCGGCTGTAGGCCACCTCCTCCAGCTCCGTGGCCACGGGGAAGAGGCCCAGATAGTAGAGGAAGTAGACGAAGCGGCTCTCCTGGTGGAGGCCGGTGGAGGCGGTGAGACGGTAGGAGTCGTCCAGCCGCGGCGCGGTGGCCGCGAAGGTATACTGCCACAGCAGGATGGCGTAGCAGCACAGGAGCAGGAGCAGGGCCCGGCCGAGCCTCCTGGCGATGGTGTGTGAGGGTCGGTGGCTCATCCTGGAGCGTCCGCCTTCGCCCCGGCTCGGCGCCCCGCCGACCCCGCCCACAGCAGCAGCTCGACCAGCCAGGCGCCCAGCGCCGCCGCGGCCAGCAGATGGTAGCACGAGTAGTAGGGCGTTCCGCCGCCCGAGTAGATGAACAACGCGGTGAACGACAGGGGCGCGACGAAGAGCACCGCCTTGGCCACCGCCCAGGCCCGCGCCCACAGGGCCACGGCCAGCACCGCCAGCGCGGCCAGGCCGTGGAACGGCAGCGAGGCCCACCAGGCTCCGACGGCGATGCGGGGCGGCGTCGTCTCGCAGAGCACCCTCCACGCTCGCCGGCCCAGGATGCCCAGGTACCACAGGGGGTCGCGAGCGATGTCGCCCAGCACCTTGCGGCGCAGCACGTCCTCGTAGTGGGGCATCTCGTAGGGGGTCTTGTAGTAATGGCCGGCCTCGTCCCAGAAGCTGTGCTCGTAGACCAGGCTGCGGCCGTCCCAGGGCGGCAGCTCGAGGCCGTAGCGGTCGGCCAGGATGGGGCGGGCGTAGGCCACCGCGGCCACGTCGTTCCACACGTAGCCGTGGGTCTCGTCGAAATCGCCCAACCCGCACCACACGGGGTGCCACAGCAGGTGGTAGGTGCGGCGGGGGCCTGGGAAGGGATGGCCGCCCGCACCACGCACCGCTTCCTGGGCCTGGGCGAACTTGTGGTCGAAGTACCGCCTCCAGCCCCACGAGCCGGCGACGAAGGCGCCGGCGAGCAGGGCCACGAGCGCCAGGCGCATCGGCCAGCGACGCCGCGGCACGGTCAGGTACACCGTCCCCGCCGAGAGCAGCAGCGCCACGACCTCGGGACGCACCTGTCGGAAGGTGGCCACCAGCAGCCCGGCGAGCACCGCCAGGGCCCACGTCGCGCGGCGCGACGGCTCCCGCCAGCCCAGCACCGGCACGTGGAGGGCGAGCAGCGCGACCGCCGCCGTGATCGGCCAGCCGAAGACGTTCTCGTGTGCATACACCTCGAAGAGCTGGAAGGGGTTGGCGCCCAGGAAGAGCACGGCGAAGGCGCCTAGCAGCGGCTGCCCCGCCCACCAGAAGGCGAAGAACAGCCCCTCCAGGGCGAGCACGAAGGCCACCATGTGGGAGGGGCGCACGCTGGGGTTCTTGGGCGAGCCGTTGACCCACGCGTCGGGCAGGTAGAGGAGCGCGCTGCCCAGTTGCCCCGAGCGGATCACGTGGCCCCATTCCATCATCAGGCTATCCCCGTGCTCCTCCAGGATGCGCTCTGCCCCCTCGCGGCTGTAGTCCAGTGGCTCCCGCTCCGTGGTCACGGGGAAGAGGCCCAGGTAGTAGAGGAAGTAGACGAACCGCGACATCCCCTGGACCCCGTGGCGATGGTGGATGCCGCTGGCCGCGAGGAGCCGGTAACGGCGGTCCAGCGCCGACGGCTGCACGGCGAAGGAGCACTGCCACAGCGGGATCAGCACGCAGCCCACGGCGAGCACCAGCCACCGCCGCCGCTTCCCCGCCAGCAGGCGGCTCTGGAGGGCCAGGCGGAACAGCGACCGGGGGAAACGAGCGGGGCGACTCCGGGGCTGCGTGGCGATCGCAGTCGTCTCCGAAACCATCCTGCGGGGGGCGAGGTGATCCTAGCAGCCCCCATGCCCGGTGTCAATCTGCCTGCATCCGACCCCGCAAGCAGGGGCGAGCCCGGGCAGGCGTAACGCTCCGGCCCGCCGTGGGGCGTGTTGACGCCTCCTGGACCGGGCGCTAGAATGCGCCGCCGATGGGAGCATAGGACGGCGATGACCACGCTCGACGACGAAACGCTGCGCCAGCGCTCCGAGCAGCTGCACGCCGCGTTGGCCTCCTGCGAGGTCTGCCCCCGACGCTGCCTCGTGAACCGCCTGGAGGGCGAGGTGGGCTTCTGCGGGGTGGGCGCCGAGGCCCTCTTCGCGTCGGCGGGAGCTCACTTCGGCGAGGAGGACGTGCTGGTGGGCCGCGGCGGCTCGGGCACCATCTTCTTCGCCGGCTGCAACCTGGGCTGCATCTTCTGCCAGAACTACGACATCAGCCACGGGCGCCAGGGGCGGCCCGTCGGGCCCGCCGAGATCGCCCGCGTGATGCTCCGCATGGAACGCAGCGGCTGCCACAACATCAACTTCGTGACCCCCACCCACGTGACCCCCCAGGTGGTGGAGGCGGTCCGCCTGGCCCGCCGCGACGGCCTCCGCCTGCCCATCGTCTACAACTGCGGCGGCTACGAGAGCCTGCACACCCTCCGCGCCCTGGAGGGCATCGTGGATATCTACATGCCCGACGCGAAGTACGCCGACTCCGAAGCCGCGGCCGAGCTGTCCGACGCGCCCGACTACCCCGACGTGATGCGCCAGGCCCTGGTCGAGATGCACCGCCAGGTGGGCGACCTCCACATCGAGGGCGGCATCGCCACCCGCGGCCTGCTGGTCCGACACCTGGTGCTGCCCGACGACATGGCGGGCAGCCGCCAGGTGCTCGACTTCCTGGCCCGCTCGCTCTCGCCCAACACCTACGTGAACGTGATGCCTCAGTACCGCCCCTGCTACCGCGCCCGGGAGTGCGAGGCCATCGCCCGGCCGCCCACCTCCCAGGAGTTCCGCGAGGCCTATCGTTACGCCGCCCGTCTGGGCCTCCGCCTGGCGCGTTAGGGGCCGGGGCGGCCCCCGTCCCGCTGGATGCCCACGGCCTTGACCGACCCACCAGCCCCAACCACGGAACGGCGGCCCATGGGGTCCTCCCGGCGATGGGGCAAGGCCGACCTCGTGGCCCTGGCCTTCCTGGCCGGCCTGGCCGTCGCCCTCCTGGCGCCCTTCGTCTTTCGGGGGCGGGTGCCGCTGAACACCGATCTCGTGGTGAGCCGCCACGAGCCCTGGTGGCGCCACTACCCGGAGCTGGCGCCCCACAACGACGAGCTGGACGATCCGGCCTTCTACATCTACCCCGTCCGCGAGCTGTCGGCCAGCCTGCTCCGCCGCGGCGTCGTGCCCCTGTGGAATCCGTATATCCTGTGCGGCACGCCCCTGATGGCCGACGGCGTGAGCCTGCCCTTCGACCCCTTCGGGCTGCTGGCCCTGGCGCTGCCGTTTCCCACCGCCTGGGGGGCCATGGTGCTCGCCCAGCTCCTGGTGGCCGGCGGCTCGATGTTCCTCCTGATGCGCACCTACCGCTGTTCGCCGCCCGCCGCGGCCCTGTCGGCGGCGGCGCTGATGCTTTCGGGCACGTTCACCGTGTGGCTGGAGTACATCTCGTGGATCGGGGCCTTCTGCTGGGCTCCGCTGTGCCTGCTGTGCCTGGACGCCGGGGTGCGGCGGGGCCGCACGCTGCCTTTCGTGGGTGCCGGGGTCCTGCTGGCGTTCACGGTGCTGGGCGGCCTGCTCCAGCTTTCGCTCTATTTCTTCGCCATGATGGGCTTTTACGCCGTGTGGCAGATGTTGGTGGTGCACCGCGCGGGAGCAGGCTGGCGGAGCACGGGGGCGAACGCGGGGCGCCTGCTCCTGGCGTTCCTCCTGGCAGGGCTACTGGCCGGGGTGCAGCTGGTGCCGACCCTGGAGCTGGCGAGCCTCACCTACCGGGCGGCGCATCGCTACGTGGGGGCCAACCAGGTGAGCGTGGCGGAGCTGGTCACCTACCTGGCGCCCAATCTCTACGGCCATCCCGCCCTCCACGACCCGTTCGCCCATCTCGTGGCCGTGCCCAACTTCCTCACCCGCCACGGCGGCTACGTGGGCGTGCTGCCCCTGGTGCTGGCGGTGGTGGCCCTGGGCGGGGTGCGGCGACGGCCGCGGGTGGCCTGCCACGCGGCCCTGGCCTTCGGCAGCGTGGGGCTGCTGGTGGTCCTGGGCCTGGGCCTGGAGCGAGTCGTGATGTCCGTCTTTCCCGCCTTCGGCAGCGTGCACGCCAAGCGCCTGGTGGTAGTCTACAGCGTCTCGGCGTCGGTGCTCGCGGGGTTCGGTCTGGATGCCCTGCTGGCAAGCGGGGAGGGGGGCAGGCGTCGCGCGGCGCGCGCCGTGGGCCTCGCGGCGCTGGCGGGGGTGCTGCTGGTGATGCTGCTGGACGGCACGGGCCGGGCCGTGGGCCCGGGCGAGGGCAGTGGCCTCCGGGCGTGGGTCGAGGAGGCGCGGCGGCTGGCTCCCGGCGGCCTCCTGGTGCTCTTCTATGGAGTGGGGGTGCCCCTGGGCCTGCTGGGGGCGGCGTGGGGCCTGCTGCGGTTCGGCCCGCGGCTGGGCCGAGGCCCCTGGGCGGTGCTGTTGGTGGCTTTCGCGGCGGGCGACCTGCTGGCCCAGGCCCGCCTCTACAACCCCTTCGTGCCCCGCGAGCTGGTCTATCCCCGGACGCCGACGACCGAATGGCTGGCCGCCCGCGAGGGGACCTTCCGCATCTCAGGGGTCTCGCCGCCGGTAGAGCCCGGGCATCCGCGCCTCGACTGGTGGGCTCGCCGCTTCAAGGGCGATACCCTGCCGCCCAACACCGCGATGCCCTACCGCCTGGCCGACGTGCGGGGCCGCAGCTCGCTCTTCCCCGGATGGGTACGGGAGTACGCCCAGGCGGCCACGGGCAACCCCGATATCCGCGTGCTCATGGACTACCGGGCGGCCGAGCACCGGGGCAGCCTGGTGGCCCGCCTCGCCCCCCGCTACGTCGTCTCTCCGCAGCCGCTGGAGGGCGAGGAGTTCGCGCTGCGGCGCCGGGGCCCGCCGGGGATCTACGAGCACCGGGCTGCCCCGCCCAGGGTCTATGTGGCCGGCCGTGCGGAGGTGGTGGAGGACGACCGGGCCGCGCTGGCCCGCCTGGTCGCCACGCCGGCGGGCACCGACACGGTGGTGCTGGACCGCGAACTGCCGGCTACGGACGCCGAGCAGCTCGCCGCGGCGGAACTGGCCAGCGAGCAGCCCAACGAGGTGCGCGTCCGCATCGTCCGGCCCGGTTGCGGCTACCTGGTGCTCGCCGACACCTGGTATCCCGGCTGGCAGGTACGGGTGGATGGCGAGCGGCGGCCCATGGCACGGGCCAACTACCTGATGCGCTGCGTGGCTCTGCGTCCCGGCGACCGGGAGGTGGTGTTCGCCTTCGAGCCGGCGTCGTTTCGCTGGGGGCTGGCGCTCAGCGTGACGGGGCTGGCGCTCGCGTGTGCGGTGGGGGTCGGGGCGCGGGTGCGGCGTCGCAGAGAGGCTGGGGCCTGAGGGCCGGGGGCCGGCTCATTCCTTCCCTTCGCGGACGCCGGCGGGGCGGAGGGCCTTGAACCAGGCCCAGATACGAGCCGATTCGCCGTGAGGGTAGGAGTGGCCGTGGTAGGGCAGCTCGCGGTAGTGGACGGTGTAGCCCAACTTCTCCAGGCGGTCGCGGGCCGCTCGCGCCCGCTCCACGGGGATACGGGTGTCGGCGGCGCCGTGGGCGATGTAGACGGGCACGTGGCGCGCCTGCTCGAGGATCCGCCGGGTCTCGGGGTTGGGGCGGGCCAGGAGTGCGCCGCTCACCGGGGCGATGGCCCGGAAGAGCTGGGGGTTGCGCAAACCGAAGATGTAGGTGTAGACGCCGCCCTGGGAGAAGCCGGTGAGGAGCACGCGGGTGGGATCGACGTTGTAGTCGGAGATGACCTTGCGCACGGTGGCCAGGAACTGGGGCTCGTCGGCGAAGGCCCACAGCCGCTTCTCCTGGTCCATGCACTCGGGCGCGGCGACCAGGAACTCGCCGGTCTGCTCGGCCGCCTCCCCCCAGATCTTGGCGAAGCGGCTGCCCCGCAGCCCCGCGGGGTGGAGCACCACCACCAGGGGATAGGTCTTCGTGGCCTCGGTGCTGCGGGGCACGTAGAGCCAGCAGGGCCGTCGCGGGCGGCCCTCGGCCGCAATGGCGAAGAGGCCCGTGCGTCGCCCCTCCTCGGCGGCGCCGGCGGGCCATGCCGCCAGGAGGGCGAGCCAGGCCAGCCAGGGCAGGCGGCGAGGGACGATCACTGCGGGGGACCTCCTGCGGGCGTCAGCGTCTGTGGGGCGTGTCGTGGGCACGCCGTGCCGGCGGCGCTCAGCCTTCCCCGGGCGGCGCCTCGCCGCCGCCCAGCTCCCGGAGCACCCTGCCCATCGCCTCGCGGACCAGGGACTCGACCTGGGGCTGGAAGCCCAGGGCGCCGAAGAGCCGGGGTGCCGTCTCCACCTCGTAGCCCCCTTCGTCGAAGGCCGCGGCGGTGGGCAGGTAGCCGATGGCGCCGTTGGCGTTGCTGATGGGGAACGTGTGCTCGAAGGGCGAGACCTCGTCGAGGCCCTTGGCGTACTCGGCGAACACCTCGGCGGAGAGCCCCAGGAGGGCGACGGGGCCGATAGCCAGGCCCTGGATCTCGAGTTCCGCAGTGGGCTCCGGGTCGTCGGCTCCGGCCGTATCCACCAGCTCGGAGGCCCACTCCACCATGGCCCGCCGGTGGTGGATGGCGGCTTCGTCCTCGCCGCGTCCGAGCATGCTGGTGAGCTGCTCGCGGGCGTCGTAGAGGATGCGCTCGGCCTCGCCGGGCTGCGGGGGGGCTTCGAGGGGCAGGGGCACGAGGGTGGTGCGGGCCTGGAGGGTGAGGTCGCTGGCCAGCTCGATGTCCTTCCATTCCTCGAGCACGGCTCGGGCCAGGGCCACGCCGCAGGTCTCGACCTCGGAGAAGTTGCGCTTGTCGAACTCCACGTTCACGTCGCCGGCGAAGCCCAGGGCGAAGAGGGCCACGGCCTGGCCCCCGAAGTTCTCCTCCACTTCCCGCTCCGCCATTCCCGCGTAGTCGCCGGAGATATGCAGGTTCTTGGGGCCGAGGACTACCGGGTGGGCTCCGTAGGTGAAGAGCATGGCCAGGGGGCCGCCGTTTTCCTTGGCCACGTCGAGGATGTGGGCGTAGGGATAGGCGTATCCCTCGGGGTTGGTGCCCAGGACGACGCGATTGTCCTCGGTGCGCTGGCGGCGGTTGACGCCCAGGTAGACCTTCGCCCTCCCCGCTCCCACGCGCACGGGCTGGAGGTCCTCCGCCGCGGCGCGGACCACGGCCACCAGCTTGCCCTGGAGGCTCTCCACGTAGGAGCGGTCGGCGTGGCCGATACGGGTGCGCACGATGAGGGGGCCGGAGTGGGTGTGGGAGCAGGTGAGCATGATGTGGGAGGCGGGGATGCCCGTCGCCTCCGCAATGCGCTCGCGCAGGGAGCGGGCCATGGCGCGGTCGAAGCCCAGCAGGTCGGCGGCCACGACGGCGACTCTTTTCTCCCCGTCGTCGAGCACCAGGGCGCGGGCGAAGAGCGGATCGTGGATGTCCTCGGCGGGCTTGGCCCTTGCCAGGTAGCCGCCCATGGGCACTCCCGTCGGCGGCGTGATGTCGACGCGGCTGCGGCCACCGAGCATAGCGAACTTATCTCCCGGGAAGGCGATCGGCGGGCCACCGCGGCCCGGCGCGTGCAGACCGCCGCGATGGTAGCATGTCGGCGCGGCTTTTGCAAGCTGCCGTCAGGACGCACATGGCAGCCGCAATGGCCCTCTTCCGGCTTGCCATCCCGCGCCCCATCCACTATCATGAGAGGCCGACGGACGGGCGCGGCCCAGGTAGGGAAAGGAGGACGACCGTGGAAGGACATTCGCCTCGGAGCTGGCGGGCAGTGGCGGCGGCGCTGACGATCCTGGTGGCGGTGGGATGCTCCTCGGAGCAGGCTCCCGCCGAGGCCGCCGGGCCGGCATCCCCCGATGCGGAATGGCCCCAGTGGCGCGGCCCCCGCCGCGACGGTCTGTCCACCGAGACCGGCCTGCTCGATCGCTGGCCCGACGCCGGCCCTCCCCTGGCCTGGAAGGCCAGCGGCATCGGCGGCGGATTCGCCACCGTGAGCATCGCCGGCGGAATCATCTACACCGCGGGCAACATCGACAAGAAGACCGTGATCACGGCCCTCGACCTCGAGGGGAACATCCTGTGGCAGGCCGCCAACGGCCCCGCCTGGACCAAGGACCATCCCGGCGCCCGGGGCACGCCCACCATCGACGGCGAGCGGCTCTACCACGAAAGCCCCCTGGGGCGGGTCACCTGCCTGAACGCCCGCAGCGGCAAGGAGCTGTGGGCGGTGGACATCCTGGAGAGATTCGACGGCCGCAACATCCGCTGGGCACTGGCCGAATCGCTGCTCGTCGACGGCCAGAAGGTCGTCGCCTGCCCCGGCGGCGAGAAGGCCACCGTCGTGGCCCTGGACAAGAAGACCGGCGAGACCCTCTGGGTGTGCGACAGCCCCGCCGACGAGGACAAGCCGGGCTACACCTCGCCCATCGTCTTCGACTACCAGGGGCTCCGCCACATCGTGACCATGACGGCGAAGGCGGCCATCGGCCTGAACGCCGAGAACGGCAAGTTCCTCTGGCGCCACCCCCACAAGACCTCCTACGACGCCAACATCCCCACCCCCATCTTCCACGACGGCCGCGTATTCATCTGTAGCGGCTACGGCAGCGGCGCCGAGCTCCTCCAGCTCCAGGTCCGAGGCCAGGAGGTCTCCGTGCGACGCCTCTGGCAGCAGAAAGCCCTGGACAACCATCATGGGGGCGTGATCCTCGTCGACGGCTACCTCTACGGCTCCGACCACAAGGGCCGATGGGTGTGCCTGGACTTCGAGACCGGCGAGGTCCAGTACCGCGAGGGCGGCGTGGGCAAGGGCTCCCTGACCTACGCCGACGGCATGCTCTACACCTACAGCCAGGGAGGCACCGCCGGCCTGGTGCCCTGCACCCCCGAGGGCCACGAGGTGGTCAGCCAGTTCAAGCTCCCCAGGGAGGGCAAAGGCCCCTACTGGGCACACCCCGTGATCTGCGGCGGGAGGCTCTACCTCCGCCACGACGACTACCTCTACGCCTACGACGTGAAGGCCAGATAACTGCCCGTGGAGTAGCTCACGCCCCATGCGATACCGCTTGCTCCTGCTCCTTTTCGCCGCACCTCTGGCCGCGTGGACGGCCCCTGCGCCGGACCCGCCGGGGCCGCGCGGGCCCGTGGGGCCGGAGGTGCCGCTCGCCGAGGCCGAGGCGGCGCGCCTGGCGAACCGCGTAGTGGCGGAAGGCCGAACGGCGGCAGCCGTCCAGGCGGCCTGCGACCGGGCGGCGAAGGAAGAGGCCCCCGCGGTCTTCCTGCCCGAGGGCACTTACGACTTCGGGACCACCGTGCGCGTGCCCGGCGGCCTGACCGTGCTGGGAGCGGGGCCGAAGACGGTGTGCCGGGCCGCGGGCCGCAAGGTCCGCCTCTTCCAGGTCGAAGGCGGCGGGGTGCGCCTTACCCGCCTCAGGCTGCGCGGCGCCGACACCAGCCCGAACACCGACAACGCCACCGACGGCATCCGCGTCGCGGGCCAGCCGAACGCCCGTATCGACCACTGCGAGCTGCTCGGGTTCTCCTACGCCATCCGCATCGCCCACGAGGCCACCGCCCAGGTCGACCACTGCCGCATCCACCACAACCTGCGAGACGGCCTCGGCTATGGCGTGGCCGTCTACGCGGGAGCCTATGCCCTCGTCTGCGACAACGCGTTCCACCAGAACCGCCATTCCCTGGCCTCCAACGGTGCCCTGGACTGGAGCAGCCCCAAGCGCCTCGGCAAGTACGTCCACAAGCCCGGCGTCCGCAAGACCCACTGGGACTTCGTCCACAACCGCGTGGGCAGCAACGACCTCTCGCCCTACGAGCTCTGCGCCGTGGACACCCACCCGGGCATGGACGGCACGTTCCGCATCGAGCGCAACGTCTTCGAGAACCTCCGCCACGCCGTGGGCATTCGCGACGGCTCGGGGATCATCCGGGGCAACCTGTTCCGGAACCTGGGCACCCGCACCACCTTTCGGCCGCTCATCGCCATCTCCATCGCCGCCGGGAAGCACAACGGCATCCCCGTGGAAGGCTGCATGCCCCACCACGTCGCGGTCGACGAGAATCGCTTCGACATGGAGGAGGGCGCGACGTACCAACGATGCTCGGTGGGCGAGGCCGAGAACGTGACCCTCGACGGGCGCCTCGTCCCGGAGACGAGGAGCGACCGCTCGGGGCCGGCCATCCTCCGCCTTCAGGAGATGGGCGACGACGGGGTGCTCCGCTGGCGGGAGAGGCCCTAGCCCCCTCACGGACGCCGCGCGATGCGATACCGCCCGCTTCTGCTCCTCTGTGCCGTGAGCCTCGCCGGGGCACGGGCCGGTGCGGGCCGAGCCGGGAGCGAGGAGGCGTCGGTCCACGAGCCGCGGGAGACGGTGGTCGTGGTGGCCGAGAGGGCGCCCGTGGAGCTGGGCGGCACGGTGATCGGCCAGGTGGCCCATGGCCGCTGGTTCGGCGTTCGGGAGCGGCAGCCCGGTCGGGTGGGCATCCAGTTCTTCTCCGGCAAGATGATGCGCATCGGGTGGGTGGACGCAGAGCACGTGGTGCGGGTGGAGGATTCGGATGTCGACCTGGCGGACCAGGCGCTGGAGGTAGCCGCGAGGCTGAGGCCCCAGCTCGACGTGGGCGCCTACCGGGCCCGCATCGAGGCCCTGGCCGACCGCGTGGCCGGGGCCGCCGCACGGGGCAAAAGCCCCCTGGCCAAGGCGAAGCTCATCCGCCGCCAGCTCTTCGGTCGAGAGGGCTTCCGATACGACCCCACGCCCCGCACCATCGACTCCGTGCTCGACGACCGGCGGGGCAACTGCCTGGGCCTCAGCGTCCTCTATCTGTGCGCCGCCCAGAAGGCCGACATGGCGTTCCGCATGCTCGCCGTGCCCGGCCACGTGCTGCTCGGCTACGACGACGGGCGGCAGCGGTTCCACGTGGAGCCTTCGATGATGGGGCTCATCTTCCGGGGCGGAGTGGGCCGCCGCCTGGGGCCGAAGGGCGGCATCTACCCCCGCGTGCTCTCCCATCCCCAGGCGATCGCCGTGATGCTCTCCGACCTGGGGGCTCTCCTCGGCGCTCAGGAGCGCTACGAGGAGGCCCGGGATGCGTTCGTTCGAGCCCTGGAGGTCGATCCGCAGAATGCCGAGGCCTACTTCAACTGGGGTCTCACCCTCTCGGTGCGGGAGCGGTATGGGCTGGCCTGTGCGAAGTTCTCCAAGGCTCTGCACATCTACCCTCGGTTCGCCAAGGCCTACGGGGCGTGGGGCTCGGCCCTGGCGCGCATGGGGGAGCTGGAGTGGGCCTGCGAGAAGTTCCGCAGCGCGGTCCAGCTCGCCCCTCGCTCCGCCACCGCCTACTACAACTGGGGCGCCACCCTCCTCCTCCTGGGCAAGCGCCGGGAGGCGGAAGCCCGGTTCGCCAGGGCGCTCGCCCTCCGCCCGGGCCTCAAGCCCGTGGTCGAGCAGATGCGGGCCGAGAGCCCGACGCGACAGCCCACCATCCTCGTCGACCCCTGGCACCTCGAACCCGACGAGGAGGGACGCCTGCGCATCGAGATCGAAACGCCGCCCCGCTGACCCCGCCGGGACGGGGAAAACGCCGCACCACGATGGAGACCGAGCCATGGACCGCCGCCAATTCGTCCTTTCCCTGTTGGCAGGAGGAGCGGGCCTTATGGCTCAGGGCCAAGGCGAGCCGCCGGGGCCCGGCGGCGCGGACGAGCCCCCGCGGCCCCCCACCGCAGCCGACGCGGCCCGGCTCGCCGAGCATCGCATCGCGGAAATCCACGAGCGCCGGCTCCACGACCGCTTCCCCCGCCGCGTGGGGCGCAACGCCACCCGCGGGCACGCCGGCCGCGGCGGCGGCTACCAGGTGCGCACCCTGGTCACGGACAAGGGGGTCCGGGGCTGGGGAATGTCCTGGGTGCCCCGACCGCGGGTCGAGAAGCTCATCGGGGCTCGCGTGGGCGACATCTACGACCTCGAGCGGGGCACTGCCGACGAGGCATTCGTCATCGACCTGCCGCTCCACGACCTCGTGGGCCACATCCTGGGCAAGCCCGTCTACGCCCTCCTGGGAGCCCGCGGCCCCGCCAGGGTGCCCATCTACAGCGGAGCCATCTACTTCGAAGACCTGGATCCCCAGGACGCGCCCCGCGGCGTGCCCGCCGTGCTGGAGGCCTGCCAGCAGGACTACCGGCTGGGCTACCGCGCGTTCAAGCTCAAGATGGGGCGAGGGCGCAAGTGGATGCCCCGCGAGGAAGGCCAGCGTCGCGACATCGAGGTCACCCGCGCCGTCCGCGAGCGCTTCCCCGACTGCGAGGTCCTGGTCGACGCCAACGACGGCTACCGCTGCGAGGACTTCCTGGCCTACGTGAGCGCCGTGGCCGACTGCCGCCTGTTCTGGATCGAGGAGCCCTTCCGCGAGGCGCGGGACGACTATCGGCGGCTCCGCGACCACATGGCCAGGGTAGGCTGCAAGGCCCTCATCGCCGACGGCGAGGCCCGCACGGAGCGGGCCGAGAAGCCCTGGCGCTACGGCGACTACTCCCGACGCCACGTCGAGACCCTCTTCGCCCTGGCCCGCGAGAAGCTGGTCGACGTGTTGCTGCTCGACCTGGGCATCGTGGGCTACACCCGCTGGCGGCGGGTGATGCCCGAGCTGGCCAAGGCCGGCGTGCTCGCCTCGCCCCACACCTGGATGTGGACGCCCCGGCCCTACTATGCCGCGCACCTCGCCGCCGGCGCCGGCAACGTGTGCATCGTCGAAGGCATTCCCGGCGAGGCCCGGGGCATCGACTACTCGGCCTACACCTTCGAGGATGGCAAGCTGGTGATGCCCCGCGCCCCGGGCTTCGGCCTCGGGCTCCAGGCCGGCGCCTGACCCCGCGCGAGACCGCGCGGACCCCGAGAGAGCGACAGATAAGGAGCCGCGATGCGAGGGCAGACCAAAGTCGGCTGCTGCGGCTTCGCCGCCGCCCAGCGCACCTATTTCCAGAGCCTCCGCCTGCTGGAGGTCCAGAAGACCTTCTACCAGCCGCCCCGGCCGGCCACCGCGGCCCGCTGGCGCGAGAAGGCGCCCGCAGGCTTCGAGTTCGCCCTCAAGGCCTGGCAGCTCATCACCCACGAGCCCTCCAGCCCCACCTATCGCCGCCTCCGCCATCCGCTCAGCGAGGCTCAGAGGCGCCAGGTCGGCGGCTTCCGCTGGACCGGGCCGGTGCGCCACGCCTGGAAGGTCACCCGCCAGATGGCCGAGCTGCTGGAGGCCGGCAAGGTGCTCTTCCAGTGCCCCGCCAGCTTCCGGCCCACGGACGAGAACAAGGACCGCCTCCGGGGCTTCTTCGACCGGGCCCCGCGCCAGGGCCTCACCTGCATCTGGGAGCCCCGCGGCCCGTGGCCGCCCGGCGAGGTCGCCGAGCTGTGCCGGGAGCTCGACCTCGTCCACTGCGTGGACCCCTTCCACGCCGAGACGCAGAGAGGGGGCTTCCACTACTTCCGCCTCCACGGCGTCACGGGCTACAAGCACCGCCACAGCGACGCCGAGCTGCGCTACCTGGCGGGCCTGCGCAGGAAGAGCGCCGACACCTACTTCCTGTTCAACAACATCGCCATGTTCGAGGACGCCCAGCGGCTGGACCGGATGCTGGGCTGAGAGGGCGTAGAGAAGCCCTCCGGGGCCGACGGAGTGCGAAAGGTTGCCGCCCGACCGTGCATCGCGAAACATAACATCTGACAATAGCCCGGTGGTTACCGAGCAGGGCATTCGCGTCCCTTGCATTGGCTCCCGCGGGGTGAGCGTGAACAAGCTCCCACCTGTACACCTTCTTGTTCTCCAGTTCGTCGATGGCCTTGTACGCCTTGCAAGCAACGCCAGCCTTGAAAGAAAGCAGGAAGCCTTGCACCCTGTGATGGCCCGGCTTCACGAGCAACGGGATTCCATCGCGCTCGCATAGCAGGCCATCTACCGTCGCGGCCTGAACGGAGGACAGGAGTTGCTTCACTCGCAGGAACCCAAGCTGGCCCGGCTTGAAAAGGCCATACGCGAAGAACGGTAGGTCTATCCTCGGTTGAGCCACAAGCGCGTGTTCTCTTGGTCTGGTACGTTTGGCGTTCATCCGCAGCGCTTCTGCTGATCAACTCCACGAGGCGGGGAGCTACGCGTCGGCCCTGTCGGTCAGAGCTCGCAGTCGGGTTATCAACGCTAGATGTTGCTCCGGTCCAAAGGTGCTATGGTACCGTCCGCATGGCCGCCGCGGAAGCACTTGCCCCAGTCGGACTCTGCGGCGGTAGCATGGATGGAGGCCATGTACGGGGGGAACCCGGTCTTGGGGCTCTCGCATCCGGCGCGGCGACGACGCGGGCCCGGAGGCGGTCCTTCATCTCAACGCAAACGGATGTTTCGGTGCCCATAGCTTGCCTCGAGGCGGCATTGCAGACTCCGGCGGCGGGGGAATGCAAGGGTGACGGGCCGGCGTGATGTTCGACCCCGCATAGGAGATCACGTCCTTGTGCTCGGCGTGGATAGTGGCGTGAGCCGAGCATCTCCCAGCAGATACGTCGCCACGCACACCATCACGGACGGCAGGGGGCTGTCAACCAGAGAGGGCCGTTCACGAGAGAAACCGAGAGTCCGAGAGGGGTTGGGGTGGCGGCCCGGCCGCGACGCTCTGGTTACATGCGGGATCGGATGGAAGCCGGGGCGGTGGAGAGAGGACTGTGGGGAGGCGGGGTGTGGACGTAAGTCTGTGGGAGGGCGGAAGAAAGACAAGAAGCCCAGCCGCTCTCCGGCGACTGGGCTTCTGTCAACCAGCGGGTCGGCCGGTTCCGTGGCCGATCCAGGGGGCTCCCCGGCGAGGACTCGAATCTCTTTGACGCAAGTGGGGGGGACAGTATAATGCGCGCCAACTCGCCCGGCGCCGTAGCCGGGCAAGGTCATCCGGGGAATCCCGGTTGAGCGGGTGCTCGCGCAGGCCGAGGCGTACCGGTAACCGCGAGCGCGACCGACGCCACCCCGAACGCTTCGGCGCGTTTGAGCTTGGGTGGAGCATGCCCCCGCCCAGCCGGCAGTATCGGGGGGGCAACAGCAGAAAGGGATGGTTCCGTGAGACGCTGTCACCAGCGGATTTCGATCCTCACCGTCGCGCTCGTCGTCCTCGCCGCCACCGTTTTCGCCGCGTCCGCACGTGCCGCCGACTCGGACCTGGCGGTCCAGGTCGGTCCCGATGGACTTCGGGCGCTGAAGTGGACCGGCGCCGACATCCTCGACGACGGCAAACCGCGCGTGGGGAAGATCGTCCTGGAAACCAAGCGGCGGGGGGAGGAGGGGGTGAATCAGTACGCCTTTGAGACCCTCGACGGGGGCGCCCCCGAGGTGCGGTTCGACCTCGCCGCCAACCGCGTGACCTACGCCTACCCGTGGGGCTCGGTCGACTTCAACTACGCTCCCGGTCCTTCCAGGCTGGACCTCTCCGTCACCCTCCGCAACACCTCCGACCGCACGATCGCGATGTTCGACATCACCCCGTTGACCCTCGCCCCGCCGGACCCGATCGAGGTGCCCAAGCACTGGAGGGGTCTGGCCGACCTGCCGGGCGACTTCAACGTCACCGAGGCCATCTGCGGCAAGTGGAAGTACCTGCTCTGCTGCGAAACCATCATGCCCCTGCATTTCGGTTTCGACAAGCCGCGCCAGAAGAACACCCTCCTCCCGACCACCGTCCGCGGGGGCGTCAACATCATGGAGCCCGGCGGGGTCCTCTACCACCACTACGGGCTGCCGCGGATCGAACCCGGCAAGTCGCTGACCATCAAGCTCTCCCTGCGCTTCGCCCCCGCCGACAGCGACACCGATACGCTCCTGGCGGACATGTTCCAGGCTTTCCGCGACTACCACCAGCCCCGGATGACCTGGAAGGACCGCCGTCCGATCGGGGCGATCTTCATCGGCAGCGGGCGCGGACCCGACAACAACCCGCGCTACTGGTTCAAGGATGACAAGCTCGACGTCGGAACGTCCGAGGGTCGGGGGCAGCTCCGCGAGAAGATGATGCAGCACGCCGACCGCTGCATCGCGGTCCTCAAGAGCGTCAACGCCCAGGGCATGGTCCTGTGGGACCCGGAGGGGGGCGAGAATCCCCACCCGACCACCTACATCGGCGATCCGCGGATGGTGGAGCTTGTGGCCCCCGAGGTGGCGGACATCTATCCCGAATACTTCAGGCGTTTCCGCGACGCGGGGCTCCGCGTCGGGTGCTGCCTTCGCCCGACGCAGGTCTACCTCACGCCCCCCTCCGCCGCCTGCGACGGCGATCTCGGCAGCTCCTGGGCGGTGCAGGTCTATCCCCAGTGGATCGAGGTGGACCTCGGGCAGGACCAGCCGGTCGCCGCGACCGAAGTCGTCTGCAACGCGGACCGCGCTTATCAGTACACGGTGGAAACCAAGGCCTCCGACGGCAACGAGTACCGCGTCATCGTGGACCGCAGGGGCAACGAGACGCCCGGGTCGGCCAAGGCGCCGATCCGCGACGAGTTCGAGCCCGTCACGGTGCGGTACGTGAGGCTCACCGTCACCGGTGCGCACGGGTACGACGGCGACTGGATCAACATCCCCGAGTTCCGTGTGCTCTCGCCCAGGGGGGACAACCTCGCGGTCGGGAAGGTTTCGGGAAGCTCCCGCCCGCTCGGACGGTCCGTCGGGGGGCACGGCACCGGGTCGCACAACCCGAAGCGCAACCCGCTGGGCGACGACTTCAGCGACATCTGGCCGGAGGGCGAGCCCTGGTGGCGGTTCTTTCCCGTCGTCGAGCGGATGAGCCGCAAGATCGAGTACGCCAAGGAGAACTGGGGCTGCACGATCTTCTACGTCGACACCAACGGGGTGCACCGTCCGGTCGGAGAGAAGCAGGAGTTCAAGTGGACGCTGCTGGACCCCTTGGTCTGGCGGGAGATCCACAAGCGCCATCCCGACGTGCTGCTGATTCCCGAGTTCGCCCCTGACCCGGCGCAACTGGCGTACACGTCGTCGTACCTCCAGCCGCCGTACAGCCCGGCGGTCACGCGCCCGTTCTGGCGCAAGCTGCTGCCCGACGCCTTCAGCGTCAGCTACACGGTGAACCTGGGCACGGAGGACTGGGAGAAGCTCCGCCCGCAACTCATCAAGGGCATCGGCGAAGGCGACAGCATGTTCTTCCGCGGCTGGTTCGGCTGCGCGTACAACAGGAAGATCAAGGCCCTCTACGACGAGGTCTACGAACCCGACGCCGTGAACCCGTTCAAGTAGCCTGCGGTCCGGGAACCTCATTCAACAGGTGGCATATGGTGTCCACGAGAATCATCCGCGTGTTGGTCGTGGCAGCCGTTGTGGTCCTGGCGTCGCCGGGGGCGCCGGCGGGCGAACCGGAGGCGGTGTTCGTCGAGCGGTTCGAGGGCGACGGGGAGGGGCGGTGGAAGATGGAATCGACGCTCGACCCCGCGGGACTTCGGTGGTATCGCAAGGGGGAGGAACCGGGCCTGCACTTCAAAGCCGTCGCCCGCGAACGCTATATCCGCACCCACGACTACGCCTGGGCCCAGTGGAACGTCGGTGCCCAGCCCTTCGAGCTGTCGTGGGACCTGCACCTGGAACGGGGCTTCTCGCAGCGGTGGTTCTACCCGGGGGTGGCGGTGGCGATGACGAGCGCCCCGCCCGGGCAGATGGGTCCGGACGACGTCGCCGTCTCCATCGGGGTGCACATGAGCGGGATCGCGGGGTCGGTGCGAAAGGGCGGGTTCTACAACCTGCACACCGAGGGGCGGGGCGCGTGGAGCAACTTCCGCGACCGCGACCTGTCGCACCTGATCGACAAGGCGACCGGGGGGACCGCCAGCATGCCCTGGCCCATGAAGCAGCCCACCGGGCGCCTCGCGATGACCATCCGCCGCGAGAAGGACAACACGGTGCACTTCACGGTCCGCTGGCCCGACCTGCCTGGTGGACGCGGCGAGCCGTTCTGGACCGGGAAGTGGCAGATGCCCGAGAACGTGGCGAAGGTCCCCCTGCGCTACGTGTGCGTGAAGCGCGTGCCCGTCCTGAGCGTGCACGTCAGCTACGGGTTCACCATGCAGGGCGTGGTCGGGAACATCCAGGGGCGTCTGCTGTCGGCGGACCCCGCACCGGCCGTGAGGGGCTGGCGCGCGGACAAGCCCGTGCTCGCCGAGGGCGTCGAGCTGACGCTGACGGGCGAACGCTTCCGCGAGGGCCGCCGCGTCCTCGTCGGCGGAAAGCCTGCGAAGAATGTCCGCGTATCGTCGGCCGATGAGCTTACTTGCACGCTGCCGGACCTTCCGCCGGGGAAGATCCACGCCCTGAGCGTGGCGGATCCCGATGGCCTGGTGGGCGACCTGGCGGGCGGCGTGCCCTACGGGCGCGTGCTTCAGGCGGTGCGGCCTCGCGAGGCACTGCCCGACGGGGGCGACGTCGTCACCGTCACCGGGGCGGGGTTCGAGAAGGACACGGTCTTCGCCTTCAACGGTCAGCCCGCCGAGGTCGTCGAACTGTCGCCCACCGAGGCCCGCCTGCGCGTCCCGGCAGGGTCGGCGGGAAGGGCGAAGGTGACGGCGAGCACGGGCAAGGCGGTATTCGCCGGCGATCCGCTGTTTGGCTACGCCCCGCACCCGTACCTCTACTTCCGCACGGCCGACCTGCCTGCCCTGCGGGAGAAGTTCGACAAGCCCATGTTCCGCCACTACCGCCGCCGCATCCTCGATCACGCCGACGGTCACCTGCGCCGCGAGCTGGGCGGGGACCAAAATGCCTCCGTCAACGCCACCACGAATCTCGCCTTCGCCTGGGCCCTGACGCAGAAGCCCGCCTACCGCGAGAAGCTCATGGAGTGGGCCCGCCGCGGATGGAAGAGCACCGACTACACCGACTTCCACATGATGAGCGTGGCGGGGATGGCGATCGCCTACGACGTGCTGTTCCCCGAACTCTCGCCCGAGGAGCGAACGGCCTTCCTGGACTACCTCGACCGGATGCTCGACGGCTACCTGACCGACGCCCCGGGCTCGTGGTTCATGGGCGCGGGGCCCAACTTCAGCAACACCGTGCCCGTGGGCAACAGCGGGGGCATGCTGGCGGGCCTGGCGGTGATGCACAGCACCCCGCGGGCAAACGATGCCATCGACCTCGCCGCCGCCAAGGCCAAACGCTACCCCGACGAGTGCATCTCGCCCGAGGGCGGCTGCCGCGAGGGCGTGCAGTACTGGGACTACGGGCTGAGCTTCTACCTGATCCTCGCCCACGCGCTGAAGAACGCCACCGGGGACGACCGCGGGCTGCTGGACCATCCGCACCTGCGGAACAACGTGAACTTCATCCGTACGCAACTGGGCGGGCACGGGGGGCTGTCCGCCTTCTGCGACACCCGCGAACCGTTCCTCGACGGGTACGCCATCGGCGCGGACCTGGGCAGCCGCTTCCATCAGCCGCTGATGCTCTGGGTCGCCGACCGGGCGGCCGAGGGCGGCGGGCAGACCCGCGCCCGCGACGTCTGGGCCCCGTTCGCCTTCCTGTGGCGCAGCGAGCAGCCCGCCCCCGAGGACTTCCCCGGCGTGCCCACGCTGGCGTACCTCAAGGACATGCACTGGGGCGCGATGCGCTCCGACGGGACGTTCACCCCCGCGCTGGTCGTTGGAGTCAAGGGCAGCCGCGGACCGCTCACCCACCACAAGCAGCATGACCTGGGCAGCTACGTCGTGCAGGCCAACGGCGAGCCCTACCTGGTGGACCCGGGCTACTACGAGCCCAAGCCCACCGATCACACCCTCCCGCTCGTCGATGGGGCAGGGCCCGGCGTGACCGGATCGAGCATCACCGACGCCTGGGAGAAAGGTCCCTGGCGACACATGACGCTGGACTCGACCGACGGGTACGGCAAGGGGGCCCGGCGCGTGCGGCGGCTGATCGTGATGCACGGGACCGACCGCGTGGTGGTCCTGGACGACCTCGTCCCCGCCAAGGGCAAGCCCGGGCAGATCACCGCGCAGTACCAGACCGCCTGGGCGCCCGCGATCGACGCGGACGACCCGGCGGGGTTCACGCTCCAGGGGCAGAACGGCTCGCTGCGCGTGCGCTGCTACGGGCATCCGATTGCGCTATCCGCCGAGGACCGCAAGTTCACCAGCGGGTGGTGCTGGAAGAAGATCTCCAAGGACGGCCCAGGCGACTGGCAGAGCGTCCGCGGCACCTACACCGCCGATCCCGCCCGCCCGCTGGTGACCACCCTGGAGCCGGCGCCCGCGGACAAGGAGCCCGCCCCCGCCCCGCAGGTGCGCTACGAGAAGGACGCCGTCACCGTCGAGTTCGCCGACGGTGTGACGATGCGCTTCCGGCAGACCAGGGAGGGCTGGCAGTTCGTCAGACCCTGAGCGCCATCCCGTTCTCCCCGGCGGAGGGTCCAGAAACTTGTCCTGCGGAACCGAGACGCTGCTTCGCGCTGCCTGTCTTGCCGTCGGGTTGCTGTTCTTCTTTGCGGGCGGGTTGGGCGCCTACCCGGAACCCATCCGCAGCACTTGACTCTGCGGGCCAGGAGGCGTTACAGCGGCCGCCGGGGAGGCTGGCCGGCAGTGTCCACCAGGCCGAACACGAAACATGGCCTGAGCCATTGCGCGAAGTGAGCAAAAGGAATGAGAGTGAATCAGAGGACCGCTTTTCTGGTCGCCCCGCTGTCGGTTCTGGCCAGGGCAGAGGTGGCGGCGGCATCGGCCACGGCCTCGCGCACGGGCTCGAGCCCGTCGGTGATGGGCGAGGCGCCCGGGCCCGGTCGCAGCGCCTCGACGCGCGCGGCAGCGGTGTGCAGGTCGGCCTCCTTCTCGGCCACCGTCTCCGCGCCATCCCCGAGCCGCAGGACGGTGACCACCGCTCCCCGCGGCAGCTCGCGGATCATGGCCGCGGCCCGCTTCTGAGCCAGCCCGAAGGCCGTGGTCACCCCGACCTGCTGACTCGCACCGGCCGCGCCATCGAGAAGGACCGCGACGTGCCGCCCTCTGGCCCCGCCGGCGAGGCCGCGCTGGATCAGGAGACGGGAGACGGCCAGCGCGAAGAGGAAGATGCCCATCATGCGCAGGACGAGCAGAATACGGTCCTGGCGCCGGATCCGTTCCTGCTCCTTCGTGCGCAGCAGGAAGCGGATCGTCGGCAGGTCAACGTGACGCTTGCGCCGGCGGAAGCCGCAGCAGCCTATGAGCCCGTTCGTAGTCCCCCTTCAGGCGGAATGGACCGAGAATCGTCGTCCCGGCCATTCAGCTCAGATCGCCTGCCGGTGCGGTCTCTACGTTGTTGCACTCGTGGCTGCGAATACGGACGTTAGCAAGCGCCCTTCGTGGGAAGGCATCCCAAAGGGCCACAACGGTATACGCAATCGAGAAAGCAGTCTTCGCAGTCGTTCCCTTGTAACCTTTCAGCGGAGTGAGGATGTGGGGGAGGAACCCCTTTTTGAAAA
>JBKHIY010000024.1:0-50225 GCA_046538415.1 Candidatus Brocadiia bacterium | reverse complement strand
CCCCAGGCCAGCCGCCGGGCTTGCCCCGCCGGGAGCCAAAACGCGAGGCCCGGGCCCCAATTCCTCGCAGCAAACCATGCCCGGGCAACGACCTAGAGACAGGAGTAAGGAGACGGAGCGCAGGCCCGGCACGCATTTTGCCACCCGTCGAGGCCAGAGGCCGGGTGGAGCTTCGTCCCGGTTGTGCCTGAGGTCCGTCCCCCTGCGGGGACTTCTCGGAGAGGTAGGGAAAGCCGATGAGCCACCATACAACGACCAAACGACGCCGACAGACCAGCGTCGAGCGCCTGCGCAAGGCGCTCCTCAAGCGCCGAGAGCAGCTCCTGGAGGGCATGAACGAGGAGCTGGCCGCCAGCCGCCCCGACACCCTGGGGGCCCGCTTCGACGACGTGGCCGACCGCGCCTCCGAGGCGCTCTACGACGACCTGGCGCAGGGCTACGCCGAGATTGCCTCGGCGAACCTGCGGAAGATCAATCGCGCCATCGAGAGGATGGACGACGGAACCTACGGCCTGTGCGAGACATGCGGCGCGCCCATCCCCGCCGCTCGCCTCCGCCTCCTGCCCTTCGCCCATCTGTGCGTCGAGTGCCAGCGGCGCGAAGAGGCGGAGGAGGCGGCGGCCAACGTCGCCCCCGCCGGGCCCCGCTACCCCCTCAACTAGGGGCCCTGGCCAGCGCGGTCGCCTAGCTCGACCCCCGGTCCGAGGGCAGCTGGAGGCGCCACCCCGGCGTCACCTCCGGCTCCTGGCCCTCGGGCAGCGGCTCGACCAGCCGCTCGTAGAGGTCCGGCCGGCGGGCCTTCAGGTAGCGGCGTCCGCTGGCCAGGCCCAGCTTCTCCTCCGTGCACAGGCCCACCACCACGTCGTCGCCCAGGGCGTGGGACTCGACGAGAATCTCGCCGAAGGGGTCGAGCACCATGGCATTGCCCGTCTTGACGGTGTCGTGGTCTACGCCCACGGCGTTGGCGAAGACGTAGTAGACGCCGTTCTCGTAGGCTCGGGCGGGCAGCCAGCGCAGGAGCCAGGCTCGGCCCTTCGGCCCCGTGAACTCCATGCGGAGGGGCACGGGGTCGCGCTCGCGGTTCTCCCACAGCCTCCTGTCGATGGTTCCCCGCCCCGGCATAGGGCTCTGGAGCCCGCAGGTCACGTGGGGGGCGAAGATCACCTCGGCGCCCAGGAGGGCCATGATGCGCGGGTTTTCCACCAGGTTGTTGTCGTAGCAGGTGAGAATCCCGCAGCGGCTGTCGCACAGGTCGAAGACGGTGAACTCCTGGCCCCAGCTCAAGTGGGGCGTGATGAAGGCGTGGAGCTTGCGGTGGCGGGCCACGAGCCCCTCTGCGGTCACCGCCACGTAGGTGTTGTAGAGGCGGGAGCCTTCCCGCTCGACGAGGCCTGCCAGGAGGGCCACCCCGAGGGCCTTCGCCAGGTCCATCAGGCGGTCCACGCTGGGGCCGCCGGGCACCGGCTCGGCCAGCTCTTCCAGCCGCTCCCTGTCCAGCTCCTGGAGGAAGGTGTAGCCGGTGATGCAGCACTCGTGGAAGGCCACGGCCTCGGCCCCCGCCTCGGCCGCGCGGCGGGCCAGGGCCTCGATGCGGGCCAGGTTGTAGTCCTTCTGCGCATTCCGGGCTTCGAACTGTGCGGCGGCGATTCGAACGTCCCGCATGAGCAGGTCTCCTCGCCTGGGTATCGGGGGCGGGGCCGGCGGTTCCGGCTCTCCCCCAGCTTGCCAGGACGCGGCTGGAGCGTCAAGTGGGCGGCCCGGGCCGACGAGGGGCGGGGCGCGGCTCCGGCGGCGGCCTGATGCCGCCGAAGGCCAGGGGTGCCCGCAGGTTGGGCGTTTTGACATTTCGCGCGGTACGTGTTATATACACCCCGGCGAACGGCATTTGGGGCGAGGCCGGCCGGTGAACGTGAGGTGCGCCGTGGACAAGGTGCTGGACGAGAAGCCGCAGGAGAGGGCCGAGGCCCGGCCCGTGGTGGCGCTCACGCGGCGGGTGCTGGTGGTGGACGACGAGGAGATCATCTGCAAGTACCTCCAGCGCGCCCTGAGGAGCCACGGCTACGAGGTGAGCTACTGCCTGAGCGGGGAGTCGGCCATGAGGGAGCTGGGCAAGGCGCCCTACTCCATCCTGGTGGCCGACATCAAGATGCCGGGGATGGACGGGATCGAGCTTCTCAAGCAGGCGCGGGAGCGCCATCCCAGCGTCTCGGTGATCATCATGACGGCCCACGGGTCCATCGAGTCGGCAGTGGACGCGATGAAGCTGGGGGCCAGCGACTTCCTGACCAAGCCCTTCGCCCCCGAGGAGTTCTGCCTGGTGGTGGACAAGGTGCTCGACCAGCGGCGGCTGCTGGACGAGATCGCCCAGCTCCGCCACGAGCTGGCGGGGCGCTACTCCTTCCAGAACATGATCAGCCAGGACCCCCAGATGCGGGAGGTGTTCACCACCATCGCCCGCGTGGCGGCCACCGACGCCCCTGTGCTCATCACCGGGGAGACGGGCACGGGCAAGGAGCTGGTGGCCCGGGCCCTCCACTACAACTCGTGGCGGCGGGAGAAGCAGTTCGTGGCCCTCAACTGCGGGGCTCTGCCGGAGACGCTTCTGGAGAGCGAGCTGTTCGGCCACGCCCGGGGGGCCTTCACCGGCGCGGTGGCCGCGAAGCCGGGGATTTTCGAGGTGGCCGACGGCGGCACCCTGCTCCTCGACGAGATCGGCAACATCGCACCGCCCACCCAGGTCAAGCTCCTCCGCGTGCTGGAGACCATGGAGTATACCCCGGTGGGCGACGTCGAGCCCCGCACCTGCAACGTGCGCATCCTGGCCGCCACCCACGCCGACCTGGCGGCCGCGGTGGCGGAGGGAACCTTCCGCCGCGACCTCTTCTACCGCATCAACGTGGTGCCCATCCACCTCCCGGCGCTCCGCGAACGGCCCACCGACATTCCTCTCCTCGTCGAGCACTTCGTCCGACGCTACGGCCCGAAGATGAACCCCGCGGTCGAGGATCTCTCCCAGGAGGCCATGCGCAAGCTCCTCCGATACTCCTGGCCGGGGAATGTCCGCCAACTCGAGCACATCATCCAGAGGGCCCTCATCCTCGCCGACGGGCCGACCATCGAGCCCCACCACCTGGCCCTCGACGGCTCCGAGGAGCCCGACCGCCGGCCCGCACTGCCCTGCAACGAGCAGCTGCCCCTGGACGAAGTCAAGTCCAACGCCATCGAACAGCTCGAACGCACCTACCTCCAGCGGGTCCTTCGCATCCATCGGGGCAACGTGCGCCGCACCGCGCGCCACGCCGGCCTGTCCGAGCGCAGCATCTACGAGAAGCTCAAGAGATACCACATCGACCGCCGTGCCTACAAGCACCCCCAGGCAGGAAGCCCGCGATGAACCCATTGGCGCGCCTGGAGCGCCTGGCCAAGCAGCGCCGCCGTACCATCGTCCTGCCCGAGACCCACGACCGGCGCGTGCTCCAGGCCGCCGCCGAGGCCGGGCAACGCGGCCTCGCCGACATCGTGCTCCTGGGGCCGCCCGACCGCATTCGCCGCGACGCCGAGGAGGAGGGCCTGTGCCTGGAGGCATGCACCCTCCTCGACGTCGCCAGCGCCGAGCAGGCCGACGACTACGCGGCCCGCTATCACCGCCTGCGCCAGCACAAGGGGATGGACCTCGAGGAGGCCCGGGCGGAGATGGCCAAGCCCATCCCCTTCGCCGCCATGATGGTGCGCCAGGGCCACGCCGACGGGCTGGTGGCCGGCAGCGCCAGCCCCACCGCCGACGTGGTGCGCCCCTGCATCCGCATCCTGGGCACGCGGCCCGGCATCACGACCGTCTCCAGCTTCTTTCTCATCGTCCTCGAAGGCTCCCGGTACGTGCCCGAGGGCTCGCTGCTGTTCGCCGATGCGGGGGTGGTGCCGGAGCCGACGCCGCCCCAGCTCGCCGAGATCGCCGTCGAGTCGGCGGCCAGCTACCAGACCCTCACCGGAGTCCAGCCCCGAGTGGCCATGCTCTCCTTCTCCACCAAGAGGAGCGCCAAGGGCGCGGAAGTGGACAAGGTGGTGGAGGCCACGCGGCGGGCCCACGAGAAGGCTCCCGAGCTGGTCCTGGACGGCGAGCTCCAGGCGGATGCCGCCCTGGTGCCCGACGTGGCCCAGCGCAAGTGCCCCGACAGCCCCGTGGGGGGAAGGGCCAACGTGCTGATCTTCCCCAATCTGGACGCGGGGAACATCGCTTACAAGCTGGTCGAGCGCCTGGCCGGAGCCAGGGCCTACGGCCCGCTGCTCCAGGGCCTGGGCAAGGCGGCGAACGACCTCTCTCGCGGCTGCTCGGCGGAGGGGATCGTGGACGTGATCGTCATCACGTCCGCCCAGGCCGCTCTCTCTACCACCGAGGAAACGAGGTGACCGCTCATGGGGAAGTCGCACCGTCGGCGCCGAGCGCCGCGCCGTAAGCTTCTCGTGGCAGGCCTCCTGGTCGTCGTGGGAGCGGGGGGGCTCGCCGCCCTGCTCTTCTGGGGCGGCGGGGGCTCCGAGAGGGGCACCTACCTGCCCGAATACCTCCAGCCCGAATACCCCGACGCTACCGGGGTGGCCCTCTTCTACACCTGCGACCTCCAGGGGCGCCTCGTGCCCGCACAGTCCGAGGAGTGGCAGTACCTGTGCAAGCTGGGCGGCCTGGCCCATATCCCCGCCGTCTACGAGAAATGGAACGAGCAGCGGCCCAGGCCCGACGTGATCCGCGTCGACGTGGGCAACGCCGCCGTGGCCGACCACGAAGCCGCCGAAACGGTCAACCGCTACACCTTCGACGCCCTCGACCTGCTGGGCTGCCAGGTCGTCAACTGCGGCGTGAACGAGGCCGCCCTGCCCCTCGACCAGCTCCTCAACCTCCCGCGAGGACGCGACCTCCAGGTGATCTCCGCGAACCTCGTGCGCGCCGACAACCAGCGAAACGTCTTCCCCCAACACGTGATCCTCGAATGGGAAGACCGTAAGACGGGCATCATCGGACTGGTCCGCGACGACGTCCCCGAGCCCCGCCTGGGCACCGGCGTCGAGCTGATCAACCCCGCCGACGCCCTCAAGGCCGCCGTCACCTCCCTGACCAGCAAGGACGTCCACGTGATCGTCGTCCTCGCTCACATGACCCCCGACCAGATCTACAAGCTGGCCCGCAAGTTCCCCCAGGTCGGCGTGTTCCTGGGCGGCGACGCTTCCGCGACCTCCGCCCCCTTCGAGATCGAGAACCGCTCGGTGATCGCCTACCTCGCCGACCACGGACGCACGGTGGGCAGCCTGGAGGCCTTCTTCTTCCCCAAGGAGCCCGACCGCCCGCCCACGGCCATCGGGCGGGTGAGCATGGTGCGCGCCGATAGCCCCGCCGACGACGACCTGGCCGCGCTGATCGAGCAGTTCCGCAGCGAGCTGGCCGACGACCAGCTCCCAGGGGCCGGGTGGGACCCCAATATGCCCTACGTCACCAGCTTCGTGGGCTGCGAGGTCTGCCGCCTCTGCCACATCAAGCAGTACTACCAGTGGATGGACAGCGACCACGCGGGGGCCTACGCCACCCTGCTGATGCACGAGGACCCCGAGGCCGTCGGCCCCATCCCGCGGCGAAACCCCAAGTGCCTCGCCTGCCACGCCACCGGCTACCGCATGCCCGGCGGCTTCGACCCCGACCGCGTCGACGAGCTGGCCGAGACCACCGAGGGCCCCCCGAGCCCCCGCGAGGAGGAGCCCGAGCTCTCCGACGAGGAGAGGTCGCAGAAGGTGCGCGAGAAGCTCAAGGCCCAGCAGCAACAGCTCAAACGCCAGCAGGATGCCCTCAAGGGCGTGGGCTGCGAGGCCTGCCACGGCGGGGCCCGCCGCCACCTGGGAGCCGCCATCAAGGACCGCCTCCTGGTCCAGGAAAGCCCCCAACTCCGCCAGGGCCAGGCCCTCCGCTCCTGCCTGCGCTGCCACACCGCCCATCGCCCGTGTCTGCCTCCCGAGAAGAGCGACCCCTACTACGAAGAGGACTACCTCAAGAAGATCAAGCACTGGACCACGCTGCCCGAGTGAGGCGCGGGCCGCCTCGGGCCGGCCTGGGCCGGCACCGCCGAGCGACTCGCCGGCGGTGTGGCGCTGGGCGTAAGCCACTGGGATATGGATCGTTAGGGACCCATCGGGAGGCTGGCTGGCCTGTGGGCGGAGATTTTTCCGCCGGGGCTTGCAATCGGCGGGGATGTTTGCTATCGTATGTTTGTGGGCCGTTGGTTTTTTTTGGCCGCCTCTTGTGAACCTTTTCACAAACCAGGGCCCGGCTCTCCTCCGGCACCTCTCAGCGACAGGAGCTTGTCATGGCGGAATCGGCCAGCCGCTCAGTGCTCATCGCCGATGACGACCCCGACATCGTCGAGGCCATGAAGACGGTGCTCGAGGCCTCCGGCTTCGACGTCCTCACCGCGCCCAACGGCCAGGAGTGCTTGCGCAAGCTCCGCGAGAGCAAGCCCGACGTCCTGATCCTCGACGTGATGATGACCACGGAGACCGAGGGCTTCCACGTGGCCTACGAGATCCGCAACGACCCCCAGCTTCGCCACATCCCGGTCCTCATGCTCACCGCCATCGAGCAGAAGACGGGCATGAGCTTCTCGCCCGAGGAGGACGAGGACTATCTGCCGGTGGAGGACTTCGTGAGCAAGCCGGTCGAGCCGGAGGAGCTGGTCGAGCGCGTGAAAGCGCTCGTCGACAAGCACGGCGCCGAGAGCTGAGTCCCTTGTTCCCGCCGCCCCGCGCGGCTCCATGCATTCGGAGACGCTTCTGATGCTCCCCAGGGTGCTTCCCAAGGAAGATTTCGACAAGCTCGTGGAGGCCCTGCTGGCCGAACGGCGGGTGGCGGGCCCGGTGGCCAAGGACGGCAAGTTCGCGTTCGCCGAGCTGGTCGGCCCCGACGAGTTGCGCATGGACTATCCTATCACCCTCCAGGCCCCGAAGAAGTTCTTCTTCCCCCAGTACGACACGCTGCTGCGCTATTCGCTGGGCGACGCCGTGGAGGTGGAGTCCGTGGTGGGCTCGGCCCCCGAGGTGGTGCTGGGCGTCCATCCCTGCGACCTGGCGGCCCTGGACCTCTTCGACGCGGTCTTCGCCGACAACGAGGGCGAGCCCACCTACCAGCTCCGTCGCACGGAAGCGGTGATCGTGGGTCTGGACTGCAACGTCCCGTGCGACGACTACCAGTTCTGCCTGGACATGGGCTCGCTGCACCATCGGCGGGGCGCCGACCTGTTTCTCACCGACCTGGGGGACCGTTACTTCGTGGAGATCCTCACCGAGCGCGGGGAGGCGCTCCTGGAGGCGGCCCCCTCGGAGGCCCGGTCGGCGGGCAGCGACGACTTCGCGGCCCGCCAAGCGATCGAGGAGCAGAAGGCGGCCAACTTCCACCACAAGCTGCCCTTCGACGTGAAGTACCTGCCCGAGATCCTGGAGGAGAGCTACGACAGCCTCATCTGGGAGGCCGTGGCTCGCCGCTGCTTCTCCTGCGGGTCCTGCAACCTCGTGTGCCCCACCTGCTACTGTTTCGACGTCCAGGACGAGGTGGAGCTGAACCTCCAGGACGGGAGGCGGAGCCGCCGCTGGGACGGGTGTATGCTGCGGGAGTTCGCGGTGGTGGCCACGGGGGAGAACTTCCGGGAGCGGCCCAGCGAGCGTCTGCGCCACCGGCTGTTCCGCAAGGGGAAGTACATCCTGGAGGACTACGGGCGGATGGGCTGCGTGGGCTGCGGCCGCTGCGATCGCACGTGCGTGGCCAAGATCAGTTGTGTCGAGACCTACAACCAGATTGCAGGGAGCCGGTAACCATGAGCGTCGCCACGCCCCAGCCTTCTGCCCAGGCGGCGGAGAGCCCGTTCCTGCCCCGCATCGCCAGGATCGTCGCCGCCGAGCAGTTCACCGAGAAGGAGAAGGGGTTCCGGCTGGTCCTCCAGGACGGCAAGCCCCTGAACCACCTGCCCCTGAGCTTCGTCGAGGTCAGCGTGTTCGGCGTCGGCGAGGCCCCCATCTCCATCTGCTCCTCCCCCACCCAGGAACAGGCCTTCGAGCTGTGCGTGCGCAACGTGGGCTCGGTGACCAACGCCATGCACGAGCTGGACACCGGCGACACGCTGGGCATCCGCGGCCCCTTCGGCAACGGCTTCGACGCTGATGAGCACCAGGGCGAGGACTTCCTGTTCGTGGCCGGCGGCCTGGGCCTGGCCCCGGCCCGCTCTCTCATCCAGTACGTGCTGGACAAGCGCAGCAACTACGGCCGCGTGACCATCCTGCTGGGGGCCCGCACCCCCGGCGACCTGCTCTTCCAGCGGGACATCAAGGAGTGGGTGTCGCGTCCCGACGTGGAGACCCACGTGACGGTGGACCGCCCCGCCGAGGGCTGGGACGGCAACGTGGGGGTGATCACCACGCTGTTCAAGAAGATCACCATCAACCCCTCGAAGACCATGGCGGTGATCATCGGGCCCCCGGTGATGTTCAAGTTCGCGGTCCTCGAGGCCCTGGCCAGCGGCATCCCCGAGAGCCGCTGCATCTGCTCGCTGGAGCGGCGGATGAAGTGCGGCCTGGGCTGGTGCGGCCACTGCCAGATCCGCGACGTCTACGTGTGCAAGGAAGGCCCCGTGTTCACCTACGAGCAGGTCAAGAAACTCAGAGAGGGCATCTGACCATGGCCAAACCTCGCCTCGCCTTCTTCAGCTTCGCCAGCTGCGAGGGCTGCCAGCTCCAGTTCCTCAACCTCGAGGACGAGATTCTCGACATCGTCCCGCACGTGGACATCGTGGAGTTCCGCGAGGCCATCGACGACCGCAGCGAGGACTACGACGTGGCTTTCGTGGAAGGCTCCATCACCCGTCCCGTGGACGAGCAGAAGGTCAAGGCCATCCGCGAGGAGGCCGATGTCCTCATCGCCTTCGGAGCCTGCGCCACCACCGGCGGGGTGAACCGCCTCAAGAACTTCCAGCCCCTGGAGGACGTGCGGAAGTATGTCTACGGCGAGAAGTGGGACAACGAGGCCCTGGATACCTATCCCACCCGCGCCGTGCACGAGATCGTGGCCGTGGACATCAAGCTCCACGGCTGCCCGGCCTCCAAGAAGGAGATTCTGGAGGCCGTGAAGGCCCTCCTCCAGGGCCGCCCGCCGCGCATCGCCCCCTACCCGGTGTGCGTGGACTGCAAGCTGGCCGAGAACGTGTGCCTCTTCCACAAGGGCCAGATCTGCCTGGGGCCCATCACCCGGGCGGGCTGCGACCAGCCGTGCCCCAGCGTGGGCGCCCGGTGCATCGGCTGTCGGGGCCTCATCGACGAGCCGAACAAGAACGCGGCCATGGACGTCCTCGCCGAGGCCGGCCTGACCGTGGACGACATTCTTCGCGAGTTCCGCCTCTTCCAAGGCTACGCGGAGGAGGCCGAGGCGGCGACCGAGGCCTCCCGCTGACCACATCTCACCGTCCCTGCGGAGTACGCTACCGATGAGCACCGTCAACGTTCACGTCCACGAGCTCACCCGGGTGGAGGGGCACGGCGACATCGTGCTGAACGCCGAGAACGGGGAGATCGTGGACCTCAAGTGGGCCGTGACCGAGGCCCCGCGCTTCTTCGAAGCGATGTTCAAGGGGCGCTCCTGGCGCGACGCCTCCTACCTGGGCTCCCGCATCTGCGGCATCTGCGCCGTGGCCCACGCATCCACCTCCGTGCGGGCCACCGAGGAGGCCTTCGGCCTCCAGCTCAGCGAGCAGGACCTGGCCTTCCGCCAGCTCAACTACCACGGCGAGATGCTCGAGAGCCACGTCCTCCACCTGATGTTCCTCGTGGCCCCCGACGCCTTCAACGCCCCCAGCGTGCTCCCCCTGGCCGCCTCCCACCCCGAGGCCGTCAAGATGGCCCTGCGGTGCAAGAAGTGCGGGAACATGATCTCGGACGTGGTCTGCGGGCGTAAGCTCCACCCCGTGGCCATGACCCCCGGCGGGTGGACCGCCCTGCCCTCCGTCCACCAGATGCGCCAGCTCAAGCACTACGTGGACGAGCGGGAGGACGACTTCAAGATGATGGTCGACGTGCTCGCCGAGGCCATCCCCAACATCCCCGCGAGCCTCCGCGACTTCGAGCGGGAGACCGAGTACCTCTCCCTCGCCCACCCCGAGGAATACGCCCTCTACCGGGGCGACATCAAGAGCACCGACACCGGCGAGGTGACCGACCACCGCGACTACCACAGCGTGATCCAGGAGCGAGTGGTCCCCCACTCCACCGCCAAGTGGACCTCCAGCCAGCGCTCCTCCTACGGCGTCGGCGCCCTGGCCCGGTGCAACAACAACTTCGACCAGCTCAACGACCAGGCCAAGGCCGTGGCCGACGCCGTGGGCTGGAAGCCCGTCTCCTACAAGCCCTTCGACTACAACGTCACCCAGCTCATCGAGACCATCCACTCCTACTACGAGGCCAAGCGCCTCATCGACGAGCTGCTCGACTCCGGCTGGGAGCACCAGCCCCCCGAGGTCGAGCCCAAGGCCGGGCGCGGCGTGGGCGTGTGCGAAGCACCGCGCGGCCTGCTCATCCACGACTACACCTACGACGAGAAGGGCATCATCACCGAGGCCAACTGCATCGTGCCCACCTGCGAGAACCACGGGAACATCGAGGACGACTTCCGAGCCCTGGTCCCTGGCATCCTGGACCACCCTCAGGAGGAGATCGCCCACACCCTGGAGATGCTGGTCCGCGCCTACGACCCCTGCATCTCCTGCTCCGTCCACATGCTCCGCGTGCGCTTCGTATGAACCCCTGACCGCCCGACCGACGCTGCGAGCCTGCGGGCCGGGGCCTCCGGGTCCGTGCGCCTTTAGCCCCCTGGCCCCCGTCCCGGCACGGGGAGGCCAGGCCGAACACCCGCCGCCACCGGCCGGTGAGCGGTCCACAGCAGCCCGCGTGCCCGGCCCCCGGTCCGCGTTCTCCTCCACCCCTACAAACCGAAGCCCCCCCCAGATCCGGCCATTAGGATTTGTTAATTCTCTGCGGAAAAACGCCCCGCGTGGGCCACAACCGTCGCACGCGTAAAGGCTTATGGCCGCAGGAATTTTTTTCTCGCCTCCGCGCGACGGGAGGCGGGTTCCAGGTTCCAGGTCTCCTCGTCCCGACGCTCCCGCGTCGGGACGCCGTGTCCTGGACGCTCCTGCGTCCCTCCTGCCAGCGAGGGGTTTCGGGTTTCGGGTTGCGGATTTCGGCGGCTGGCCTCTCCGCCCGCGGAGCGGGCGAGGGAGTAAAGCCCACGGTGGAGCGGAGCGGAACCGTGGGACCACCGGACGGCCCACAACCCCCAGCCCGCGAAGCGGGCGACGGAGGCGTCGGCTTTCTCCTCGTCCCGACGCTCCCGCGTCGGGACGAGGATGAAGCAAATGGGGACCGTCGGGACGAGAATGGAATAAGGTACGGGCCTCGGCCCAACTTGACTCGGGCTGGGAAAACCCGTACGATTCGCCGGCCCGGCACCGAGGCCCCCCAAGGAGCACAGGGGTGAACCAGATCGTCCGCAAGGAGCGCTACTCCGACGCCGTGTTCATGATGGCGGTGGCCGCGCCGGAGGTGGCCCGCAAGGCCCGGGCCGGCCAGTTCGTGATCGTTCGCACCCACGAGGAGGGCGAGCGCATCCCCCTCACGATCGCCGACTTCGATGCCCAGCGAGGGGAGCTGGTGCTCGTCGTCCAGGAGGTGGGCCGGGCCACTCGCCGGATGGGCCGCATGGAGGTGGGCGACCGCCTCCTCGACCTCACCGGCCCCCTGGGCAGGCCCACGCACATCGAGCGGGTGGGCACGGTGTGCTGCGTGGGGGGCGGGGTGGGCATCGCCGCCGTCTATCCCGTGGCCCGGGCCTTCGGCGAGGCGGGGAACCACGTGGTGTCGATCATCGGGGCCAGGAGCCGCTCCCTGCTCTTCTGGGAGGCGAAGATGCGGGAAGCCAGCGACGAGCTGGTGGTGACCACCGACGACGGCTCCTACGCCGCCAAGGGCTTCGTGACCGACCGCCTGGAGGAGCTGCTGCGGGAGGGCCGGCGCATCGACCAGGTGTTCGCCGTCGGGCCCACCGTGATGATGCGTGCCGTGGCCGAGACGACCCGCCCGCACGGCATCCCGACCGTGGTAAGCCTCAACCCCATCATGGTCGACGGCACGGGGATGTGCGGCGGCTGCCGCGTGGTGGTGGGCGGCGAGACCCGCTTCGCCTGCGTCGACGGCCCCGAGTTCGATGCCCACCAGGTGGACTTCGATATCCTCATGGCGCGCCAGCGCCAGTACCTGGACCACGAGCGCCAGGAGACCGGCTCCTGCCAGCGGCGGTCCTCCCAGGAAGCTGGATAGCCCGTGCCTGCATCCCACACCACAGGAGGCGGCGAGGGAGCGAAGGCCCCTGCCGCCCCGCCTCGCTCGGAGCGCCCGGCCTTCTGGCGCCGTCATCGCCAGGCCATACTCACGGCCTGCCTGGTGCTCTACACCCTGGTGCTCGCGGTGGGCGTGGCGGACGACGTGTTCCACCTGGGCCTTTTCCCCACGAAGCTGGAGCGTCGGGCGCGGAGCCTCATCGCCGACTTCGATGGCCCGCCGGAGGTGCGGGCCCGGGCCGCGGCCCGGCTGGTGCGCGAGGTGGACAGCTTCGTGGCCGTTCCGGCGCTGCTAGACGCCCTCGACTCCGCGTCGCTCCAGCGCCGGGCGCTGGCCGCCGAGTGTCTACGCCACCTCACGAAGGTCGAGCAGGGGTTTGACCCCGAGGCCCCGCCGGCCGACCGTCGGGCCGCCATACAGCGGTGGCGCGACTGGTGGGCTGAGCACAAGTATCGCTACTGAGCTGCCATGACAGTCGGTGACATCCTTCAGCACGTCGCCCTCTCGGCCACGGTGTTCGTGCCCGTGGCGGGGGTCTCGCTGGCCGTGGGGTTCCTGGTCACGCGGGTGTGCGAGCCGGGGCGGCCGCGGCGTCGTCGGCGCACGGCGCTCGCCGCGGCCAGCCTGCTGGTGGCGGCGTCGGCCACGGCGCTCTTCTGGGCCAATCGGGGCGCGCTCGGCGGGGCCGAGACCTACCGGCGGGTGTTCGTCACCCTGCTGGTGCCCCTGGTGGTCTACCTGGTGGAGCTGCTGCTGTTGAGCTGGGTGGCGCGGCGGGTGGGCAACGATGCTACGCGGCTCACCCTCCGCAAGGCCTTCATCTACGTCGGCGTGCTGGCCGTCATCCTGGTGCTCATCAACGTGTGGCTGCTGCGGGAGCGGGTGGACCTGGTGACGGTGCTCAGCGTGGTGGGCGCCGGCCTGGCCCTGGCCCTCCACCAGGTGCTGCTGTGCTGCACCGGCTGGCTCTTCCTGCTCATCGAGCGGCGCTACGGCGTGGGGGACCGCGTGCAGATCGGGGAGATCAAGGGCGACGTGAGCGACATCGGAATCTTCCACACCACGCTGGTGGAGATCGGGAACTGGGTGGCCGCCGACCAGAGCACCGGCCGACTCGTCTCCGTGCCCAACAGCTTCCTGTTCACACAGCCGGTGTTCAACTATACCAAGGAGTTCGAGTATATCTGGAACGAGGTGAGCGTGCTGGTGACCTTCGAGAGCGACTGGCGGCGTGCCCAGCAGATCCTGCTGGAGACGGCCCAGGAGGGGGTCGAGGAAATTCAGGAGCGCTTCCGCACCCAGATCCGACGCATGGCACGGAAGTACATGATTCTCTACCAGCACCTCACGCCCATCGTCTATCCCCGCATCCTGGACAGCGGGGTCCAGCTCACCCTCCGCTACCTCACCGAGCCGAAGCGGCGGCGTGGCACGGAGGCCGAGATCACCAGCAAGGTCCTCGACGCCTTCGCCCGCGAGCCCCACGTGGAATTTGCCTACCCCACCACCCGCTTCTACGACGCCACCCAGGAAGGCAAGGCCACCCGCCAGTCCCCCGAGTAGGCCGCTGGCGGGGCCGCGGGCTCCTTGCACCGACGCCCGAAATCAGTATAATCGCGGAAGTTAGGTATCCTCGCCCCGTGCAGGAATCCTCCGAGTGGGCACCGACGAGCTGGCCTGCCTGCGCGACATGAAGCGCATCCGCGCCTTCGAGGAGCGAGTCGACCGACTCTTCGTCGAGGCTCGTATCCACGGCACCACCCACCTGTGCATCGGCCAGGAGGCCATCCCCGTGGGCGCCTGCGCCGCTCTTCAGCCTGCCGACCTCGTCAGCGGCAGCCACCGCGGGCACGGCTTGGCCATCGCCAAGGGCCTGCGCACCGACCGCCTGATGGCCGAGCTGCTGGGCCGCCAAAACGGCTACTGCAAGGGACGCGGCGGCACCCAGCACGTGGCCAGCCTGGAGCACGGCTTCCTGGGCACCAACGGCATCACCGGCGGGGGCATCCCCATCGCCACGGGGGCCGCGCTCTCCGCCCGCCTCAGGGCCACCGGCCAGGTGGTCCTCTCCTTCTTCGGCGACGGGGCCACCAACCAGGGGACCTTCCACGAGTCGCTCAACATGGCCTCCGCCATGGGCCTCCCCGTGGTCTACGTCTGCGAAAACAACCTCTACGCCATGTCCACCTGCATCCACGACGTGACCGCCGTCGAGCACCTCGCCGTCCGGGCCATCGCCTACAACATGCCCGGCGAGACCATCGACGGCAACGACGTGCTGGCCGTCCGCGACACCGTGGCCGAGGCCGTGGCCCGGGCCCGCCGCGGCGAGGGGCCCACCCTCGTCGAGTGCAAGACCTATCGCCACCGCGGCCATTCCAAGAGCGACCGGTGCGAGTACAGGTCCGCGGAGGAAGAAGAGACCTGGCGTCGCCGCGATCCCATCCGCCGCTCCGAGCAGCGCCTGCTCGACGGCGGCGTCCTCCGCGAGGAGGAGCCGGCCCAGTTGGACGCCGAGGTGGCCGCGGAAATCGATGCCGCGGTCGAGTTCGCCGAGGCCAGTCCCACGCCGGACCCTGCGACGGCGCTCCACAGCGTCTACGCCGAGTGAGTGGCCCGTGCCTCAGCTCACCTATGCCCAAGCCGTGCGCGCCGCCCTGGTCGAGGAGATGGAGCGCGACCCGGCGGTCATTCTCCTGGGCGAGGATGTGGCTCTCTACGGCGGGGCCTTCCGGGTCACGGAGGGGCTGGTGAATCGCTTCGGGCCGCAGCGGGTGATCAACACCCCCATCTCGGAGAACAGCTTCGTGGGCATGGCCGTGGGCGCGGCGCTCACAGGGATGCGCCCCGTGGTGGAGGTCATGTTCATGGATTTCATCACCCTGGCCATGGACCAGCTGGTCAACCACGCGGCGAAGCTCCACTATATCTACGGCGGCCAGGCCCCCGTGCCCCTCGTCGTCCGCGCCCCGGCGGGAGCGGGACGGGGCTACGGCGCCAGCCACTCCCAGAGCCTGGAGGCCTGGTTCCTCCACACCCCGGGGCTCAAGGTGGTAGCCCCCGCGAACCCCCGCGACGCCAGGGGCCTGCTCAAGGCCGCCATCCGCGACGACAACCCCGTGCTCTGCGTGGAGAACAAGCTCCTCTACGGCACTAAGGGCGACGTGCCGGAGAGCGACGAGATGGTGCCCATCGGCAAGGCGGCGGTGGCCCGCGAGGGCGACGACGTGTCGCTAATCGCCTACTCCCGAATGACCGCGCTGGCCCTCGAGGCGGCCACGGAGCTCGACCAGGCGGGCATCCACTGCGAGGTGCTCGACCTGCGCTCGCTCGCCCCCCTGGACGAGGAGGCGGTCCTGGCCACCGTGGCCAAGACCTCTCGGGCCGTGATCGTCGAGGAAGACACCCGCCGCGGCGGCGTGGGCGCCGAGGTGGCCGCCCTCATCGCTGACCGGGGCTTCGACGCCCTCGACTCCCCGCTGCGACGCGTAGCCTGCGAGGACGTACCCGTGCCCTGTTCCCCCGTCCTCGAGCAAGCCGTGCTGCCCTCGGTGGAGAAGATCGTCGCCGCCGTGGAAAGCCTCATCTGACCGCCGCGGAGCCCGAAGCCACCTCCCGGAGCATCCTCCATGGTCACGAAGGTGATCCTCCCCAAGCTCGCCGCCAACGTCGACGAAGCCACTGTAGGCCGGTGGCTGAAGAGCGAAGGGGAGCCGGTGAGCGAGGGCGAGCCGCTCTTCGAGGCCATCACCGACAAGGCCTCCGTCGAGGTGCCCGCCGAGGGCAGCGGCGTCCTCCGCAAGATCGTGGCCAAGGAGAACAGCGTCGTGCCCGTGGGCCAGGTGATCGCCCTCATCGCCGAGCCGGACGAGGAGCTGCCCGAGGTCGAGGCCGAGGCCCCGGCGGCCGGGCCCGCCGCTCGCCGGCCCGTCAAGGCATCGTTCGGTGCCCGCCGCCTGGCCAAGGAGCTAGGCCTCCAGATCGCCACCGTCCGCCCCTCGCGCCCCGATGGGCGGATCACCGAGGACGACGTCCGCCGCGCCGCGGCCAGGGCCGCCGGGCCGGCGGTCCTCGAGCGGCTGCCTCTGAGCCCCCGCAAGCGCGCCGTAGCTCAGCATCTGGCCCGCACGGCCCACACCGTGGCCGCCGCCTATCTGACCATCCAGGCCGACTGCTCGGCCCTCGAGCGGGAGCTGCCCGGAGTCTCGAAGGAGGCGGGGCTCGCGGTCCAGCCCCGCGACGTCCTGGTCTACCTCGCCGGGCGCCTTCTGCCCGAGCATCGGCTGCTCAATGCCGCCTTCACGGAGGAGGCGATCCTGCTCTACGAGCCGGTGAACGTGGCGCTGGCGCTGGATGTGGAGCGCGAGGACAGCGTGGTGGTCCCCGTGATCCGGGGCGCCCAGGAGAAGCCGCTGGTCGTCATCGCCCGCGAGGCGGCATCGCTGGCCGAGCGGGCCGCGGCGGGGGAGCTGGAGGCCGACGACGTCGCGGACGGGACCTTCACGGTCACCGACCAGAGCTCCCTGGAGATCGACAACTTCGTGCCCCTGCTCAACGACAAGCAGAGCGCCATCCTGGCCATGAGCAGCATCCGGCCCCGGCCCGTGGCCCGGGACGGCGCCGTGCACGTGGCGTCTGTGGCGAACCTCTCCGTGGCCTTCGACCATCGCGTCCTCAACGGCACGGCGGCGGCCCGCTTCCTGAGTGCCCTCAAGCAGCGAGTGGAGAGCTTCGGGGGCGAGTAGAGCCGTCCGCCGCCGCCCAGGCAACGCCCTCCGGCCCGCACCAGGTGGTGCCATGCGCGTCTTCTACGTGCGGCCCTCAGATAACGGGAACTACGGCGTCGAGGCGGCGCTGGGCAGGCTGTGCCAGCCGCTCGAGCGCCTGGACCTGGCGCTCTTCCGCGGCTTCCGAGTGCCCTTCCAGCCCGTGAACTACGATCCCCGGGAAGAGGGCTTCGCCAGCCTCAGCCGCTACGACGTCGTGGTGTTGGCGGGCGTCGACCCGGTGGTCCTGACGCCCCGGAACCACCTGTCGCTGGTGGCGTTCGTGGAGCGCGGGGGAGCCCTGTTTCTCCTGGGCGGCAGCCACAGCTTCGGGAATGCGGAGGGGACTTACCTCCCCCTCGCGGCGATCCTGCCCGCGGAGATCCGCCGCGGGCTCGACGTGGAGGTCAAGGCGCCGGTCCGGCCCACTGCCCATCCCATGGCCCGGGGCTTGCCCGAGCCGCTGGGCTACGTGGGTAAGGTCCACCCCATCGCGCCGCGGCCTGGTGCGGAGATGGTCCTGACCGCGGGGGACTTCCCGCTGGCCGTCGCCGGCGACCATGGGTACGGGCGGGTGGTCCTGGTGGCCTCCTACCCGGAGTGCGAAGAGACGGAGTACGGCTGGTTTTTCACCGGCGATGCCTTGGACGACTTCCTTCGCAACGCCATTGCCTGGGCCACCAAGCGGCGGCTGGCAACGCGGGTGGAGAGCTTCTCGCTGCCCAACCGGCGGGTGCTGCTGGGTTCGGAGTGCTTCTGCAAGCTCGCCCTGGCGGCCCCCGAGCCGACCGAGGTCCGCCTGGTGGCCCGCCTCAGCCGCGCTGAGGGGGGCCTGGTGCAGGACGAGACGACGCGGGTCCGCGTGGATGGCTCGCGGCAAGTCCTGCTAGCGTTCCGGATGCCTGCCGACCCCTCGGCGGCGGGGCTCCACTATGCGACGGTGGGGGTGCTGGGCCCCGAGGGCCAGGAGATGGCGCGTCGCGACGTGGCCGTCGAGGCCGTCCCGCCCGTCCGCGTGGTGGCCGAGCTCCACCGCGGCCGGCGAGTCCACCGCAGCAAGCAGCAGCTTCGCCTCCGCCTCGCCGCCGCCCGGGCCAGCGCCGAGCAGGCGGGCGAGGCCGCCGTGTCGATCGCGTTGGCCGACGATGCCGGCCGCCGCATTCTGGAGACCGACCCCATGCCGCTTCGCTGGTGCGGGAAGGAAGCCGAGCCGGTCGACGTGGCGCTGCCCCTCCCGCAGCTTCGGCCGGCCGCCTACCGGCTGGTCGCCGAACTCGAGGCGGACGGCACGCTCCTGGCCGTCGGCGAGGAGGAGCTCTGGGTGGTGCAGGAAAGCCGCGGCGACGAGCAGTTCCCCCTCATCGCCGAGGGAGCCTACCACCTGGACCGGGCGAGCATGGAGCGCGGCGCGCGTTCTCTCGCCGCGGCGGGGGTCAACACGCTGTCGCTGCCCGGCCCGGTGTCCACAGAGTGGGGCGAGCGGCCCCACTGGGAGGCGATGCTCGCGCACGCGGAAGGCCAGGCTCTCCGGGCTGGCCTCTCGCTTGCTCATCACAGGCGCGGTCTTCTGCCCGGGTGGAAGCCGGCAGCGCCGCTGGAGACGTGTCCCCGCGCCGAGGCATTTGCCCAGATGGTCCAGGAGCGCCCCCGCCGTCTCCTGGCCGCCGACGGTCTGGCCCCCCGTCTATGGGGCCACCAGGTGGTGCCGCAGGCCGCCCTGCGCGCAAGCCAGGTGTGCCGTTGCGAGGAGTGCCGGGAGGCCTGGTCCCGCGCCCACGAGCGTTCCATGCCCGACGGTAACGAGGGCGCCGCCGACCTCTTCTCCTTCGCCTCCGCTACCTGGCGCCGGGCCTACGAGGCGATCGCCGAGGTGCGGGACGACGCGGCGCCTCGCGTGCGGCTGGCCCTCCCGCTCACGGCCGCGAGCTTCCTCCGCGAGGGGGCCGATGCGCCGTTCTGCGACGGCTGGGCGTGGGCCGAGACGTGCGACATCGTGGAAGTCCAGGCGGAGCCCTCGCTGGCTGCGTACCGCCTGTCGCTGAGCGGCCATCGCGTGGTGTGTCGGGCGAAAGGGAAGAGCATGGGAGCGGCTATCGATCTGGCCGAGGACGCGCTGCCTCCTGCGGAAGCCGCCTACACGGCTCTCCTCCACGGGGCCCGCCACCTGCGGGTCGCGGAGAACCCCCGGTTCCTCTTCTGGCGGCGCCAGAGGCCCCTGGAGGAGGCCCTGGGGCGCCTCTTCGCGCGGACCGCCAGGGCGGGGCCTCTCCTTGCGCGCTCCACCCGGCCTCAGGCCTGCGTGGCACTCGTGTTCCCGGCCACGCAGATGATGGCCAGCGGCACCGCGGGGCTGCTCGAAGCCCACGAGTACCTGGCCGCGGCCGTGGGAGAGGTCGACCTGGTGGACGAGCGCCTGGCCGCGGAGGGGCAGCTCGAGGGCTATCGGGCGCTGTGCCTGTTCGGCTCCTCGCTCCTGCCCCGCGCAGTGACCGAGGCTCTGGCCGGCGCCGTGCGCCGGGGCGCCGTCCTGCTGACCGACCGCGGCGAACTGACCGACGAGCAGGGAGAGCGAATCGCCTGGCCCGATGGGTTCTTCGGGACCGCCGAGACACACGTCTTCGAGGCCGTCACCTGCCGACGGCGCGCGTTCGGAGCGGGGCGGACCATTCTCTACTCCCCCAACCTGCTCCCCAGCTACCGCGACGCCCTGGCGCAGGAGGACGCGCGGGCGGCACAGGCCCTGCGTCGCCCCGTGGCCGATGCCCTCGCCGAGCGCCACATCTTGCCCCGGGCGCGGTCCGGCAATCCCCACGTGGAAGTGGGCCTCCGCGCCTGCGGCGCCACGTGGCTCCTGGTCGCTGTGAACCACGCCGCCGAGCGCCAGGAGGCGCAGGTGTGGCTGGACCCCGAGGCCGTCGTGGCCTCGGTGGCCTTCGACCTGGTGAGCGGCGAGGAGCAGGAGCTCGACGGGACGGAGAATCCCGCGGTTCTCCTGCGTCTCGCCCCCGGCGAGGGGGCTCTATGGGCTCTCTACGCCCAGCGCCCCTTCACGCTGCGGATGGAGATGCCCCCCGCGCCGCTGAGCGCGGGCTCGGAGTTGCGCTACCGCGTGCTGGTGACCGACGAGGCGGGACAACCGGTCCGCGGCCGCCACCTCCTTCGCATTGCCGTCGCCGACCCCCAGGGAGAGCCCCGGCGGGACCTGGGCGGGGAGCGGCTCGCCAGCGACGGCGTGCTCGAGGTGGCCGAGCCGCTGGGGATCAACGAGCGGGAGGGCACGTGGACGGTGCGTGCCACGGACGCCCTGACGCGGCGGATCGCCCGGGGGAGCTTCCGCCTGGTCGCCGGGGAGGGGGGCGGGGGACGATGAGCCTGCATGGCGAGATCATCCGCAACATCAGCGGCGACTCGAAGGCCATGTACACCACCTGGTTCTTCTACCGGCCCGCCCGCATCCTCCTGGACGCCGGGGAGGGGGTAAGCGCGGCGATGGAGAACTTCGTGTTCGGGATCGAGAGGGCGTTCCTCAGTCACGGCCACTACGACCACATCGGGGGCCTGCCCGGCCTGCTCCAGTCGCGGCGCTCGGCCCGGGGCGACAAGGAGAAGCCGCTGGCCGTGTACTACCCGCGGGGCGACGAGCTGGTGGACCTGCTCCGCCGCTACGTGGAGAGCCTGACCTACCGCCTCGGCTACCAGCTCACCTGGCACCCCGTCGAGGCGGGGCAGAAGATCCCGCTCGGCCAGGGGCGCGACCGCGGCTACCTGGTGCCCTTCCGCGCCGACCACGGCACCCGCTCGGTGACCCTGGGATACAAGGTGATGGAGCAGCGGCGGCGGCTACGCAGTCGGTATGTCTCATTGCCTCAGGAGGAGCTGGCGCGCCTGGGCCGCTCCCTGCCTCGGGGCGAGCTCACCGAGACCTACGAGAAGATCCTTCTGGCCTACAGCGGCGACTCGATGCCCCTCGACCCCGACCTCGTGCGGGACGCCGAAGTGCTGATGCACGAAGCCACCTTCCTCGACCCCTCGCATCGCGAGGCGGGAACCCACGCCACCGCCGCCGAGGCCATTCGCGTGGCCGTCGAGGCCGACGTCAAGGCCCTCGTCCTCTTCCACGTCTCCACGCGCTACCGCGCCCGAGAGGTGCATCGTCGCGTCCGCGAGCTGGCCGCCGAGGTGGCGCCAGAGCTGCCCATCGTGCTCTTCCGTTCGGGCCGCAAGCGCCGCCTCTGGCCCCCGGGACAGGGCGAGGAGGAGACCCTATGACGAACGAGACCATGCTGGCCGCCGTGCTCGAGCGTCCCGGTCAGCTCTCCCTTCTCCGCATCCCCGTACCCCAGCCGCTCCCCGACGAGGTGCTGGTGCGGGTAGAGGCCTGCGGGGTATGCGGCAGCGACCTGCGCTACTTCGAGGGCGAGAACCCCTGGGCCGCGCAGACCCTCGGCCTGACCCGGCCCAACCCGCCCAACATGGTGCTCGGCCACGAAGTGGCGGGGACTATCGTGGCGGCCGGCGGAGCTGCCGGCGAGACCCGCCTGGGCGAGCGCGTGGTGCTCCTGGCCTACAGGGCTTGTGGAGTGTGCGCCTACTGCCGGCGGGGCCAGCACCACCTCTGCGAGCACGTGACCCACCACGGGCACGGCACCGGGTGGCGGGGGCGCGAGCACAATCCCGGGGGCCTCGCGGAGTTCTGTCCAGTATTCGTCCACCACGCCCTCCCCCTGCCCGACGAGCTGGACTCCGCCGAGGCCACGCTCCTGGACGGCCTGGCCGTGGCCATCCACGCCGCGGACCTGGCGGGCATCCGCTCTGGCGACCCGGTAGCGGTCGTGGGCAGCGGCCCCATCGGCCTGTGTATCGGCCAGGCGGCCATGGTGGTGGGCGCCGCCCGCGTGCTGGCTGTGGACATCGCAGACGCTCCCCTGAGCGCCGCCGAGGAGCTGGGTCTGGACCCCGTGGACGCGCGGGTCGGCGGCGCCGTCGGCCAAGTGCTCGAGGCCGCCGACACGGTGGGCGTGGCCGCCGCCTTCGATACCGTGGGTACGAGCGACACGCGGCGCCAGGCGGCGGCGATGCTCCGCCGAGGCGGGCGCCTACTGTGTATCGCGGGCAAGGACGAGGAGCTGGGGATCGACTACCCCATGCTCACCGGCGAGCGAGCTGTGCTGACCGCCGCCAACAGCCCCTACCCCGACCTCGTGCGTGCCATCGAGCTGGCCCGCTCGGGGCGGGTTCGCCTGGCCCCGCTGATCACCCACCGTTTTCCGCTCGACCAGGTGGATCGCGCCTTCGCCGCGGCGCGGAACCGCGGAGAGACGGGGGCACTGAAGGTCGTCGTACGGCCCGCGCAGCCCTGAGAGATGCTACGCGAATGCATGGTCCCTGACCGACTCACGCCTGGAGGTGGCGACATGGAAGCGCGAACACGATCCCACATGGCGGCTGGCCTCGCCCTGGCCCTGGCGGCCGGCCTGGCTCCGCGGCTCTGCGAAGCGGTCGAGCCCTGGCTGCGGGACCACCCCCTGCGGCACATCCGCAGCGAGACCCTCGTCTACCGTGTCCAGGCCAAGGGCGCCACGGTGGGCAAGGCCACCTTCACGGTCTCGCGCGACAGCTCGTGGGGGGAGGAGCAGGTGGTGCTTCGCGCCGAGGCGGAGGGCACCCTCCGGCTCTTCGTGGTGACCTACCGCTACCATTCTGTCCTCACCTCGCGGGTGGCCCTCGACGGTCTCGTCCAGCGCTCGTCGATGGACCATCGCCTCCTTCCCAGCTACAAGCGCAAGTGGCTGCGCTTCAGCAGCCTGGGCGTGGACTACTTCCGCCACAAGCCTTGCGAGTGCCCCCCCAACCTGTGCCACAACCCCGACCACTTCCGCCTGAAGAAAGGTGAGCGCGTGCATCGCCGCGACTCCGAGAAGCCGCGGCACTGCGTGTGGGGCCTGCGCGAGCGCCACCGGCACGTCCGGCTACCCGCCTACGACATGCTCGCCGCTCTCTACCTTGCCCGGGGACTCGAGCTCACGCCGGGCACCAAAGCCGGTCCCATCATCGTGGTGGCCAAGCGCGACGTGTGGGCCATCGAGGTGCTGCCCCGGGAGGAGGAGACCATCGAGGTGCCCGCAGGCACCTTCCAGTGCGTGAGGGTGGGCCTCAACCCCATCCCCGCCAACGAGCACGCCATGGACTCGCAGGAGGAGGACGAGGAGGCGGGCTTCGAAGGCCCCTTCGGCCTGAAGGGCGACATCGCCATCTACCTGGACAAGGCTACCGGACGCGCCGTCAAGGTCAACGGCACCAAGCAAGCCGACCTGAAGATCAAGACGCTCGACGTGGGCGTAGAGGCCGAGCTGGTCCGCATCGGCGAGTGAGCCCTCGTCCCCAGGAGCCAGCCCTCGAGATGCCCTATGCCCGCCCTGCCCTGCTGTGGGACCGGCTCGACCGCCAGCGGGTGCGCTGCCGCGTGTGCCGACGCCGTTGCGCCATCGAGCCCGGCGGGCGCGGCTTCTGCCTCACGCGAGAGAATCGGAAAGGCACGTTGGTCGCGCTGACCTACGGCCAGGTCGCCGCGCTCCACCTGGCCCCTATCGAGGCCAAGCCGCTCTTCCACTTCTATCCCGGCAGCCGGTGGCTATCGCTCGGCTCCCTGGGCTGCAACTTCCGTTGCCCGGGTTGCCAGAACTGGGAGATCGCACACGCCAGGGTGGATGGGTCGGGGCGCGAGGTGCGGCCCCTCCAGCCGGCCGAAGTCGTGGCCATGGCCACAGAGCGCGGGGCCATGGGCCTCTCCTGGACATACAACGAGCCGACCCTCTGGCTGGAGTACACCCTGGATGCGGGCAAGCTGGCCAGGGAGCGCGGCCTGCTCGCCAACTACGTGACCAACGGCTACATCACGCCTGAGGCCCTCGCCACCATCGCTCCCCTCCTCGATGCCTACCGCGTGGACCTCAAGGCCTTCGATGCCGACGCGTACCGCGGGCTGGCGAACGTCGCCGATTTCCAGGGCGTGCTCGACTCCGCCGCCCGGGCCAAGCACGAGCACGGGCTCCACGTGGAGTGTGTGACCAACGTGGTGCCGGGATACAACGACGAGGACCGTCAGCTCGCCCTCCTCGCCGCCTGGATCGCCGATGAGCTGGGCCCCGAGACCCCTTGGCACGTGACCCGCTTCGTCCCCCACCGCCACCTGGGCGAGGTCCCGCCGACGCCCGCCGCGACTCTCGAGCGCGCCCGGCAGACGGGCCGCGATGCCGGGCTGCTCTACGTCTACGTCGGCAACGTCCCCGGGCATCCCGCCGAGCACAGCTACTGCCATTGCTGCGGCGCCCTGCTGGTCCGCCGGCGGGGCCAGACCGCGGTAGAGAACCGCGTGCTGGCCGGCCGGTGTCCGTTCTGCGGAGTCCGGATTCCGGGGCAGTGGGGCTCTCCGGGACCTTGAGCCCGCGCGCTGGTTGTGCTATAGTTACGGTGCCATGGCAGAAGACGCCTCTCGCGCCTACAGCGAAGAGTTGCTGGAGCATTTCCGCCGACCGCGCAACGTGGGCTCCCTGGCCGATCCCGACGGCGTGGGTAAGGTGGGGGATCCTGCGTGCGGAGACTTCCTGGAGGTCTCCATCCGGGTGTCGGGCAATCGTCTGGCGGAGGTGCGCTTCCGCTGTCGGGGCTGTCCGGCGGCCATCGCGTGCGCCAGCAAGCTCACGGAGCTGGCCACTGGCCTGGACCTGGACGAGGCGTCGGAGATCACGGACGAGGCGGTGGCAGCAGCTGTGGGGGGCCTGCCCGCCGCCAAGCTCCACTGCTCGAGCCTGGCCGCCAGCGCCCTCCACGAGGCTATCCTCGACCACGTCGTGCGCGCCGTCGCCGCCGAGGCGCGAAGCCGGCGGAGCGCGGCTCCGTGAGCCCCGTGCCCGCGCGAACGGCCCGCCACCATCGCCCCTCTGGATCGGGAGCGAATTCCATGCGTAGGGACGCCGCCTGGCGCATACTCCTGCTCGTCGCCCTCGCGTGCTCTGCGGCCTGCGCGGGCGAGCCGCCCGCGGTGCTGCTTCACCTTCCGTTCGACGGCTCGATGGAGCCGTCCCACGCGGCCGTCGACGGGGCCCACGTGGCCTACATCGACGCTGCCTTCCGCCCCGGCCGGCGGGAGCAGGCGGCGGAGATCGGCTCGGCGCGGTTTCCCCTGGGACTGGTGGTCCACGCTCCTGGTCTGCTCGACCGCTCGCGAGGGAGCCTGGAGCTGTGGTACAAGCCGCTGTGGGACCCCTCCCGACCCGACGAGCGCGCCGTGCGCCGAATACTGGCGACCGACGAGGGGAGGAGCGCTTCGGCGGGCCACTTCTGGCTGACCATCAAGGAGGGCTCGCTCCAGTTCATCTGGCAGAGCGTCCGCACGGCGGGCACGGCAGCGCCGGTGGAGGACTGGAAGCGCGGCCAGTGGCACCACATCGTGGCCACCTGGGAGGACGAGCAAGGCATCGCGCTGTTCGTGGACAGCAAGAAGGTGGCCGAGCGGAACCTGCGGTGGGACCTTCCGCCCTCCGACCGCCTCTACATCGGGGCCGACCGCCACGGCCAGTTTCCCGCCCGCGGTCTCATCGACGAGGTGCGGGTCTACGACCGCCCCCTGGATGCCGAGGAGGTGGAGGTGGCCTTCGTCCAGGACCTCCAGCCTCCCGCGGCGCCGTCCCGGCCCGCCCCCGAGCGCGAGGAGCGGGCCCCGCCCGGGAAAGAGCCCCGCCTGACCCTCCACCTGCCCTTCGACGGAGAGTTGGAAGCCAAGGTCGCGGCCGGCCAGTCCAGGCCGGTGGTCGCCGAGGAGGCGGGATTCGCCCAGGGCCTCCTGGGCCAGGCCCTGCGGGCGCGCAGCGGGGTCGACCTGGCCTATGCCTTCGAGGGCAACGCCTCGAAGGAGGCCGGGACGATCGTCCTCTGGGCAAGGCGTTTGGAGGAAGCGGAGGGCAATCAGTGCGTCCTGGTGGCCGACGCCCGGGAGCCCGAGGCCCCCGAGGCCCAGAAGGCCAACGCTCTGGGGCTGTGGGTCCAGCGCGAGCGCGTGCCCCAGATCTGGTGCGGCATCCGCCCCGCGAAGCTTGCCCAGCGGGCGTCGCGCTGGCGGGAGGGGGATTGGCACCACGTCGCCCTCACGTGGCAGCGAGGCAGAGAGATGAGGCTGTTCCTCAACGGCCGCCTGGTAGGCTACCTGAGAGGCCGTGCGGCCCGCTGGGAGCCCGAGCCCTCGAAGCTGCTTTGCATCGGCTCGGTGCACGGCAAGCTGCCCGCCGAGGCGCTGATCGACGAGGTGCGGGTCTACGACGCGCCCCTTTCGGCCCAGGAGGTGGCCCGTCAGGCCCGCCAGTTCCTGCTTCCTTTCCGCATGCAGCTTCGGCCCACGCTCTACGAGCTGGCCAAGCCTGCGGAGCTGACGGTACGGCTGCACAACGATGCGCCCGACGCGGCGTCGGCGAAGATCACCGTGCGCGTGGCCAACTCCGAGCGCGAGGTGGTGGCCACGAAGACGGCCCGCGTGAGCGTCCCCAGCGGGCAGGCGGCCGACGTCCGGCTCGAGCTCACCCGGGGCGCCTTCACCTCCGAGGGGGTGTATCAGGTCGCGCTGAGTAGCCCGGGCAAGGTGGCCCCGCCCGTGGACTATTTCTTGGTGGTGCCGCCCGAACGGCCCATGCCGGCTACGGAGGGCGAGCAGAGCCCCAAGGTCAAGCTCCGGCCCATCGACTCCATCGAGTGCACCAGGCTGCCCAGCCCAGAGCGGTTTACCCAGAGCGGTCCCTCGCGGGTGGTGGAGACCCGGGGAGGCTCCTTCCTGGAAGCGGGCCCGCATCCGGAGGCCCGGTTCGCTTTCCGCTTCGGGGTTCCCGACGCGGGGCACCCCTACGTGGTGGTGGTGAACTACCCTGACGACCGGCCTCGCAGCGCGGAGGTCCTGCTCACCTCGCGCAACTACCCCAACTCGCTGGACGTGGCCACCGGCTACCTGCTGGGAGAGCACCCACCGACGCGGAAGATGCGCTCGCTGCCCCTCTACTTCTGGCCCCGGGAGCAGGAGAACGCGGTCCTGCTCCGCACCCTGGAGCCGGGGAAGCCGGCGGCGTGCTCGCAGATCTCGGTGTTCCGCGTTCTGGGGGTTCTGCCCTCGACGTCGGTGGACTGTCCTGCGGACGGTGGCCGAGGGTTAGGGCTCTACTGGGCCCATCCTACGCTTACGTCGCAGTTCGGGGCGCGGGCCCCGGTGGCGCCGGAGATCTACCGTAGCGTGCGTCGCCTCGCCGACTACATGCGCTTCTCGGGGCAGAACGTGCTCACGTATCCCGTGGTGTGGTCGGACGGTGCGCTGTATCCTTCGCCGCGCGAAGGGTTCCGCCTGAGCGCCGCGGCGGAGACGCACTGCAACGACTGGGTGGACTACGTGCTCTACCTGTTCGAGCGCCGCGCCCTGCGTTTTGTGCCGGAGATCGTGCTCGACCAGACATATGCCCTGGCCGACAAGTACGGGCGCCAGGCCGACGCGGCAATCGTCGCCGGGGAGGATACCGCGCGCACGGCCTTGTGGGACGGCACGCTGTCGCACGGCCTGCCCGCCGAACCGCCGCGCTACAATCCCCTCCATCCCGACGTCCGCGCGGCGTTGCTCGGCCACGTGGACGAGATCCTGGCTCGCTACGGGCACTCGCCCGCCCTGGAGGGCATCTCCTTGCGCCTGGGCGAGGACGAATGCGTGTGGTTCGGGTCGATCCAATGCGGCTACGGGGACCGCCTGGTGGAAGCGTTCGAGCGGGAGACGGGCATCGACGTTCCCGGCGCGAACGCCGGCGGGGGCCGCTTCGCCCAGCGTGCCCGTTGGCTGCTGCATAATCAGTACGATGCGTGGGTCGCCTGGCGCTGCCGCAAGCTCCACGAGCTCTACGCTGGGGTGGCGGAACGGCTGACGCGCTGCCGGCCCGACCTCAGGCTCTATCTCACGCTCGCCGTGCCCGACAGCACGCTGTCGAACCCCTTGGCCAACCCCACGGCCCTGCTCTCCTCCCGCCGGTCGCTGGCCCAGTTCTACCGGGAGGCCGGTCTGGACACTTCGCTGTTTGCAGATGCCGAGAACGTGGTGGTGCGCAAGGTGATTTTCCCGGTGGACCCGCGCTACCTCCTCTACGAGCACGGAGAAGGAGGCCCGCTGCCCCACCGGTCGCTGGCAGGCGACGTGGCCTACCTGAGCGAGGCATCGGCGCCGTTCCGGGCCGGCAGACAGGCGGCGGCGGCCCTGGTCTACCGTCGCTTCACCTCGGCCATCGGGCGGCTGAAGCCCATGCCCCGCTTCTGGTGGTCGGCCCCGTCGTTCAGGGCTTCCCACCCGGCGCCCACGGGCCGCTACTTCCTGGAGCCCTACGCTCACGCCGTGGCCGAGCTCGACGCCCTGAGCGTAGCAGCGGGGGGCAATAGCGTGGTGACCCTTGGCCGCGACGACGCGGTGCAGCGCTTCGCCCGGGCCTACCGGGCCTTGCCTCGGCGGCACTTCCGCGACGTTCCCGGGATGTCCGACCCGGTGTGCGCCCGCCAACTCCGCGACGGCGACGCCCACTACGTCTACCTGGTCAACCGCCTGAGCTTCCCCGTCGACGCCTACCTGGCCTTCGGCGGCGACGCCGCGGAGCTGCGCGACCTGGCCACCGGCGGCCGCACTTCGCTACCACTGGTCAAGGGCCGCGAGCTGCCCGCGGCCCTGCCCGACGGCTTCGTGAGCGAACACGAGCTGCCCGAAGACCCCGGCCCCCTGCCCGGCGAGGGGCAGACCCAGAAGGTCACGGGCAGCCTCCTTGTCCTTCGCCTCGAGCCCTACGAGCTGCGGTCCTACCGCGTGCTCACCCGGGGCGCCGAGATCGTCTACGGCGCCGGCACCATTCCCGACGAGCAACGGCTGCGCCTGGCGCAGCGCATCGAGTCGGCCAGGAACCTGGTGGCCGCGAGCCAGGCTGGCGACGAGGTGCTCGGCCGGGCGCGCGCCACCCTGGCCCTGGTCGACCGTGCCTGGGCGAAGCGGGAATACGCCCGCGTGATCCGCCTCCTCGAGAGCTACCCCCTGGCCCGGCTCCGCTGAGGCCTCGCTCCCCACCAAGCAGGCGGGCCTCGAGCCGCAGATGCAGCTCGAGGCCCAGCTTTCGGCCGGAGTCTCGCGGCCATCGCCCTGTAGCGCTCAGGGCTCGGCGAGTGGCGTGCTCAGGTAGCGTTCGCCGGTGTCGCACATGAAGGTGACGATGACCTTTCCTTCGCTCTCGGGTCGGCGGGCCACCTGGAGGGCGGCCCACAGGTTTGCGCCCGCCGAGATGCCCACCAGGAGGCCCTCCTGGCGGGCGGCCGCCTTGGCCGTGGCGAACGCATCGCTGTTGGTACAGGTGAGCACCTCGTCGATCAGCTCGGTGTCCAGGATAGTGGGCACGAAGCCGGCGCCGATGCCCTGGATTTTGTGGCCGCCGGGCTCGCCTCCCGAGAGGACCGGCGAGTCGGCGGGCTCCACGGCGATGGCCTTGAACTCGGGCTTGCGACTCTTGAGCACCTGGGCACAGCCGGTGAGGGTGCCCCCCGTGCCCACCCCGGCGACCAGGACGTCCACCGCTCCGTCGGTATCGCGCCAGATCTCTTCGGCGGTGGTTCGGCGGTGAGCCTCGACGTTGGCGGGGTTGTTGAACTGCTGGGGCATGAAGGCCCCGTCGTTCTCCGCCACGATCTCCTCCGCCTTGCGCACCGCCCCGGGCATGCCCTCCTCGCCGGGGGTGAGGACCACCTCGGCTCCCAGCATGGCCACCAGCTTGCGCCGCTCGACCGACATGGTGTCGGGCATGGTGAGCACGAGGCGATAGCCTCGCGAGGCGCACACGAAGGCCAGGCCGATGCCCGTATTGCCCGAGGTGGGCTCTACCACCAGGGCGCCGGGCTGGAGTTTGCCCTGCGCCTCGGCGGCGTCGAGCATGGAGACGGCGATGCGGTCCTTCACGCTGCTCAGGGGATTGCAGAACTCGCACTTCACCAGCACGGTGCCCGGGCACGCCTGGTCCATGCGGCGGAGGCGCACCAAGGGGGTGTCGCCCACTGCTCTCGTGATGTCCTCGACGATCCGGGCCAAGGTGGGTGCCCCGGAGCCTGCGGCCGGCTCAGTAGTCGTCGCCGTAGGAGTCGATGGTCGCGAAGCCCTTGACGAAGTCGAGCACCTCGTGGAGCTTGAGCTCCACGCTCACCCCCACCACGCCGGGGAAGACGGCCACGCCGATGCCCGCCGGGTCGACCGCCTTGTGGTACTCGGCGCACACCCCCGGGGCATCGAGGTCCACGGCGGGAGCGGCGCCCCACGTGGTCTCTCGAGCCAGGTCGAGGTCCCACCACCAGCCCGCGGCGGTCTCCGCGAGGTCCTGCTTCACCACCACGGGGTAGCGGCCCATGAGGCCCACTCGGGTGCTGGCCTCTTTGCCGCCTGCGAACTGAAGGAGGCGCGTGGCGTGGACATTGGCGTGGGCGCCTTTCCCCGCGCCTAACTCGATGCCCACGCAGTCCACCAGGTCGGCCACCCTGCTGGGCACGTACCACAGCACGTGCTGGTACCAGGGCCGCTTCTTCGCCTGCCAGGAGAAGGTGCACAGCGACCTCTTGAGGCTGTGCTTGTAGCACTCCCGCTCAGCGGCGGGTGCCTCCGCCGGCGCCTCCTCGGCCCAGGCGATGCCCATCCCCAACACGAACGCCACGACCCATACGGCCATCCACCGTCTTCCCATCTCCAGCCTCCTTTCTGAAAACGGCCAGTGGGAAGGTCTCTCCTATGCACGCCGTAGGGAACCTCCTGTTCGAGCGACCGGCGCCGCGGGCCCGCCGGCCTAGTAGTCGTCGCCCAGGGAGTCAATGGTGAAAAGGCCCAGGGCGAAATCGACGACCTCGTGCAGCTTCACCTCGGCGCTCGCACCGAAGGCGCCGGGGAACACCGACACCCCGATGCCCGCCGGGTCGACTTCCTTGTAGTAGCCCTCTCGCGCCTCTCGGGCCCGGATATCGAGGTCTTGTGCGTGGCCGAGCAGCGTCTTCCTGGCCAACGCCATGTCCCAGTACCAGCCCAGGGCCGTCTCGTCGATCTCGCGGTCCACCACCACGGGGTAGCGGCTCATGAGACCCGCTCGGGAGCTGTACTCCCGTCCCATGCCGAGCTGGAGGTAGCGGGTGAGGTGGACGTTGCCGTGCATCCCGATGCCGCCGCCGATCTCCAGCCCCACGCAATCGAGCAGGTCGGCGCCCCGGCTGGGCAGGTACCACAGCACGTGGTGGTACCAGGGCCGCCTCTTGGCTTGCCAGGAGAAGGAGGCGAACATCCGGGACAGGCTGTGGGACGGCCGTGGCTCCGCCGCCTCCTCCGCCGCGAGGGCCGCTGCCCCGCCCACGCCCCACGCGCACGCCACGGCAATCGCCAGGACTGCAAGCCTGCCTCGCATCACCAGCCTCCTTTCGGACCACGAATCGCCGAATGCAGTTAGATTCTCATTATACGGTCCCCCGGTTCGCGCGCAAGCAAGAAGCCGGAAAGCCATGAAAAGGCAGCGGGTGGGGGATGGAGGGCAGGTGGCTCACCGAGAGCCGGAGGGCCTGCCCCGGAACACCTTGCGGCCCTCCAGGATTGCCTCGCGGGCCTCGGCCTCGGCCCGCAGGCGGGAGAGGTACTGCTCCTGGCGACGGGCATCGATGCCCGTGAGCCGGCTGCCCGGGAGGTCGGCCCTGGGCGTCGTGACGAGGGCCGCCTTCCCCGCCCGGATGATGGCCAGAGCCTGTTCGTAGCGCGGGCCCCGCTCCTTCCTCAGGTTGGCCAAGCAAGGGCTCAGCTCGGGACGGTCGAAGGTGATCCGGGGGACGTGGCTCTGGCGGGTGAGGTCCGCGCCTGTGAGCTCGCTCAGTTTCTTCAGCTGCCGGCCGTCGAGCGGGGAACGGCCGTAGAGGTTGCGGGGGAAGGCGCTGGAGTATTCCGGGTAGTAGGGTGCGTTGATGTCGACCCATGTGACGATGCGGTCGAAGCTCTCGGGGTCGAGCTGTACGTCGTGGTGGCCCGCTTGGAGCACGTCGACGAGCTTGCTTCGGTGCGAGCCCCAGGAATACGGGGGGAGAATCCGGGCGGGCCCGGCCCCGGGCACCTTCACCAGCCGTCGTCGGCGGAGCTCCATATAGGAGACGTTGAAGGCGAGGGTCAGGTCGGGGGCGAGCAGGAGCTTCTCTGCCGCCCGCTTGCCGAAGTCGTGGCAGCGCAGGCAGTAGCGGTCGAAGACCGGCTGCACCTCGGTCCGGTAGCTGAACCTGCGGGACGGCCCGTACCACGGCTCCAGCTCGTCGGCCGGGTGGCTGAAGGCGGCCTTGTGGGCGTTGGGCACGGCCGACAGCCTCTCCTCGTGGCAGCCCACGCAGCCCGTGCGCTCGCCGGGGCGGGCGATGGTGCCGCTGCGCATGGACTGCACCATCATTCCCTTCTCGTCCAGGAGCTGGAAGTAGACGAAGCGGTCGGCGGGCACGGCGAAGTGGGCGGAGCCGTCGGGCTCCACGGGGGCCGTGCCCAGGATGCGCTTGTTGTTGAAGTCGTCCCAGGCCATGGCCGGGGCCTGGGTGCCGCTGCCCTGCCACCTGGGGTGGGTCCAGAAGCGCTTCTCTGGCGACTCCACAACGCGGAGGTATTTCACGGCGCCGCGCTCCACCCGTTCCATGCCCGTGCCTCGATAGACGTCGTAAACATAGAAGATGCCCTTCTTCTCGGCGAGGTCGATGCGGTCGGGGATGCGGCCCGGCCGTGGCCGGGGGCCGAGAGGCATAGGGTCGTAGCAGCCTGGCGGCTCGGCGTGCAGGACCACCTCGTTGCCGAAGATGTCGAGGAGCACGATGCCCATTTGCTCGCCCCGCACCTGGCGCGAGCAGAGGAAGTACTTGTCGCTGAGCGGGTAGGGGTCCTCGTACTTGGGCTTTACGCGCTTGAAGGTGTCGTAGTTCCCCTTCATCACCAGCTCGATGGCGTCGGCGGGCCAGGTGCGAAGGACCGGGCTCTTGCCCTCCAGGCCCCCTGGACGGTCGCATAGGGCCAGCGCGCCCCAGGGGCGGTCGTGGCAGGACGAGAAGGTGGCGATCACGCGCTGGGTGCCGGGCACGATGCGGGCATCGAGCACGGCCCCTGGCGACGGGGTGTTGTTCATCAGGTACAGGGCGTGGTTGGAGCCGTCGGGATTACACATCCACAGGCCCTGGGCATCGCCGAAGTTGCGGTCCACGTATTCCCACCGGTCGTAGAGGATGCGCCCGTCGGGCGTGAGCGCCCCGTGGCCTTCGAACAGGGTGCTGTGACCGATTTGGGTGATGTTCGCCCCGTCGGCGTCCATCCGAAACAGGTTGCCCATGATGTGGCGGTTGCACATGCAGTACTTGGGCTCGCGGGTGGAGGAGAAGGCGATCCGCCCGTCGGGCAGATACAGGGGGTCGAAGTCGGAGAGCCCGGCGCCATAGGTCAGCTGCTGGAGCCCGGAGCCGTCGGCGTGGACCTCGTAGAGGTGGTAGTCGTCCTCGACGTCGCGACGCATGGCGAAGAGGATGCGCCGCCCGTCGAAGCTCACCTCGGGGTCGCGGACCACGCCCTTCGGCGCGTCGACCAGGGTTCTCCCCGCGCTGCCGCGGGAGAAATCGATGGCCTTCAGAGCCCCCGGGCCGGTGAACTTCTCTTCGTTGATCTCACCGGTCTGGAACAGGGTGGCGGTGTTGTGGTGATCTGGGCGGTACTGGCGACGGACCACGTAGAGGATGGGCTGGCCGCTCACCAGGGGATTGGCCACCAGGGCCTCGAAGCGGAGCCGCTCCAGCTGCTTGGAGAACCGCTGGGGGGCCTCCGCCGTACCGTCCTCGGCCCGGCGCTCGAGCGCCTCGAGCCTGGCCAGAAACGCCTTCGCGTGGGGATACCGGTCGCCGAAGGTAGCCGCGAGGTCGGCGATGGCGAGGCGCAGCGCCCGACTGCTCTGGCCAAAGCGCGCTCGTCTCTCCGCGCGGCGGGCCTCCTCGATGGCGGCGAATCGCTTCTCCGTAGCCTCCGCATCGATCTCCCCCACGGCCCTCACGTCGTCGAGCGTCACGTGGCCCCAGCCGCGCTCGTGCTTGTCCACGACCCGCAGGAACACCTTCCGTCCGACCAGCTTAGGCACCCGCCAGCGCACCTCGTGCATGGCCACGGAGTTCTTCCCGCGGGCGTGGGCCCACTCCTTGCCGCCGGGGGTGCACAGTGCGACATAGGTCTGGTTGTGCCTTCCCCCGCCCACGCGGAGGCGGATGTCCGGCCCCTGGAGGAGGAACACCGGGGACTCGACGACCCCGGTCATTCTGTCGCTCTTGTCCGCTTCCTTCTCCCGCTGTAGGGTGGTCAGGAGCCGCTTGCCCTGGCAGTTCCGCACGTCGCGCGGCTCGCAGACCAGCTTCCCGAACTGGCCCTTGACCACCCGCCAGCCCTGGAGGTCGCCGGTCTCGAAATCGAACACCACCGTGGCCGCCTCCCCGCCCGCCGCCACCTGCGCGGCGACCAGGATCCACAAGCCAAACAGCCGTCGTCCCGTCGGACCGCGCAGGATGCTCATCGGGGGCCTCGGACCAGAAGCGTCGGTGCCGACCTCATAGGGTCCATTCTAGGAGCTGCCCCGCAGGGGGTCAATCCTCCGCCGCTCGCAAACCATCATACGCGCGATGCCGGCCCAGGCCCGCGCGACGCTTGGCGCTTGACTCGCCCTGCGCCCGGGAGTACAGTGCCAAAGGGGACGTGCCGCAAGCCGAGGACCTCCGCAAGCGATGGCCAGCCGCCTCATCAAGGAGACCATCCGCCACACCCCCAGCGGCAGCCAGACCGTCCTCCGATGTCCCAGCACCCACGAGGCCGTGGAGGAGACGACCGACCGCTTGTCGGACATGCTCGTGGCCCTGCCTCTCAGTGAGCGGGAGCGCTTCGAGCTGACCCTGGCCATCCACGAAGCCCTGGCCAACGCCGCCCACCACGGCAACCGCGACGACCCCGCGAAGGACGTGACGGTCACGTGGTGCTGCCGGCCGGACCGGTTGCTCATCGCCGTCGACGACGAGGGCGAGGGCTTCGACCCCGCCGCCGTCCCCGACTGTACGGCCGAGGAGAACATCCTTCGGGAGTCCGGCCGCGGCATCTTCCTCATCCGCCGTCTCGCCGACGAATGCCACTTCGAGAACCACGGCCGCCGTGTCGTGATGATCAAGCACCTGAGGTGACCCCTCCCCTTCTCCGCCCTCGCCGCCGCGGCCACGCTCACAGCACGCGGCAGATAAAGCACTTGAGATAGCGGCTCTCGGGACAGGAGACAGCCACGGGGTGGTCGGCCCCCTGGCTGCGGCGCTCCAGCACCTGGACATCGCGCCCCACGTCGCGGGCCGCGGCGTTGAGCATCGCCTCGTAGGTCGCCTCGTCCACGTGCTGGGAGCAGGAGCAGGTGACCAGGATGCCGCCCGGCTCGAGGCACTGCATGGCCACCAGGTTGATGTCCTTGTAGCCTCGCAGGGCCTTGGCCACGTCGGCGCTGGAGCGGGCGAAGGACGGCGGGTCGAGGACGATCATCCCGAACCGCCGCTCCTCCGCACGGAACCGGCGCTGCTCGCCGAAGACGTTGCCCTGGACCAGCTCCACCCCCTCCACGCCGTTGAGCTCCGCGTTCCTTCGGGCAAGGACCAGGGCGTCCTCCGACTGGTCGACCGCCGTCACCTCCAGGGCCCCGCCCTGGGCCGCCGCGAACAGGCCGAACGCCCCCCCGTGGCAGAAGCCATCGAGCACCCGCCGTTCCCTGGCATAGGGCAGGATAGCCAGGTAGTTTTCCCGCTGGTCGAGGTAGAGGCCCGTCTTGTGGCCTGTCCACAGGTCGGCCAGGAGGCGCACGCCGTGGACGTCGACCTCGAGCAGCTCCGGCGGCTCGTCCCCCGCCAGCGATCCCACGCGGGGCTCGATGCCCTCCTTCTCGCACATGTCGGTGTCGCTGCGCTCGAAGACGCTTAGCTGCGGGCAGACGCGGCCCAGCGCCTCCACCAGCGTCTCCCGACGACGGGCCACGCCCACCGAGAGCGCCTGTACTACGACCCACCGGGCGTAACGGTCCACGATGAGCCCGGGAAGGCCGTCGCCTTCGCTGTGTACCAGGCGGTAGGCTCCCGTGCGCTCGGGCAGGCGGAGCACGTCGTGGCGAAGGCTCAGAGCGGCCCGCAAACGGCGCTCGAAGAAGTCCGCGTCCACTTCCTCGTCCCGCATCCAGGTGACCAGGCGCACGCGGATCTGGGACCGCCCGTTGTAGTAGCCGCGGGCGATGAACTGCCCGCGGTCGTCCACCACGTCGACGAGCTCCCCGTCCTCGGGCTGCCCCTCCACGCTGTCTACGGAGCCGGAAAAAACCCAGGGATGGCCGAAGAAGAAGGGCTTGGCCCGGGCGCGCTTGAGGTGCACAGTGCTCATCGCGGCGCGCTCGCTTCGCAGGGGACACGGGGGAACGGGAGCCGAGCCGCCAATGGCGGAGGCCCTGGGGAAGCTAGGACGACTTCTTCGGGCGCGAGCCGGAGCTCTTCTTGGTGGTCTTCTTCCTGCTCTTCTTCTTGCCCGTTTTCCTGGTGGTCTTCTTGGAGGTTTTCTTGCGGGTTTTCTTCCTGGCGCCGCTCTTGCGTCGGGCGGCTTTGCCGTCGAAGGCCACGGCGAGCACTTCGTCGAGGGTGTTGACGGGGATGAAGTGGAGATCGTCGCGGATCTTCTGGGGCACTTCTTCGAGGTCTTTCTGGTTGCGGTCGGGGAGGACGATGTGCTTGATGCCCGCCCGATGTGCGGCGAGCACCTTCTCCTTGATGCCGCCCACGGGCAGGACGCGACCCCGGAGGGTGATCTCGCCGGTCATGGCGAGGTCGTCGCGCACCCGCTTGCCGCTGAGCAGGGAGACCAGGGAAGTGGCCACGGTGACGCCCGCCGAGGGGCCGTCCTTGGGGATGGCGCCCGCGGGGAAGTGGATGTGGATGTCGTGGCCTTCGAAGAAGTCGGGCTGGACACCGAGGTTCTTGGCGCGGGCGCGGATGTAGCTGAGGGCCGCGGTGGCGGATTCCTTGATCACGTCGCCGAGCTGGCCGGTGAGGGTGAGCTTGCGGTCGCCCTGCATGATGGTGGATTCGATGAACAGGATGTCGCCGCCGGTGGCGGTCCACACCAGCCCGATGGCCACTCCCGGCTCCTGGAGGCGCTCGGAGGGCTCGAATTCGAAGCGGGTCGGGCCGAGGAACTGGGGGACGGTGTCGGCCTTGATGGCCCGCTTGCGGCTCCGGCCCTCGGCCACGTCCTTGGCCACCTTGCGGCACACGGTGCCGATCTCCCGCTCCAGGTTGCGCACGCCCGCCTCGCGGGTGTACTCCCGCACGATGCGCAGGATGGCGCTGTCGTGGAAGCTCAGCTTCTTGGGGCTCAGGCCGTTCTGCTCGATCTGGCGAGGCACCAGGTAGTCCTTGGCGATCTGGAGCTTGTCGTGCTCGGCGTAGCCTGGGATCTCGATGACCTCCATGCGGTCCCGGAGGGCCGGGGGCACGGGATCGAGGAGGTTGGCGGTGGTGATGAACATCACGGTGCTGAGGTCGAACTCCACCTCGACGTAGTGGTCGGCGAAGGTGGAGTTCTGCTCGGGGTCGAGCACCTCGAGGAGCGCCGAGGAGGGGTCGCCGCGGAAGTCGGCACCCAGCTTGTCCACCTCGTCGAGCATGAACACCGGGTTGTTGGACCCGGCGCGGCGCAGTCCCTGGATGATGCGGCCGGGGAGGGCCCCGATGTAGGTGCGGCGGTGGCCCCGAATCTCCGCCTCGTCGCGCACCCCGCCCAGGGACATGCGGATGAACTTCCGCCCCAGGGCGCGGGCGATGGAGCGGCCGAGCGACGTCTTGCCCACTCCCGGCGGGCCCACGAAGCACAGGATGGGGCCCTTGCTTTCGGGCTTGAGCTTGCGCACGGCCAGGAACTCGAGGATGCGGTCCTTGACCTTGGACAGGTCGTGGTGATCCTCGTCGAGCACCCGTCCGGCCCGCTTGATGTCCAGGTTGTCCTCGGTGGCGACGCTCCAGGGCAGCTCGATGAGCCAATCGAGATAGGTCCGGGCCACGGTGTATTCGGCGGAGGCGGGGGGGATACGGCCCAGGCGGTCGAGCTCCCGCTCCGCCTCCCGCATGGCTTCTGGCGGAAGGTCGGCCTTCTGGAGCTTCTCGCGGAGTTCCTGGATCTCGGCGGCCCGCTCGTCGCTCTGGCCCAGCTCGCGCTGGATGGCCTTCATCTGCTCCCGCAGGTAGTATTCCCTCTGGGTCTTGTTCATCTCGTCGTGGACCTGGCTCTGGATTTTGGAGCCCAGCTCCAGGATTTCGATTTCGCGCTGGAGGAGCTCGACGATGCGCTCCAGGCGCTCGCGGACGTCGGGGATTTCGAGGATTTCCTGCTTCTCGGCGAGCTGGAGACTGAGGTTCGCCGCCACGAAATCGGCCAGCCGCCCGGGGTCGGGGATGTTGACCACGATGACCTTGACTTCCTCGGGCACGTTGGGCACCAGCTCGACCATCTTCTGGAACAGCTCGACCACCGAGCGAGAGAGGGCCTCCACCTCGACGTTCTTCTCCACCTGCTCGGCCACGGGCTCCACGCGGGCCACGATGTGGGGATCTTCCTGGACGATGTCGACGATGCGGATCCGCTGGAGGCCGCGGACGATCACCCGGGCTCCGCCGTCGGGCATCTTGAGCATCTGGAGGAGCAGGCCGGCCGTGCCCACGCCGTAGAGGGAATCGCTGCGGGGCTCCTCCTCGGACGAGGCGCGCTGGGCGACCAGCCCGATCAGCTTCTGGTCGCGGATGGCCACTTCGTCGATGCAGCTCATGGACTTCTGGCGCAGGACGAGCAGGGGGGCCACCATCTGGGGGTAGATGATGGTGTCCATGAGGGGGAGGATGGGCAGTTGCTCGGGGATGACGAGCTTTTCGCTGGGCGTGGGGGCGCCCGGCGTCGTCGCCTGCTCCATGGGGTCCTCTCAGCGATGCGGGTGGGTCAGATTTCGAGCTGGAGGATCTCGGCCAGCTCGACCTCGTGGTCGCACTTGGGGATGGTGATCACCAGGAAGCCGTCGTCGTAGACGGCCTCCGCCTCCTGGTGGCGGATGCGCCGCGGGAGGGGGATCACTCGCTCGAAGTAGCCGTAGTGGATCTCCAGCTGGTGGTAGCTTTTCTTCGCCTCGGCGCAGCTCTCGCGGCGCACCGCCCGCACCACCACCGTGTCGGCGTGCAGGGCGATGGAGATGTCCTCGTGGTGGAGGCCCGGCACCTCCATCCGCACCACCACCGTGGAATCGGTCTCGTAGACGTCGGCCGGCGGGCGCCACAGACTCCCGTATGTCGACTGGGCGAAGGAGTCCGACAGGAAGAAGTCATTCGCCAACCGCTCCAGTTGCCCCTCGATCTTCTTGAGCCGCTCCAGGAACTTCATGCTCTCGTTCTCGGACGCCATCGCGGGCACCTCGATAGAGTCCCTCAGCCGGGCCGTCTCGCGGGCCGCACCGCTCCGGCCCGCAGACCGACCCCACGATGGGCCGCACTATACCACATGCCCGGGCGCCTGTCAAAGGCTAGATCCCGCGCTGCCTTCCCCTTGTGCAGGCCGGCGCGGTCCCGTCCCCTACGTACCCGCGGCCAGGCCCTCGGCGACTTTGCGAACTCCTGCTGCCATGTCCTCTACGTCCCCATCGCCCAGGTGCTCGTGGAGCCCCAGGACCACCATCTGGTCGAGCACCCGCTGCGCCCGGGGGCACGTTTCCTCACCATAGTCGAGCCGCCGGGCCCCGTGGCAGCCGTCCAGCGGGTGGCGGGAGGAGCCGAAGGTCGGCCCCCCCGTCAGCGGGGCCATGCACGCGTAGATGGGCTTCCCGATATAGCCCCTGCTGGCGTGCACCCCCTCGGCGCCGAGCGCCGCCGCGAAGCGGCCAGCGTCCCCGCCGACCACGCGAAGCCCGTAGTGCCAGTAGGTGGCCCAGGCGCCCTCCGTGACCGGCGCGGGCACGACGCCGGGGGCGCCGCGGACCCGCTCGCTCAGCCGCTCGCCCAGCTCGTGCCGGCGGGCTACCACCCCGGCGACCTTCTCTAGCTGGGCCAGTCCCACGGCGGCGTGGAGCGCGGTCATCCGGTAGTTGAGGCCCAGCAGGTGGTAGCCCCTGGGCCCGCCGCCGCGCCCCCAGCCCTTGTCGCGGAACAGGGCCATCCGCTCGGCCAGGCGGGGGTCGTCCGTGATGGTCATGCCCCCGTCGCCGGTGGTCATGTGCTTGGATTGCTGGAAGCTGAAGCACCCGGCGTCGCCCATCGTGCCGCACAGCTGCCCCTTGTAGGGCGTCAGGTGGGCCTGGCAGCAGTCCTCGATCAGCGCCACCCCATGGCTTCGGGCCACCGCCAGGAGGGCATCCATATCGCAGGGATTGCCGAAAAGGTGCACCGCCACGATGGCCCGGGTGCGGGCGGTGATCTTCGCCGCCACGTCGGCGGGGTCCACGGTGTAGCTGTCGTCGACGTCGGCGAACACGGGCACGCAGTTCTGGAACAGGATGGGGGCCACGGTGCCCGCGTCGGTGATGGGGGCGGTGATGATCTCGTCGCCGGGCTCGGGGCCGACGGCCGCCAGGGCCACGTGGATGGCCGACGTGCCGGAGGTCGATGCCACGGCGCTGGCGACCCCGTAGAGCTGTGCGAAACGCCGCTCGAAGCGGGCCAGGAGGGAGCTGGTCGGCCCGAAGAGGTTCTGAGAGCGGATCGCCTCGCTCGCCAGCTCGACCTCGCGCTCGCCGAAGGGCCGCCGTGGCGGAAACGGCTCGGTGCGCACCGGCGGGCCCCCATCGATGGCCAGCTTGTCCATCCGCCTCTCCTCTCGCCTACCTCGTTCGCTGGATCACCGCGGTGACCCCCACGGCCACCAGGCCCAGCACGATCATCAGCACGCCGGTCAGCGTCACGTCGCCCCTGGCCGCCCTGCCCGAAGGGGCCTCGAAGCCGGTGCCGAAGACCAGGATCAGCACACCGCCGCCCGCGCACAGGAGCCCAAAGGCATAGGCCATCGCCAGGAAGGCCCGCGACGGCCTTCCCGTCCCCGTCCCCCGCGCTCTCTTGGGCTTCCTGGCCACCTTCGTCTCCTGCCTGGGCTCTCCCGGTATACACGAAGGTCGGGGCGGCGGTCAAGAGGTGGCATGCCGCGCTCTTGACGCGGCAGGGGGGCCGGTGGTATGCTCCGCCGGCGGAGGGTTCTCCCCGGGGGTCGTCGGATGGAGCAGCACATTCCAGTGGTCCGGATGCGACGTCGCTCGGTCCTCCCTTTCACGGGGGTGTCGAAGCGCAAGCGGGCCGCCTTCTACACCCAACTGGCCAGGTTCCTGGCCGCGGGCATCGGCCCGGTGCGTGCCCTGAGCACGTTGGCCGGCCAGGCCGGCTCGTGGCGGCTCTCGCGTGCGGCGCGGGACATGGCGGGGGCGGTCCAGGGCGGGGCGACCCTCGCCGAGGCGTTCGCCCGCCACCCCAACTTATTCCCCGAAACCGAAGTGCGGATGCTCGAAGCGGGAGAGCAGACGGGCGACCAGGACGCCGTGATGCTGCGCCTGGCGCAGCTTCTCGACCACGTGGCCAATTCCGCCCGCCAGGTGGCGACCGGGCTCATCTACCCCGTGGGGTGCCTGGTGTTGGCGTTCTTGGTTCTCCCCCTGTTCCTGGCCTACTTCGGGTTTTTCGGCGGTGTGGGGGCGGTGCTGCGGGTTCAGGGGCTGGCCCTGGCGGCGCTGGCGGCTGGGGCGCTGGTGGCGGTGGTGGGATGGCGTAGCCTGTCGGCGCAGTCGAGCCTTCGCGTGGTGCTCCACGGGGCGTTGCTCCGCCTTCCGTTGCTGGGTCGGCTGTTTCGCCGGCTGGCCATGGCCCGGTTCGCCCAGAGCTTCCAGTGCCTGTATGCGGCGGGGGTACGGGTGCCCGAGGCCATGGCCCGAGCGGCTCTGGCCTGCGGGAACGCGGCGTTGGGACGCCGCATCCTGCGAGCCGTGCCGCTGGTGCGGGACGGGATGGGGGTCTCGGCGGCCCTCGCCGAGGTGCGGGGCGTGCCGCCCATGGGCCTGAACTTCATCGCCAGCGGCGAGGAAGCGGGCAAGCTGGAGGAGTCGCTGGGCACGTTCGCCCAGTACGAGCAGGAGGACGCCGATGTGGCCGTCGCCCGGCTGGTCCGCATGCTGCCCACGGCAGCCGTGTTCCTGGTGATCGCCATCCTGGCCTACGTCGTGGTCCAGGCGTGGGGGGCCTACGTGGGCCGCATCACGGACCTCACTCGGTAGCCGGAGGCAGCGAGTGGCCTCCCAGCGGCTGTGGTTCCTGGTCGGTCCCACCGCCAGCGGCAAGAGCGCCGCGGGCATCGAGCTCGCCCAGCGCATCGACGCCGAAGTCCTGTCCCTCGACTCCATGGCCGTCTATCGCGGGATGGACGTGGGGACGGCCAAGCCCAGCCCCCAGGACCGGGCTCGCGTGCCCCACCACCTGCTCGACCTTGTCGAGCCGCACGAGGCGTTCAGCACGGGGCGCTACGTGGAGGTCGCCGAGGCGGCCATCGTCGAGGTGAGGGCCAGGGGCAAGCGTCCCCTCTTCGTCGGCGGCACGGCGCTCTACCTCAAGGCCCTCACCGAGGGTTTCTTCGAAGCCCCCGCGGCCGACTGGGAGCTGCGCAACCGCCTCAAGGCCGAGGCCGTGGCCCACAGCTCCGCCGCCCTCCACGAGCGGCTGCGCGGGCTGGACCCCGCGGCGGCCGAGCGCATCCACCCCCACGACCTCCGGCGCATCGTGCGCGCCCTGGAGGTATATCACCTTACCGGTCGCCCCATCTCCGAGCAGCAGCGGCGGTCCACCCGCCCTCCGCCGGGTCGCGAATGCCTCCTGGCCGGCCTGTGGTGGGGGCGGGAGGCGCTCCACGAGCGCATCGACCGCCGGGTCGACGCCATGTTCGAGGCGGGCCTGGTGGACGAGGTGCGGCGGCTGCTCGCCGATCCCCGGGGCATCAGCCACGCGGCCAGCCAGTTCGTGGGCTACCGCGAGGTCATCGCGGCGCTTCAGGGGGAGCACTCGCTGGAGGAGGCCCGCCGGCGCACGAAGACCCGCACCCACCGTTTCGCCAGGCGTCAGCTCACGTGGTTCCGCAAGTTCCCCCACATTCGCTGGGTCGAGGCATCCGCCTACTCCACGACCGTCGACCTGGCCGACGCCCTCGCCGAAGCCCTGGGCCTGGCCCAGCAGGGCCGCCCAGACCGTTGACACCCTCCCCCGCCCGGCCTATAATCCCCCCGTCCCCCGGGCAGAGGGCCCCTGCCATGGCCAAGACGCGCACCGTATTCGTGTGCCAGCAGTGCGGCACCCATCAGCCCCGGTGGGTGGGCAAGTGCCCGGCCTGCGGGGAGTGGGATTCGCTGGTGGAGGAGGTCGTCGGGCCTTCGTCGGCGGCGGGGCCCAGGCCCCCCGCGGAGGCGAAGCCCCAGGCCCTGGCCGACGTGGCTGGCGACGAGCAGGCTCGCCTTCGCACCGGCATCGGGGAGCTCGACCGCGTGCTCGGTGGGGGCATTGTGGGCGGCTCGGCGATCCTCGTGGGCGGGGACCCGGGCATCGGCAAGTCCACCCTCCTCCTCCAGGCCTGCGACGGGCTGAGCTTGCGGGGCCTGCGCACCCTCTACGTCACGGGCGAGGAGTCGCTGGCCCAGATGAAGCTGCGGGCCGGCCGGCTGGGGGTGGAGGCCCGGGAGCTCCTGGTGTTGGCGGAGACCAGCGCCGAAGCCATCGTGGGCCACATCGCTTCGGCGCGTCCCCACTTCGCGGTGGTCGATTCCATCCAGATGGTGCACAGCCCCGAGGTGGGCTCGGCGCCGGGTAGCGTTTCGCAGGTTCGCCACAGCGCCTCGCAGCTGGTCCAGACGGCGAAAGCCACGGGGGTGCCGGTGGCGCTGATCGGCCACGTGACCAAGCAGGGGGCCATCGCCGGCCCCCGGGTACTGGAGCACGTGGTGGATACGGTGCTCTACTTCGAGGGCGACCGCTACCACAGCTACCGCCTGTTGCGGGCGGCGAAGAACCGCTTCGGCCCCACCAACGAGATGGGGGTGTTCGAGATGCGCAGCAGCGGCCTGGCCGAGGTGGCCGAGCTGAGCAGCGTGTTCGTCTCCCAGCACCGGGGCGCCGTCCCCGGCTCCGTCGTGGTGCCCTGCATCGAGGGCACGCGGGCCCTCCTGGTCGAGGTCCAGGCCCTGGTCTCGCGGGCCAACTACGGGACTCCGGAGAGGAAGGTCAGCGGCCTGGACCGCAACCGCGTGGCCATGCTGCTGGCCGTCCTGGAGCGGCGAGCCGACCTGGTGCTGGCGGGCCACGACGTGTTCGTCAACGCCGTGGGCGGGGTGCGCCTGAGCGAGCCGGCGGCCGACCTGGGGGCCGCCATCGCCATGGCCTCCAGCTTCACCGACCGGCCCGTGGCCCCCGACCTCCTGGCCGCCGGCGAGGTGGGCCTGGCCGGCGAAGTGAGGGGCATCCCCCAGGTGGCCACCCGCCTCCGCGAGGCCGCCCGCCTGGGCTGGAAGCGGGCCATCGTGCCCCGCGACAACGCCCAGGCCATCGGCCCCCACCCCGACGGCCTCGCGCTCACCCTCGTCGCCAGCCTCGACGAGGCCCTCGACGCCGCACTGGGCTAGCCCGCCGAGGGCCTGCCTCGCCAGCGGGTTGGCGCGGGCGGAAGGCGGCCTTGAGCCCCGAGAGGCAGCGGGGTATGATGGTACGCGTAGGAAGCGGTCAGGAGGCCCCATGTCGGCGAAGATGAAGGCTCTGCTTTGCATGGTCGGGCGTCGCACGGGTGTCAGGCGGCTGGCGCTGGCGTGCGCCCTGGCGCTGGGGGCCGCTGGCTGCGGGCTCTTCGAGCTTCCGGGAAGCACGCGGGGAGAGTTTCACCTCGGCCGCAAGACTCTTGCGGTGTTGCCCTTCGCGACGCGGGGCCGCTCGTACTTCGAGTCGAAGCTGGGGGCACGCTTCTCGCGGATGATCGCTCGCGAGGTGAGCGCGGAATGGCCGCGGGCCACGGTGCAGGACGCCGACCGCCTGCCGGCCAGCTTCCGCCAGAGAGGGGCGCGGGCGCTGGGCGTGGGAGAGGTGATCGGCGACGCCGACGCGGCGGGCATCGGCGAGGCGCTGGGCGCCGACTACCTGGTGGTGGGCGAGATCCACGAGCTGCGGGGCAAGGACCCCAAGTCGTTCGGCGTGCTCCAGGGCACTATGGTCGTCTCGGCGCGGCTGGTGGACGTGGAGCGGGGCCGGGTGGTGTGGCAGCTTTCCCGCCACGCCTTCCACTACCCGCCGCCCATCTCCGGGGGCGAGCTGGTGCCGGCGCGGGAGAAGGACGAGGCGGAGGTGGTGAGGAAGGTGATGCTGGAGGCGGCCAGGGGCATCGCCGTGCCCTTCACCGGCCGGGAGCTGACCACCGGCGAGCGCGTCGAGCGGGCCGTCTACTGACCCTCTCCCCCACGCCGGGTTGTCCCATCACGGCATCTGGAAGTCGTGGCCCTTGGGCCGCACGCTGAGCACCGGGCAGGGAGCCTTGCGCACCACCTTCTCGGCCACGCTGCCAAAGAGCGCGTGGCGGAGCCCTGAGCGGCCGTGGGTGGCGATGACGATGAGGTCCACGTCCTCTTCCTTGGCATAGCGGACGATTTCGAGGAAGGGGGCGCCGCGACGGATGGCGGTGATCACCTCGACCCGCTGGCTCACGTCTTCGGGCACCACGCCGTCGAGCTGCTCTTCCGCACCCTTCTCCATCTCGGCGAAGAAGCCGGTGTCCAGCACTGGGGCCATGGGCTCGAATTGCACGGCCATCTCCGGCGTGGGCACCACATTGAGCACGTGGAGGACCGCGCCGTGGTCCTCCGCCACGGCGACGGCGTAGTCCATGGCTTCCAGGGAGAAGTCGGAGAAGTCCGTGGGGAACAGCACCCTGCGGACCGTGAAGGGGCGGCGGATGCGGGCCAGCACGCGCTGGCACATGGCGTCCAGCCGCTCCTGGGTCTTAGCCTCCACGACCAGGCGGAGGACGGGCTCGGTGTTGGAGGGACGGACGTTGAACCACCAGTCGTGGAACTCCGCGGTGAGGCCGTCGAGGCGAAAAGTCTTCCCGCAGGCGTAGACGTGGGCCAGCTCCTCGATGTGGGCCTCCTTGTCCTCCACCTCGGAGTTGATCTCCCCGCTGGCGAAGTAGCGCTGGAGCGGCTGGATGAGCTCGCTGAGGGGCTTGCCCTCGCGGCACAGGAGGGAGAGGACCTTGAGGAGGGCGAAGGCGCCGCTGTCGGCGTAGAAGTTGTCGCGGAAGTAGTAGTGGCCGCTGAGCTCGCCCCCGAAGGCGGCGTCCTCCTCGCGCATCAGGCGCTTGATGAAGGAGTGGCCCACGCGGGTGATCACCGGCTCGCCGCCGCAGGCCTCGATCTCCTCGCTCACCGCCCAGCTGGAGCGCAGGTCGTAGAGGATCTTGGCCCCCGGGTGGTCCTTGAGCACCTCGCGGGCGATGAGGGCCGTGATCATGTCGCAGGGCACGGCCTGGCCCTTCTCGTCGACGAAGGCCACGCGGTCGGCGTCGCCGTCGAAGGCGATCCCCAGGTCGGCCTTCTCCTCGACCACCTTCGCCCGCAAGTCCGCGGTGTTCTCGGCCTTCAGGGGATTGGCCTCGTGGTGGGGGAAGGTGCCGTCGAGGTCGAAGTAGAGGGGCACCACCTCGACGTCGATCTTCTCGAACAGCGGGGGCATGAGCATGCCCGCCATGCCGTTGCCCGCATCGATGACCAGCTTGAGCCCCTGGATGCCGGTGGCCGCGCCCAGCAGGTGGTCCAGGTAGTCGCCCAGGACGTCCTTCTCGGAGACCGAGCCCGGCGATTCGGCCTCGGGGATCGGCTCGTCGCTGGTGGCCATTCGCTCGATTTCGTTGATGCCCGTCTCGTAGCTCACCGGCTCGGCGCCCTTGGCGGTAAGCTTGATGCCGTTGTACTTCGCGGGGTTGTGGGAGGCGGTGACCATGATGCCGCCGTCGTAGCCGTAGTTGGCCACGGCGAAGGTGACCATGGGGGTGGTGACGGCGCCGATGTCCACCACGTCCATGCCCACGCGGGTGAGCCCCTCGATGATGACCTGGGCCAGGGCCGGCCCGGAGCGACGCATGTCGCGGCCCACCACGACGCTCTGCCCCTCGAAGAAGCGGCCTGCCGCGGCGCCGATCCGCCGGGCCAGCTCCTCGTCCAGCTCGTCGGGATAGAGCCCCCGGATGTCGTAGGCCTTGAAGATGCTCATCGTGCGCTCCTGCCTATCGGCTTGGCCTTTCGCGACCTGGCCTGTGACCCTGTAGCATAGGCGGATGGGGCCAAAAGTCAACCGCCCGGCGAGTGCCGCCGCGCAGGCTACAGGCGTCCCATCCGGACCAGGGTCTCGGCGATCTGGACGGCGTTCAGCGCGGCGCCCTTGCGGATGTTGTCCGCCACGCACCAGATGTCGAGGCAATTCGGGGCCGAGCTGTCCTGGCGGATGCGGCCCACGTAGACCGGATCCTTACCGGCGGCGCCGAGGGGCGTGGGATATCGAGCCTGGGCCATGTCGTCGACCACCTCGACGCCCGGCGCCTGGCGGAGGATGTCGCGGGCCTCGTCGGCGGAGAGCTTCTCCTCGAACTGGACGTTGAGGGCCTCGGCGTGGCCGTTGAAGACGGGCACGCGGACGCAAGTGGCGGTCACCTGGATGCTCTCGTCGTCGAGGATCTTGCGGGTCTCGCGCCGCATCTTGAGCTCTTCGCTGGTATAGCCGGGCATCTCGTCCTTCAAGCTCCCGATGTGGGGCAGGACGTTGAAGGCGATCTGGTGGGGGTAGACCTGCGGCTGGGGCGCCCGCCCCTCCTGGAGGGCGGCCACCTGGTCCTCCAGCTCGGCGACGGCGGCGCGGCCGGTGCCCGAGACGGCCTGGTAGCTGGCCGCCACCACGCGGCGAATGCGGGCCGCGCGGTGCAGCGGGGCCAGGGCCACGATCATCTGGATGGTGCTGCAATTGGGATTGGCGATGAAGCCCTGGTGCCCCTCCAGATGATGGGCGTTGACCTCGGGCACCACCAGGGGCACGCGGGGGTCCATGCGGAAGTCGTCGCCGTTGTCCACCACCACGGCTCCCCGCTCCACCGCGGCCCAGCCGTACTGCTGGGACGCCCCCTTGGCCCCCTCGGTGCCCGCGAAGAGCGCCAGGTCCACGCCCTCGAAGGCCTCCTCGCCGGCCGCCTCGACCGCCACGGTGTGGCCCGCGATCTCCTCCTCGCGGGCCGAGCGGGCGAGCACGCGCACCCTCCTGGCGGGAAAGCCCCGTTCGTGGAGGACCTTGAACATCTCCGTGCCCACGGCTCCGATGCCCACCAGGGCGACGGTATACTGCTTCATGATGACGACCTCTTCCTCGCGATTCCGGGGCTATTGGACCACTTCGACAAGCAGGGCCGTGGCCACGCCGAGGTAGACCATGAGGCTGAAGATGTCGGTCGACGTGGTGATCAACGGCCCCGAGGCCACCGCCGGGTCGATGCCCACCTTGCGGAAGGTCAGGGGCACGCACACGCCCAGCGTGCAGCTCAGGCAGATGGCGGCGAACATGGCCCCTCCGACAATCAGGCCCAGCATGGCCCCGCGGCCCGCCGTCGAGGGGTCCGGCGACCAGTGGCTCCACGCGGCGCCCACCACGCCAGCCACCAGCCCGCAGGCCAGGGCCACCAGCACCGACGCCTTGATCTGCTTGAGCACCACGGGAAGGCCCCCCACCCGGTCCACGTAGCCGGTGGCCAGGCTGCGCACCGTCACCGTGGCCGTCTGGAGGCCGCTGTTGCCCGCCGTGGCCATCACCGCGGGCACGAACACCATGAGCATGATGTGAGCCTTCAGCGTGCCCCCGAAGTGGCTGATCACGCTGCCCGAGACGAACGTCCCCCCCAGGCACACCAGCAGCCACGGCAGGCGGAGCCGCGCCGTGCGAATCGCCGAGGGACTCTCCAGCTCGTCGTCGTCCGTGCCCGCGAACTTCGAGACGTCTTCCGACAGCTCCTCCTCGACTACGTCTTGGATGCTATCGAAGGTTATGCGACCGAGCAATCGCCCCGCCCGGTCCACCACCGGCGCCGCCGCCAGGTCGTACTTTCCGAACAGGGCCGCCACCTCCTCCTGGTCCATCTCCGCGGGCACCGTCTGCACCGGCTCCATGATCTCCCGCACCGGGGCCTCGGGCGGGCTGCGCAGCAGGGCCCACAAGGGCACCGCGCCCACCACCCGGTCCGCCTCGTCCACCACGTAGATGTTGTAGATGTCCTCCTCGTGCATGGCGTCGTTGGACCGGATGTGGGCGAGGACGTCGCGCACCGACACGTCGTCGCGCACCCGCACCACCGCGGGCGCCATGATGCCGCCCGCGGTGTCGGGAGGATAGCGCAGCAGCCCCTCCACCTCCTGGGCCTCGTCGCGGGTCATGAGCTCCAGGACGTGGTCGGCTCGCTCCTCGGGCATCTCGGCCAACAGGTCGGCCGCTTCCTCGGGATGCATCTCCTCGACGAGCTCGGAGACCCTGCGGTCGTCCAGGGCCGCCACGATATCCGACCGCAGGCCATCGGCCGCGTACTCCATCACGTCGGCTTCGTGGTGGATATCGAGGAGCTGGAAGATCTGCTGCCGCTCCTCGGGCTCCAGGCGGGCGATGGCCTCCGCCACGTCGGCAGGGTGCAGGGAGTTCAGGTAGGCGCTCAGCGCCGCCAGGTCGGCCGCCGCCAGGTGGGCCCGGACCAGTTCCACAAGCTCCTCGGGCTCGGACTGCATGGCACCGCTCCGGCATCCTGACCGATGACATCCAACGCGGAAACCCCGATGGTACCCGCCCGTGCAGCCGGAGTCAACCGGATGTTTGTGCCTGCTG
>JBKHIY010000023.1:0-50321 GCA_046538415.1 Candidatus Brocadiia bacterium | reverse complement strand
GGACCCATGCGTTTGGAGTGCGGCCTTCAGGCCGTCCATCGCGCCCCCGCACGCCGCCTCAGGGCGCTCGCCTGAAGGCGAGAACTCGAAACGAAAGGACCCATGCGTTTGGAGTGCGGCCTTCAGGCCGTCCATCGCGCCCCCGCACGCCACCTCAGGGCGCTCGCCTGAAGGCGAGAACTCCAAACGAAAGGGGCCGGGCGTCGGGCTGTTGCCCTTTCACCCGTGTCCCTGGTCACTTGTCGCTTACTCCTGTCGCGGGCTCGCCGCCCGTGAGCTTAGCGCTTCGCCCAGGGATGTCAAGCCGGCTTGCGTCGGGAGGCGAAAGTCAGTAGAGTCGCTCCGCCGCCATCGCGGGACATGGGGGGAGCCGGGGGAGGGAGCGAGGGAAGGCCGTGCAGTCGTTCACCGAGCGCGTGCGTCACGTGGCCATGGAGGCGGGGGCCGACCTGGTGGGCTTCGCCCCCGTCTCGCGGTTCGATGGGGCGCCCCCGGAGCTCCACCCCCACACCATCTTCCCACCGACGCGGACCGTGATCGCTGTGGCCGTGCGCCACCCCCGGGGCGCGCTCAAGGCGGTGGAGGAGGGGACGTACTGGCAGGCCTACAACTGCGACGCTTACTGGTACCTGAACGAGGTGCTCGCTCCCCGGCTCCTGCGCGCCGTGTGCCTGTTCCTCGAGGCGTTCGGCCACACCAGCGTGCCCGTGCACAACCCCTTTCATCCCCACAGCGGGCGGGCGGTGCGCGAGGACCAGCCGTGGGGGCCGGACGGGATGGTGTCGCTGCGCGTGATGGGGGTGGCCGCGGGGCTGGGCGAGCTGGGCCACTCCAAGGTGCTTCTCACCCCGCAATTCGGCCCCCGCCAGCGGGTATTCGCGGTATTCACCGACGCGGTCCTGGACCCCACGCCGCTGGTGGAGGAGTCCATCTGCGACGGGTGCCAGAGCTGCGTGCGGGAGTGCGAGGCGGGGGCCATCGGGACGAGCCGGGAGGTGAGCTTCACCATCGAGGGCCGCTGCTTCGCCCACGCCCCGTTCGACGCCCGGGCCTGCGCCCGGGTGCATCGCGGCGACGACCCTCGCTTCTCGCCCTTCTGGAACGGCACGGAGCGGGAGGGCGAGGGGCCGAGCTACAGCCGCTTCCTCCAGCGCCGCTTCCGCCACCTCTCGGTGTGCGTGGGCCGGGGCTGCCTGCGCGCCTGTCTGGACCACCTGGAGAAGACGGGCCGCATCGAAGCCCAGTTCCGAAGTCCCTTCGTCGAGCGGCCCCGCTGGAAGCTCGACGAGCCGCCGGCCAAGAGCCCCTGATCGCCGCAGGCCCTTCATCCAGGAGACATCACGTCGCATGCCCGAGACTCCGCCGAACATCCTCCTCCTGTGCAGCGACCAGCAGCACGCCAGCACCCTGGGCGTGACCAACGACCGCATCCGCACCCCCGCCCTCGACCGCCTGTGCTGCGAGGGCGTGCGCTTCGACCGCGCCTACTGCACCAATCCCACGTGCACGCCCTGCCGGGCGAGCATGCTCACGGGGCTCTACCCCTCGCAGCACGGCGCCTGGTCGCTGGGCACCAAGCTCTTCGAGCACGTGCCCGTGGTGGGCGATCTCTTCGCCCACGCGGGCTACGTCACCGCGCTGATCGGCAAGGCGCATCTCCAGCCCCTGGCCTCCCGGCCGGGCATGGAGTCGCTGGAGTGCCAGCCCACGCTGCGCGATCTGGACTTCTGGCGGCGGTTCCACGGCCCGTGGTACGGCTTCCAGCACGTCGAGGTAGCGCGCAACCACGCCTGGGAATCGCACGCCGGCCAGCACTACGCCATCTGGATGGAGGAGCGGGGGCTGGGCGACTGGCGACGCTACTTCGCCCAGTGGCCCCACCAGAAGGACGACATCCAGCGGCTGCGGGCCATGCGCCACTGGGACCTCCCCCAGGAGTTCCACTACACGCGCTGGACCGGCGAGCGGGCGCGGGCCTTCATCGAGCGGAGCCACGCCGCGGGTCGCCCCTTCTTCGCCATGGTCAACTTCCACGACCCCCATCCGCCCTACGCCGTCCCCGAGCCCTGGGCCTCCATGTACGGTCCCGCGGACATGGTGCCCGGCCAGCTCACCCCCGGCGAGCACCAGCGCAATCCCCGCCACTTCGCCATGACCCAGGAGCCAAGCCCCGACTTCCGCGGCCTGTTCTTCGAAGACCAGGGCATCCACGGCGGACACTCCCACCTCCGCGACCGCGACGAGCTGAAGAAGGACATGGCCATCTACTACGGAATGGTCAGCTTCCTCGACGACGAGGTGGGGGCCATCCTCGACACCCTCGACCGCCTGGACATCGCCCGCGACACCCTGGTGCTGTTCACCACCGACCACGGCCACTTCCTCGGCCAGCACGGCCTCGTGGCCAAGGCCATCCACCACTACGAGGACCTCCTCCGCGTGCCCTGGATCGTCCGCTGGCCGGGCCGGGTGCCCGAAGGGCAGGTGAGCGAGGCCCTCCAGAATCACGTCGACCTGAGCCCCACCTTCCTCGCCGCTGCAGGCATCCCCGTCCCCCACCACATGACCGGGCTCGACCAGCTCCCCGCGTGGACCGGCGGGCCGCCCGCCCGCTGCTGTTCGATCACCGAGAACCACCACACGCGCACCAACTTCCATATGCACACCTACGTGGACGCGCGGTATAAGATCACGGTCTACCGCAAATGGGACTGCGGCGAGCTCTTCGACCTCCAGGAAGACCCCCAGGAGGTGAACAACCTGTGGGACGAGCCCCAGGCCGCGGAGCTCAAGTGCGGCCTCCTCCACCGCTTCCACCAGGCTCGCATGCAGGGCGAGTCCCTGCCCATGCCCCGCATCGCCGGCGCGTGAGGCGGCGCGTGCCCCGGGGCTGAGCGAGGGGAAGAGAGGCGCCAGATGGTCGGACGATCGCTCGTCGGCTTGGCGCTCGCCGCGCTCCTCGTCGGCTGCGCTCCCCGCCCTGCCTTCCCCCCGCCGCGGGGAGCCACGTGGACCAACGGCCTGGGCATGACCTTCGTAACCCTGGGCCCCGGTGAGTTTCGGATGGGCACCACGCGGGCGGAGGCCGACGAGCGGCTCCGCCGCTACGCCGAACAGAGCCTTCGAGCCGAGCGCATCGCGCCCGAGACGCCCGCCCATCCCGTGCGCCTCGCCCGGCCCTTCCTGATGGCCAGGACGGAGGTGAGCGTGGCGGACTTCCGCCGCTTCGCCCAGGCCACCGGCTACACCACGGACGCCGAGCGCGGCGACGGTGCCCACGCCTACGACGGGGTCGACGCCTGGCCTCCCAGCCCCGACGTCACGTGGCGCAGCCCGGGCTTCCCCCAAGGCGACGACCATCCCGTGGTGTGCGTGAGCTGGCACGACGCCCGCGCCTTCGCCGAGTGGCTGAACCGCGCCGACCCCCGCAGGCCCAGCGGCTGGGTCTACCGCCTGCCCACCGAGGCGGAATGGGAATTCGCCGCTCGAGGCGCCCAGCGGCGGGAATGGGCCTGGGGAGACCGGTGGCAGGGCGCCAGGGCCAACTTCGCCGACCGCTGCTCCGGCATCCCCTGGGCGCACGGCGCCATCGACGACCACCACCCCCGCACGGCGCCGGCGCGAGCCTACAGCCCCCGGGGCGATACCCCCGACGGCATCGCCGACCTCACGGGCAACGTGTGGGAATGGTGCCTCGACCGGTTCGCCGCCGACTACTACGAGGAAAGCCCCCGCCGCGAGCCCTGCAACACCGACCGCGGGGATACGAGGGTCGAGCGGGGCGGAAGCTGGGCCTTCACCCAGGACTACTGCCGCGCCGCGTTCCGCTTCTACGCCCAGCCCCGTGCGGCCTACGACAACCTCGGCTTCCGCCTCGTCCTCGCCCCCGCCCCGCGGCAGAAGTAGCACGCGTCGTTGCCCATCGCCCCGCGGCGTCGGCCCAGCCGCCGAGGGCCTCGCCGCGGGGGGCGGCGGCTAACTTTGGGTTGACTACCGCGTGCGTTGCTGCTAAGGTCTTAAGTCCTGTTGCCCTTTAGGAGATGACCATGGCCCCCGACGAGCCGAGCCACGAGGCGGCGCCGAGCCGCGAAGCGGACGAACAGGCGGTAGAGAACCTGGGGAAGGCCCGGGACCGCATCCTCCAGGAGCTGCGCAAGATCATCGTGGGCCTGGACCAGGTGATCGACGAGATGATGATCGCCATCTTCTCCCGGGGCCACTGCCTGCTGGTGGGCGTGCCCGGCCTGGCCAAGACCCTCCTGGTGAGCTCCCTGGCCCGCACCCTGTCGCTGAGCTTCAAGCGCATCCAGTTCACCCCCGACCTGATGCCCAGCGACATCACGGGCACGGAAATCCTCCAGGACGACCCCGAGACCGGCCAGCGGATGTTCAAGTTCCTCAAAGGCCCTGTATTCGCCAACATCATTCTGGCCGACGAGATCAACCGCACGCCGCCGAAGACCCAGGCGGCGCTCCTGGAGTCGATGCAGGAGAAGAAGGTCTCCATGGGGGGCACCGACTATCCCTTGGAGGAGCCCTTCTTCGTCCTCGCCACCCAGAACCCCATCGAGCAGGAGGGCACCTATCCCCTGCCCGAGGCCCAGCTCGACCGCTTCTTCTTCAACATCCTGGTGGACTACCCGAGCTGGGACGAGGAGATCCAGATCATGCGCCAGGTGACGGGGGCCCTGGAGCCGGAGCTGGCCGAGGTGCTGAGCCGGGAGGAAATCCTCGACCTCCAGGCCCTGGTGCGGCGGGTGCCCGTGGCCGACCACATCTTCAACTACGCCGCCACACTGGCCCGCGCCACCCGCCCCCGGGAGGAGGACGCTCCGGACTTCATCCGCAACTGGCTCTCCTACGGGGCCGGCCCCCGGGCCAGCCTGTTCATGATCCTGGCGGGCAAGGCCCGGGCCATTCTCCGCGGGCGCTACCACGTGGCCGTGGAGGACATCCAGGCCGTGGCCCCGCCCGTGCTGCGCCACCGCATCATCCCCAACTTCGCGGCCCAGAGCGAGGGGCTGACCAGCGACGACATCGTCGAGAAGCTCCTGGAAACCATCCCCGCAGACGAACGGCTCTACGATGAGCACCCCGAGCGGACAGAAACTGCGGTATCTTGACCCCGAGACCCTCCAGCGGATCGGGTCGCTGGAGCTGGTGGCCCGGGAGGTGGTCGAGGGCCTCCACGTGGGGATGCACAAGAGTCCCCTGTGGGGCTTCAGCACGGAGTTCTCGCAGCACCGCCCCTACGTGCCCGGCGACGAGATGCGCCACATCGACTGGCGGGTCTACGGCCGCACCCAGCGCTACTACGTGAAGCTCTTCGAGGCGGAGACGAACTTCACGGCCACCCTCCTGCTCGACGCCAGCTCCTCGATGCACTACAGCTCGGGCGCCGTCTCCAAGCTGGAGTACGCCAAGTACCTGGCCGCCAGCTTCGCCTACCTCTGCGTGCGCCAGCGCGACAGCGCGGGCCTGGGGGTGTTCGACAGCGAGCTGCGCACCTACGTCGAGCCGAAGACCACCATGGCCGTGGTGCGCAACATCGCCGAGGAGCTCGAGCGCGTCGAGGGAGTGCCCCGCACGGACGTGGCCAGCCTGCTCCACGAGTTCGCCAACCGCATTCCGCGGCGCGGCTTCGTGATGCTCTTCAGCGATCTTTTCGACAACGTGGACGAGTTTCTCCTGGGCCTCGACCACCTGCGCTTCCGGGGCCACAACGTCACGGTCTTCCAGGTGCTCGACCCCTACGAGCTGGAGTTCCCGTTCGACGGCTCCTGCAAGTTTCGCGGTCTGGAGCTGGAAGGGGAGGTGATCACGCAGCCGAAGCGGATTCGCGAGGCCTACCTGGCGGAGGTCCGCAAGTTCCTGGACCGCATTCGGGGAGCCTGCGAGCGAAGCCACGTGGACCACGTAGTGGTGGACACCTCGCGACCCGTCGATGCCGTGATCTCCGCCTACCTCATCGGCCGAATCAAGAGCCTCAAGGTGCGGTGAGCCAGGCCGCCGCTGCCAGGAGCACGTGCGCAGTGAAGGAACACAGGGTGCGGGGGACCGACAGGCGAAAGACGGCCCATGCGCTGGCCGCGGCCCTGCTGGCCGCCGGCGTCGCGGCCGGCGACGTGGTCCACACCCTGGGGCGGCGCCTGGAGGGCCGCCTGGCCTTCCGCCAGGGCGCCGTGGAGGTGGCGGACCAGCGGGTGGGCTGGGACGACGTGGTGCTGGTGCTCCGCCAGGACCGCCGCCGTACCCTGCCGGCCCCCCACGTGGTGCGGCTGACGCGGGGAGAGGCGTGGGCGGCGGAGATCCGCGAGCTCTCGGGCGAGGCCTTGCACGTGCACCTGTCCCTGGTGGGGGACCGGGAGCTGGAGCTGGCCGACGTGGCCGCCCTGGAGTTCCGGCCCCACCTGTCCCGCCGGCTCGAGCTCAGGTCGGGGACCCTCTACCGCCAGGCGGGCGAGCCCATCCCGGGCTCCCTCCTTTGGATGGAGCCCCAGCGGCTGGCCATCGACAGTCCTCTGGGCGTGCTCACCATCCAGCGGGAGGGCCTGCTCGCCTACCGCTTCGACCGTCGGGCCGAGAGGGCCGAGGACGAGGACGAGGTGCGCCTGCTCGACGGCACCGTGCTGCGGTGCAAGGCGACGCCCGGGGACAACCGCCTGGAGCTCGACCATCCCGTGCTGGGCCATCTGGCCGTGCCCGCCGACGCCGTGCGCTGGGTGGTGCGCGCCCACCCTCAGGTGAGACACGTGGCCGGCCCCTCGGCCTGGCGGGTGCGCACCTTCCCCCTTATCGTCCAGCCGGCTCCGCCGCCGGAGCCGGTCGCTCTCCCCGGGCCTCAGGCCCCCGCCTGCTTGCGGGGGCTGCGGGTGGAGCCCCGCACGGTGCTCCGCTGCACGCCGCCCGGGGGGGGAGGCCAGCCGGCGCTCTTCCGCGCCCGGGTGGCGCCGCTGGAGGGGGCGCGCGGCGACGCCGTGCTCCGCCTCTCGGCGGGGGGAGAGCGCCTGGCTGAGAAGACCCTCGGCCCGGACGCCGGATGGGAGAGACTACGGGTGGAGCTGGAGGGAGGGAAGGAGCTTACGGTGGAGGTGGACTTCGGCCTCCGCCTCCGCTTCCCCTGCGGGGTGGTCCTGGGCGACCCCCACTTCGTGAGCCGCTGAGGGAGACCGTGGAGGGGCCACGTGCCCCGGCCCTGAGGCCCCAGACCGAGACGAGCCATGCCCCAGTTCATCAACCCCTATATGCTCTTCGGCCTCCTGGGCGTTGCGGTGCCCATCCTCATCCACCTGCTCAACCGCTACCGGCACAAGGAGATCGACTGGGCGGCCATGGAGCTCCTGCGGCGGGCCCTGGTGGTGCGGGCGCGGCGCATCCGCATCGAGGACATCCTGATCCTGCTCCTGCGCTGCCTGGCCGTGGCCCTGCTGGCCCTGGCCATGGCCCGTCCCACGCTCAAGGCTTCGGCGGGAAGCCTCCTGGGCGACGAGGAGGTGGGGGTGGTCGTGGCCGTGGACGCCTCTTACAGCATGGGGCATCGCCCCGGGGTGTCCAGCGGCCCCAGCCGCTTCGACCGCGCCCTGGAGACGCTGCGCCGCATCACCAAGACCCTCGACCCCGGCGACCCCGTGACCCTGGTCTTCCTGGGCAGCCGCAAGCCCCAGCCGGCCCTGGCCAACGTGGGCTACGACGCCCAGCGCGTGGACCGCCTGCTGGCCAAGGCCGAGCCGCTGGCCGAGGGCCTGAACGTGGACGTGTGCCTCGACGAGCTGGACACCCTGGTGCGCGAGATCAAGGCCCCGGTCCGCGAGTGCTACATCATCTCCGACGCCCAGAGCTCCGCCTGGGGCGACCTCTCCGACGAGGCCAAGACCGCCCTGGAGCGCATCGCCCAGAGGGCCAATCTCTTCTTCCTCCCCACCGGCTCGGCAGGCACCGAGAACCTGGCCGTCACCCGCTTCGCCCTCGCCCCCCTCATGGTGCGACAGGGGGCCATGGCCCGGTGCAAGGCCGAAGTACGGAACTTCGGCCGCCAGCCACGCGCCAACGTGCCCGTGAGCCTCTACATCGGCGAGAGCGGGAATCCCGTGGACCAGCGCACCATCCCCAAGATCGAGCCCGGCGAGGCCCGCTCCATCCTCCTCTCCAGCCCCTTCCGCACCACCGGCGACGTGCGGCTGCGGGCCGGCCTGGAGCCCGACCCCCTGGGCATCGACAACTCCCGCCACGCCGTGGCCCACGTGCGCGAGCGCATCCGCGTGCTCCTCGTCGACGGCGAGCCCTCGGACCGTCCCGACGCCTGCGAAACCCACTTCATCCGCTCCGCACTGGCCCCCCGCAGGACCGACCCGCGGCGGGCCCCCCTCCAGGTGCGTACCATCCCCTGGGTGGCCCTCCGCACCGAGCGGCTGGCCAACTACCACGTGGTGGTGCTGGCCAACGTGCCGGGGGTGCGCGAGACGGAGGCCCGGGCGCTCTACGAGTTCGTCCAGCAGGGCGGGGGTCTGTTCGTCTTCCTCGGGCCCAAGACCATCCCCGGGGCGTTCGACACGAGGATGGAGTACGACGGCACGGCCCTCCTGCCCCTGGAGCTGGAGTCGCTGGCGGACCGCCGCCAGGACGGCAGGAGCTGGGCCTTCGAGGCCCTCCTGTCCGACCATCCCCTGGCCTCGCCCCTGGTGGGGATGCCTCGGGAGCCCATCATCTCGCAGTACGTCCAGGGCTCCCTGCGGCCCGGGGCCCGTGCCATTCTCCAGCTCGCGGGCACCGACGACCCTCTGCTCGCTTCCCACGGCCTGGGCAGGGGGAAGGTGCTGCTGTTCACCAGCACCGCGGACCGGGCGTGGGGCGACTTCATCTACTATCCCCCCGGCCCCATCCTGCTCCACCACGCGGTCACCTTCCTCACCCGCCGCAGCCACGAGCGGGCGATGGAGGTGGGCGAGCCGCTCGATATCCCCCTGCCCCGGGAGGGCCTCCAGGAAGAGGTGACCTTCCGCGATCCCGCGGGCCACACGGCCACGGTGACCGTGACCCGGCAGAACGGCGAGCGGAAGGTGCGCTTCGCCAGGACCACGCTGCCCGGCTTCTACCAGGTGGACCTGGGTCCGGGGGCGGCGCCCCTGGTGACGGCGGTGAACGTCGATCCCTCGGAGTCCGACGTGGCCTGCCTGGGCGGCGAGGAGCTGGTCGAGGCCCTTCGCATCGAGGGGCCGCCGGTGCGCATCGTGCGAGCGGGCGACGAGCTGGCCGCGGCCATCCGCCAGTCGCGCCGGGGGCACGAGCTGTGGCGGGCCCTCCTGGTGGCCGCCCTGGTCGTGCTGGTGGCCGAGGCCCTGCTCGCCCACCTCTTCTCCCGCCGGGCCGTGACCCGCCGGGTGGAGACCCAGAGGCCGCGGGGCGCCGAGCTGCTGGCGTCCTCCGAGCCCACGTCGGGAGACTAGAGAGCGCCAGCGCGGCTGGCCGCCGCGCGGAATCGAGAGCCTATGATCGCTCGACTACTGGGACTGGACAACCTGAGCCGCGTGGAGTGGTACCTCCGCCAGCCCTGGCCGCGGATCGTGCTCTTCCTCCTGGTGCTGGCGGGCGTGGCCTACACGGCGGCGCTCTATCGCCGCCAGACGGGCATCTCCAAGCGGCGGCGGGCCGCGCTGGGCGTCCTGCGGGCACTGCTCTACGCCGTCATCCTGGTGCTGCTCTTCGAGCCCGTGCTCGGGCTGGAGACCTCGGTGCGGCTGCGGCGCACCGTGCTCGTGCTGCTCGATACCTCGCAGAGCATGGCCCTCCAGGACCCCCGCCGGCGGCGGGAGGAGCTGGAGGAGGCGGCGCTGTGCCTGGGCAAGATTCCCTTCGAGCGGCAGACCTTCGAGCTGGACGCCCGGGACCGGGCGGAGATCGCCAAGGCCTCGCGTTTCGACCTGGCCAGGGGCCTGCTGCTGAATCCCGAGCTGGACGTCTTCCGGCGCCTGGCGCGGGACCACAAGGTGCGCTTCTTCCACTTCGACGAGCGGCTCCAGGCCCTGGGCGGCGACGGCGAGGAGCTGGCCCGGGCCCTCCGCGCCCTGCGACCCGAGGGCCAGGCCACCCGCCTGGGCGTGGCCGTGCAGAGGGCCGTGGCGCAGTACGGCGGCCAGCCCATCGCCGCCGTGGTCGTGCTCTCCGACGGGGCGTCCAACGAAGGGGCCGAGCCCGTCGACGTGGCCGGGCGCCTGGAGACCATGCACGGCAGCCCGGTGCCCGTCTACACCGTGGGCTTCGGCCTGCCCGACCCGCCGGACCTGCGAGTCAAGCGCCTGCTGGTCCAGGACACCATTTTCGCCAGCGAGGAGGAGGACCGGCGGAAGCGCCAGGACGAGGAGAAGGACAAGGTGCCGGTGCGCGTGGCCCTCACCTCCACCGGCTACGAGGGCCGGACCGTGCCCCTGGTGCTGCGCCTCGACGGGGCCGAGGTGGCTCGCACCTCGGTGCCCCTGAAGGGCAAGCCCCAGTTCGTCGAGATGTCCTTTCTGCCCACCCAGCGCAAGGGCACCTACAAGCTGGAGGCGGAGCTGCCCACCCTCCCCGGCGAGACCACCGAGCAGAACAACGCGGCCCAGCGCTCCATCCGGGTGATCGACCAGGACATCAAGGTCCTCTACGTGGAGGGCAAGCCGCGGTGGGAGTACCGCTACCTGCGGGCGGTGCTGCTGCGCGACCACCGGCTGGACGTGAAGTTCCTGATGACCCAGGGCGACACCGACCTGGCCAAGGCCTCGGAGCTCTACCTCGCGAGGTTCCCGGAGATCGGCTCCGAGGCCTTCGTCTTCGACCTGGTGATCCTGGGCGACGTGCCCGCCGACTACTTCACCCCCGCGCAACTGGCCCGCATGGAGGAGCTGGTGAAGGAGCACGGGGGCTCCCTCCTGGTGCTGGCCGGCCACCACCATCCGCTGGCCAGCTACATCGGCACCCGCATCGCGCCCATCCTGCCCGTGCGCCTCCATCCCTCCGAGGCCTGGCACAGCGTGGGCGCGGCCACCGCCCCCCAGGTGACCGACGAGGGGATCGAGAGCACCGTGGTGCGCCTCCTGGGACCCGCCGAGGGCGACTACGACCTGCCCGAGGAGGAGCGCACCAAGCGCCTCAAGGAGCGAAACAACCAACTGTGGGCCCGCGTGCGGCCCATCTACCAGGTGCCCGCGGTGGAGGGCAAGAAATCCGGGGCCACCGTCCTGGCCGCCCTGCCCCCCTCGCCCCAGCGGCCCCAGCCCTACCCCCTCGTGGCCTGGCACCGCTACGGCAGCGGCAAGGCCCTGTTCGTGGGCACCGACCAGCTCTGGCGCCTGCGCTACAAGGAGGGCGACACCTTCCACGCCCGCTTCTGGGGCCAGGCCATCCAGTTCCTCACCCTCTCCCGCCTCCTGGGCGAGAACAAGCCCATCTCCCTGGAGGTCGACCGCAAGTCCTACCGCACCGGCGACCAGGTGCAGATCTTCGCCAACGTGCTCAACGAGAACTTCGAGCCGGTCACCACCCGCGACTACCGCGTGTACCTGGAGAACCTGGACGAGCCCAGCGACGTGCGAGCCGTGGAGCTGCGCCGCGTGGAGGACGCCGAGGGGCTCTACCAGGCCACCGTGGCCGCCGAGCAGGAGGGCCGCTTCCGCCTTCGCACCAGCCCCGACCAGGTGGAGATCGCCAATACCGTGGAGTTCCGCGTGGTCACCACCCCCCTGGAGCAGCTCGAGCCGGCGATGCAGGAGCACGTCCTGGCCAAGATGGCCGAGCTCTCCGGGGGCCGCCGCCTGGGCGTGCGCGAGCTGATGGGCCTGCCCCAGCGGGTGGCCCAGGAGCAGCTCACCACGGCCAAGCGCACCGAGGAGGAGCTGTGGGACCTGCCCCTGGTGTTCGTGGGCCTCCTGGCCTGCGCCGCCGTGGAGTGGTTCTTCCGCCGCCGCTACGACCTGATTTGAGCGGATTCAGCCGATGGCCTCTGCCGCCGAAGCCCCCTCGCCGAGCTCGCCCCAGGCGGGCCACGTGGCCCGCAAGCTGCGCCGCGCCTGGCGCAAGGAGCGGCGCTTCCACCACCTGCGGGGCCTGTGCCACTTCGTGCTCTGGGCGGTGGCCCTGGTGCTGGTCGACTGGCTGGTGGACTGGTTGTTCCTGATCCCGGGCCCCGGCCGGCTGCTGCTGCTGGGCATCAACATCGCGGTCCTGGGCTGGGTAGTCTACCACCACTGGCTCCGCCACCTGCGGCGCTACGACCCGGTGCGCACGGCGCTCCAGGTGGAGCGTCGACACGGCGAGCTGAGCAGCCTGCTGGTCTCCTTCGTCCAGCTGGGCGAGGGGGAGGCGCCGCAGTACGCCTCGCCGGGCCTGGTGCGGGCGCTGCGTCGGCAGGCGGTGGAGCGGACGGAGCCGCTGGACTTCCGGGAGATCGTGAGCTTCCGGGAGCTGAAGCGCATCTTCGCCTTTTCGGCCCTGGTGGTGGCCTTCTTCGCGGCCATCAGCATCAACTGGGCGGAGCACCTGGAGGTGCTGGCCCGGCGGATGTTCGACCCCTCGGCCCGGCTGGGCTATCCCACCGACACCCAGATCGCGTGGCTCACCGGCGACGTGGTGCTCCAGCAGGGCGACGCGCTCATCCTGGAGGCCGAGGCCACAGGGCAAATCCCCGACGAGGGCTCCATCTACGTGCGGCCCCAGGGCGGCTCGTGGGAGCGGCTGAGCCTGGAGAGGACCGACGGCCAGCGCTTCGAGTATCGCCGGCCCCAGGTCTTCCAGTCCTTCGCCTATTACATCCGCCTGGGCGACGCGGAGTCCGAGAGCCACCGCGTGCGAGTGGTCCCGCCTCCGCGGCTCAAGGAGACGGTGGTGACCCTCGAGCTCCCCGACTACGCCGGCGGGGGCAGGGAGACCATCGAGTTCCTCAACTTCCCCGCTCCCGAGAGCTCCCGTATCACCTGGGAGCTGCACACCGACGTGGCCCTCCAGGCGGCCGAGATGATCGTCGAGGAGCAGGCTCCCCGGCCCATGGAGCTCTCCGACGACGGCACCGTGGCCACCATCGAGATGGAGCCCGAGGAGGTCGCCCAGTCCTTCTCCTACCAGTTTCGCTGGACCGAGCGCGAGCACGAGTACGTCTACGACGAGGACGTGCGCTACTTCGTCCAGGTGGACCTCGACCAGCCGCCGCTGGTGGAGATCGCCAAGCCGTGGCAGGACCTCATCGCCACCGTGAACAAGACGGTGGCCATCCGCTACCTGGCCACCGACGACTACGGCCTGGCCGACGCGTGGATCGTCTACACCGTGAACGAGGGCGAGGAGCAGCGTCGCCGCCTCGACTCCTTCGACCCCACGGCTCCCGAGCAGCAAGCCTCGTGGGCACTCCGCCGATCCATCCCCGGCCTCAAGGTGGGCGACCAGGTGGCTTTCCTCATCGAAGTCGCCGACAACCACACCGGCGCCCGGGGCGCCCAGCGGGGACGCTCCCAGACGCGCCGGGTGCGCATCCTCAGCGAGCAGGCCTACCTCCGCGAGATGTTCCAGCGCACCAAGGAGCTGATCGCCAAGATCCGCGACATGCACCAGGACGAGGAGGAGGCGGCCAGGGAGGTGGGCACCCTCCAGCGGGAGGCCCCGCCAGCCCCCAGCGAGTGAGCCGCGGGCCGCCGGGCTTTGAAATGCAGCGCTCGCTGTGGTACAAAAGAAAAAACCGTCCCGCTGCCAAGGGGAACGCCCTATGAACGCCCTGGGTCGAAGCCTCGCCGTCCTCGCCCTCTGTGCCGGCCTCGCCGCCTCTGCCGAGGAGCCTCCCCAGGAGGAAGAGACCATCCTCCAGGCCGCCCGGCGCATCATGAACGAGGAAGAGCGTCAGCACGTGGTCAAGCAGAGCATGCACATCACCGTGGACAGCTTCGCCGCCATGGTGGAAGACCTGCGCTCCAACCAGCTCTTCCGCGAAGGCAAGGGGGACGACCTCCAGACCATCGCCGGCGTCCTCCAGACCCTCGGCTCCGACAACGTGCCCCAGGCCGCCGACCACCTCCACCAGGCGCGCTCCCGCCTCGTGGCCCTCCGCAAGCTCTACGCCATGCAGCCCAAGCTCTCCGACGCCGACCGCGAGATCGAGACCATCCTCCGAGAACTCGAGCGCCTGCTCGTCCAGGCCAGCGCCCTCCAGACCACCGAGGAGCTGCGACGCGAGCTGCGCGAAATCATCGAAAAAGAAGAAAAACTCCACGACGAAACCCGCGAGTGGGGCAGAAAACTCCAGGAAAAACCCCAGGAAGCCGAAGAAGAACGCCAGGAACTGTCCCAACGCCAGGACCGCCTGGCACGAACCACCAAGATGTTGGAGCGGAAGCTCCAGGCCGCACAGGGGGAGGAAGAAGACCAGATGCAGCGCCTCAAGATGGAGCACGCCCAGGAGGCCCTGGAGAAAGGCCAGGCGACACAGAAGCTCGACGACGCCGCCCAGAACATCGACGAGCGCCGCGCGTTCGCCGCCGACAGGAGCCAGCAGGAAGCTCTCGAGGCCCTCCGCGAGGCCGAGCGACTTCTCCGCCCCGACACCCAAGCCGCCGACCTGGAGCGAATGAAAGAGCTGCGCGAGCAACTGGAAGGCATCCGGGAAGACCAGAAGGAGCTGCGCGAACAGGTCGAGCAGGCCCCGCAAGAGCAGTTCGACCAGCAGCGCCGGGGCATGCAGGCCGAACAGGCCGAGCTCGAAAACCGCACCCAGCAAGCCCAGCAGCACCCCTCCGTGCCCCGCACCCAGGACGACCCCCTTCGCCAGAACCTCCAGGACGCACAGCAGGCCATGGACCAGGCCCAGGACCAAATGGCCGCCGCCCAGCAGCAGCAGACCGCCGCCCAGCAGCAGGCCGCCGAGCAGGCCCTCGACCGGGCCATGGCCGAACTCGACCAGCGCATCGCCGCCGCCGAAGCCCTCCAGCAGAACCCCCTCGCCGGCCTCGCCGACCAGCTACGCCAGATGCAGCAAGACCAGCAGCAGATCAACCAGGAAACCCAGCAACGCACGGGCGAAAACCCCCAGACCCAGGACCTCGCCGACGCCCAGCAAGGCCTCGAACAGCAGGCCGCCCAGGCGGCCCAGGCGGCCCAGCAAATGCCCCAGGTCCAGCAGCCCATGGCCCAGGCCCAGCAGGCCATGGCCCAGTCCCAGCAGGCCCTCGCCCAGGACCAGCCCCAGGCCGCCCAGCAGCCCCAGCAGCAGGCCATGCAGGCCCTCCAGCAGGCCGAGCAGCAGCTCCAGCAGGCCATGGCCCAGCAGGCCCAGCAGTCCATGCAGGCCCAGCAACGGGAGCAGATGCGCCAGAGCCTCCAGAGCCTCGCCCAGCGCCAGCAGGCCCTGGGCGAGACCACCATGGCGGCCCAGCCCCAGGAGCTGCCCCAGATGGCCAGCCAGCAGGAGGGGCTCCAGCAGGAGGCCCAGCAGCTCGGCGAGCAGATGGGCGGCGAAATGCCCCAGGTCGGCCAGCATCTCCAGGAGGCAGGCCAGCAGATGGAGCAGGCCGCGGGAGCCATGTCCGAGGCCAGCCAGCCCGTGGCCGCCGCGCACCAGCAGGCCGCCGAGGCCGCCCTCGACCAGGCCATGCAGGCCTTCGAGCGGGGCTACGGCGAGCAGCAACAGCAACAGGGCCAGCCCCAGATGGCCCAGGCCCCGCAGCCCCAGCCCGGGCCCCCCATGCCCAGCCAGCAGCCCACGCAAGGCCCCCAGCAGCAGTCCACCCAGACCTCCGACCACGAGCGAACCGACACCGGAGCCCAGAGCCCCCAGGGACGCTCCGTCGAACGGGCCCGCTCCGAGTGGCGCTCCCTGGGCGACAAGGAGTTCAGCGACCGGCTCCAGAAGTACGCCGGCAAGCTGCCCATCGAGTACCGCGAGCTCCTGGAGGACTACTACGAGACCCTGGCCCGTTAGCCCCCACTGCGGCGACCCCGGGCCGGCCAACTGCGAGCCGAGCACCATGCGATACCTTCTGTGCGTCCCTTGTGCCCTGGGCCTCGCTCTCGCCCCCCTTCGCCCCGCGCTCGCCCAGAGCACCCGCCAGCGGGTGGGCCGGGCCGAGCTCTCGCCCCAGGCCGAGGCGGCGATCGACAAGGGGCTGGACTACCTGGCCACGCATCAGAACAGCGACGGCAGCTGGGGCAGCAAGTACCAGTCCGCGGCCACCTCCCTGGCCCTCATGGCCTTCATGCTCAAGGGCCACTTCCCCGAGCGGGGGCGGCACGGCGACCTCCTGGAGAGGGCCGTGGACTTCCTCATCCGCCGGTCCGAGGAGGGCGGCGGCTACTTCGGCGGCACCAGCCACGGCATGTACGAACACGGCCTCGCCACCCTGGCGCTGGCCGAGGTGTGGGGGATGAGCGACAACCCCAAGATCCGCGATACCCTCAAGCGAGCCGTCCAGATCATCCTCCGGTCCCAGAACCACGAGGGCGGATGGCGATACCACCCGCGGCCCAACGACGCCGACATCTCCGTGACCGTGATGGAGCTGGTGGCCCTCGCCTCCGCCCAGGAAGCCGGCATCCTGGTGCCCAACAACGTCATCGAGAAGGCCGTCGAATACGTCAAGCGCTGCCACCACCAGTACGACGGCGGCTTCAGCTACCAACCCGGCTCCAGGACCCCCCGCCTGTCCAGCACCGCGGCGGGCGTCATGTCCCTTCAGATGTGTGGCCAGCGCGAGTGCAAGGAGGTCAGGGAGGGCCTGGCTCGACTCCTGCGCTTCCCCGAGAGCCACTTCGAGAAGACCGACTTCTACTACTACGCCCACTACTACGCTATCCAGGCCATGTACCAGGCCGGCGAGAAGCACTACCAGCAGTGGTACCCCCGCATCCAGGAGGCCCTGCTGGCCAAGCAGCGCGAGGACGGGAGTTGGTCGGGGGGGCGGGGCGGCACCTGCGTGTCCACCCCCATGGCCATCCTCGTCCTCGGCGTGCCCTACCGCTTCCTGCCCATCTACCAGCGATGACCCGCGCCGCCCTTCTGCTCGTTGCTCTCCTGGCCCCTGCCCTCCGCTGCCCCCTCCGCGGTGCCGAAACCGCCCGAGCGGACCCCCTGGCCGTCGAGCGCGCCCTGGAGGAACTGCGCTCGGGCGACTGGATCCTCACCTGGAAGGCCATGCGCCAGCTCGCCCGGTGGGAGGTGGAGGAGGCCGTCCCGCCCCTCCAGGCCATCCTCGAGGGCGACGGCCACCCCTGGGTGCGGGGCCGCGCCCTGGTGGCCCTGGCCGAGCTGCGCGGGGACGCCGTGCTGGACGGGGCGCTGCGCTACGCCGAGGACGGCTCTCCCCCGCTGCGCGCCGCGGCCGTGGAGGCCCTGGGCGTGGTGGGCTCGCCCCGCGGCCAGGAGGCCATCGCCCAGCGGCTGGAGGACCCTGCGCCCGAGGTCCGCTACCAGGCCGTGGTGGCCCTCGCCCGGCTGAGGGGGGCGGAGGCGTGGGACGTGGTGGCCCCCCGGCTGGCCGCCGAAGACCCCCGCATGGTCCAGCACGCCGTGCGCGCCCTGGCGCACGTGGAGACCGCCCAGGCCCGCCAGCAGATGATCGAGATGCTCGGTCACGACGCCAGGCCGGCGCGGATCGAGGCGGCGCGCGTGCTGGGCGAGGCGCGGCTGCCGGGGGCCATCCCCGCACTGCTCGAGCGAATGGCCAAGGACTCCGAGGGCGAGGTCCGCGAGGCCTGCGAGAAAGCCCTTGCCGCATATCCCCCGGAGGCCCTCGCCCAGCCCATGCTCGACGCCTTGCGCGGCGAGAAGACCGATTTCTACCGCCCCGCCCTCGAGGTCCTCACCCGCCGCCCCAGCCCCCAGGCGGCCGACCAGGTGGCCGCCCTGGCCCGGGAGCAGGATGAGCGCTACGGCCCCTACTTCGAGCACCTCTTCCGCCTCCTCGAGCGCGTCGACCCCGACCGCTATCGCGAGGTATTCGTCCACTACCTGGGCCACGAGAAGGCCAACGTGCGCAAGCGGGCCATCGAGGGCCTCGCCCGCTGCCGCCGGGCCGACCTCTACGCCATCCTCAAGCCGGCGCTCAACGACGAGTCCAGCTCCGTGAGCCACGCCGCCTTCCAGGCCCTTCGCCGGGCGGCCCGCGGCGTGCCCCAGGCGGGCATCGTGGCCTACCTGGCGGAGGCGGTGAGAAGCTCCGACCAGCGCGTCCGCCGCACCTGCCTGGAGATGATTCGCGAGCACGTCACCCCCGGCGAGCTGGACCGCGGCATCGAGGTGCTCGACCGCCTCCTGGGCGGCAAGGACGCCACCGAGCGCAAGCTCGCCGCGCAGGCCCTGGAGCGGGTGAGCGACGCCCGGGGCGAGCGCCGCATCGCCGCCGCCCAGGGCTACCTGACCGACTGGATGGGCATCGGCCCCTTCCCCAACGACCCCCACCACCGGGCCCACTACGTGGCCTACTTCCCGGAGCGCGAGATCGACTTCGCCAAGACCTACCGCGGCCGCGACTTCGGCCACGGGGCCTCTTTCCGCCTGGGCGACGCGGTGTGCGGCGGCGACCGGCGCAAGAGTCTCATCCTCGTACCCCCCCACGAGGAGCACCGGGGCCGCATCGTGGTCGCCTACCACCTCGAGCTGCCCAAGGCCCAGGACCTCGAGCTGCGCTTCCTCCTCGCACTGGACGACCCGCCCGACGACAGCGATGGCGTGCGGCTCGAGGTCCACGCGGACAACGCCCGCCTCTTCCAGCGCCACGTAGAGGGCGGCGAGGCGTGGGCGGAGGCCAGCGTCGACCTGGCCCCCCTGGCGGGCCGCAGCGTGGCCCTCCGCTTCGTCGTCGACCCCCTCGACACCCCCCGCGACGGCCGCACCCTCGTGGCCGAGCCCCGCCTGGCCTCGGGCCGCGAGACGGCCCTCGACCTGCTCGAAGCCGCGCCCCGGGCCGTGGTCACCGCCGACATCCCGGAACGCCGCACCACCCTCCAGTGGGAGCCCTGGCGGGTGACGGACATCGACGGCCTGCTCGCCCTCTACGACGTCCTGCCCCTGCCCATCCACCACCGCGCGGCCTACGCCGTGGCCGACCTCCAGGCGCCCCGCGAGCAGGAGGTCGCCCTCCATCTCCACTGGGACGACGACCTGGTGCTGTGGCTGAACGGCCAGAAGGTCTTCGAGAAACGAGGACGGCGGGAGGAGACGGTCCAGGCCACCCTCCGCAAGGGGGCGAACCGCCTCCTGGTCAAGGTGTGCAACGAGCGCGACGCCTGGCTGCTGCGGGTGCGCGTCACCGACGGCGAGGGCCGGCGCGTCGGCCCCCTCCAGCCCCTCGAGTGAGCCTCCTCGGCGGCCGGGGTCAGGGCTGCGGCGGCGTGGTCGCCAGCCGCACCCGGTCCAGCAGGCCCCTCCCCTCCCGGTCCACCAGCTCCACGCAGAACTCCCAGTCCTTCTCCGCGTTCTCCACCTTGAGCAGCAGGCGGTTCCAGCCCCGCCGCAGGTAGACGGGCACGACGTTCTGGCGGGGCTCCATGGAGCGCAGTTCCAGGTGGTCGAGCTTGAGCTTGCCGTTCACCCACAGCTTGCAGCCGTCGTCGGTGCCCAGCTCGATGAGGGCGAAGAGCGGCCCCTGGCACTGCACCCAGCAGGTGGCATAGGCCACGACGTACTCGTTGGGGGTGAAGAGCTTGGCCAGGTCGACCCCATCCTCCTCGGCCCGGTGGAGCCTCCAGGCCACCTCGCCCCCGGCCCCCCCGTAGCGGCGGCCGAGCTGCACCGGCTCGTCCTCCGGCGGGAAGGCGGTGTCGTGGCCCTTGCGCTCGGGGCTGGGGAAGGGGCCGACGACCAGCCAGTTGCGAATGAAGGTCTCGCCGCCCAGCTTGTGCTTGCGGTGGAAGGTGTAGCGCGCCCGCTGGGGCAGCTTGCAGTGGTCGATGATCTCCTCGACCGCGGCGGCGGGGTCCTCGGCCTCCAGCGACCGGTAGACCCGCAGCAGGCGGGCCAGCATCTCGTCCGCCTCGGGATGGGTGGGATGCGACTCCAGGAACCAGCGATACCAGGCGATGAGCTCTCGGCCCTCCGCCCCGTCGTAGCGGATGAGCAGGTGCAACAGCTCGTAGGCCGCTTCCGTAGGGCCCAGGCGGGGGACGTGCTCCCGGAGCACGGCCACGGCGCGCTGGAGGCGGAAGGGCAGGTGCAGGCTCACCGGCGGGCGCAGCCCGTAGACGGCGTGGCCGCCGAAGTCGTCGCGCGGCTCCTGGGTATGGGCCTTGGCCCCGCTGTGCACCGGCTCCTCCACCCACTCCCAGCTCGAGCCCCGGGTGTGGCCCTCGGGCAGCTCGTCGTCCACCAGCACGCGCTCCTGGTCCCCGGCCACGATGGCCGCCCGGTCCCACACCACGCGGCCCCCCTCCTGCTCGAAGTAGAGGCCCTCGATGAACCGCCAGCCCACCGCCGTGGGCCCCAGCGGCACCCGCAGCTCGTGCCACCGCCCGGGCCGGGGCAGCTCGCCCATGTACCGCCCCTCCTCGCGGGTCGTGCCCCACACGGCCCGCCAGCGCCACCTGTCGTGGGCGTAGAAGCCGAGGGCCACGGCGCGGGGCGGCTTCTCGGGGTCGAGCCACACCCAGGCCGAGAGGTAGGGCCCGTCGAGCGGCGGCGCCAGGTGGGCCGTGAGGGGCTTCTCGAAGGCCCAGGCGGCCCGCCGCCCGCCGCCCGAGCCGGCGTCGGTGTGGGCCTTGGCCCCGCTGCGGCGGGGCTCGCCCACCCACCGCCAGCTCCCCTCCCGCCGTCCCTCGGGCAGCTCGTCGTCGAGGAACACGTGGTCTCTGCCCCCGGCCCGCAGGGCGGAGCGGTCCCACACGGCGCGCCCCTCCTGGGTCCAGAAGGAGACGCCGTGGAGCGGGTTGTCGTGCATGTCGAGCCAGATGAGGGGGACCTGCATCTCGTGCCACTGGCCGGCGGGGGGCAGGGGGCCGGCGTATCGGCGGGAGGGGGTGTGGAGGCGGCCTTCGCGGCTCCAATCGCCGTGGCCCCAGAAGACACGGTGCTCCCAGCCGTAGCGCTCGCCCCCGTCGTGGAGGAGCACCATGGCGCCCTGGGGCGGCTTCTTGGGGTCCAGATAGAGCCACTGGCGGAGCACGCTGCGGGCCACGTGGGCGTAGCGGCGGCGCACCGCCTCGGCCACGCCGGCCGACCGGGCCAGCTCGAGGACCTCCTTCGTGGGCTCGTCCTGGGGGCTCGAGCGGATGCTCTGGTCGAGGCTCACCAGGGCGCGGAAGGCGGGCAGGCCGTCGGGATGGCGCCGCAGGTAGTCGGCGTAGGGCTCCATCACGCGCCGCGAGTAGGGCTCGGCGGCCCGCAGGCGGCAGGCCCGGCGGAACATCCCCCACGCGTGGGGCAGCTCGGGCAGGGCGTGGGCGATGGCCAGGCCCGCCTCCTCCGCGTCGCGGGTCTCGGGATGGAGGTAGAGGCGCTGGTGGCGGAAGGCCACCGTGGCACGGCCCTCCAGGGCTTGGCCCCAGGCCGCGGCCCGCACCGGCCCCTGGCCCTGCCGCTCGTCCCACGCCGCCAGCGAGAGTCCCGCCTCTCGCCAGCCGCGCTCCCGCTCTTCCCGCAGGAGGGCGTCGAGGGGGATGGCCAGCTCGTAGCATCGCCGGGCCGCGGCCCGGTCGTGGCGGATGCCGGCCCGCAGGCCCCGGGGCGGGGGCCGCCGGCCGAGGCTCTCCCACGCGGGGCGCCCCTGGGCGTCGAGGCCCACGCCCAGGCGATGGGAGACCTCGCAGAACTCGATGCCCAGCTCCAGCCAGTCGCCGTAGCCGAAGGCGCCCCGCCCCCGGCGGGGCGAGAGGCGGGGGTCGCGGCAGGTCACGCCCAGGTACAGCGTGTCGCCGTCGTGGGCCAGGGCCACCTGCCCGCCGCTCTCCCACGGGACCGCGTCGGCCAGCTCCCACTCCTCCAGCGAGCCGTCGACGACGACCGGGCGGGGCACCCGGTGGGCCACGTGGACCGGCTGGTCGGGCGGCCGGTGGCCCTCGGCAGCGGGCACGAAGGCCCGCAGGCCGTGTGGCCCGGTGACCAGGAGCACGCCCTTGCCCATGGCGACCTGGGTCTGGTGGAGCGCGTCGTCGTCGTCCGGCACCCGCCAGTTGGGCACGTCCTCCAGCGTCTGGCTGGCGACGGGCCGGCCGCCGGATTTCTCGAAGAGGTCCACCCGTACCCTGTAGCGGCGCATGCGGTAGTGGCGTCGGATGCGGAGGGCGGAGACCACGACCACGCGGTCGCCCTCCTCGCGGAAGGCGAGCACGCGGGCCGCCTGGTCCGGCGGCGGGAGCACGGGGTAGCGGGCGGCCACTTCCTGGCTGGGCAGGTCGATGGCCACCAGCGCCCCGTCCACGGTCTCGTAGAGGCGGTCGCCGCGGATGGTGCCCGGACGGGGGCGTTCCAGCAGGTAGTCGGTACGGCGGCGGTCGAGCACCCAGTGCCGGTGGTGGTTGCCGTACTGGATGTATTGGTAGAGCTGGAGCCACGGCCCGCGGATGCGGGTCCACTGGCGGCGGGCGTTTTCGTCGAGCTGGCGGAGGCGCTTCCTATGGCGGGTATGGTCGCGGCCGTCGAGCTGGAAGGTGTAGACGGTCTTTCGCTGGTCGACGTAGAAGCCGCGGCCGCCTTCCTCGGCGAAGGCCACCGGCCACTCCTTGCCCTCGCGGAAGGGCCGGATGGCGACGATTGCCCCATCCTGGGGCTTCACCACCACGTCGTAGAAGCCCTCCCCTGGGCTCGACATCCGCGCCACCAGGTGCAGCCGCTTGCCGTCCCAGGCCAGGTGGTAGGGGCCGTCGTGGTGGTCGTACTCGAGGGCCCGCAAGTCGCGGCTCCAGGCCAGCTCGCCGGAGTCCAGCTCCAGGGCGCACAGGCGCCACGAATCGTGGTGCTCCTCCCACTCCGCGAGGAACAGCCGGCCCCCGCCCAGCCGCCAGCGGCGAATGCGCAGCGGCACCTCCCGCTCCCACCGCCGCTGGCCGGTGGTCGCGTCGAGGGCCAGCAGGCGGCGGGGGAAGACCAGTATCAGGAGCTTCTCGGCCCAGATGATCTCGCGGGTGCCCCGGGGCACGGGCCGCCGCCAGAGCACCTCGCCCCGGGCCGTCCGGCGCACGCACTCCAGGGCTCCCTCGGAGACGAGGTAGACGCATTCGTCGAGGCCCGCCTCCTCGGGGGGCACCAGCAGGCGGGGGTTGGCCCGGACCAGGCGCCAGGCCTCCTGGAGAGGCAGACGGACGCGTCCCGGGGTCCTGGCCTCGGGGTTCAGGGGCTTGCCCGTCTCGGGGGCGGCCACGCTGCCCGGCTCGTCCCACAGGCCCACCAGGCGGTTTCGCCAGAGGGCGAAGGCGCTGGGCGGCCCCCGGCGGCCCCAGGGCGCGGTCTCCAGCGTCTGGCCGGTCCGCGCGTCCAGGCGCACCAGGCCCTCCGACGTGGCCACGTAGAGGCTGGAGCCGACGAGGCGGGGGCGCGCCGCGAGCCGGGGGTCGAAGCGCCGCTGCCACGCCACCTCGCCGCCGCGCGCCTCGAGGCCCACCAGGCTGCGCCCGCCGGCCAGCACGACCAGGCCGCCCACCCTCCCGATGAGCCGCTGGGAGGGCACCAGGGGCCGGTCCCAGGCCGGCTCCCCGGTGGCGCACTCGAGGGCGAAGAGCCCCTGGCGGTCGCGGGGCATGAAGAGCACGCGGTCGCCGGCCACGAGCGGCGGGGCGCCTTCCCGCCCCACGAGCCGCTCCGCCTCGTAGCGCACCAGGATGCGGGGATGGGTCCGCAGCCACTCTACCATCCCGTCGCGCGCGTCGCAGCGGGCCACGAAGCCCAGGTTGGTCAGGCAGTAGACCGCTCCCCGGTGCACGGCGAGGGCGTTGCCGTAGTGGACCACGTCGAGATGGGCCTGGTGCCAGCGGGTGCGCTCGCTGGGCTGGAGGGCCAGGCCCTGGGAGGCGAGCAGGCGCTTCCACAGCATCCGCCCCGTCGCCGCCTCCAGGCACACCAGGTGGGCGGGGGCGAGGGGGAATATCTGGGAGTGGCCGCTGCGCACGGCCAGCACGTAGAGCCGGCCGCCGGCCAACGCCGGCTCGCCCACCGGCCACATCTCCGCCCACGAGGGATCGCCCGCCGTGGACCACAGCATCCGCCCGCTGTCCGCCTCGAACGCCGCCAGCGCCGTCAGGTGCAACCCCGCCCGGCTGAGGCCCCAGCGGGTGTAGACCCGGCCTCCGACCACCAGGGGACGGTAGCGCCCGGGCGCCGTGGCGTAGGGCGGATGGTCCTCCCGCTCCGCCACCGTGCCCGCCACCCCGCGCGGGGCCCGGCTCCAGGCGGGACCTTGCCCGCGGCCCGCGTAGTTGCCCAGGAACCGCGGCCCGGCCACCAGCACCCCCGCCTCGTGCGGCACCACGGCGCGGTCCGCGGCGAAGGCCCCGCCCACTCCCCCTGCGTTGCGGGGCTCGAAGAGCTCCTCGGGCCACATCGAGCCGGGGGGCACCCGCAGGGCACGGCGCTCGAGGCCCTTCAGCGACGGCCCGGGGGCCGGCGCCGGGGGTTCTGCCAGCGACGCCGCCAGCTCCTCGCGGATGGCCCCCGCCCGCTGCTTTCCGCCCCGCCAGGGGTAGGGGCGGTCGGGGGGCACGTCGCGGAAGGCGCGGTCCAGCTCCTCGGTCCTGGCCCCGCACTGGGCCAGGGCGACCCACGAGCCCACGCGGGCCTTGGCCCGCAGGTCGGGCTCGGCGGCGTGGCTGGCCACGTCGCGGAAGGAGCGGAGCGCCAGCCCCGCCTGGCCCCGCCGCAGGGCCCGCTCGGCCTGCTCGATGAGCGCCCCATGGGCGCTCGCGGCCCAGGGGTGGCGGCGGTAGAGGGCCAGGAGGCCCGCCGCGCCGCGCCCCCGGGCGGCGTCGAGGCCGGCCCGCGCCTTCGCCTCCTGGGCGCGGCGCAGGGCCGCCACGCTCTCGGCGTCGGCGGCGAGCAGCCGGCGGTCCACCAGGGTCCAGATGGCCGCGTGGAGCGACTTGCCGCACGAGGCCAGGCTGTCCTCCGAGCCGGGGTCGCCCAGCAGCCGCTCCAGCCGCTCCGTGGCGTCGGGCAGGGGCGTGGCCCGGGCCGACTCCCAGCGCAGCTCGAGCCCGAAGTCGCTGGGCAGGCTGGGCGGCGAGGGCAGGGGGTCGGCGGCCAGCTCGCCCAGCCGGTCCCGAGCCTTCCAGTGGCCGCTCTCCGCGTGGACCTCCTGGTAGAGGGCCTGGGCCCGGGCCGCCCGGCCGGCCCGGTAGTAGAGGTCGGCCTCCGCCAGGCGATACCACTCGTCGCGCCCGGTCACGGGCCGCAGGGCCTCCAGCGCCCGCCACGCCTCCAGCCAACGGCCCTCCATGGCACGGAGCGTGGCCCTGGCCCGCAGGGCGTCCACCACGTAGCGGTGGGAGTCGGGCAGGTAGCCGGCGTCGCGGAGGGCCAGCAGCCGGCGCGAGGCGTAGAGCACCCACTCGGGGCCGTCGGTGGTTTCGTAGGGGCTATGCCACTTGGCCCGCTCCAGCACGCGATAGAGGGCCGGCGCGGCCAGGCGGGGCCGGCCCGGGAACTCCTCGACGAGGCGCTTGAGCACCGCGTGGCCGCGGGCCGTGAGCCAGGCCTCGTAGTACTGCTCGGCGATGGCCGTGTAGACCTCGGCGCGGACCGCGGGGTCCCCGGGATGCCGCCGCAGCCGCTCCTCCAGCAGGCGGACCAGGCGGAGCGCGAGGCGGCGCTTGCGCGCCTTGTCGTTCTTGACCTCCCGCTTCAGCTCTTCCGCCCAGCGCTCCTTGTTCGCCCGCCACGTCGGGCCCCACTCCTCCTTCCACTCGATGCGGACCTTCTCGTCCTCCGGCCATCCGAAGTCCACGGGGCGGACTCCGCCCCCACCCGCCGCGGCCGCGCCGGCCAGCAGCGCGAGCATCACCGGGAACCGCGTCGGCCAAAGGGCGGGGAGTCTTCTCATCCGGGCCTGTCTCGAGCAGCGGCCTCGTTGCAGATCACAGCCTGTGGCGGGCGGCCTCCCGCGACCGCGTGGCGGCGCGCAGCCCCGTCTGGAGCCGCGCCCCCGAATGATAGCGCCCGCGCCACGGGAACACAAATCCGCCCGTTGCCCATGCCCTCCGGCGAGCGGAAAGGACGTGGCGAGAAATGCAGGGCCGTGGCGAGAAATGCAGGGCCGCCCGGCCCCCAGGAGGAGGTTTCGGGTTTCGGGTTCCGGGGTCCGGGTTTCGGTGGGGCCGGGGGGTGCCGGGCGTGGTCCTGCCGTCCCGACCAATAGGACCTATACGACCTATTCGAGGCCGCGGGGCCTCACGTGCCCCCCCCAGTTTTTTTTGCGGGCGTAAGGCGCCGCCGCGTCGAGGCTTAGGCCGATTGCTCCACTTTTTCTCGCGGTTTTTACAATTTTTCGTGGCCGCTTTTGGGGGGGGCTTCGGTTTGTAGGGGTAGAGGGGAGCGCGCGGCGTGGCCGGGCCGCCGCTGAGCCCGGAGAATTCCTGGTCGCGGTAAGCCTGTATCTTTGCGATGCTTAGGGCATTCGATCGGATTTTTTCTGTGTTTTCACGGTTTTTCGTGGCGGCATTTCGGGGGGAAAACGGGTTGTAGTAGTAGAGGGGGGTGGGGCCGGTGGTCAGGGGCGGCGGGCTAGACGTTGGCCGAGCGCCACCAGAGGTAATGCTTGGTCTCGAGCTCGTCGCGGGAGGGGAAGGGGTAGTAGAGGACGTCGTCGCGGTCGCCGACGAAGAAGCCGTTGCGCACGCAACGGAAGGGGAAGTGCTCGGGGTGGATGCGGTCGACGGTCTTGGTGTGCTTCTGGGGGTCGGCTTCGAGCTGGGCGAGGCAGTCGCGCAGGTGCTGGATGTTGGGATAGGGCAGGCAGGTGGGCTCTCCGTGGCGGGGGTCGTCGGCGAGCCCTGCGAGGTCGAGGTCGACGAAGCAGATGCGGGGCACGAAGATGGCCTGCGCGGGGTCGGTGACGAAGCGGCAGAAGTCCACCGGCCCCAGGGTGCTGGCGATCTGGGGATGGACGGGGCAGATTTCCTGGTAGAGGTGGTAGGTGGCGGGGAAGGCCTGGGGCAGGGCCTCGGGGTCGAGGCCCAGGACGCGGCCGTCCCGGGTGACCAGCCACAGGCGGCGCAGGGCGGCCAGGGGCACGCGTTCGAGGACGCGGTAGATGGCCAGGTAGACGGAATGCTTGGGGGTGCCGTCGGGGTGGGGGGTGCAGCGCTCGTCGGCGGCGGCGAGGTCGAAGGGCTCGCCCAGGGCCTCGCGGTCGAGGTCGAGGAAGAGGGCCTGTCCCCGGGAGCGTTTCTCGGTGCCCACGGCGAGGTAGGTGCCGAAGTCGGCGGGCTCGAGCATGGAGGCCACCAGGGCCTCCGGGCGCACGGAGAGATAGAAGCGGGTGCTCATCGCGGGTCCCCTGCACGGGTGGTGGTCCGGTGGCGATCATGGCAGGCGGGGGGCCGGGAGTCAAGGTCTGGGGCTGGGCGCGGATTGATTTTCGGCGCCCGGGGGCTATAATGCCCGGTCGCCCCGTTCCCCTTGGCCAGGAGGCGGCCATGGCCTATGTTCCGATTCGCACGACGCGGGATATGTGGGACAATACCGTTCCCCGGTTCCCCCACAAGACGGCGGTGATCGACGGGGAGGTGGCGCTGTCGTTCGCGGAGGCGGACGCTCAGATTGAGCGGCTGCGGGCCGGCTTCGCTTCGCGCCTGGGCGTCGAGCGCGGCGATTGCGTGGCCCTGCTGCTGCCCAACTCCGTCGAATACTTCCTGGCCTACTGGGCACTGGTGAAGCTGGGGGCCGTGGTGGTGCCCGTGAACACGCGGCTGCGGCCCGAGGAGATGAGCCACATCATCGGCTCCACCGACGGGACCGTGCTGGTGGTCGAGAAGGGCCTGTGGCGGACCGCCCGGGCGGCCCTCGAGGCGTGCCCCAACATCCAGCACGTGGTGAGCGTGGGCTTCCAGGAGGAGGGCACGGTGGCCTTCGAGGAGCTGGCCGCCACCGAGCCGGGGCCGCCGCAGCGGGCGGACATCGGGCCCGACGACCTGGCCATCGTGATGCACACCTCGGGCACCACGGGCCGGCCCAAGGGCGCCATGATGCGCCAGGGCGACCTGCTGTTCAACGTCAAGAACGCCATCTTCGCCCAGAGCTGGCGGCACGAGGACGTCCACCTCCTGGTGCTCCCCATGTTCCACGCCACGGCGCTCTACTCGATGCTCCCCTCCTCGGCCTACCTGGGCTCCACGGTGGTGGTGGCCCGGCGGCCCCACGTGCCCGAGCTGGTGCAGCTGATCGAGCGTCACGGGGTGACCACGTTTTTCGGCGTGCCCACGCTCTTCTACTGGTTCGCCAATTACCGGGGCCTGGCCCAGCACGACCTGAGCTCGCTGCGGCTGGTGGCCTACGCGGGCTCGATGATGCCGCCGCGGACCATTCGCACCCTCCGCCAGCGCCTCCCGGGGGCAGCGCTGCACAACTTCTTTGGCCTCTCCGAGACCATCTCGATGACCCACGTGCTGCCCAGTCGCGACGCGATCTCCCACGCGGAGTCCATCGGCAAGCCCCTGCCCGACATCCACCAGGTGGTCGTCGACGAGGCCCTCCGCCCCGTGCCCCCCGGCACCGTGGGCCAGCTGTGCTTCCACCGCTCCAACGTGGTGCCCGGCTACTGGAAGCAGCCCGGGCTGCTCGAGGAATCGTGCTTCACCCTGGCCGAGGACGGCGAGGAGTACTTCAACACCGGCGACCTGGCGATGGTCGACCCCGACGGCTACGTCTACCTCAAGGGCCGCAAGAAGGACATGATCATCGTGGGGGGCGAGAACGTCTACGCCCTGGAGGTGGAGAACGCCATCCTCGCCCACGACGACGTGATGGAGGCAGCGGTGGTGGGCGTGGAGGCCACCGGCCCCAGCGCCTACCTGGGCGAGCTGGTCAAGGCCGTGGTCGTGCCCAAGCCGGGCCACAGCCTGACCGAGCTGGACGTCAAGCGCCACTGCTCCGAGCGGCTCACCAGCTACAAGGTGCCCAGCCTCGTCGAGTTCCGCGACAAGCTGCCCCGCAACCCCGGCGGGAAGGTCATCAAGCGCCAGCTCACCTAGCCCCACCGGCCCCAGGCCCATGGTGCCCCGCGCGTTCTACCACCGCCCAGCCCTCGAGGTGGCCCGAAGCCTCATCGGCCTCACCCTCGTGCGCCGCGAGCCCCACGCCGTGCTGGCCGGGCGGATCGTGGAGACCGAGGCCTACACCGGGCCCGACGACCAGGCGTCCCACGCCTCGCGGGGACGCACGGCGCGCAACGCCCCCATGTTCGGACCCCCCGGACACGCCTACGTCTACCTGGTCTACGGCATCCACTGGTGCCTGAACCTGGTGACCGGCCCCGAGGGCCTGCCCGCCGCCGTGCTCCTGCGGGCCATCGAGCCGCGCGAGGGCATCGAGCGGATGCGGGCACGGCGGCCCGCGGCACGCCGCGACGTCCAGCTCACCAGCGGCCCCGCCCGCCTGTGCCAGGCCATGGGCATCGACGGCTCGCTCGACGGCGCCGACCTGTGCCTGGCCGACGCGCCGCTGTGGGTGGAGGAGTGCGGGGAGCCGGCGGGGCCCATTGTGGCCGCGCCGCGGGTGGGGGTGGACTATGCGGGGCAGTGGGCGGCCAGGCCCTACCGCTTCTTCGAGCGCGACAGCCCCTACGTGTCCGTGCGGCCCAGGGGCGGGTAGCGGCTCACACGGCGAGCTCGCGGCGCTGGACCTTCGCCAGGTCGGCCTCGCCCAGCCCCAGCTCTCCGGCCCGGGCGATGTGCTTGGGGTCGTTGTGGTGGGGGCGGTCCAGGCCCTTCTCCAGCCGCTTGGCCCGGATGATGTCGTCGAGGGTGGCATCGAGCGCCACGGGGTCGGTGGCGGCGAGGACGCCACAGAAGTCCCATCGGAAGCGCCCGTTGAAGCCCGGCCCGGCGTGGTAGAGGGCGTAGAGGGCGTCGGCGATGCACAGGCGGGTCTTGTCCTTGATAGGCCCCAGGGTATTGAGGTCGGCGATGGCGGAGCAGAAGTCCTTGTGGAAGGCCCCCGCGTTGGGCACCGAGCCCAGGTGGTTCTTCAGGGCCCCGGTGGTGGAGCAGCGGACGTGGCTTTTCATCATGGGGATGTTGATCACCGCGTCGGCCCCGAGCAGGATGTTGCTCAAGCGGGTGCCCACCGGCCCGGCCTGGACCGGGGGGCCGTAGTCGCGGCCCGTGCCGTGGATGCGCACCCCCTCGCCCTCGCGCCGCAGCTCCAGGCCGGTGGTCTTCATATCCTTGTCCGAGCGGTCGTAGACCGTGATCCGCTGGGGCTCGACGCCCGCCTGGAGGAGGCCCCGGACCACGGCGTGGATCACCTCGGGCTTGGTCGTGGCCCGGCGGAAGAGGCCGTTGAACTTGATGGCCACGCGGTCGCTGGGCCGCACGAAGGTGGCCCAGGCCGTCGCCACGTCGTCCTTGCCCGCCAGGGCCATCACCGCGCGGTCCACCAGCCGCTGGGTGATGTCGGCGTCCACCTCGAAGCCCTCGACCACGCTCTGCGTCTTGTCGCGCACCACCACCACGGCCGGCCCCGCGGGGGCCGCGGCGGCCAGGCGGGGCGCGGCGGCCAGCGCCGCGGCGGCCCCGGCTCCCTGGCGGATGAACTGGCGTCGCGTCACGTGCGGCCGGCTGCATTCGTCCATCGTGCTCTCCATTCCTGGCCCTCGGAGTCGCCCGTCCAGCGCCTCCTATGAGACCCCAAGGCACGACGGGAGTCAAGCGCCTGTGCGGCGGCGCGAGGCGGGTACCCCCCGCGGGCGCCTGGCCTTGAGCCGGGGGCGGAGATGTGGCATAGTAGGGGCCGGGCGGCGCGCCACCCAGCCGGTCGCCCTGCGAAGGAGGCACCGCCATGGCCGACGAGGCGCCCCGAATCCTGGTGGTGGACGACGACCCCGACTTCCTGGAGACGGCCCGCGGCGTGCTCGAGGGGGCCGGCTACCGGGTGGACTGCGCCGCCAGCCCCCAGGAGGCGTGGGCCAGCATCGGAGAGCACCCACCGGCCCTGATCATCCTCGACCTGATGCTCAGGGCCGCCGACACCGGCTTCTCCCTGGCCCGCAAGCTCCGCGCCGACCGCCGCTACGCCGACGTGCCCCTGGTGCTCATCACGGCCGCCAGCGGCCGGCTGCGCGAGCCGACCAGCCGCGAGCTGCTCGAGCACCTGGCCGCCCAGCGCACCGACGCTTTCCTCGAGAAGCCCCTCGTGCCCGAGGAGCTGGTGGAGACCGTGCGAGAGCTGCTCGCCCGCCGCCCGGCCGGCCCGTAGCCCGCGGCTCTCCGTCCGCGCCCCGATTCCCCGCAACCGACGACACGGAGCTCCCAGTGAGCCGCGAGCAGGGGGTCCACCTGGTGGGCGTGGCGGGAGCGGGGATGAGCCCCCTGGCCCAGGCCCTCCTCGCCGCGGGCCGCCGCGTCAGCGGTTCCGACCGCTACCTCGACCAGGGCCGCCAGCTCGAGGTCCTGGACAAGCTGCGGCGGGCCGGCGTGCGCCTGGCCGCCCAGGACGGCTCGGGGGTGCGGCCCGACACGGCCGCCGTGGTGGTCAGCACGGCCATCGAGCCCGACAACCCCGACCTCGCCGCCGCCGCCCGCCTGGGCGTGCCCGTGGTCCACCGCGCCCGCATGCTCGCCCGTCTGCTGGAGGGCACCGAGTGCATCGCCGTCACCGGCACCAGCGGCAAGACCACGGTGACCGGCCTGATGGGCCATCTGCTGGCCCAACTCGGCGAGGAGCCCACGGTGGTCAACGGGGGGATCGTGCGCGACTGGGAGAGCGAGCGGGCGGTGGGCAACTTCCGGGCCGGCCGCTCGACCCGCTGGGTGGTGGAGGCCGACGAGAGCGACCGCTCCCTCCTTCACTACCGGCCCCAGTGGGCCATCGTGACCAACGTCTCCGCCGACCACTTCGCCCTGGAGGAGACGCGGGAGCTCTTCCGCCGGTTCATCGCCAGGGTCCAGCGGGGCGTTGTGGGGCCGCTGGCCGATTCGGACGCGGGGCGGGCCTTCCGCCCCCGGCTCTCGGCCCGGGGCGCCCGGTTCGTCTATCGGGGCCAGGCCTTCCGGGTGCCCCTGCTCGGCCGCCACAACGCCGAGAACGCCCTCCAGGCCGTGCTCCTGTGCGAGCGGCTGGGCCATCCGCTCGACGCGGTGGCCGCGGCGCTGCGGAGCTTCGGGGGCATTCGCCGCCGCCTCGAGGTGGCCGGCTCGGCCAACGGCGTGACGGTGATCGACGACTACGCCCACAACCCGGCGAAGATCCGCGCCGCGTGGCAGGCCGTGGCGCCCCACTATCGCCGGGTGCTCGCCGTGTGGCGGCCCCACGGCTTCGGCCCCCTGGCCGCCATGTTCGACCGCCTGGCCCGCCTGTTCGCGCAGGTGGCCGCGGCGGGCTGCCCGCGGCTCTACCTCCTGCCCGTCTACTACGCGGGGGGCACGGCCACGGCGACGGTCACCTCCCAGGCGCTGGCCCGCCGCCTGGCCGACGACGGGGCGCCCGCCGAGCTGGTGCCCGACGCCGACCGCCTGGTCGCGCGCCTCTGCGAGGAGGCCCGGCCCGGCGACGCGGTGCTCTCCATGGGCGCTCGCGACCCCGACCTCCCGGCCCTCGCCCGCCGCATCGTCGAGGCCATGGAGCAGCGCGGCTAGCGCGGGGGGCTCACCGCCCCACGAAGCCCCACTGGGTGTCGTTGGACCATACGCTGCCCCAGCCGGGCTCGAAGTCCAGGCCGGTCAGCCGCGCCGCGCTGCGGCCCCGCGACCACTGGAGGGTCTTCCCCATCCCGTCGTTCTGCACCAGGAGGTTCATCCGCAGCCGCAGGCCGGGCTCGCGGCCCAGGGTCTCGAGCTCGCCCCAGGGCAGGGCCACCTCGTAGGCGTAGCCGCCGTCGAGCCGCTGGACGGCCGCGCGGGCCCCCTCGACCGTGCAGTGCTCGGCCAGCCAGGCGTAGTCGATGGGGAGGGGGTGGACGTAGTAGAAGTCGGGGGTGCGCACGCGCATCACCTCGGCCCCCCCGCCCTCGGTGGGGTAGATGAGGTAGAGGTAGCTGGTGCGCAGGAAGGCGCCCATGCGGTGGAGCGGATGGTCGGGCGGGCGGACCTCGTACTTCGGCTCGAAGGGGTCCTGGTCGAGGCCTGCCAAGGCGAGCTGGATGAGGTCGCCGCTCTGCGCGGGGATGGGGCCGGCCTCGACGTACATGTGGTCGCCCGGCGGCCTCTGGAGCTTGTGGAGGTCCTTGCCCGCCAGCATGGAGGGAAGGATGGAGCGGGAGTCGTCCTTCACCCGGGCCATGAGGTAGAGGTAGTCGTCGTCCCAGGCGAAGGCCGCCTGTGCGGCGAACGGGGCGTCGGAGGCGGCGAGCTTCTCCCAGGGGAACCAGGCTTCGAGCACGTCCAGGCCGGCGCCCTCGCCCCCGCTCATGGCCACGGGCACGGCGCCCAGGGCGGGCCATTCGCCCACGTCGCCATCCACGGTGGGGCTGCCCCGGGCGATGGTGGCCACGTGGACCGTCTCGGCCAGCTCGGCCTGCCCGCCGCTGGTCTCGGCCACGACGCGAACGGGGAAGGCGTTCGGCCCCGCCTCCGCGGAGCGCACGGGGAAGGCGAGGGTGGCGCGGCCTCCCTCGGCGAGCTGGAGCCGCTGGCGGGCGGGCTCGAAGGCCAGCCGCTCGGCCTCCACGCGCACCGTGCCCGTGATGGCCCGGGCGCAGGCGTTGCGCAGCTCGACGCGGAGCGCGGGGCGGGCGTCGAGGGGCGCCGTGAGGTCGTGGACCACGATCTCGACGGGCCGCAGGCCCTGGTAGCGGGCCGCGGCGAGGGCCTGCTCGAAGTCCCCCACCTCGCCCCGGAACTCGATGTAGCGGGGCTCGCGGTCCACGGGCAGCACGGCGCGGCCCTGCTCGTCGCGCTCCGGCTCGATGGGGTTGGCCAGCAGGTCGTAGAAGCGGCAGCCCGCGGGCTCGATGGCCATGGTCAGCTCGTCGTCGGCGAACTGCTGGCGGAAGGCCCCCGTCTGGTCGCCCGGCGAGGCCAGGAGGGTGGAGACCACGGCGGCCACGTGGCGGCGGCGGCCCTCGAAGAGGAGCACGAAGGGGGGCCGGGCGGGGTGGACCACCTTGCGGAAGGCCAGGCCGTCGAGCAGGTGGCGGAGCGCCGCGGTCCACACCGTCGAGGGCTCGGGGTTGCCGTGCTGGTCGAAGAGCATCTGGACGTTCCACAGGCTCACCTTGTCGCCGCCGTTGGCGAAGTAGAGGAGGGCGTGGCGGGAGCAGGCGGCGTCGCCCATCCACGCCCGCCAGGTCTCCGTCTCCCACAGCTCCTTCTCGTAGAAGCGCTTGAGGGAGAAGGCGTAGGACGCGCTGGGGTCCGAGTAGTGGGTGGAGATGGCGTCGATGGCGTCGGCCATGCCCGCGGCGAAGAGCTTCCAGTGGGTGTTGTGCGCGGAGTCGGCGGCCACGATGCGGATGGAGGGGTCGGCGGCGCCCACGGCCCGCTGGACCTGGCGGACGATGGCCCGGTAGTGGTCGCCGGTGGACTTCCATCCGGTGATGCCCATGCCCTCCCAGGGCTCGTTCCACACGTTGGTGGCCCGCACCACGTCCTTGTAGCGGCGGTAGAAGGCGATGTGGGCGTCGCCGAAGCGCCCCAGGTAGGCCTTGGCCGGCGCCCAGTCGCTCTTGATGGTCATGTTCTTGTACTTCACGTCCACCAGCCCCTCGCCCTGCGCCCTGGCCCATCGGGGCACGGGCCCGACGAGGTGCATGGCGAGGATGCCGTTGGCGCGGAGGAGGTCGTAGAGGGCATCGGCTCCGCTCCAGTCGACTTCGCCCTCCTCCCGCTCCCACACGCCCCAGTGGGTGGCGATGCGCACCCAGTCGATGCCGATGCGCTTGTAGGCCTCGGCCAGGGCCTCTGGCCCCATGTCCACGTGGCGTGCCCGCAGGTCGCCGCGCCGGCGGACGCTGACGCCGAAGGAGGAGATGAAGAAGCCGTCGGGGCGATAGCCCTCGAGCTTACGGCGGGGCACGATGGCCGCGGCGCCCAGGTAGCGTGCCCACGCCTTCTCGCCGTCCTCGAGCACCACGGTCGCGCCCACCAGGCGGTGCGCGTCGTCGGGCAGGTCGAGGGAGAGCTGGGCTCGGCCCTCGGCATCGGCGGTGGCCTGGATGGGCGCCTCGCCCACGCGGCTCGCGGCGGTGGTGCGGATGCCCGGGTTCCACCGCGGGTCGCCCTCCCGGAGGTCGGCCAGGCGGACGTGCTGGAAGAGGGCCTTGCCCCGCAGGCGGGTGCCCGCGGGGGCGGTGAGCAGGAGGCGGGCCTGCGGCCCCTCGCCCACGAAGTAGATGCGGTGGGCACGGCCGAGCTCCATCCGGGCGCCGAGGCCCTCGATGGCGGGGCGCAGGCGGGCCGCCAGCACTTGCCCGCCGGGCGGCACGCGCACCTCGACCCGCGAGCCCGCCTCGAGCTCGAGGGGCACCACGTAGAGGAGCCGCGCCGTGGTCGGACGGCCGTCGGGCCGCCCGCGGTCGACGGCGAAGTAGGGCACGTAGTTGGTGTTCCACCGGTGCCCGCCCCTGACCCGGGGCTCGAGAGCCTGCTCCTCGCCCAGCCACACCGTGTAGCGGATGGCCCGGGTGCCCACGCGCGGGGGCACGGTGGCATCGAGCTCGAGGAAATAGGTCCCGGCCTGGGGCGGCGCCACCTCGACGGCGGGCGGCCCAGCGGCGCCGGCTCCGCGGCCGAGGGCGAGCAGCGAGGCCAGGACGAGGACACTGAGCGGGCTGGTGCGGCTCCTTCGCGGCATGGCGTCTCCTCTCGGGGCTGGGGCGCGCGGGCCGAGCGCGGGGGGCAGGGCGGCGTTCAGTCGACGTCCTTGAACACGCGTTCGATGATGCGCTGGATTTGCTCGGCCTTTTCCCCCTGGGGTGCGGCCTCGATGGCGGCCTCGAGGGCCTTCTTGGCCGCCGGCTTGTCCTTCTTGTTGTAGAGGGCGATGGACTTGGAGAAGAGGATGTCCTGGGCCATTTGGCCGGAGGCGGCGTAGGTCTTGAGGGCCTGGTCGGCGAGCTCGATGGCCCGGTCGAACTGTCCGCCCTGGATGGCGGCGTTGACCTTCTTGAGGGCCGCCATGGCGCCGTACTTGGCCTTGAGGCCGGCCTCGCCCTGGGCATCGAGCTCGACGATGCTCTCCACCAGGTCGGCGTAGCAGTGCATCACCAGCTCGGGGTCGACGGGGCTGAGCGCCTGGTCGAGGAGCTTGGCCTTCTCGATGCCTTCGGCCTTCTGGGCTTTCTCCAGCGCCTGGTCGAGCTGGTCGCCGATCTTCTTGAGCTCGAGCAGGTGCTCCACGTAGGGCTCGGCCCCGCCCCGGCGGTAGCCCGTCTTGGCGTAGGGCTTGCCCGCGGCGTCGGCGAGGAACACGGTGGGGTAGCCGCTGAAGGGCAGCTTCTTCTTCCACTCCGCGTTCTGCTTCTTGATGGCTTCGGGCAGCTTGCGGTCGCGGGGGTAGTCGAGCTTGAGGAGGACGAAGTGCTTGGGCACCTGGGTGGTGAAGGGCTCCTTGCTGAACACCTCCTCGTCCAGGCGCTGGCACCACACGCACCAGTCGGAGCCGGTGACGTCGATGAGCAGGTCCTTACCCTCCTTGGCGGCCTCGGCCATGGCCTCCTCGGCGTTCTCCGTCCACAGGGCGTCGGCCGCGGCGGGCAGGGCGAACAGCGCGGCGAGCGCCGCGCAGAACACGGTGCGAATCGGCGGGCGTGGCGACATGGGGATTCCTTGATGGGGTGTGGGCGGTGCGTTCCCCTCCCTGGACGGGCAGCTCCTTTCCTCCTGATGGGCTGCGGCCCTTTCATGTATCTACGGTAGCACAAGCGCCGAGGGCCTGCAAGGCGTCGGCCTAGCGCGCCCGCCGCTCCACCGCGGCGGCGAGGGCCTCCAGGTCGAGCGCCGCGGGCTCCTTGGGCCAGGGGTAGGGCAGGAGCCACCAGTCCTCGGTGAAGGAGGCCGATTCCCCGGGCCGGATCACATTGCGCGGCCCGATGGGCTCCAGCTCGCACAGCTGGTCCTTGTAGTACCAGATGGAGACGGTGAGAGCCGCCATCTCGTTGTAGGGCCGGTCGGGATAGGTGGCGAAGCGCTTGACGAAGAGCTGGCCCCGGGGCATCAGGTAGGCCAGCCAGCCGGCGTGGGTGTCCATTCCCAGCTTGGGATGTTTGGGCGTGCCGGTGATGAGCAGGAAGCCGTCGCGGACCACGATACGGGGGTCGCTGGGGCGGTACATCATCACCGACTCGGGGCCGTACATCAGATACTTGCTGGGGAACCGGCAGGGCTCGGTGAGGGGGATGACCACGATGCCGCCGCCGGGGGCGAAGGTGCGGCTCCAGTGGCACCACGTCTTCGTCTCCTCCGAGACGTTGCGGATGGTCTGGGTGCAGCGCAGGTGGGAGGACTCGTCGTCGAGCTGGAAGGTGCGGACGAGCTGGACGCCGGTGGCGGGGTCCTCGAGGCTGGTCAGGCGCGCCGCCCGCGGCCCCGTCGTCTCGGCCCGCCAGGGGCCCACCCAGAGGCGGGGATGGGCGGGGATGATCTGCTCCGGCCCGATGTCGAAGCGGCCCCCGTCGGCGGCGCCGCCCTTGCGGGCACGGAGGTCGTAGACCTTCCCCGCCGCGTCGTCGTTGAGGGCCATGGCGTTGGCCCCCTTCCAGGAGTACTCGAGCACCCGCCCGCCGCACTGGTGGCAGAGCACCACGCGGCAGTTGGCGTTGCGGAGCATCACGCAGCCCGAGTAGCCGTGGAAGTCCACCCTGCTTGTCCCCGGCGGGGTCTCCGCCGCCGCCAGAGCGGCCGCCAGGCCCCACGCCGCGAGCAGGCCGAATGCCGTGCGCATCATCGTCCCTCCTTCCCAGAGTGGGCGAGACACAAGAGCTGGCGGGCATCGTACGCCGGCCCGCCCGCGCCGTCAAGACCCGCCGCCCGGTTGACACCTCGGCGGGGCGGCGCTACCCTTCGTATTCCCCCGGCCCGCGCCGCGGGCCGGCCCTATGCCTCGAGCAGGCTGGAGCGCGATGGACAAGCCGAACATCATCTTCATCCTCGCGGACGACCTGGGGTGGGTGGACCTGGGCTGCATGGGCAGCTCCTTCTACGAGACGCCCCATCTCGACCGCCTGGCCGGCGAGGGCCTGCGCTTCACCGACGCCTACGCCTCCTGCCCCGTGTGCTCGCCCACGCGGGCCAGCGTGATGACGGGGAAGTACCCGGCCACGGTGCAGATCACGAACTTCATCCCCGGCGCGGCCCGGGGCAAGCTCCTCTCCGCGCCTTACCTCCACTACCTGCCCCTGGAGGAGAAGACCCTCGCCCGCGCCCTGCGCGAAGGCGGCTACCGCACCTGGCACGTGGGCAAATGGCACCTGGGCGAGGAGCCCTACTGGCCCCAGCACCACGGCTTCGACGTGAACGTCGGCGGCTGGACCGCGGGCATGCCCCGCTCCTACTTCAGCCCCTACCAGAACCCCATGCTCCCCGACGGCCCGGAGGGCGAATACCTGCCCGACCGCCTCGCCGACGAGGCCATTCGCCTCATCGAGCGAAACGACGGCACCCCCTTCTTCCTCAACCTGTGCCCCTATCTGGTCCACATCCCCATCCAGGGCAAGCCCCGCATGGTGGAAAAGTACCGGGCCAAGGCCGCCGCCCTGGGCCTCGACCGCCGCGAGGCCCTCCGCCCCGGCGAGCCCTTCCCCTGCGAGCACAAGAGCGATAAGCGCGTGACCCGCCGCCTCTTCCAGAGCGACCCCGGCTACGCCGCCATGGTCCAGAGCCTGGACGAGAACATCGGCCGCCTGCTCGCAGCCCTCGAGGCGCAGGGCCTGGCCGACAATACCGTGGTCTTCTTCACCTCGGACAACGGCGGGGTATCGACCTCCGAGGGCAGCCCCACCACGAATGCCCCCCTGGCCGAGGGCAAGGGGTGGATGTACGAGGGCGGCACCCGCGAGCCGCTGCTCGTCCGATGGCCCGGCGTCACCCGGCCCGACAGCCTGTGCTCCGTGCCCGTGACCAGCACCGACTTCTATCCCACCATCCTGGAGATGGCGGGCCTCGAGCCCATTCCCGAGCAGCACTGCGACGGGGCGAGCATCGTCCCCCTCCTGCGCGGCGAGCCGCGCTTGGAGCGCGAGGCCATCTATTGGCACTATCCCCACTACAGCAACCAGGGCGGCACCCCCGGCTGCTCCATCCGAACCGGCGACTGGAAGCTCATCGAGTTCTTCGAAGACCGCCACGTCGAGCTCTACAACCTGCGCCAGGACGTGGCCGAGGACCACGACCTGGCCGCCGAGGAGCCTGAACGGACCCGAGAGCTCCAGGCCCGGCTCCACGAGTGGCTCCAGCGGGCGGGAGCTCGTATCCCCGAGCCCAATCCCGACTACGTGCCGACCCAGGGCCGCAGTGGATCATCGCACAAGTGACGCATGGCGAAGCGGGGCAGACGCAGACCCAGAGCCTCTTGTCTCCGAGGGCGCTGCTCCACTTCGCGCTGAACCAGCACCAGGACGGGAGATGACCATGTCGACCCGTTGTTTTCTTCTGGCCGTTCTCGCCTGGTCCTCGGCTGTGGGGGGAGCCGCAGGGGAGAATGTGGCAAGGGAGACGATTTTCCAGGAGGACTTCGAACAGGGGTTTGACCAGCGTGCCGCCAGGTGGAAGGGCAGCGCCGAGGTGGAGCTGACCGAGAAGCCGGGTCTGGTGATCAGCGGAGGACATTCGCTCAAGATTGCGGGCGGGAAGATCGCGGTGCTGGATCCCCGCCTTCACGTGGATCCGAGCATGCTGGTTCAATTGAGTTTCGACTTCAGAGTGACCCAGCCGATGGAACCCGGCCTCAGACCGCACGGGGAAGCGCGTCTTGTGGGCGTGAGCCATATCGTTCCCTACCTGCACCACAACTTCGTGCGCCAGGACAACCGGCGGGGCTTGGCCAAGGAGGCGGGCCGGAGCAGCACGCGCGTCTGGCACGTGCCGTACGAGGACGACCTTCGGCTGATCTTCCGGGTCATCGGCCCCGCCGCCGTCTTGATCGACAATGTCCGGGTCGAGGCCTGGCCCACGGCCGGAACCGAGGCAAGGGCCGCTCCGGAAAAGGCTCCCGTCGTCTTGCCGCTTGCCGTCGACATCGATCCTTCTATGGCCGGCCTGGACGTGCGATGGAAGTCCCAGGGCAAGCATGGCGCCGCCGAATACCAAGTGCAGTTCTCGCCCGATGGCACCTTCGGACATCCGATTGACGAGACGAAAAGCGTGGGCGCATGGAAAGCCGGGCAGGTCTTCTCGCATCATCCCCAGCATGCATTGGAGCCCGGGGAGTGGGCCTGGCGGGTCCGACCCAGGAACTCGAAAGGGAGCGGCCCGTGGTCGGGTGTGGGCAAGTTCAAGCTCCTGGCCGACCGGCCCGCCAAGGCAATCCCCTACCGGCCAGGACCGGAGCGCCCCTTGATCGTGATCGAAGGCGGCCCCGACAAGTGGGAGCGGATACCGGAGGACCTCAAGCCCTACGTGTGGCTGAAAATGCGCGGGTTCCGCAGCTACCAGCGCACGATGCGTGGCATCGAGTTCTGCGAAAAGAACAGCGTGCCGGTGGTGCTGTTCAGGTTCGGACCGGGGGCAGGGCTCGAGAAGCTTTTCCGCGACTACGATTGCATCCGGGGCGTGGCCTACAGCGAGAGCGGCGCCCACGGTTACAACCCGCGGAGAGTCCTCCTCAGGTCCCTGCGGCTGGCCAGGCAGTACGGGAAGGCCATTCTCCACCAGGACGGGCAGTGGCGGCAGCTCGTGTGGATCAAGATGGCGGTGAACCCCGAGTGGCACGAGCCCATCGAGAAGTACGGCGACTGGTTCTTCCCGCAGGTCAAGTACAACTTCGCCTTCGCCCCCTTGCTCTCCCAGACGGCCATCGTGGGGATGTGGCTGTGCGGCGAAGTCCCCCAGTGGGGGATACAGGCCGAGAGCTGGTACTACCACCCGTGGAAGCACAGGGCCGACTGCCAGTCCCCGTACTACGGCCAGATGACCCTCGCCTGCGTGGCTGCCGGGGGCGCGGTGCTGGCCTACGAGCTGGATATCTGGGGCACCCGCGGCCTGCGAAGCGACAAGGAGCGCCCGGTCGAGGATGGGTTCAGTTGGACCTGGTCCCACCTGATGATCCCGCTCTACCGGGAGATCATCCATCAGGGGCTCATCCCCGACCGCGAGGAAGTGATGGACCAGGTCCGCTGCGGCATCCTGGCCCGCGAGAGAGACCAGCACAACGTCGGCGGCCAGTACGCCGGCGGCGCGGGCATAACGTGGGGCAGCGGGGACTTCTTCCCCATACTCGATGGCGCCTACGGCATGCGCCACCATGGCGAGCTGATCCCCAACTCCGGGCGTTTCTACTTCCTGCCCGTGATACCCGACCGAGTGCCCGAGCGGCGGCGGCCCGTCTCCCGCCCGTTGACCGTCGAAGAGTTCCCCGGCGCCCAGAAAACCAGGCAGTTCCTGCGCCAGGCGTATCCCGCACCCCAAAGCCACGGCGGCAGCGGATTCGTCACCAAGGCGGGCCACTGCACCTTCGTGATGCACGACCAGGAACAACCCAACCAAAGCATGGACGTGCGCCAACCAGCCAAGATCGAGAAAGAGAACTTCTGGGTCAAGCCAGACAGGGAGTACGCACGTCGCATCGAGGGCGAGCTCGACATCTTCCAATACCTCGTCGTGCAGGAAAAGGACCCCAAGCTTCGCTTGCATTGCGGAAACACACAAGAGGCCAAAACCGAGTTGACCGTACACGCCGACCGCAGGCCAGTTCTCAGCGTTTCTCCCAAGAGTGCTTTGAACCAGGCGCAGTGGGCCGGCGGCAAGCTCACGATGGTCATCAGCCACACTGAGGGCGCCGTGAACGTCGAGATCCGCTGAAGGAACCTGTCTGGCAGCACGACCCCACGGAGACGCCCCAATGCGCGCTCAGCGTTTGCTGTCCATAGCACTCATCACTGCATTCGCCGCAGGTTGGGTCAGGCCGTCAGCAGCGGGGGAGCCGGCCCCCGGCGGGAACGAGGGACCCGAGCTGCTGGGTGCACCGGCGGCAGTGGTGCGCCCGTCGAAAGACAAGGGAAAGGCGATTGGGAAGAGCCTGGCCACCGGCGAAGAGCATCGTGGCGACATCCTGGAGGTTCTCCAGAAGCTCTCGGACGCCCTGGACGTCGAGGCCGGCGGCCCGGGCGGAAGAATCATGATCGCCGACGGCGTCTATGTTACCGCCGGCGACGATTGCGTGGAGCTGCGCAGCGGCGTGCACATCGCGGCGGCGAGGCGCCACGGGGCCACGCTGAAGCTGGCCGACGGCGGCGCCGTCAGGCGCAAGTCCGGCTGGTTCTTCAGCGGGCGCCGCGTGCGAAACGTGGTCGTTGACGGGATCGTCTTCGACGGGAACCGCGAGGCGCAGACCGTGAGCACGCGCCTCACCCGCGACGCCGCCGCGGGCGACGCCGAGCTCCACGTGGCCGACGCCTCGAAGTTCGCAGGCCGCAAGCGCCAGCTGGGCATCGGCAGGAAGAAGAAATGGAACACTCCCGGCGGCTTCCAGGTGCGCGACCAGAACGGCCAGGAGCGCGCCAAGGCGAGCGAGGTGGATGCCGACGCCAACGTCATCAAGCTGCTCTTCCCGCTCCGCAAGAGCTACTCGGCGGATGCGGAGGCCGAGGCCGTCTTCTACCCTCGCATCGGCGCGGTGACCATCAACGGCGGGAACTACGCGATCCGCAACTGCATGTGCATAAACACCCAGGAATCGCCCGTCCTATTCGTCTCCGGCGGCGCCGACCAGCCGGGGCCGAAGGTGCTCGAGGACAACATCGTGACCGACCACCGCGGCGGGGCCTGCGTGCGCCTCCAGCGGGGCACCTGCGGCGGGGTGCTGCGCGGCAACGTGGTGGAGGGCGGCATCGCCTGGTACCAGCGCTTCTGGGGCGAGGCCATTGCCCTCGAAGGCAACCACCACTCCATCTGCCAGGGCAACATCATCAAGGGCCCCGCCGACCGGCTCATCCGGGCCAACGATGCTCACCACTGCGTGGTGGCCAACAACGTGGTGTGGGTGCCCCTGGCCACCTTCGACGCCTTCGACGACATCGGGGGCTGGGAGCCCCTGCGAGGCGACGAGACCCTCCAGGCACAGGCCGAAGAAAAGAGGCAGGGCAAGGCCGCTCTCCGAGTGGCCGCAGGCACCCGCGACGGGCCAGGCGTGCGATGCCGAAGCCTGGACGAAACCCGGCGCGACTGGACGCCCTACAACCGCGCCCACCTGTGGGTCAAGGCCCAGCACAGCGCCCTGCCCCTCCACCTGCGCCTGGCCGACGGCGCGGGCAACTTCCAGGACTTCCGCACCCACACCTGGGTCGGCGGCGAGTGGGAGATCGCCACGCTGGACCTCACCGACCCCGTGGCCTCGGAGGGCACCCTGGACCGACGCGACGTGCGGGAAGTGCAGCTCACCTGCCAGACCGACGCCGACGGCCTCGTCTTCGCCGTCGACCATCTCCGCCTCGGCCAGCGCACCGGATGGGGCATCACCGTGTGGGGGGCCAGCCACACCGTGGTGGCCGACAACACCTTCTACGGCGTGGGCAGCCCGGCGGGCACCATCTACTACGGCAGCGGCGGCTGGAGCGCCTCCAGCCAGCTCACCATCAGCGGCAACACCCTGGCCTTCTGCTACGACGGAATCGGCTGGGCACGCCAGGCCGAGAGGCGCATCGTGGTCGACGGAAACGTCCTCTACGCTACCATGGGCGGCATCCGGGGCGACGTCGTGGCCACCGGCAACCTCATCGCCTACGACCCGTCGAACGCCCGGACCACCTGCTCCATCGACGCCTCCGTCGCCTCCGCCAACTTCCTCTATAAGACGCGGGGCATCCGCGCCGCAGGCAGCCCGGCCCCCAACATCACGGGAAACACCCTCGTCGACACCCTCGGGCCGGGCATCCTCTCCGAGGAAAACCAGGGCGCCCTCATCGCCAGCAACGTCCTACAGAGCCGCATCCAGGCCGAGCCCGCCGTCCGACTCCTCGAATCCGCCAGCCACAACCGTATCGCCGGCAACTGGATACAGGGCGGCGCCGCAGCCTTCGACATCCGCGGCTCCGACTCCGTGATCAGCGACAACTTCGCCAAGGAGGCCGGCCCCGAGCCCATCCTCGCCCGCGGAGCTCGAAACACCTTCCGCGACAACCACGGAGCCCCCGTGGCCCAGGGGCGCCTGACCCTCGCATCGGGAGCCCAGCCCGCGGGACGGCTGCGGGCCGTGGCCACCGACGAGGCTCGCCCGCCCGTCGTCCGCAGCATCCGCCCCGTGCCCGAGACCACCCCCGACGCCCCCTACGCCTTCGATGCCTACCCCCAGTGGGACCCGCAGGCCGGCTGCTGGGACGTGGTGGTGGAGTGGAAGAGGGACCCCGGCGCGGACCTGGACGCGGTCGTCGTCGTCGACCAGTGAGACAGCCTTCGAGATTGCGGTCCGGCAACCGATGACTACCCTGGGCGCTTGTAGGCGGGGCGTCTCTGCCCCGCGTTCTGCGGGAGGCGGCCCATCGCCCCCTTGTAGGCGGGGCGTCTCTGCCCCGCGTTCTTCTGTTCATAGTGCACTGGGAGCACCGACGTGAGAAAGCGAGCAAGCCCGAGCGTCCTGGCCGCCCTCCTCGCCCTGTCGGCCCTCTGCGCCGCGGGGGAGGAGCCCCGGCTGCTGACCCCCCAGGAGGTGGCCGAGCTGCCCCCGCCGCCGGCCGCGGACATCCCCGTGGCCTTCACCCTCGAGCGGGCCGGCTACGTGACCCTCGTGGTGGAGGACGGCGAGGGCCGCCGCGTGCGGAATCTCGTCCAGGACACCTGGCTCGACGCCGGCCCCCACACCCTCTACTGGGACGGCTACGACGTGGGCACCCCCCGCTACGGCGGGCGCAAGGAGCGGGGCTACGACTTCGTCCGCCATCGCGTGGCCCCCGGCACCTACCGCCTGCGGGGCCTCGTGCACCAGGGCATCGCCAAGCGCTACCTGTTCCCCGTCCAGAGCCCAGGGCAACCGCCGTGGATGACCGACGACGGCTCGGGCGGCTGGCTGGGCGACCACACCCCCCAGACCGCCTGCCTGTCCCTGCCCGACGGCTCGCCCTACGGCGAGGGGCCGCAGGTGATGATCGCGTGCTCCACCGCCGAGGGGGGACACGGGCTCATCTGGGTGACCCTCGAGGGCAGGAAGCTCCACGGCACGAAGTTCGGCTGGAGCGGGGCCCTCGCCCTGGCCCGCGACCGCGGCCCCCGCCGCGACCCCGCGGCCAGCGCTTACTCCGTGCGCGCCCGCAAGGGCACGGCCCACCTCGATGTCCACCGCGCCGACGGGAGCCACGAGCCGCTCTTCGGGTTCCAGGGCGACGCCGGCGGCCGCACGGGGGGCATGGGCCTGGCCGTGCGCGACCGCGTGGCGGCCATCAGCGTCCCGCCCGAGGATCGACTCTTGTTCGTCGACGTCGGCGGCGAGAAGCCCCGCGAGCTGGCCTCCGTGCCCCTTGAGCGCCCCAAGGGCCTGGCGGTGGACGCCGGGGGGCGGCTCCTCGCCGTGACCGGCGGCGAGGTGAAGGCCTACGCCGTGGACTGGCGGCGGGGCGCCCTGGGCGAGGGCACGACCGTCGCCACCCAGGGGCTCGAGGCCCCCCAGGGTCTCGTCCTCGGCCCGGACGGCGCGCTCTACGTCTCCGACTGGGGCTCCAGCCACCAGGTGAAGGTCTTCGGCCCCGCGGGCAAGCTCCTGCGCGCCATCGGGAAGCCCGGCGGACAGGTCTACGGGGCCTACGACGAGCGGCGCATGTGCTGCCCCAACGGCTTCGCCATCGACGCACGGGGCCAGCTGTGGGTGGCCGAGACCACCTACGCCCCCAAGCGCACCAGCCTGTGGGAGGCGGCCACGGGGCGGTTCCTGCGCGCCTTCTACGGCCCGCCCAAGTACTCCGCCGGCGGCACCCTCGACCCACGCGACCGCTCCCGCTTCTTCTACACCGGCGCCAGCGGAGCCCTCAAGCTGGGCATCGCCTTCGCCCTCGACTGGAAAGCGGGCACGGCGAAGCCCAGCAGCATCTACTGCCTGGCCTCCCACCTGCGACGGCCCCAGCAAGTGGGCCGAAAGACCCAGGCCCCCGAGCTCCCCGTGGTCGTGGGGGGCAAGGAGTTCATGGTCACCCACATCGGCAACGCGGCGTGGGCCCCCCGCACCATCCACGTGTGGGAGTGGCACGAGGGCACCCGCACGGTGGAGCTGGTGGCCCGGGTGGGCAGCATCAAGTTCTGGCCCCCCCTCCGCGAGGAGCCGCTGAAGAGCCGGGTGCCCGAGAACGCGAACAACAAGAACTGCCTCTACGCGTGGTCGGACCTCAATCGCGACGGCCAGGCCCAGGTCAGCGAGGTGACGTTCCGCGTGGGCCAGACCGGCGGCCAGGGCTTCAAGCACGTCCAGCCCGACCTGGCGCTCTTCGCCGCCGACGGCATGTACATCCCGCCTCCGAGCCTCGGTCCCGGCGGCATCCCGGTGTGGGACCTGGAGAAGGCCGGGAAGGTGGCCGACTTCCGCGACAGCCGGGGCGAGGCCGTGGGATGCCGCGACGGGTTCCGAATCAACACCCGCGGCCCCATCGAGGGATGGAAGGACGGGCGCAGACTCTGGCAGTACCACGCCCAGTATCCCAACCGCGCCCCCGGTCCCATCCCCCGATACCCCGGCCACCTGGTCAAGACCGCCCGCGTGGTGGGCCCCACCATCGTGCCCCGAGGGGGCGAGGCCGGCGAGCTGTGGGGGATGACCGGCGACTACGGCAGCGTCTACCTCTTCACCTCGGATGGGCTCTACCTCACCGACCTGGGCGGCGACCAGCGCGTGCTGCCCCCGCTGGGCGGGCCGGCCCGACGGGGAAGGCTCCTCGGCCAGGTCACCTTCAAGTCGGAGCACTGGTGGGCCAGCCTGAACCAGCTCGAGGACACCGGCGAGATCGTGATGCAGGCGGGCAAGGTCTGCTCCCTGCTCATTCGCCTGGAGGGCTTCGAGGCCGTGCGGCGGCGCGACTTCGGCTCCCTGGCCGTGACCGAGGCCCAGCTCCGCGACAAGCCCGCCGCCACCACCGTGCCCGCCGAGTGGCGGGTGCCCCGGCGGGCGGCCGTGGCCATCCGCCGCACGCCTCCCCGGGTGGACGGCGAGGTGGGCGAGTGGCCCCCGGGCGCCTGGCTGGAGGTGGACGCCCGGCGGAACATCCGGGCCGCCGTGGCCGTGGCCGAAGGCCGCCTGTTCGCGGCCTACCAGGTGGGCGAGCCCCAGCGGCTGGCCAACACGGCCGACGGCGGCTGGGAGTGCGCCTTCGCCTCCGGCGGGGGCCTCGACCTCATGGTGCGCACCCGCCCGGAGGCCAAGCCCCGCAAGTTCCCGGGCCACCGCCTGCGAGACCCCAGGCTGGCGCCCGGCGACGTGCGGCTGTTCATCGCCCGGATCGGCGATCCCCGGGAGGGCAGGCTCCTGGCCCTGCGCATGGAGCAGGCCGCGGGCAGCGGCGTCGAGCTCCCGGCGGCCAAGCCGTGGACCTATAGCTCGCCGATAGGCCAAGTGGCATTTGACAGCATCGCCGACGTCGCCGCCCACGTCGAGGCGGTCCAGAGGGGCGGCACGTGCGAGGTGGCCGTTCCCCTGGCCGTGCTCGGCCTCGAGGTGAAACCCGGCCTGGTCACCCAGGCCGACATCGGGGTACTGCTGGGCGCCGGCGGCGAGACCCAGGCCCGCCTCTACTGGGCCGCGGGCAGCGCCGGAATGGTCGCCGACGTGCCCACCGAGGCCCGCCTCGTGCCCCGAACCTGGGGCACGTGGGTCTTCGAAGCCCAGAAAAACCGAAAGGAGGACGCACCGTGAACCGCCACAGCCATCTCCGTTGGGCGCCCGCCGGCGCCATCGCCCTGGCCCTCGCGGCGCTGGGCGGCGCCGCCGCGGCGGGCGAGCCGTGCGTGCTGCGGGGGGGCGAGACCATCGCCTTCTTCGGCGACAGCATCACCCAGAACGGCGGCTACGTGCAGTACGTGGACGCCTTCCTCGCCACCCGCTTCCCCGACCGCCAGTTCCGCGTGCTGAACCTGGGGATCAGCAGCGAGACCATCTCGGGCACCAGCGAGGCCGACCACCATCCCCGCCGGCCCTGGGCCCACGAGCGCTTCGCCCGCGACGTGGCGACCTGCCAGCCCGACATCGTCGTCGCCTGCTTCGGGATGAACGACGGGAACTACCATCCCTTCGAGCGCGTGCGGTTCCAGAAGTTCCGGGCCGGCATTCGCCTGCTCATCGAGCGGTGCCGCGAGCTGGAGGCCCGCCTCGTGCTCATGACCCCGCCGCCCTTCGACCCCTACCGCCGCCGGGCCGGCGACCGCAACGCGAAGGACTACGGCTACAAGTTCCCCGCCATCGACTACGACCACACCCTCGAGGTCTACAGCCAGTGGCTGCTGGGCCTCCGAGAGGAGGGGTTCCTGGTGGCCGACGTCCACTCCGCCACCAACCGCCACCTCCGCGCACGCCGCCAGGAGAAAGTGAGCTTCCACCTCGCACCCGACGCCGTCCACCCCGACCCCACGGGCCACTGGCTCATGGCCATGTGCCTCCTGGAGACCCTCCGCGCCCCCTCTACCGTGGCCGAGGCGGAGATCGACGCCGCGGCGAAGACGGTCCGCAGCGGCGCCGTGGCCAACCTGGCCGTGAGCCCCGACCGCGGCGTGGCGTTCGCCTGGACCACCCCCCTCCCCCTGCCCAGGGACAGCCGCTGGGACGGCGAGTCGGTCGCCCTCGAGCGCGTTTCCGCCCGCCTCAGCCGCTACGTGCTCAAGGTCACCGGCCTGCCCGCCGAGCGCTACCGCCTGGAGGTGGACGAGGCGCCCGTGGCGGAGGCCGCGGCGGCCGACCTCGCCCAGGGTATCGACCTCAATGCGCTGGAGAAGCTGCCCGCCAACATGGCCGCGGCACACGTCCTCGGCCTGGTCCAGCGTCGCCGCCGCACCGTTTACCAGGCCTGGCGGCGCGGCATCGCCACCGACCAGAAGGGAGCCGGCCTCGCCGCCATCGAGACCGCCGAGAAGGAAACGGCCGACCTGGCCGAGAAGATCCGCCAACTCGCTCAGCCGAAGGCCTGGGCCATCCGGCTCCGGCCCCTGGAGAAGGGCCGGTGAACCTCCGCGATACCGCCGTCGCCGCCGCCCGGGCCGCCGCCGAGACCCAGAAGCGCCACTTCCGCTCCACCCTCCGCGTCGACCGCCAGGGCCGCCACGACGTCAAGCTCGAGGTCGACCGTCTGTGCGAGCAGGCCATCGTGGCCACCATCCGCCGCCAGTGGCCGGACCACGCCATCGTCACCGAGGAAGGGGGCCGGGCCGAGGGCGCCGGCGACCACACCTGGTTCGTCGACCCCCTGGACGGCACGGTGAACTACTTCTACGGCCTGCCCTATTACTGCGCGTCGGTGGCCTGCTACCGCCGCGTCGAGGGCGCAGCGGGCGGCGGGTATCCCCGGTCGCTGGCCTCCCTGGGGGAGCCGCTGGTGGGGGTGGTATGTGCCCCGCCGACGGGCGAGCTGTTCGTCGCCGAGGCGGGCCGCGGCGCGGAATGCAACGGCTCGCGCATCCAGGCCAGCGGGGTGAGCGAGCTGGCGGAGGCCATGGCCGCCATGGGCTTTGGCTCCCGCCCCGACAGCATGGCCCGGTTCGCCCACCGGGTGGCCCGCGTGGGGCCACGCCTGCGCAAGGTCCGCTGCCTGGGCGCCGCGGCCTACGACCTGTGCCAGGTCGCCGCCGGCCGCCTCTCCGCCTTCGCCGAGCGGGGCCTGCACAGTTGGGACATCGCGGCGGCGCAGGTGGTCCTCCGGGAGGCGGGCGCCGTGCTCGACGCGGTGGAGCTGGAGGCGGAGTGCTGGGACGTGGTGGCCTCGGCGCCGGGCATCCACCCGCGGTTCCGCGACCTGATTCGGAGCGTCTAGCCTTGTAGGCGGGACCTCCGCGTCCCGCGAAACTAGAAACCAAGAACGCGGGGCAGGCGGGACCTCCGCGTCTAGCCTTGTAGGCGGGACCTCCGCGTCCCGCGAAACTAGAAACCAAGAACGCGGGGCAGAGACGCCCCGCCTAGTGCGCCTGCGAGCGTGCAT
>JBKHIY010000209.1:0-3229 GCA_046538415.1 Candidatus Brocadiia bacterium | reverse complement strand
TCGCCGTCGGCAGCGCGAGGGGTTTTGACTCGGTGTCGAGGGGAGGTATAATCGGACGAGAGCCGAAAACATAAGGAATGGAGCGGGAAGGTGAGCGATACGGAACAGGCCCGCGCGTGCGTGGTGTTCGAGGGAACGGTCCAGGGGGTGGGGTTTCGCTACACGACGGTTCAGATCGCCTCTTCGTTCGATGTGACGGGCTATGTGAAGAACTGCCGGGACGGCTCGGTGGAGCTGGTGGCGGAGGGCGAGCGTGGAGAGGTGGAGGCGGTCGTGGCGTCGGTTTCGCGGCGGATGGCGCGGTATGTGCGGGACCGCGAGGTCACGTGGTCGGAGGCGACGGGGGAGTTCGAGGGTTTCGGCGTGCGCTTCCGCTGAGCGGCGGCGGGCCGGAGCATTCCCGGCATCGTGGACGAGCGGACGCGGGGCGAGGCGGAGCATGTCGCGCTTGCGGCGGCGTGGGGCATGGGGTAGAGTGGTGTCGAGAGTTGGCCAGTCGGGCCTTCTGGGGCGAGGGATGCTCGGAAGGAGCCGCGTCGGTGCGCTACGGGGTGTTCGGCGACATCCATGGGAACCTGGAGGCGCTGGAGGCGGTGGTCGCCGACGCCGAGTCCCAGGGGGTCGATGCCTACGTGTGCTCGGGCGATATCGTGGGCTACGGGGCGAATCCCAGGGAGTGCGTGGCGCGGGTGCGCGAGCTCACGACTCACATTGTCGCGGGCAACCACGACTGCGCGGTGACGGAGCGCGCGGACATCGAGTATTTCAATCTCTACGCCCGGCAGGCGGTGCTGTGGACGGCGGCCCAGTTGGGGGAGGAGGAGCGGACGTTCCTGCGCGAGCTGCCGCTGACCGACGAGCTGGACGGCTTCACCCTGGTCCACGCCACGGTCCACGAGCCGGCCCTCTTCGGCTACATCGAGAGTGCCGTCGCGGCCCGGCTGTCCTTCGAGGCCTTGCGCACGCGCCTGGCCTTCGTGGGCCACTCGCACGTGCCCGTCACCTTCTTCTTCGAGGAGGGCGCGGAGGAAGTGTGGTTCAGCCAGGACGCGGCGATCCCCCTGGAGAACTTCTCCCAGACCATCGTCAACATCGGGAGCGTGGGCCAGCCGCGAGACGACAATCCGCAGGCCTGCTACGCGGTCTACGACGCCGGCCAGCGCACCGTGGCCATCCGACGCGTGCCCTACGACGTGGAGACGGCGAAGCGGAAGATCCTGGACGCCGGCCTGCCGGAGATTCTCGCCGCACGTCTGGTCCTTGGCCGATGAGCCCCGCCATAACCCCCGCACGATGAAGACGCAGCTCGCCTACGGCCGGCGACACCTCCCGGTGGAGCTCCCGCCGGATGCGGAGGAGCTGTCGGGCGCCGGCGCCCGGCCGCTGGCCGACCCGTCGGCCGCGGCGGCTTCGGCGCTGCGGCGTCCGCTGGGCACGCCCTCGCTAGCCGAGCTGGCGGGGGGACGCCACCACGCCTGCGTCGTGGTCTCGGACATCACCCGCCCTGTGCCCTATGGCGTGCTGCTGCCCCCGCTTCTGGCGGAGCTGGAGAGCCGTGTCGAGCGGCTGACCGTGCTCGTGGCCACGGGCACGCACCGGGCGACTACCCCGGCGGAGAAGGAGGAGATGCTGGGCCCCGACGTGGCGGCGCGCCACGAGGTGGTGGACCACGACTCGCGGGACGAGGCCCAGCTCGTGGGCCTGCCGGGCCGCACGTCGAGCGGCCTGGCGCCGCGGGTGAACCGCCTTTACGTGGAGGCGGACCTCAAGGTACTCACCGGCCTGGTCGAGCCGCACTTCATGGCCGGCTACTCGGGGGGCCGCAAGGCGGTGTTCCCCGGCCTCAGCGACCTGCGGAGCATCCAGCGCTTCCACGGCCCGGGCTTCCTGGAAGACCCTCGCGCGGCCAGCGGCGTGCTGGAGGGCAATCCCTGCCACCGGGAGGCCTGCGAGGTGGCCCGCCTGGCGGGGGCCGACTTCACGGTGAACGTGGCGATGAACGTCGACCGGCGGCTGGTCGGCGTGTTCGCCGGGGAGCTGGACGCCGCCTTCCAGGCCGCGGTGGCGAAGGTCGACGCGACCTGCCGGGCCGAGGCGGAGCCGGCGGACGTCGTGGTGACCTCGGGCGGCGGCTATCCGCTGGACGCGACCTTCTACCAGACGGTCAAGGGGATGGTCGGCGCCCTGGCGGTGGTGCGCCAGGGGGGCGCGGTGCTCATCGCCTCGGCGTGCAGCGAAGGAGTGGGCAACCGGGCCTACGCCGAGCTGATGTTCCGCTACGCCGGCCGCCACCAGCAGTTCCGCCGGGACATCCAGGCCCGCTGCGAGGTGGTCCAGGACCAGTGGGAGTTCGAGGAGCAGTGCAAGGTGCTCGACCGCGTGGGGGTGGAGGGCCTGGTGGTGTGCACGGAGGGGATTCCGCGAGCCACGCTCGAGCGCCTGTCGGTGACCCCCGCCGCCGCGCTCTGCGACGAGGCCGACGTGGCGGCGCGGCTCCAGGGCGCCCTGGACGCCCTGCTGCGCGCCCGCCCCGGGGCGCGGGTGGTCGCCATCCCCCAAGGCCCCTACGTGCTGGCCACCCGCCGGCGGCGGTAGACCAGGGCAATGGCCAGGTCGGAGAGGACCACGGCCGCGGCCAGAACGCCGAGGACCGCGAGCTGGCGCCCGTCGCGGACGTCGAGGGCCGCGGTGCCGTTGTAGACCAGGCCGACGAAGACCGCGGCGAGCGCGGCGCCGAGCGCCGAGCCCCGCCCGCCGACCACGCTGGCCCCCCCGAGCAGGGCCACGGCGAGGGCCTGGAGGCCGAAGCCTCGCCCCAGCCCCGGCCCGGCGCGGTTGTACTCCGCGACCCACAGGAGCCCGGCGAGCCCCACCAGGGCGCCGCAGGCGGCGAACGCCCCCACGCCCAGCCGCCCCGGGCGCAGCTCGAGGTCCTCGGCCAGCCGGCGGTGGGCGCCCCGGGCGTAGAGCCGCCGCCCGGCCGCGTGGCGGCGGAGCACCAGCTCCCCCGCCCCCACCGCCGCGACCGCGAGCCACACCACGGCGGGCACGCCGCCGGGAGCGGCGCGAGCCAGGCGGAGCAGCGCCTCCGGCACCCCGTCCACGGCCTGCCCTTCCAGCGCCTGCGCGGCGGCCCATCGGTAGAGCACCAGTGCGGCCAGGGTCACCACCGCGGAAGGAATGCGGAGCACGGTGGCGAGAGCCCCGTTCAGGGCGCCCGCCGCGGCGC
>JBKHIY010000101.1:0-14890 GCA_046538415.1 Candidatus Brocadiia bacterium | reverse complement strand
AAGGCGAGAACTCCAAACGAAAGGGGGCCGTGCGTTTGGAGTGCGGCCTTCAGGCCGTGGCCCCCCTGCCGCGGCCGCGGCGTGGGGGGACGAGGGTTCCGGGTTCCGGGTTTCAGGTTCCGGGCGCTCGGCTCTGAGCCCGCGAAGCGGGCGAGGGAGTAAAGCCCACGGTGGAGCGAAGCGGAACCGTGGGACCACCGCACGACCCCCCAAGCCCCAGCCCGCGAAGCGGGCGACGGAGGCGTCCGGGTGGGCTCTTGCTCCGACCGAGGGCAGGACCGACGCGGGAGCATCGGGAGGAGAAAAAGCAGCTGGGCACCGCCGCGACGAGGGGGCAGCCCGCCGCGGGGGCGGCCCTGCATTTCTCGCCACGGCCCTGCATTTCTCGCCACGCCCCGGGGGGCGGCGGTTTGGGCGGGTTCTGTCGCCGGCGGCGCCCCGGGCGAGCGGCTCAGTGGCGGCCCGGGTCGGCGCGGAGGGCGTCGAGCAGGGCGGCGGGCTCGCTCGCCGGCTGCTGGCAGGCGCCGGCCTGGCAGGGGTAGGCCGTCGCGCGTCCCTCGCGGGGCACGTGGTGGCGGGCGAAGGGCGCGAGGCGGACGATGGGCGGCTCCGGCGGGCCGGGGGGGCGCAGGACCACGGTGGCCCGGGGCAGGTAGGTGGTGGCCAGGGCGCGGAGCAGGGCCTCCGTGTCGGCGGCGCCGGGCTCGCCGGCCACGACGATCTCGTGGGCGGGGCCGAGCGCCAGGTCCACGCCGCACAGGAAGTGGGTGTAGGCGACGGGGGCCTGGCGGACCTCGGGGGCGAAGGCGCGGGCGATGGCCGCGGCCTTCGCCTCCAGGGCGGCCCGCCCGGTCAGGCGACCGAGGCGCAGGAGAGTCGCCAGGGCCACGGAGTTGGCCGACGGCAGGGCTCCGTCCTGGGCCTCCTTGCGGCGCACGAGCAGGGCCTCGCCGTCGGCGGGGCTGAGGAAGAGCCCTCCGCCGTCGGAGTCCCAGAATCGCTCGAGCATCCCGTCGGCCAGGCCGAGGGCGGCCTCCAGGTAGGGGACCTGGAAGGTGGCCTGGTAGAGCTCGAGCAGGCCCCAGGCGAGGAACGCATAGTCGTCGGCCACGGCGGGTGCGGGCGAGAGGACGCCTCGGCGGGAGCTTCGGTGCAGGCGGCCGCTCTCGTCGCGGAGGTCGCCGAGGAGGAAGTCGGCGGCGCGGCTCGCGGCCCGGGCGTAGTCGGGCTCCTCGAAGGCCCGGGCGCCGAGAGCCAGAGCGGCGACCATGAGGCCGTTCCAGGCGGTGACGACCTTGTCGTCGGTCTCGGGCTGGGGGCGCTGCCGTCGCGCCCGGAGGAGCTTGCGGCGGCTGGCCTCGAGCCGCTGGCGGAGCGGGCTGGCGTCGGTGCCCAGCCGCTCCGCGGCCCCCTCGAGCGGCTCGGCGAGATAGGGGATGCTGGCCCCTTGCGGCTGGCCGGGGGCCTCGGCCTGGAAGTTGCCGCCCTCGCGGATGCCGTAGAGCTGGCAGACCAGCTCGGCCTCCTCGGCACCCAGCACCTCGCGCACCTGGTCGGGGGTCCACAGATAGGTCAGCCCCTCGACGCCCTCGGTATCGGCGTCCTGCGCGGAGGCGAAGGCTCCCTGCGGGGTGGCCAGCTCGCGGAGGACGTAGGCGAAGGTCTCGCCGGCGGTCTGGCGGTAGAGGGGGTCGGCGGTGGCCTGCCAGGCCTCGGTATAGGCGATGGCCAGGAGGGCCTGGTCGTAGAGCATCTTCTCGAAATGGGGCACCCGCCAGCGGGCGTCGGTGGCGTAGCGGTGGAACCCGAAGCCCACCTGGTCGTAGACGCCGCCCCGGCGCAGGGCCTGGAGCGTGGTCTCGACCATGGCCAGGGCCGGGCTCTCGCCGCTGCGCTCCCACCAGCGGAGGAGGAAGCAGAGCTGGTGGGGGGTGGGGAACTTGGGGGCGGAGCCGAAGCCGCCGTGGCGGGCGTCGTGGCTGGCCTCGAGCTGGCGTGCTGCGGCATCGAGGGTCCCGCGGCCCAGCTCGGCCTCGCCCTCGGGGCTCGCCGGGCGCTGGAGTGCGGCGGTGACCTGGGCCGCGGCGTCGAGCACCTCGTCGCGGCGGCTCTCCCACAGCTCGCGAATGCGGGGCAGGAGCTCGAGCAGCCCCCGGCGGCCGAAGCGGCTGGTCCGGGGGATGTAGGTGGCGGCGAAGAAGGGCTCCTTCTGGGGCGTGAGCACGAGCGTGAGGGGCCAGCCGCCGCCGCCCGTGAGCATCTGGCAGGCCGCCATGTACATGCGGTCGACGTCGGGCCGCTCCTCGCGGTCGACCTTGATGGCCACGAAGCCGTCGTTGAGCAGGCGGGCCACCTGGGGGTCCTGGAACGACTCTCGCTCCATCACGTGGCACCAGTGGCAGGTGGAGTAGCCGATGGACAGGAAGACGGGCTTCTGCTCGGCGCGGGCCCTGGCGAAGGCCTCCTCGCCCCAGGGGAACCAGTCGACGGGGTCCTCGGCGTGCTGGAGGAGGTAGGGGCTGGTGGCCGCGGCCAGGCGGTTGCGGCCTTCGGCGGGCTCGTGCTGCTGGTCCACGGGGCTCTCCGGGTGCGCGTCCCCTACCGGCGCTTCTACCATGGGCGGCGCGCGGGGTCAAGGGCGCGGGAGTGCGGTTGACCTTCGCCGCGGCCCCGGGCAGAATGGGGCGAGCGGGGAGGCCGGAGTGCTGGCGCCGACGTGCTCGCCTGGAGAGCTGCGATGCTTCGACGACCTGCTTTCGCCCTCGCCGTGCTGCTGGCGGGGGCCGCGGCGTGGGGCGACTCGCCCCACATGCTGGGCCGCCAGAGTCACAACATCGGGATTCCCGTGGTGCCCGCGCCGGGCGAGGTGGCCATCGACGGGGAGCTGGAGGACTGGGATTTCTCGGGGCGCATCTGGTGCTTCGCCGACAAGGCCGTGCGCGACCGCTACTCGGCCCGGGTGGCCGCGATGTGGGACGAGCGCCACCTCTACCTGGCCGCGCGGTGGAACGACCCCACGCCGATGTTCAGCCGCATCGACCCGCGGTTCAACCCCGCCGACGGCTGGAAGAGCGACTCCTGGCAGCTCCGCGTGCGCACCGACCGCACGCTGTGGGTCACCACCTGGTACTTCACCCCCCGCAAGCAGCCGGTGATGCACCTGGCCTACTGGAAGAAGGAGGGGGATTCGCGGGCCGGCCAGGACGTGGTGGTCCTGGCCGCCGAGCCGGGCGGCACGGAGCTGGGACGCGGCGCCGCCATGGCCTACCGCAAGCGGCCCGACGAGCGGGGCACCACCCAGGAGCTGCGCATCCCCTGGAAGCTGCTCTTCCGCCAGGTGCCCCCCGTCGAGCCCGGCCTGGTCTTCAAGCTGGGCATGGAGTTCCTGTGGGGCGACGTGACCGGCGAGACCTGGCCGGTCCACCGCTACGCCGACAACATGCAGCCGGGGCATACCTCGCGGGAGTTTTTCTGGACCGCGGTGCGGGCCTGGGGCGACGCCCGGCTGGTGGCCGAGGGGGGCCTCGAGCCCCGCCGCTACGTGGTCGAGGAGGAGCTGCTCGAGGGCACCGTGCCCGTCCGCGCCGTCGTGCCCGCCGACGCCCGGCGCTTCACCCTGGTCATCGAGGGGCCCGACGGCAAGCGGGTGCGCAACCTCGCCGCCGACTTCGACCCCCGCGACTACGCCGTCGCCCTCGACGGCCCGCGCCGGACCGTGGAGGTGATGTGGGACTGCCTGGACGACTGGGGCCAGCTCGTCGCCCCCGGCTCCTACGCCGTGCGCGGCCTGAGCCACCGCGGCCTGCGGGCCAGCTACGAGATGACCTTCTACAACCCGGGCACGCCCCCGTGGCAGACCGCCGACGGCTCCGGCGGCTGGGGCGCCGACCACGCCCCGCCGCTGCGCGTGGCCCGGGCGGGCGACATGATGGTCCTCTCCTGGGCCTTCGCCGAGGGGGGCAGCGGGATCGTGGGCATCGGCCCCGACGGGCTCAAGAAGTGGGGCGAGAAGCGCGGAGCCCGATACCTCGCCGCCGACCAGGCATACCTCTACGCCGTGCCCGCGGGGTGGCACGTCGAGGAGGAGGTGCTGATCCGCATGCGAGCCGAGGACGGTTCCTACGCCCCCTTCGTGCTCGACGGCCAGGAGCGGCCCTTCGAGCTGCCCGTGGCCGACATCTTCGGCGGCGAGCCCCCGGGGCAGGTGGCCGCCATCGCCGCGCATGCCGGCCGCCTGGTCCTCGCCATGAGCGAGGGCGGGCTGGCCCTGCTCGACGCCCAGTCGGCCGTGGTGCGAAAGGCCATCGAGGCCCCCCGGCCCTCGGCACTGGCCTTCGGGCCCGAGGGCACCCTCTACGCCGTGCTGGACGGCGCGCTGCACCGTGTGGACCTCGACCGCGGGCGGCTCACCGCCCTGCGGGCACGCGGCCTGGGCGAGGCCGGCCCCATCGCCGTCGACCTCGAGGGCCGCCTCCTGGTGGCCGACAAGGGGCCCGACCGCCAGGTGAAAGCCTACCGCCGGGCACGCACCCTCCTGGGACGCTCCGGCACCCGCCTGGTAACCGCCTACACCTGCGGGCGGAAGGGCGGGCGGCCCATCCGCGGCGCCTTCGACGGGCAGGCGATGAGCCACGTGAGCTCCATCGCCGTCGACGCCCAGGGGCACGTGTGGGCCGTGGAGAGCTGGGACTATCCCCGCCGCGTCGCCGTGTGGGACCGCGAGGGCAAGCTGGTACGCGACTACATCGGGAACACCGGCTACGCGGGCACCGGGTGCTTCCTGCACGAGAGCGACCCCACGCTGGGCTACTGCGGCCCCATCGAGATGAAGCTGGACAAGGGCGACCGCTCCTGGGAGGTCACCCAGGTGCTGTGGGTGCCCGACCGGGAGAGGGGCGAGACCTTCCCCGTGGCCATGGGCGCCGCCCTGCCCCAGCGGTTCCGCAGCGACGCCAGCGGCACCGCGCGGGAGTACCTCTTCCACCATCCCTACGACGCGCAGAGCGGGAACGTCGTGTACATGCGGCGGGAGGGCGGCTGGCAGCCGGTGGCCGCGGTATGCTACGTGGGCCACATCAGCGGGCGGATCACGCATCATAGCATCGTCGAGGAGGAGCCGTCGGGCGAGTTCGCCGGCCTCGATGCCTACGACGGAGCCTTCTGGAGCGACGCCAACGGCGACGGGAGGCCCCAGCGGACCGAGTGCACCATCGTGCCCGCCAAGCAGAAGACCGACGAGCGGCAGCGGCGCGGCGAAGGGCCCTTCCCCCTGCGCAGCGGATGGGGCGGGCGCATCAGCCCCAGCGACCTGGTCTTCTACACCGACGGCATCCACCGCTTCAAGCCCCTGCGGTTCACCGACCACGGGGCTCCCGTCTACGGCCCCGAGGGGATGGAGAAGCTGCCTCTCGACGAGCGCGGCGACCTGGTGCCCGTGCCCCAAGAGCACCTGCTCCTGTGCCTCAGCTTCAAGGGCTACGGGGGCCGCACCACGGGCATGCTGGGCGTGGACGACCGCTCGGGGGAGGTGCTATGGTCCTACCCCAACCTCTACCCCGGGGTCCACGGCTCCCACCGCGCGCCCATGCCCCGCCCGGGCCTGCTCATCGGCCCGCTCAAGATCTGCGGGGTGGCCCGGGTGGACCAGCGGGTGGGCCGGGTGTTCGTGCTGCGGGGCAACCTGGGCCAGGACTTCTTCATGACCACCGACGGGCTTTTCGTGGGAGCCATGTTCCGCGACTGCCGCCTGCCCGCCGAGCCCCTGCCGCCCAGCGAGGAGGCCCTGGCGGGCATGGCCATGGAGGGCCTCAGCAACGGCGGCGAGCCCTTCAACGGCTGGTTCGGACGCCAGGCCGACGGTGGCCTCCGCATGACCACGGGGATGGCCCGCCAGGCCTGCATGGTGCTCCAGGTCGGCGGCCTGGAGACCATTCGCCGCTTCGAAGCCCAGCCCATCGAGGTGGACAACGCCACCCTGGTGAAGGCCAACCGCGAGAACATCGCCCGCGCCGCGGAGGCCGCCGAGCCGAAGTCCCTGGCCGTGGCCCGCATGGCCAGGCCCCCCGCCATCGACGGCGACCTCGGCGACTGGCGAGGCCTCCGACCCATCCGCATCCAGCGACAGGGCTCGCCCAACCGCGCCGACGTGCGCGTGGCCTACGACGAGGCCCACCTCTACCTCGCGTTCCACGTCCGCGACCCCTCCCCCTGGCTCAACCAGGGCAAGGACCCCACCCGCCTGTTCAAGACCGGCGACGCCTGCGACCTCCACCTGTGCACCGACCCCCAGGCCGAGCCCGAGCGCCAGAAGCTCCTGCCCAGCGACGTCCGAGTCCTCTTCGCATCCCTCGGGGGCGAGCCCGCCGCCGTGCTCATGAAGCCCGTGGACCCCGGGGCGCCAGAAGCCAAGCGGGTGCGCTACCACTCCCCCGTGGCCGACAAGAGGTTCGACCGCGTAGACGTGCTCGACGCCGCCTCCGTGGCCGTGAAGAAGACCGACGAGGGGTATACGCTCGAGGCCGCGGTGCCCCTGGAGGCCATCGGGCTCGAGGCCAGGCCGGGGATGAGCCTCCGCGGCGACCTGGGCTTCATCTCCTCCGACGCCCAGGGACGCACCAACGTGGCTCGCACCTACTGGGCCAACCGGCATACCAACCTGGTGAGCGACCTGCCCCACGAGGCGTGGCTCTATCCCGCCCGATGGGGCGAGATGACCTTCGAGTGAGCCGCGGCCCGCGGGCCCCGCGACGCCTCGCAAGGAGGAACGACCATGGCCGACACGGCGGCCGTGCGCCTGTGCGTGATCGGCGCCGGCAGGCACGCCTCGCGCAACATCTACCCCAACTTCCACCGCCTGCGCGGCGCCCGGGTGGTGGCCAACGCCGATCTCGACGAGGCCAAGGGCCGGGCCGTGGCACAGGCCTTCGGCATTCCCCGCACCACCACGGACTGGCGCCGAATGGTGGAGGCCGAGGAGCCCGACGGGGTGCTGGTGTGCATCGGCCCCTCGGCCCACGAGCGCCTGGCTCCCGAGCTTCTGGCGATGGGGCTCCACGTCTACACCGAGAAGCCGCATGCCACGTCGCTGGCCGCCTCGCGGCGCATCCTGGCCGCCCAGCGGGCCTCGGGAAAGGTGTGTATGGTGGCCTTCAAGAAGCGGTTCGCGCCCGCGTACGTCCAGGCCCGGGCCGCGGTGGGCAGCGAGGAGTTCGGCCGGCCCCTGCTGCTCACCATGCTCCGCACCACGGGCAGCCGCAGCGAGGAGCCCTCCGACTACCTCCTCCACTGGGGCTGCCACGCCACCGACCTGGTCCACTACCTCTTCGGGCCCGTCGAGCGGGTGGCCGCAGCCACCACCGCCGCGCCCACCCTGGCCTATACCGTCAACCTCGGGTTCGCCAACGGCGCCGTGGGCAACCTGGCGGTGAGCAACCGCGTGGGGGGATGCTGGGAGGAGGTCTCGCTCGTCGGCTCCCGCTTCGCCCGCGTGGTGGTGCGCAACTCGGTGGACATGGTGCGCTACCAGGGCGACCAGCCGGTGGCCGCCCACTGGCCGAGCTTCAGCCACGGGGCGTGCGACAGCGCGGTCGAGCAGGGCTTCGTGGGCGAGCTCCAGGAGTTCGTGGACGCCATTCGCGAGCGCCGCGAGCCGGAATCGAGCATCCCCTCCGCCACCCACACCCTGGCCATCCACGAGGCCATCGAGCGCTCCGTGCGGGAGGGCCAGGCGGCCGAGGTGGAGCCCATAGAGCCGTGAGCGCGAGGGCCATGCTCAGCCCCGCGCCAGCCCCGCGGCCACCAGGGCCAGCCCCGCGGCCCAGCACACGCCGGCGCCCACGGTGAGCCAGAAGACGGCACGGCGGGTGCCCCGCACGATCTCCGCCTCCGACTTCGTGCTCACCAGGAAGCGCTGCGAGGGGTCCGACGGGCTGGCGATGCACGGCTCCTCGCCCGCCAGGCGGGCACCGCCCAGCACGTAGACGCGCTCGCCCGCGGGCAGGGCCCACTCGTGGACCTCGTAGCCGATGGTGCGTCGCCCGCCGCCCAGGCGGATGGAGCCCAGGTCGAGGCGAAAGCCGCCGATCTGGAGCGACGCGCCCTCCGGCTCGCCCCGCTCGAAGCGGTCCACCGTCTCCACGTACTCGATATCCGCGTCCTGGGGGTCGACCAGGACGCGGCCCGTCTGGTCGCGGACGAAGAACGGCTCGCGGCGCTCGTCCTCCGCCACCACGTCGCGTCCCCGGCGGGTGCGTCTGCGGCGGCGGCCCTCGGAGTCGGTCTCCCAGCGCTCTTCCTCCCAGCGGCGCTCGACGCGGGTCCTGTAGGCCACGCATTCGCGGCCGCTTATCTCCGCCTCGAGGGCCTGGCGGGGCTCGATCTCGCCCTTCAGCTCGACCGCGGCCCCCGCCCGCTCGGCCCCGATGTGCCCCTCGGTGCTGCGGCACAGCTCGGCGGCCTGGGCACAGGTCGAGGTCTCCGTGGCCCTCACCTGCTCCAGCTTCGCCGCCTGGCGGCGCCGCAAGACGAAGAGCACCACCCCCACGGCGATGAGCACCAGACCCGCAATCCACATCCACATGAGCGACCCTTTCCAGAGGTGGAGGAGCGATGGGCCCGCGAGCGGGCCGTCTCAGGGCGCCAGGGCCGCGGCCGCCTGGGCCGCCGCCTCGTAGAGCTCGGCGGTCCGCCGGCGCACCCCGGAGCCGGCGAACCACGCCCACGTGAGGTAGCGCCCGCCGGCCTCGATGGCCCGGCGGTTGGCCCGCACGCGGCGGTCCAGCACCTCCCGGCACCGCGCGGCCAGGGCCTCGCCCAGCCGCGCCCGCCGCGCGGGGTCGGCCAGCGTATCCTCGAGGAACACCCGCGCCTGGGCCTCCTGGATGCCCTCGCGGAGCATCTCGTAGCGGGCCGTGGCCACGGGGCCGTGGGGGCCGGGGGCGAGGACGTGGGGGGTGGAGTTGCGCAGCCACCCGCCGTGCCAGTGGCTGGTCTCGGGGTAGCGCCCGAGCACGGTGCGGCGGCCCCGCGCACTCTCGAGCACGGGCCAGAAGTCGGCCCCGCACCGGCCTATGCCCCGCAGGCCCTCCCCGCTGCCCCGGGCGGTGAGGGCGGCCTCCATGGCGATGCGGTAAGCGCCCAGGGGCGAGCCCGTGCGCATCCCCTTGCCCACCACGGAGCTGCCCGCGCGGGGGAAGGCCACCAGCCGCCGGGGGTTCCGCCAGCCGCAGGTGCGCTTCTCCCTGGGGTCGGGCGCGGCTCGCAGGCCCCACACCGCCGAGTTGTAGCCCACGGGCTGGCCGAAGAGGGCCTCGATGACCCCGTGGGAGCTGCACACCCAGGGTGCCCCGGGCGCCGCGGCCTGGAGGGCCTCGACGGCGTCCTTGCTCGGCTGGCGGTCGCCGGCGATGCCCACCATCAGGCTGTCCTCGATGCCCCGCTCGGCGAGCAGACGGCGGAAGCCCTCGAGGACCGGGCGCCAGAAGTCGGCCGCCGCGGGGTCGGCCCACTTCGGGCCCGTCGCCTCCTCCAGGCGCCCCGTCGCGGGGTCGAGGACGCTGTAGGGCACGCCCGCCGGCTCGCGGAACTTCCTGGTCCCGAAATAGTGCGAGCCGGTATTCACGTCCCAGCAGTAGAGGCACACCACGGGCACCTTGCCCAGGCGGCGGAGGGCGGCGTCGAGGTAGCGCTCGGCCAGCTCGAAGTCGGGCACGCAGGAGCCGTCGCCGCGCCGCACCCAGCGGACCATCCCGTGCTCGTTGCCGAAGTAGGTGCGCCGCAGGACGGGGATGTAGACCACCTTCGTGCCCAGCTCGCCCAGCAGCGCGAACGAGCGGTCGACCAGCCGCCAGTGGGCCTCCGACCACAGGGGCACCCCGTAGTGCAGGGCCAGGGTCTGGGGCGACTGGATGAGCCCCAGGTGCGAGGCGTAGGCGGCCGGCGGGGGCAGCGTCCAGTCGATCACCCGCAGCGTGACGGGCACGGTGAGGGCCACGCCCTCGGCGGGGCGGATGGTCAGGTCCCCCTCATAGCGGCCCGGCGGGGCGTCGGCGGGCACGCGCACGGAGACCCAGATAGGCAGCACGGCCCCGCCCGTGTGCTCGTCGGCAGCCACCTGGCGGGGCACCCGGGGCAGGAGGGCATCGAAACGCCGCCGCTCGCGGGCGTCAGGGATCGGCGTGCGGTAGCGGTGGCTCTCGTTGTGCGAGGCGGCGTGGCCGCCCAGGGCGCCGGCGCGGACGAGGACCGCGGGGCCATCGAGCACGGCGCCGCCGGGGCCGGCCAGCGGCCCCGCCTCGGCCCCCACGAGGCGGAGCGGCTCCGACGAGCCTACCACCACCTGGCCGGAGAAAACGCCGTTGCGCACGCCCGGGAGCTCGACGGGGCGCAGCGGCTCCGTCGGGTCGCCGTAGTCGACGTTGTGGACGGAGACGAAGGGCGGTTGGTTCCACACCTGGAGGCCCGGCGGCCGCTCGACGTTGGGCACCACGGCGGAGCCCGCGGGGGCGGCCAGCCGCACCGCCTCGAGGCCCACCATGTCCCACAGCGTGTAGCCCGCGGCGTCCCGGAACCTCGCGGTGTAGAAACACTCCGCCACCGGGGCGCGGTGTAGCTCGATGGCCAGCACGTTGGTGCCCTGGCGCAGCAGTCGCGCCGGGATGCGTGCCTCGAGGTGGCGGGTGCGCAGGGCGTAGCGGTCGGGGTGCTTCTCCGGCTCGCGGAAGGCGTGGCGGAGCTGCGTGCCGTCGGGCCTCAGGTAGGCCTCCCGCGGGTAGTCCTCGGCCGGCGTCTCCGGGCCGATGTCGCCATCGGGCAGGTGGCCTTGGGCCACTTCGTGGCCGTTGAGCCGCACCACCGCGCCGCCGCGGTAGGCCAGCGACAGCGATAGCTCGCCGACCGCCGACGGGTCGGTGACCCGGAACTTGCCCCGGGCGCAGATCAGGGCGATCCGACGCGTGCCCCGGGTGAACAGCGGGCCGCGGCCGCGCGCCCAGCCGCGGTCGTCGAAGTCGGCCGACGCCCAGTCCCCCGGCGGCAAGGCCGTCCCCTCCACCGCCTTCGCAGGGCTCACCGTCGCCGCGCCGCGGGCCGGCCACTCCACGTCCACCGCCTCCAGGGCGCCCGACTCGCGGCGCACCAGGATGGTCGACCAGGTGACGTGGCAGCGCCAGAAGCTGCGGGTGGCCAGGACCTCGATGGCCTCCTGGCCTTCCGCTGCGGCTGCCGCCGCGGCGAGGGCCGCGATGAGCAGGACGGCGGCTCGGGCGGAGCGCATGGCCCTTCTCCTTCGGCGTGTCATTCGTGAACCCTCTTTTCCCCGCTCTGCGCCGCAGCGGGCCTAGCGATTGGCGATGCGGGCGAACCGCAGCCAGCTCGCCTCCCGGGGGTCGTCCATGCGCTGGTCCCAGAAGACCGCTGCGTAGCTGGGCGGGCAGACGGTAGGGGCGCCCACGACGTTCACCGGCTCGGTCTCCTCGGCCACGGTCGCGGGCGGGCCCCACGCGCCGTCCTTCCATCGGCGGGCCCGCACGGCCCACCGGCTCTCGCCCCGGGCGACGACGTAGAAGCAGAAGACGGCGTCGCCGCTGGCCGTGAGGATCGAGCTGCCGAGCCGGCCCTCGGCGAGCGTCTCGGGCTCGGACCAGGAGCCTTCGACGAGGTGGAGGGCGACCAGCCGCCTCCCCCGGCCCTCCCCCTCGACGCGCGCCACCACCACGTGGGCCTCGCCGGGCGCCGCCTCGGAGGCCTGCCCCCCTCGCTTGGCGGGCCAGGGCACGGGCCGCGTGGGGCCCCACGCCTGGCCGTCGTGGGCGGCCCACTGGCTGGCGTCGTAGGCGAAGGCCGCCGCCTGGCCGCGATAGGGCACCAGGAGCGGGCCGGGCACGGGCTCGGCGGGCCACGGGAGCACGGCCCTCGGCGGGCTCGCCGTCCCGATGTCGGCGGGGTCCGGATCGTAGAAAGGTCGGGGGATGGTCTCGGCGGCCGCGTCCTTGCAGGGCTCCCAGGTCAGGCCGTCGTCGTCGGAGTGCTTGGCGTAGACGCCGCCGAAGCCGTCGGTCCAGGCCGCCCAGATGCGAGCCGTGGCCAGGCGGAGGGCCCGGGCGGGGCCCGGGCACTTGGTGCCGTTCTGGTCGACGATGGCGAAGCGGTCGACGCTCCACCCGGTGCCGTCGAAGGCGAGGCGTCGGAAGAAGATGTCGTGGCCTTCCACGTAGGAATCGCAGTTCTGGGTGCCCACGGCGTAGAGGTCGCCGCGTCGGTCGGAGGCCAGGGTGGCCCGCCAGTACCAGTCGTGGAGCCGGACGGGCCGGGATTCGCCGGGCCGCAGCCCGCCCCACGTGCGGCCCCCGTCGAAGCTGGCCAGGGCGAGCATTCCGCCCGCCTCGGCGGCCCCGCCCCAGGTCACGCGCCGGGTCTCTCGCCGCGGCTCGGCGCCCACGACGACCAGGAGGCGGCGATTGTCCCAGGCCACGGCGCCCCGGCGGGCCGACTGGTAGTAGGTGCCCCCATGCCCGCCCAGGTGGCCGTAGCCGCAGGTGTAGCGGCCCGGGGCGTGGAGAACGGTGACCGGCCCCAGGCTCTCGACGGGGCCTGGCTCGGGCCGCGCAAGGTCCCTCTTGCGGGGCGGGGGGTTGCGGCTCCACACCTTGCGGGCGAAGGGGCGGGGCTCGCCCTCCATGGTCACAATGGGCAGGCGCTCCTCCTGCGCCGCACCGTGGGGCAGCAGCCGCAGGTGGTCGATGGCCACGGGGGTCTGGCCCTCGAAGCCGTTGAGGCGGATGTGCATCCAGTGGACCCGCGAGAGGTCCACCTCGCCCACCCGGCACAGGGCGGCCAGGGGCACGTCGCACGTGACCGGCTTGCCCCGGGGGATTCGGAAGACAGCGAGCGCCGTGCGCAGCCCGTGGGGGTGCTTCGGAGGGCGACCCTCGGTGGCCGTCGCGTCGCGGACCCGCACCCCCAGCACCGCGGGGGCGTCGGGGGCGCAGACGTCGAATCGCAGCCGTTCGTAGCCCGACCAGTCGAGTGGCTCCGTGGGGCTGCCCTCCGACCAGATGAGCCCGTGGCGCTGGTAGAGCCAGTCGCCGACGTCGTGGTAGCCCCCGATGGGCGGATGGGCGGTGATGGCGGGCGAGCGGCTGGTGCGCTCGTGCCAGGCGCCCACCTGGTAGCGGAGGGCGTAGCGGCCCTCCGTGGCGAAGGCCTGGGCGAGGGTGAAGCGGGGCCAGTCGCGCGAGCTGGCCTCCCGGTAGATGGCGTAGGCCTGGGCGTCGGGCCGGGGCGGCTGGGCGCGAAAGCCCGGAGGGGGCGTCGCCGCGGGTGGCAGCCGGCCCGCCTTGCCCAGGGGCTTCATCTCGTGGGGCTCGAAGCCCTGCACCCGGCGCACCGGGCGCCCCTCGGCGCCGGCCGCCGGGCGCGGGCCGCCCAGGCACGCCAGCATGGCCAGAGACAGGATGGCGAAGAGCCTCACGGAGGATTCCCTCGATTCCCGCGACATCCTATGCCCCCGCCGACGGGTTTGCAAGCGGCGGCCTGGGCCTTGCGCGAAGGCCTGCTTGGGGATAGGCTGGGCGGCGGTCCGTTGAGCCGTCCGTGGCCCATGGGGGCACGTTCGTCTTCGAGGGAGCGCGATGAACGCCCCGCCGCGCATGCTCCTCGTCCTGGCCGTGGCCATGGCGGCGGGCGGCGCCCGGGCGGCGGCCATCCGGGCCGAGCGGGCCGACGAGGGGAGCTTCCGCATCGTGGTGCCCGGCCGCTTCGAGACCACGGTGAGCCGCCGCGGCGGCTTCGCCACCACGTGGTTCGACCTGGCCCACGACCCGGAGAAGAAGCGCAACCTGGCTCCCGCGGGAGGGGGCGGCCTGGTGGAGCTGAAGGTCGCCGAGCCCCTGGGCGCCACCGCCTGGTGCGCCCGCCCCGCCGACGAGGTGGAGCTGCTGGAGACCGGCCCCGTCCGCGTGCGGGTGCGGCTGGCGGGGCCGCTGAGCAAGTTCGGCGCCGGTCGCGAGCCCCACCCGTCGGCGCGGTTCGAGCTGCTCTACAGCCTCTACGCCACGGGCACGGCCGCCGGCGCGTGCACCCTGTCGCTGGACGCCCCGATGCGCGTCCGCCAGGTGCTCCTGGTGCTCCGCTCGACCGGCGCCTGGGGCCCCCAGGGCCGCGAGCCGGGCCGGGCCGAGGTGCACCTGGCCGGCGAGGCCGGCCCCCGCCGCCCGGCCCGCTACGCGGGCACCGAGTCGGCCTTCGTCCTCCAGTGGACCGACGGCCCCACCTACTTCGCGGACCTCCTGCTGGCGGCCTACAAGGGCCAGTACGACGGCGCCCAGTGGGGCACGGGGCTGCTGGACAGGGAGTACGAGGCGGGGCTGGACCTCTCGCCCCGATGGCCCGGCGACGAGCTCCCGGCCGGCACGCACCGCATCCGCTTCCTCCTCGACGCGGGCACAGGGGTCAACTCGGCCCGCATCGCGGGCTTCCACGCCCGGGCCTATCGCTCGCCGGCCCGGCCGGCGCTCTCGCGGGGCAAGGCCCACCGCTCGGACCCCGGCGACCGCGACGGCGACGGCTTCAACGAGGAGGAGGGCTGTTACGTGTTTCATGCCACGCCCCGGGGCGTGGCCTTCACCCTCCACGGCCTGCGCACGCCCAGGATGAGCCCCGCCTTCAAGGTCCACCGCTGGCCGGGCCCCGCGCCGGAGAAGATCGCGGTGGGCGGACGGCCGCGGGTGGCGGGCAACCACTTCAACGCCTCGGCCCGCCAGGGCGTGCTGGTGCTCCAGCTCCTGGAGACGGTCCAGGACGACGTCGAGATCGTCATTCCCGCACCCCCGTAGGCTCGCCGGCAAGGACGCGGGGCGCAGAGGCCCGGCCTACAAGGCAAGGACGCGGGGCG
>JBKHIY010000208.1:0-3279 GCA_046538415.1 Candidatus Brocadiia bacterium | reverse complement strand
AGCGCCGCCGGCACAACATGTAGCGGTCACTGGAGCGAAGGGGATAGCCCTATCTTCAGATTCTTCAGAAAGGCCCCCTCCCCCGCAACGCGCCCCTCAGGATTCGGGCCGCCGACCCGGCGTTTCTCGCCACCACCCGGCGTTTCTCGCCACGGCCCGGCGGGGGTCCGGAGGGGCCGGGGGACCGTCGCCCGGGCCGCGGCGGGGTTTGGCCGCGGCGGCGAGCCGGGTATAATGGCCCGGTGGCGCCGCTCGGCCGCCGGCCCGTGCCTTCCGACCCGAGGAGATGCCATGCGACGGCTTGTTCCCGTTGGCTTTTCGCTCTGCGTGCTCGCCGCGTCCGCCTCGGGCGGGGAGGCGGGCTGGCGGCTGATGGACGTCCCTGGGCTTTGGCGCGGGAAGCTGGGGAGCTACGACGGCTTCGCCTGGTACCGCTGCTTCGTGCGGCTGCCCGCGGCGTGGGAGGGAGAGGCCCTGCGGCTGGAGCTGGGCCGCATCGACGATTGCGACGAGGCGTTTTTCAACGGCGCCAGGGTGGGCGCCACGGGCCGCATGCCGCCCCAGGCCCGCACCGCCTGGCAGGCCACCCGCCGCTACGCGGTGCCCGCGGAGCAGGTGCGGGCCGGGGGCTGGAACCTGGTGGCGGTGCGCGTCTACGACGCCGGCGGCCAGGGCGGGCTGGCCGGCGATGGCCTGAGGCTCTCGTGCAGCAAGGGCGCCCTGAGCCTCGCCGGCCAGTGGCAGTTCCGCACCGGCGACGACCCCGCCTGGGCCACCTGGCCCGCCGACCCCGACAGCCCCGAGGGAAATAGAATGGCCGAAGCCTACCACGACGCCGCCTCCCCTCCCCCCGGCGCGCCCGACAGCGCGTTCGTGGGCCAGGCCCCGCCGCCCGAGGGGCGGCGGGTGCTGTGGTACCGCCAGCCGGCGAGCCGCTGGGAGGAGGCCCTGCCCGTGGGCAACGGCCGCCTGGGGGCCATGGTGTTCGGAGGCGTGCGGCGCGAGCGCGTCCAGCTCAACGAGGACACCCTGTGGGCCGGCCAGCCCGTCGAGCGCAACCGCGAGGGGGCGTGGAAGGCCATCGCCGAGGCCCGCAAGCTCTTCTTCGCCGGCCGATACCGGGAGGGCCAGCGGCTGGTCCAGAAGGAGGTCATGGGCCCCCGCATCGCGCCCCGAAGCTACCAGACCCTGGGCGACCTGTGGCTGGAGTTCGACGCGGTGCCCCGGGCCGAGCGCTACCGGCGGGAGCTGGACCTCGATGCCGCCATCGCCCGCACCATCTACCAGGCCGCCGGGGGCGCGGCGGTGACCCGCGAGGTCTTCGCCAGCCCCGTCGACCAGGTGCTGGTGGTGCGCCTGGAGAGCGAGGCGCCGGGGGGCCTCGACTTCGCCGTCCGCCTCTCCCGCCCCGAGCACGCGACCGTAGAGGCCCTGGGCGAAGACACCCTGCGGATGACCGGCCAGGCCGACGAGGGCGAGAAGCACGAGGGCGTGGCCTTCGAGGCCCGGCTGCGGGCCGCCGCCGAGGGCGGCGCCGCGCGTCCCGATGGCGACCGCCTGCGCGTCGAGGGCGCCCGGGCCGCCACGCTGCTGCTCGCCGCGGCCACCACCTACCGCCACGAGGACCCGGGCCAGGTGGTCGCGGGGCAGCTCGCCGCGGCGGCCAGGAAGCCCTACCCCGACCTGCGGGCCGACCACGTGGGCGAGCACCGCCGCCTGTTCCGCCGCGTGAGCCTCGACCTGGGCCCCACCGAGGCCCACCGCCTGCCCACCGACCAGCGGCTCCAGCGGCTGCGCGACGGCGAGGCCGACCCCGACCTGGTGGCCCTCTACTTCCAGTTCGCCCGCTACCTGCTCATCTCCTGCTCCCGCCCCGGGTGCATGCCCTCCAACCTCCAGGGGCTGTGGAACCCGCACATCGACGCGCCGTGGAACTGCGACTACCACATCAACATCAACGTGCAGATGAACTACTGGCCCGCCGAGGTGACCCACCTGGCGGAGTGCCACCAGCCGTTCTTCGACCTCGTGGACCGCCTCCGCCCCCGGGGGCGCAAGACGGCCCGCGAGGTCTACGACTGCGCCGGCTTCGTGGCCCACCACACCACCGACGCCTGGTGGTTCACGGCCCCCATCGGCAGCGTGCGCTATGGGATGTGGCCCATGGGCGCGGCCTGGTGCACGCAGCACCTGATGGAGCACTACCGCTTCGGCGGCGACCGCGAGTTCCTGGCCGACCGCGCCTACCCGGTGCTCAAGGAAGCCGCGGCGTTCCTCCTCGACTGGCTGGTCGAGCACCCGCGGACGGGCAAGCTGGTGTCCGGGCCGTCGACCTCGCCGGAGAACCGCTTCAAGACCCCCGACGGCCAGACCGCCTGCCTGTCCATGGGCTGCGCCATGGACCAGGAGATCGCGTGGGAGACGCTGAGCAACTTCCTGGAGGCGGCCCGGGAGCTGGGCATCGACGACGCCTTCGTGGGCCGCGTGCGGGCCGCCCGCGAGCGCCTGGCCCTGCCCCAGGTGGGCTCGGACGGACGGCTGATGGAGTGGCCCGAGGAGTTCGCCGAGCCGGAGCCGGGCCACCGCCACATGTCCCACCTCTTCGCCCTCCACCCGGGCCGCCAGATCACGCTGCGGGCCACGCCGGAGCTGGCCGCCGCGGCCCGCAAGTCGCTCGAGCACCGCCTGGCCCACGGCGGGGGCCACACGGGCTGGAGCCGGGCCTGGATCATCAACTTCTGGGCCCGCCTGGAGGACGGGGAGCAGGCCCACGGCAACGTCCGCGCCCTGCTCGCCCGGTCCACCCTCCCCAACCTGTTCGACACCCATCCGCCGTTCCAGATCGACGGCAACTACGGGGGCTGCGCGGGCATCGCCGAGATGCTCCTCCAGAGCCACGGGGGCGCCGTGCACCTCCTGCCCGCCCTGCCCGCGGCCTGGCCGGCGGGCCGCGTCGAGGGCCTGAGGGCCCGCGGCGGGTTCGAGGTGGCCATCGCGTGGGAGGGCGGCGAGCTGGCCGAGGCCACGGTCCGCTCCCTCGGGGGCAACCGCTGCGTGGTGCGCGCCGCGGGGCCCCTGGCCGTCTCCTGCGAGGGCCGGGCGGTGGCGGCCGAGAGCCCCGGGAAGGGCCTCACGGCGTTCGCCACCCGCCCGGGGGCCACCTACCGGTGCCGCCGGCGGTGACGGCGAGCCGCGCGTTCGGAGTGCGGCCTTCAGGCCGTGCCCCCGGGCGTTTGGAGTGCGGCCTTTAGGCCGTCCATCTTCCCCCCCGGCTCGCCT
>JBKHIY010000022.1:0-51218 GCA_046538415.1 Candidatus Brocadiia bacterium | reverse complement strand
ACCATCATCGTGGTGCTGGTCTCCGTGCTGCATCTCCGCAGCTCGGCGCTCATCAGCGCCGCCCTGCCCCTGGCCGTGCTGATGTGCTTCATCCTCATGCGGGCCTTCGGCGTGGACGCCAATATCGTGGCCCTCTCGGGCATCGCCATCGCCATCGGGACGATCGTGGACATGAGCATCATCGTGTGCGAGAACGTGCTCCGCCACCTGGAGGCCGCGGGCCCCGAGGCGAGCCGCCGCGAGGTGGTGGTCCGCGCCGCCTCGGAGGTGGGCGGCGCCGTGCTCACCGCGGTGGCCACCACGGTGATCAGCTTCCTGCCCGTCTTCTTCATGACGGGGTCCGAGGGCAAGCTCTTCCGCCCCCTGGCCTTCACCAAGACCTTCGCCCTCGTGGCGTCGATCATCGTGGCTCTCACCATCGTGCCCGCGGGGGCCCACGCCCTGTTCGCGGCTCGCATCCGCTCGCGCACGCTCAAGGTCCTGGCCGCCGGGGGGCTGGCCGCGGCGGGCCTGGTGCTGCTCGCCGCGTTCGGCTGGGCCCTGGCCGGGTCGGTGCTGCTGGCGGTGGGGCTCTTCCACGCGGCGAGGCCCTGGCTGCCCGGCTGGGCGCGGACGGCGGGGCCGCTGGTGGCCATCGCGGCCGCGGTGGCCGCCGTGGGCCTCCTGCTCACGGCACACTGGGAGCCCCTGGGCCCGGAGCGGGGCCTGGGACGCAACCTGGCGTTCGTGGGCGGGCTGATCGGCGGCCTGCTGCTCTTCTTCTATCTCTTCCGCGTCGCCTACGGTCCCCTGCTGGGCTGGTGCCTGCGCCACAAGGCCGCGTTTCTCGTCCTGCCCCTGGTGCTGGTGGCCCTGGGCGGGTTCGCGTGGCTGGGGCCGGGCGCCGTGCTGGGGCCGATGACGGAGGCGGAGCCGGGGCTTTTCGCGGGCGAGGACGAGGTGGAGGCGCTCATCGAGGCGGGCCTGGTCGAGCGGCGAGCCGACGTCCTGCGCTGGACGCGCACGAGCTTCGGCGCCGAGCCCCAGGCCATGGCCAAGATGCTCGAGGGCCTGGACGTGGAGCGGCGGGAGGCCCTCCTCGAGGACTGGGAGGAGGCCCGCACCCTGACCTCCCTGCGGCGCCAGGCCTGGGGCGAGCCCCACAACGTCCGCCGCGAGCCCCTGGGCACCCGCCTGGCGTGGACCGTGGCCCGCCACTGGGAGGGCCTGGGCCAGGAGTTCATGCCCCCGCTCGACGAGGGCGCGTTCCTCCTCATGCCCACCACCATGCCCCACGCCTCCATCGGCGAGTGCCTCGACGTGCTCCAGAAGCAGGACCAGGCCATCACGGCCATCCCCGAGGTGGACTCCGCGGTGGGCAAGATCGGGCGGGTGGAAAGCCCCCTCGATCCCGCTCCCGTGTCCATGATCGAGACCCTGATCACCTACAAGCCGGAGTACCGCACGGACGCCGACGGCCGGCGCATTCGCTTCCGCTACGACGGGGAGGCCGACCAGTTCGCCCGCGACGCCGAGGGCCGGCTGATCCCCGACCCCCAGGGACGGCCCTTCCGACAGTGGCGCGAGCACATCGAGAGCCCCGACGACATCTGGGACGAAATCGTCCGCGCCGCCCGGATTCCAGGCACCACCGCGGCGCCCAGGCTCCAGCCCATCGCGGCACGCCTGGTGATGCTCCAGAGCGGCATGCGAGCCCCCATGGGGGTGAAGGTCCGGGGGCCGGACCTGGAGACCATCGAGCGCGCGGCCCTCCGCGTCGAGGCCCTGCTCAAGGAAGTCCCCGGCGTGGCCCCCGACACGGTGACCGCGGACCGCATCGTGGGAAAGCCCTACCTGGAGATCGACATCGACCGCGACGCCATCCAGCGCCACGGCCTGCACATCCGGGCGGTCCAGGACGCCATCGAGGTGGCCATCGGGGGCCGCCCCGTCACCACCACCGTCGAGGGCCGGGAGCGATACCCGGTGCGCGTGCGCTACCTGCGCGAGCTGCGCGACCACGTCGAGACCCTCGGCCGGGTGCTGGTGGCGGCGCCCGACGGGGCCCAGGTGCCCCTCGAGCAGTTGGCCGACATCCGCTACCGCCGCGGCCCCCAGATGATCAAGAGCGAGGACACGTTCCTGGTCGGCTACGTGGTCTTCGACAAGCAGGAGGGCTACGCCGAGGTGGACGTGGTGGAGGCCTGCCAGGCCCGCCTGGAGGCCGCGGTGGCCAGCGGCGAGCTGGTGCTCCCCGCGGGGGCCACCACCCGGTTCGCGGGCACCTATCAGAACCAGTTGCGTGCCCGCCGCACGCTCTCGGTGGTCCTGCCCGTGGCCCTGTTCGCCATCTTCCTGATCCTCTACTTCCAGTTCCGCCGGGTGTCCACGACGCTGCTGGTCTTCAGCGGGATCGTGGTGGCGTGGGCGGGCGGCTTCCTGCTCATCTGGCTCTACGGCCAGCCGTGGTTTCTCGACGCCTCGGTGCTCGGGGTCAGCCTTCGCGAGCTTTTCCAGATCCACACGGTGAACCTCAGCGTGGCGGTGTGGGTGGGCTTCCTGGCCCTCTTCGGGATCGCGTCGGACAACGGGGTGGTGCTGGCCACCTACCTCGACCAGAGCTTCGCCGCCCGGCGGCCGGCCAGCCGCGAGGCCATCCGCGCCGCCACCGTGGCCGGCGCCGTGCGACGCATCCGACCGTGCCTGATGACCTCCGCCACCACCCTCCTCGCCCTCCTGCCCGTGCTCACCTCCACGGGGCGGGGCTCGGACATCATGGTGCCCATGGCCATCCCCTCCTTCGGGGGGATGCTCGTCGTCCTCATCTCCGTCTTCCTGGTGCCCGTGCTCTACTGCTGGCTCGCCGAGACCCGGCTCCGCGCGGCACGGGCCGTCGGCTCCCGCGAGCGCCCCAGCCCCAAGCCCTAGACCAAGGAGCGACCGTGCGCATCCTGAACCTCTACGCCTCCCTCTCCGGAAACACCGCCCGCGTGGCCCGGGCCGTGACCCAGGCCGCCGAGGACGCCGGCCACGAGGTCCACGCCGTCCAGGCACCCACCGACGAGGAGGTCGACGTCCTGGGCTACGACTTCGTCTTCCTCGGCACCGGCGTCTACCAGTGGCTGCCCGCCAAGCCCCTGATGGAGCTGTTGAACCCGCGGCTGCGGGCCTACCGCGAGGCGGGCGAGGTGCGCCTGGCCTGCCCCAAGCGCCCGGGCAAGAAGGCCGCGGTCTACTGCACCTACGGCGGGCCCCACACCGGCGTGGCCGAGGCCGTCCCCGCCGCCAAGTGGCTCGGCCAGTTCCTCGAGCACCTCGGCTTCGACGTCCTCGCCGAATGGTACGTGGTCGGCGAGTTCCACGGGAAGCTCGCCGCCAACAACACCGGCGGGCGTCTGGGCGACATCCGGGGGCGCCCCACCGAGGAAGACCTCCGGCGAGTCGCCGAGCAGGTCGCCGCCATCCTCCGGGTCTGAGCCCCCGCCGGCGGCCCGACCGCGCCCCGGGAGCGCGCTCCCCTCTACCCCTACAAACCGAAGCCCCCCCTCCATGCGGACACGAAAAATTTTAAAAATGGCGAAGAAATTTGGGCGAGCGCCCTAAGTAGTGAATCAACTACGCCTTACGTCCATGAGAAAACTTTCCGGCGGCGATGGGGCCGGCGGGCCGGGCGATCTGTCGTTTTTGGCCACGGCCCTTCATTTTTGGCCACCCTGGCGCGGAGCCGCATGGAGGGATGCAGAGCGGGGGGCGCCAGGCGGCAGAGCGCGCGGGCGGCCGCGGGGGCGAGTGGCCGCCTCCAGCCCGGCTGGTCGGGCGGCGCGAGCGAGCCACGAGTCGCTCCCGACCGGGGTGCGCCCCCCACGCCAGGACAGATCGCCGCGAGTTCGCGCTCCGTCTCGGGCGTGTCGACCGCGCGCAGCCAGTCGGGCGAGCCGGGCGCACGGGCCGGGGCGCAGGAGCTGCGGCCCAGGGCCTCCGTCGCCCCGTTGCCACGGTCGAGGAGGTGGCAGCAGACCCCGCCGGTCGGTCGCCGCTCGTGCCCTCCGAGGCTTGCCCTGAGCCGACCCCGCGCCGCCCCAGCGGGCGCCCGAGCGCAAAGGAAAAGTAGCCTGTCGCGTTTCTACCGACAGAACCATGGCCCGCGTGAAGCCGCGTCGCTCGTCTCCGCGGTCCCTTCGCCACCTTGCCTCACTGTCCGCGCCGTTCCCGGCCGCTGAGGCCGCAGGCTAAATCCCATCAGCCCTTCGGGCTTGGCCCCGCGGACCTTGGGAACGATGTGGCCGCGAAAAATGTAGACCTGACCCCGATCCCATGGAAAAGGGGCCGGACGGGCGCTGCCAGTGGACCCGCCGGGCGGCGCATGGCAAGCGAGGCGGAGGGAGCAGGGGCCTCACGCCGCAACGACGGCCTTGACGCAGTCGCGGAGCCAGCCGAGCGCCTCGTCGGAGAGCCCGCGGCCGACAGAAACCAGGTCCGTATCCGTCCGGATCTGAACCCTGCGGCTCTCCGTGTGGACCGTGACGCTCCTCACCTCGGAGGCGGGCAGGCGGTTCCGTCCCCACTCCCAGCCCAGGGTCGTGCGGCACAGCTCGATGGAGCCCTCGCGGAGCTTCAGGCGGTCGCGCGTGAGCACGTCGTCGAGCAGCGAGGCCGTGAGGATCAGAGAGATCAGGCCGGTCAGGACCCGCTCGGTCCGGTCGCGAGCCCCGAAGAAAAGCAGGTCCATCAGGAGCGCGCCACCGAAGCGCAGCAGCGAGGAGGCCAGGGAGCGGCGCGGCGGCAGCACGGTGATGACCAGGGCGTCGGCGGCCACCTCGGCCCTCAGGCCCTGGGGGGGATACGAGGCGTCGAAGGCCACCGCGTCCCCGCGCTCCTGAGCCAACTGGTGGACCGACTTATGCAGGTCCTCCGGCGCTCTGCGCACGAGCGTGCCGCCATCGAGCTCGAGGGCGGGCAGTCCAAGAGCTCGACACGCCGCGGCCCACTGGCGCAGGGGCTCGCCGGGCTCCTTCGCCTCGTAGAGCGCCACGCGCCGGGCCGGGTCGGAGTGGTGGAGCTCCAGGAGGAAGATCCTCACGTCCGACTCCCCTTCGCGCCGCACCTCGTCCCGCAGCAGGACCCCGTCGTAGTCGGCCAGCGGCTCGGCCCAACCAGTGGTCCCCCACGCTCGGCGGTCCTCCACGGTCACGGCGTCGCCCTCCGCCGTGATGGTGGTCCGGTGGAGGATCCGCACCACCCCGCCGACCACAAACACGAGAGCAAGAGCGAGAAAGGCGAGCATGGGAATCACGATCTGCCACCGCTCGTCCCCGGGGGGCGGGTGGCCGACCGTCCACAGGAACACGATCACCATCAACACGAAGATCGCGGCGAGGAACAGCCCCATGGCACACCACCGCACCCCGCTCGCCGCACGGCTGTCCTGGATGGTGATGGGCAGGCGGTCCAGCGCCGGCCTGCGGAGAGAGCGCGCGGAGCTGTCCAGCGAGAAGGATGCGAACCGGCCGGAGCCCACGAGCTGGCCCTCCTCGGCCCCATTCTACGCCTCGCACGCGGCGAGTGCCACTGGCCAGGGAGCACCCTCCTCCCTGGCTTGGCCTGGCGGGAGCCTGCGCGGCGCGCGTCCGTCATCCCGCTGGTCACGTCCCGTTCCTCCCACCGCGCCCCGCGCCTTGCCCCGCCGCTCCACTCGTCTTTCCCTGCCGTCGTCGGTGCGATAGGCGCGCCGAACGGTATTGGGACATCACCATGGTTTTCGGGCTGCCGTCGTCGGTGCGAAGGCGTTTAACCCCGCGCTCCCGGGGTCGCAGGAAGGCGGCCGAAGAGACGTTCGAAGCCCTTGGCAACCCGCTCAGGGGCGCCCCACAGCCCTGGCCGTGGCACAGCGGTCCCACCGTGCTGCCACCGTAGCGCCCAGGCGCGCGGATGTCGATAGGGCAGCCACACACTCGCCCGGATATCGCGTGCCGCTGCGACGGACACAATAGTCGTGCACGGTGTGCCCCGATTTGAGTTAGTGGATACTCATGCTCTGGGCTGCGAGTTGCGTTCCGCGCGGTCACTTCCCGTCCGGTGCGGCCCTGCGCGTGGGCGGTCGCTCACTCCCTCGGGCCGAAGTGGGGCATGGGCTCCCCGACCTCCAGCGCGCCGAGGTCGGGGGCCTGGCCCCTGAAGCCGTCGCTGAAGTTGGGCAGCACGACGCCCTCGTCCACGGCGGGGCCGTCGGGTCGGAGCCGGTAATCGAGCTCATCGCCCTTGTACGTAGTCCCGGGGTCCGCTGGCGGCACGAGGCCGGAGGCGAAGCAGGCCTTCGGATCGACGAGGATCGCGCCGTGCTCCTTGTAGATCGCCTCTGCGGCCTTCGCGGCGGCCGGCGTCTTGTACGTTCTCCGGTTCCAGCTCGCGAAGGGGCCGGTGAAGCCGCCGAAGCCGTCGTTGTCGAAGTCGCAGTTGGTCATCCGCCCCGTGGTGTGCAGCCCGGTTCCCCGCGTGCCGAGGAAGAGATTGTTGCGCGTCCAGACGTCCGTTACGGTCTCCCTGCCAGGTTGGATGATGAAGCACGGGCCGTTGCGCAGGCACGTGTTGTGGAAGATGAGGACGCCGCAAGTGTCGTTGTGAAGCTTGAAGGGCGAGAAGGTGGCGTTGTAGATGAAGTTGCGGAAGAAGTAGATCGGCCCGCCCTGGGCGGGCTGGGCGGTGATGCCGTGGGCCACGTTGACGATGCGGTTGTGGAAGACCCGGATGTTGGTCTCGCCGTAGTCGGCCTCGAAGCCGTCGTCGGTGCAGATGGTCACATCGTTGTTGTGGATGTCGCAGGCCGACCAGTTGCCGTGGCCCGTGCCGTGCACCCCGTCGCCGAGGTTTTGCATGCGGTTGTAACAGACGACGTGGCCCGCGCCGCTCATGTACGTTGCGCAGAAGGACTCGATGCCCTTGGTGCGGGGCCACGTGGTGGGGCCGATGAAGACGTTGTCGCTGATGAAGTGGCCGCGGGAGACGTTGTAGCCGCCGTTGTGGGCGGTGAAGCCCTTCTCCATCTTCTGGAACTTGCAGCGGCGGATCACCCAGTTGGAGCCCTTGTGGGCCACGATGGCGTACTGTCGGCCCTGGATCGTGAGGTTCTCGAGCCAGATGTGCCGGGCCGCGTTGGCGCTGATGAGGCGCCCCCTGGTGGAATGGTCGCCGCCGCCGTCGATGATCGCCTCGCCGTCGCCGGCGCCGCGGAAGATGATGGGCCTTCCGGGCTCGCCGCTCGTCTTCAGCTCGAGCACCCCCTTGATGGCGTAGCGGCCTTTGTGGAGGAGGAACAGGTCGCCCGGCTCCATCGCGGCGGCCGCGGCGCGCAGCCCCTGGATGGCGCCGGCGGGGCCGCCGGTCGTGCCCTCGGGCACCACGTGGCGCAGGCGCATTCCCTGCGGCTCCTTCGGCTCGCCAATGGTCGCCATCTCAAGCGTCCGCTCGGCGTCGCCGCCATCGGGGTCCTTGAGCGAGAGCTTCACTTCGTACTCCGTCTCGGGCTCGAGGTCCACGATGCTGCCGGCGAAGATCCAGCCGCCGGGCAGGCGGTCGGGGGGGATGCCCCTGAACGACCACTGCCCCCGGTGGCGCCGGGTCGCGGCGCGGATGGTTCGGAAGAGCGGGAAGCCCTGCTCCCAGTTGGCCCTTCCCGCCTTGCGGTACTGGACGCTGATCGAGGCGTTCGCATTGTCGTCGCCCTTGACCGGCCAACGGACGGCCAGGCAGTGGAGCGTCGAAGGCTCCGGCTGGACCTCTCCCGGGGTCGAAGCGGCGTCCCCGGCCCGCGCGTCGAGGGCCACCGCCAGGGCCAGAGCCCCGAGAGCGACGAGCAGGCGCCATCGCGCGCGCGGCCGCCGCGAGGCTACCGCGCGGCCTCGAACCAGCCGCAATCCTGTGTGCCAGATGCTCACGTCTCGCCTCCTCTTGCCTCGATGGCCCCCTCCGCGGAATCGCCATGCCGAGCGTCGCCGCCACGCCGGCGAGCGGCGATACTCACATTCCCAATTCGGCGGACACCATACATGAGTTTCCAGTTGCCGTCGTCGACACGAAGGCGTTTGGCCTCGCGTTTCCGGGGTCGCAGGAAGCGGCCGAAGCGCTTGGCGACCCGCTCACCGCCGCCCCACAGCCCTGACCGTGGCACCGCGGTCCCACCGTGCTGCCACCGTAGCGCCAAGGCGCGCGGATTTCAAGGGGGGGGGCAGGGGCACACCTCGCCCCGATATCGTGTGCCGCTGCGACGGACACGATGATCATGTACGGTCTCCCCCGAAGTCGGTTCGCCGCCGCCCTCGAGGGGTGGAAGAGAGGGCGCGAGCGCGTGGGTCAGCGACAGCGTCGGGGCTGCACACATGCAAAAGGCCGCTGCGGCCAGCGGCCTGGGAGGGATGGTAGCGGGGGCGGGATTCGAACCCGCGATCTTCAGGTTATGAGCCTGACGAGATACCACTTCTCCACCCCGCAGCGCGTCGCCCATTATAGCAGTTTCGGCGGGTCTGTCAAGCACTTCGCCGAAGTCGCCCCGGCGGCCGGCGAGCCGCCCGACGGGACGGGCTTGCGGCCCGGGGCACGGGGGAGTATCATCGGGGCGCGAGGCCGAGGTCCTGGCCCCCAGGCCCCTGTGTGTGCGAAGGCGGTCCGCGATGCCACGCCTGACGGTGTCCCACGGGGAGGAGCCGGCGAGGGAGGTGAGGCTGGGCGAGCTGACCCTCGTGGGCCGCGACCCCGATGCGGATGTGGTCCTGGCCAGCGACGCGGTCTCCCGCCACCACGCCCGCATCTCGCGCACCGAGGAGGGCTACCTGCTCGAGGACCTGTGGAGCCGCAACGGGACGTTCGTGAACCGGCGGCGGGTGCGCCGCCGGCTGCTGCGCGACGGCGACCAGGTCGATATCTCGGACTTCTCGCTGGTCTTCCAGGCGCCCGATGAGGAGGACCGGGAGGACGGGCAGCCCCGCCCGACGGTGGTCTCGGACGACGGGGAGGCCCCGGGGGCGGAGCCGCTGGCCGTGCCCGTGGGGCTGGACGGCTCCCTGGCCGCCGAGGCGGACCGCGAGGAGCTGGAGCGCCTGCGGGCCCGCCTCCAGGCGCTCTACCAGGTGACCGACGCAGTGGCGGCGACGGAGGCCTCCGGCGAGTTCCTGGAGGAGGCCCTGGCCAAGCTCCTGGAGATCTTCCCCCAGGCCGACGTGGTCGTGGTGATGCTGGAGGACCGGGCCACGGGGGCCATGGTGCCGCGGGCCAGCCAGGTGCGCGAGGGCATCGAGCCGAGCGAGGTGCGGGTCTCGGGCACGGTGCTCCGGCGCACGGCTCGGCGGCGTCGGGCGCTGCTGAGCCGGGCCGCGGGGCGCGACCCGCGGTGGCGGGCCACGGTGTCCATCCGCCGCCACAGCATCGCCTCGTTGATGTGCGTGCCGCTGCTCGAGCGGGGCGAGGTCCGGGGCCTGCTCTACGTGGACTCCCGGCGGCCGGGGGTGGCCTTCGGGCAGGAGGACCTGGAGGTTTTGACCTGGGTGGGCAAGGAGCTCCGCCTGGCCCTGGAGCGGGTGCGGATGCGTCGGGAGCTGCTGCGCCGGGAGCGCGTGGAGCGCGACCTGCGGCTGGCCGCGGAGGTCCAGCGGAGCTTTCTGCCCGAGGGGCCGCCTTCGGTGCCCGGCTGCGAGTTCGCGCTCCACCACGTGGCGGCCCAGGGCGTGGGCGGCGATTTCTACGATTTCCTGCCCCTGGGCGACGGCCGCCACGCGCTGGTTATCGGCGAGGTGGCGGGGCGGGGCATCGCCGCGGCCCTGCTGATGGCCCGGCTGACGAGCCAGGTGCGGTTCCTGTCGCTGGACTGCGAGGCCCCGGGGGAGCTGCTGGGCCGGCTGAACGCCAGCCTGGTCGAGCGGGCGCCGCGAGGCACGTTCGTGACCATGCTCTACGGGGTTCTCGACCCCGCGGCGCGGCGGCTGACCCTCGCGTCGGCGGCCCACGAGCCGCCCCTGCGGGTCCTGGCCGAGCCGGGGCGGGTGGAGGTGGTGGACCTGCCCCGCCAGTTCCCCCTGGGCGCCCTGGAGGGCTCGGACTACGAGGAGCTGACCGTCCAGCTCGAGCGCGGCGACCACCTGGTGCTCTACACGGACGGGGTGATCGACGCCTCGAACGCCGCCGGCGAGTGGTACGGGGAGAACCGCCTCCAGCGCGTCCTCGCCGCCGCGCCCCGCGAGCCCCAGGCCCTGCTCGATGCCCTGCTGGCCGACGTGGGGGCCTTCGCCGACGAGGCCGGCGAGAGCGACGACATGACCGTCGTGGTCTTCCGCGCGGGGGAGGACGGCTGATGACCCGCCGCGTCGTGGCTCTGGGCCTGCTCCTGGCCGCCGCCGGGGCCCGGGGGGCGGACTTCCAGCTCCAGGGCTCCAGCACCCTGGTCTCCCGCCGCGTGGGCACCGTGCGGCGGCGCCACACGGTGTGGCTGAGCCGGGGGCGTCTGCGGGTGGACGACGGGGAGCGGCTGATCACCATCGTCCGCTACGACACCGACGAGGTGCTGATCGCCAACCGGGAGGAGAGGACCTTCCTGCGCCAGAAGATCAGCAACCTGGCGCCCGTGCTGGTGGAGATCGACGACGTGATGGCCCGGGGCATCGGCCGCACCGTGGCCCGGACCACGACCACGAAGACCATCGGCGACAAGACCTGTACGCTGTGCCGCATCCGCCTGAACGCCACGCCCTGCGAGGTGTGGGTGGAGGCCGACAGCGAGGGCGCCTTCCAGGCCATCCGCGACCTGGCTCGCCACGCCCTGGGCGCCCTGGGCGACGAGGTGAGCGCCGCCTCGCCCGCCGCCCTGCCCTTCGGCAGCCTGCGCGGCATCCCCCGCGAGGTCGCCCTCGGCGACCCCGAGAAGCTGCGCCTGACCTGGAGGATCGACCGCTGGCGCGAGCGGAAGCTCGCCGACACCGTGTTCCGCCTGCCGCCCGGCTACCGGGAGGACCCCTCGAAGCCCGCGGCGGCCTACACCCTGCCCGAGCACGTCTACTTCCTGGGCGAGGCCACCGCCTCCTACTGGCGGCCCGAGGGGGCCGAGGGGCGTCACAGCCTGCTGCCGCCGCGCTTCGTCCTCGGCGACCCCGAGCTCCTCCAGGGCTTCTACAAGGGCCAGCGCGGGGCCGAGCAGCTCGGGATTTTCCGCTGGGCCGACCCGCTGGTCTTCTACCTGGCGCCCGACCTGTGGCGCTATCCTCTCTCCGCCCGCGCCACCCACCTGCTGCTGGTCATCGGCACGGCCTACCGCGGCGGGGGCCTGGAGTACTACCCGGCCCTCAAGGAGCTGGAGAAGCCGCCGGGGTGAGACCGCCCGTGCCCCGACCGCGATTGACTCCGTAAGAAGTTGGCGTGTATACACATGGGGAGGCCGCCAGGCGGGAACGGGCGTAGGCGCGGCCGGCGCGCGCCCGCTTGGCCGGACGGCGTGGTGGGCGTAAGCCCAGGCGCCGTGGGGGCATGGGGCGATGGGGATTTGCTCCGCCGGCGGCTTGACTCCGGCGCGGGCCTGGCGTACTCTTACTCGGATTGCGCCGGCGCGCGTCCTTCGAGCCCCTCGCTGAGCCCTGCCCGCATCGTAGCTACCCTCAGTCCATGCCCACCAAGGACGACCTGCTCTTCGTGCGCGCCGCGGTCGAGGCCGGGCTTCTGGAGCGCGCCCAGGGCGACGAGGTCCTGGGCGCCCTGGACCGGGTGGAGCAGCTCGGCGCCTCGTCCTCCGCCCAGGAGATCGCGCTCAACCGCGGCTACCTGACCGGCGAACAGGCCGACCGGGTGCTCGCGGGCAGCGGGCTCCAGGCCCCCACCCCCACGCGGCGAAGCGGGCGGGTGGGCAACTACGAGATCCTCGAGCGCCTCGGCGTGGGCGGCATGGGGGTGGTCTACAAGGCCCGCCAGGTGACCATGGACCGCCTGGTGGCCCTCAAGGTCCTGCCCCCGCGGGTGGCCCGGGACCGCTCGTTCGTCCAGCGCTTCCTGCGGGAGGCCCGCTCGGCGGCCCGGCTCAACCACCCCAACATCGTCCAGGGCATCGACGTAGGGGAGGCCGACGGCCTCTACTACTTCGCCATGGAGCTGGTGGACGGGGAGTCGCTGCGGGCTCGCATCGGCCGGCTAGGGCGGGTCTCGCAGGGCGAGGCCCTGGGCATCGCCAGGCAGATCGCGCTGGCGCTCGAGCACGCCAACACCCACCACATGATCCATCGGGACATCAAGCCCGACAACATCCTGCTCACCAGGGCCGGAGTGGCCAAGCTGGCCGACCTGGGCCTGGCCAAGCGGGCCACCGATGCCTCGGTCACCCAGCTCACCACGCCCATCGGCACGCCCCTCTACATGAGCCCCGAGCAAGCCCGCGGCGAGCCCAGTATCGACACCCGCAGCGACATCTACTCCCTGGGCGCCACCCTCTACCACGCCGTGGTCGGCTCCCCGCCCTTCACCGCCGAGACCACCACGGCCATCCTCACCCAGCACCTGTTCGAGAAGCCGCCCTGGCCGCGCGACGCGGCGCCCGAGCTCACCGAGGGCTTCTGCCACGTCCTGATGCGCATGCTGGCCAAGAAGCCGTCGGCCCGCTACCAGACGCCCACCGAGCTGCTCCAGGACGTCAACCGCCTGATCAACGGGCGTGCCCCGCTCCGCGCCCGGCCTCGTGCCGCCTCGACGTCGACCCGGCGCCGCCGGGTGCGCCGCCGCAAGCGTTCGCCCCTCGTGCCCATCTTCGCCACCACCTCGATCTTCGTGCTCACCGCCGGGGCCTGGCTGCTCTACTCCACGTTGGCGGGCGCCACCGAGCGGCCCCGCGGCTCGCGCCGCTCGGAGCCGCAGCCGCGGCACGTGGTCGAGAGCCCCGACAGCCCTGGCTCGCCATCGGCCGAGCCGTCCCAGCCCGACCCCGCGGCCAAGGCCCGGGCCGAGCTGGACCAGGTGCGGGCCTGGGACCAGAGCGGCGAGTCCGAGGCCCAGACCCTCGAGCGCTACTACCGGGCCATCGCCCAGCGCTACCCGGGCACCGCCGCGGCGGGGAAAGCCGCAGAGGCGGCCCGGCGTCTCCATCGAGAGTGCGAAGCCGCCGCCCGCAGGCCCCTGGAGAAAGCCAGGGAGGAGGCCGAGCGCCTGGCGGAAGCTCACCGCTACGCCGACGCCGTGCGGGTGCTCGACGAGCTGGCCGCCGAGCACGGCCAGTTCATGCAGGCCGCGGCGGAAGCGCGAGGCAGCATCCTCTCCCGGGCGGCCCGCCACGAGCGGGAGCTGCGCTCCGAGGCCCGGCGACGGCTGGAGGGGGGCGACTTCGCGGGCGCCATCGAGGCCTATCGCCAGATCATCGGCTTCGGCGTCCCGCAGTTCTCGGCCCGTGCCCGTCGGGAGATCGAGCAGGCCGAGAAGCGATGGGCCGCGGCGCGCCAGAAGGCCCGCGCCGAGGCCGAAAAGGCCCACCTGGCCATTCGCCTCGACGTCGCCGCGCTCCTGGCCGACCGCCGCTACGCCGAGGCCCGGGCACGCCTGGAGGCCGCCCTGGAGCGGCCCGACCTGGAGCCAGTGGCCGAGGAGCTGGAGGCGGAGCTGGCCGACGTGGCCGCCCTGCACCGGCTGTGGGACGCCGCGGAGCAAGGGGCCCGGGGCCTGGAGCGCGGAGAACCCTTCTCCGTGGGTGGCATCCGGGGCACCTTCCAGCGCTTCGCCGACGGGCTCATCGCCATCCGGGCGTCGGGGCTCGAGGTCAAGAAACCGCTCCGGGAGCTGCGCACCCGCGAAGTGCTCCGCCTCGCCGCCGAGCAGTTGCCCCCCGAGGAGCCGGCCACCGCCATCGCACGGGGGCTGTTCCTCCTGGCCGAAGGCAAGCCCCAGGCGGCGCGCGAGGCTTTCGAGCAGGCGGGGGGCGACGCCCAGCGCTACCTGGGCCTCGTCGAGCGGCGCGCCGCCGACGCCCGCGAGGCGGAGGCCCAGGCGGCCTTCGCCCGCCTCGCCCGGCTGGCCAGGGAAGACCAGTGGGCCGAAGCGCGCCAGGCCCTGAGCCGCTACCGCGAGAAGCATGCCGACACGGTGTCCTTCGTTCGCCACCGCCACGAGGTCGAGCGGCTGGCCCTCCAGGTGCGCCTGGCCACGCTGGACGCGGCCGACCTGTTCCACGGCGCCTGCCGTCTGCTGGACCCGCCGCGGAAGGTGGAGCTGAGCTACGACTTCAGCGACCCGGCGCAACTGGCCGACTGGCACCTGCGGGGCCGCCAGTGGGCCCTGGGCGAGCGGTGCCTGCGGCTCGAGAGCGCCGGGGCCCTGCTCCGCGCCCCCTCCACCGGCGACGTGCAGGCGAGCCTCCAGCTCGCCGACGCCTCGGGACCGCCCGGCCCGTGGGGGCTGAGCCTGGCCGAGGCCTCGGGGGCGCCGCCCCTCGTCCTGGTCAGCTTGCCGGAGCGCATCGGGGAGGACGTCGTGCTGCGGGAAGGCCGCCGGGAGGTGGCCCGCGGCCCCGTGGGCTTCGGGGTGGGCGATTTCCGCCAGGTGGCGTTCGCCCGCCGTGGCCGACGGGCGGGCCTGGCCGTGGGCGGCAAGGAGGTGCTGGCCTGGAGCGACGAGGGGGGCCCGGCCGCCCCGCCCCTGCGCTTCGGCGTGGGGGCCAGGGGCGAGCGCGCCATACGGGTCCGCGCCGTGCGGGTGGTGGCCGAGCTGCCGGAGAGCTGGGTGGCCGAGGAGCTGGAGCGACTGCGGCTGCGCCTCCGCGCGAAGGCCCGGCTGGCGCAGGCGCCGTGGGCCGCGGGGTTCGGCGAGGACACGCTGGGGCCGTGGACGGCCGAGCACGGGGCGTGGGAGGTCGCGGAGGGGACGGCGAGCGTGGAGTTCGGCGGCAACATCGTGCTCCGCGAGCCATGGCCCGACCACGTGGAGTGGCGCCTGGAGGTCCAGCCGCGACGGGACGACAGCGTGGTGCGCCTGCGCTTCCGCCTGGCGCCCGGCGGCGAGGGCTACGCCCTCATCCTGGGGGGCGAGGCCGAGCACGGCGCCCTGCGCCTCCAGGGCAAGGGCGGGGGCCGCGCGGGGGAGGCGCTCGCGCGGTTCGCCGAAAGGGTGGACTGGACGGCGGGCCGGTGGTATGATCTGCGCCTGGTGGCCGTGGGCTCGGAGCTTCGCGCCGAGCTCGACGGCGGCCTCCTGTGCCTAGTGCGCGACGACCGTCGCCACGGCGGCACCCTGTCCCTCGACGTGCTCCAGGGCGGAGCGGCGATCCGTGAGCTCCGCCTGCGGGGCGCGGAATAGGGCGTGCTCCGAACACTCTTCCCCGGAAGGCGAGAGGGAGCCCTGTGAGAACGCTTGCCCTTGTCGTGGCGGCGGCGCTGTGCGCGACGCCGGCCTGGGCCGCCCGCCTGCGGGTGAGGGTCCGGAATAGCGCCGACGTCGACCGGGTGGACGCCCCGGTGACCAGCGGCGTGCCCTGGCCCCGCGGCCTGCTGGAATCGACCGACCAGATGCGCCTGCTGGACCGCCTGGGGGAGGAGCGCCCCCTCCAGGTGGAGGTGTTGAGCCGCTGGCCCGACGGCTCCATCAAGTGGACCCTCTTCGACTTCCAGGCCTCGGTGCCCGCCAAGGGCTCGACCACCTACTTCCTGGACTACGGTCCGGGGGTGCGCCGCCAGCAGCGTGCCGCACAGGCCATCCTGGTGGAGGACGGGGAGGACTACGTGATGGTCCTCACCGGCGCGGCGCGGTTCCGCATTGCCAAGCAGGGGTTCAACCTCCTCGACCAGGTGACCTTGCACGGCCACTCGGAGCCCATCGTGCGGGTGACCGACGAGCGGGCCGGCCTGCGCCTGGTGCCCAGCGAACAGAGCGCGTCGTTCGGCAACCCGGGGCAGGAGACCTACATCCAGCTCCCTCCCGACGACCGCGTCTACCTGGGACGCCACGCCTACGGGCCGCGGTGGCTGCGCCAGCGCGGCTTCCGCCTGCTCGACGAGGGGACGGGCGAGGAGCTGGACGTGCAGATCGTGGGCGCCTCGCTCGACCCCGAGGGGCGGCGCAAGGCCATGGGCCATGGGTGGTGCAAGGGGGTATTCCTCCAGCTCAGCCGCAAGCCGGGCCGCTACCTGAGGGTGGAATACCCGCGGGCCGCCGACAGGCCGCTGCCCTTCTACGCCAGCCTGGGCTCGGCGCGGGTGGACGTGGAGACGAAGGGGCCGCTGCGGTCCGTGGTGCGGGCCATGGGGCGGCTGCGGGCCTCGGACGGCCGGCGGCTGTGCGACTACGTGGCCCGCCTGCACTTCTACGCGGGCAAGGCACAGGTGCGGGTGCAGCTCACGGTGTTCAACCGCGAGAACCTGCCCCGTTCCCAGGGCCTGGAGCTCTATCCCCTGCTGGTGGACGACCTGTCGCTGGCCCTGCCCCTGGAGCTGGGGCGCGATCTGAGCTTCGCCTTCACCGGCCCCCTGGGCTACGGGGCCAGCCACCGGGGCCGGCTCAAGGGCGAGGGCGACGAGGCGAAGCTCGTCCAGTTCCCCGCCCCGGCCCAGGCCCTCGCCCGCTACGTGGTGACCCACGGCGGCGAGGAGCTGGCCGCAGGCGGCCGGGCCGAGGGCGGCGCCGCACTGCGCGACGAGGAACAGGGCGTCGTGGTGTGCGTGCGCGACCTGTGGGCCAACAACCCCAAAGCCCTGCGCGTGAACGGGCGGGGGCGCGTCGAGGTGGGGCTCTTGCCCGCCGAGGCGGGGCCCTGCGAGGAGTTCGTCGCCGGGCGAGCCAAGACCCACGACGTGCTGCTGGCCTTCCACGGCGAGGCGGCCCCCTCGCTGCTGGAGACGGCCGCCGCCTTCGACGAGCCGCCCACGGCCACCCTGGCCCCGGGCCTGGAGGGCGAATACCGCGGGCGGTGGGCGGCCAACACCCAGGCCGTGGCCCTGGCCCCCCTGAGCGACGGCGCCCACGACATCTTTTTCCGCAGGGACTACTTCGAGCTCCAGCGCACCCGCGACCGCACCGGCTCGCTGGGGATGTGGCGCTACGGCGGCCAGGGTGTCGCCCGCTGCCGAGTGGCCGAGCTGGTGGTCGAGGAGGCGGAGCCCCGCAGCCTCCAGGCCGTGGGCCTGGTGGGGATGGAGGACGCCGAGGGGCGGGCCCTGGTGGTGGCCACGGGCAAGGGCGCCAACGTGGTGGGGCGCGCCGAGCAGGTGGTGGTGGCGGAGAGCGATCCGGGGACCGGCCAGGTGTCCTTCGCTAAGCCCCTGCCCGTGGTGCCCGCCAAGGGCGCCAGGGTGAGGCTCTACGACCCCTGGGGCCAGTTCCTGTGCCACCGCTACGACCTGGCCTACGCCATCGCCCGGGAGTACCTGCGCCACGGGGAGCCGCGTCTGCTCCACGCCGCCCACGCCTCGGCCCGCCACCTCTCCGACGTCGTGACCTTCCACAATATCCAGGGCGCCGGCGAGGAGTGGACGGGGGCCTGCCAGGACCCCACGGAGGGCCTCACGAGCCACCACGTGCCCGGCCTGAGCCCCGAGGGGAGCTGGTACGCGGGGGGCTGGCTCACCTTCCTCCTCACCGGCGACAGGGCCATTCTCCGCACCGCCTACGAGAATGCCGCGTTCGCCGCCCGCCGGGCCGACCGCCCGGGCACCACCGCCCTGGAGGCGGCCCTGGCGGTGATCAACCTGAGCTTCGCCACCGAGGTGGCCTCCGCCCTTAGCCCCGACGACGCGCCCGTCTTCCAGGCCGCCCTCGAGGCCTACGCCAGCAAGCTGCTCCAGCTCCAGGACCGCACCCAGCATGGACTCTACGCCGACGGCCTGGTGCCCGCGGGCCTGGCCCTCGAGGCGCTGGCCATGTACCAGCAGCACCGCCGCGACGAGCGGGTAGCGCCCTCCGTGCTGCGGGCCGCGGAGGCCCTCGTGCGACCCGACCGCTTCTGGTCGGGCCACAACACGGTGGGCCAGCTCCAGGCCCCCGACGGCTCCAGGGTCAAGCCCTACGGCACCGCCGACGGCCTGGTGCTGGACAGGACCGAGAGCCCCGAGGACGCCATCTACGGGCCTACGACCGCCCTGGTCTTCCCCCACCTGGCGTGGGCCACGGAGCTGAGCGGGGATGGGAAGTTCATCAAGAAGGCCCGACGCCTCGAGCGGGTGGCCACGCTGTTCACTTGCTTGAGCTTCGAGGACTTCGCGCTGCGTTACCGCCGGGGCGACGTGTTCGCCACCGCCTGGCAGCGCTACGTGCGCACCCATCCTCCCGCCGCCGACCCGCGGATCGGGCTCCAATGCCGCCTGGAGAATGCCGCGGACGTGGCGATGCCCGACATCGGGACGGGCGGCAGCGTGGTGGGCTGCCGCTTCGTGGCCCTGCCCGACGGCTCCCGCGCCCTCCAGGCCCAGGCCCCGGACGTCGAGGCCCGGGCGGGAGTCGGCGCCTGGTTCCCCCTGGCGGGCAGCGGCAACATCAGAGCGGAAGAAGGGGCCATCGAGTTCCGCATCCTCTACCGCAAGGGGCCGGACCGGACGGCCGGCCCGTGGGTGCTCTCGGGCGCCCCGCGCCGCCACGGCTTCTCGCTGGGCATCACGGGCGAGGGGCTGGAGTTCCGCACCCGCATCGCCGGAGGCGCGGCGGTCCGCCACCTGATGCGGGGCGTGGCCGTCCAGGCGGGCACGTGGCACCACGTGGCCCTCCGTTGGCGCCCCAACGTGGGGGTCGACGTGTTCTTCGATGGCCGCCAGGTGCTGCTCGACCGCCGGCTGGACCGCATCGGCTACGCGCGGCGCCTGCGCATCTTCTGCAATCCCGACGACCAGGCCAACGAGTACCTGATCGACGACCTGCGCATCTGGAAGCAAGCCCCCAAGGCCTTCGCCGCGGTCGACGACCGCACTCCGCCGGCCGCCATCGAGGACCTCCGCCTCGAGCCGGCACGCGACGGCAGGATGCTCCTCAGCTGGACGGCTCCCGGCGACGACGGCAAGGAGGGGCGGGCACGACGCTACGACATCCGCATTTCCACCCAGGGCTTCGGCCCCCTCGCCTGGGGAGGATACGCCCACACCGCCGACCCCCTCGCGGCCGTCCACTGGGCCGAGGCCGACCGCGTGGCCGGGCCGCCCGAGCCCCAGCCCCCGGGCCGCCTGGAGAAGCTCCGCGTGGGCCCTTTCCCCGAGGGCCGGCGCATCTACATCGCCGTGAAGACCGAGGACGAGGCGAACGTCTCGTCCCTCTCCAACGTGGTGCACACCCCCGTCAACCACCCTCCCGTGGCCGACGCCGGGCCCCCGCTCCGCCAGGTGATCGCGGGCACCGAGGTGGCCTTCGACGCCAGCGCCTCCAGCGACCCCGACTACGACCCGCTCACCTTCTCCTGGAGCAACGGCGTCCAGGGCATCGCCGGCCCCCGCCGCTACCCGGACGCGGGAGAGCACGAGGTGGTCCTCACCGTTTCGGACGGCCAGGCGGAGGCCAAGGACACCGTGCGGCTGATGGTGGGGGATACGGTGCGCATCAGCTTCCAGCCCCGGGGCTCGGAGCCGCCGGCGGGCTTCATCGCCTCGCCGGGGGCCGTCTATGCCCCGAGCCGGGGCTTCGGCTGGCGCCGCCTGCCCCGCGGCGCGGCGACCTTCGACCGCCGCGGGGCCGACGCGGCGGCGCCCCAGGCCCGCACCGGCATCTACCTGCCCCGCAGCGCCGAGTGGCTGCTGGACCTGCCCAACGGGGCCTATGTGCTCACTCTGGCGGTGGGGGACCCGGGGCGGCCCGACGGGGTGCAGCGCGTCTTCGCCGAGGGCCAGGAGATCGTGAGCGTCGATCTCGGGGGCAAGGCCCTGCCCCACGTGGCCGCCGACAAGCCGGTGACGGTGGAGGACGGGCAGCTCACCCTCACCATCGGCGTGCCCGCCGAGGCCGGGGGCCCCGCCGCCGGGGAGGGCGGGGCGATCAGCTACATCGTGGTCCAGCGCGCCCCGTAGCCGGCCCGCCCGCCCAGGCGGGTCGTCGACCGGCAGTTGACTTCTCCCTATCGTACGTTACCCTCTCCGGACCACCGTTGCGGCGCGCACCGCCCCCCGGCCTGGAGGACGACGATGATCCGGCTGAGTCTCGTCGGCGGCACCATGGTCTACCACGGGAAGTACTTCGCCCGCATGTACAACGGCTGCGAGCCCCAGCTGTGGGCCGAGCATGGGGCCGGCGGCCCCCCCGACGGGGGCCGCCGCATCGAGGAGGCCCGCATCGTGAAAGTGTGGGACGAGAAGCCCCAGGACGCCCGCATGCTGGCCCGCATGTGCGGGGTGGACGAGGTGTGCGAGGAGGCGGCCGACTGCGGCCGCGGGGTGGACGGCATCCTGGTCGCCGACGATTGCTCCTGCCGCCACTACCGCTTCGCCGAGCCCCTGTGGGACGCCGGCCTGCCCATGTTCATCGACAAGCCGCTGGCCGGCACCATCGAGGAGGCGGAGGGGGTGGTGGCCAAGGCGCGGAGCCACGGCGTGGCCCTCTTCTCCGCCTCGGGGCTCCAGTACACGCGGGAGATCGAGGAGGCGCGAGGGGCCATCGAGAAGCTGGGGCCCCTGCTGGTGGCCCTGGCCGCCTCGCCCGGCGAGCTGGTCTTCTACGGCATCCACGGCCTGGCCATGCTCTGGTCGCTATACGGCCCGGGGATCGCGAGCGTCCAGAATGTGGGCGAGGAGGACGTGGACGTGGTGAAGTACCGCTGGCGCGACGGCCCCCTGGGCGTGCACTTCGGCCTGCCCACGGGCCGGCCCGGCTGGCGGCTGGTGGTCTTCGGGGAGGGGGGCAAGCTGGACATCCCCATCAGCGACGCCGACTACTTCTACTGGAACCTCCAGCGCCATTTCCTCGACATGGTGCGCACCGGCGAGCAGCCTGTGCCCAACGGGCAGATGCTGGAGATCATCCGCGCCCTGTGCCTGGCCCGCGAGTCGAAAACCCGCGGCACGGGCGAAGCCATCCCCCTGTGAGAGCGGCCCCGCCGCCACAGCCAGAAAGGAGAGGAGCCGTGTACACCAGTTGCTGTCTGGGCTGCGGGCCGCGCGCCCGGGGCCACGCCGAGGCCTACGCCCACGTGCACAGAGGCCGCCTGGAGGCGGTGTGCGACCAGGATGCGAAGCGCCTGGAGGCCTTCGCCGAGAAGTTCGCCATCCCCCGCCGCTACAGCTCGCTCGACCATATGCTCGAGGCCGAGAAGCCCGACCTGCTCCACATCGTGACCCAGCCGCAGCTGCGCGTGAACCTGCTGAGCCAGGCCGCCGACCGCCGCGTGCCCGCCGTGCTCGTGGAGAAGCCCCTGGCCCTCGACGCGGCCGACTTCTCCGCCATCCGCGACCTCGGCGAGCGCACGGACACCCGCATCTGCGTGAACCACCAGCTGCGCTTCCACCCCCGCATCCTCGAGCTACTGGGCACGGTGCGCGACGGGGGGATCGGGGAGCTGCGCTTCCTGGAGGCCAGCGCCGGCCTGGGCCTCGCCGGCCAGGGCACCCACATCCTGAACCTGATGCTGGCCTTCGCCGGGGACCGTCGCCCGACCCGCATCTTCGCCCAGGCCTGCGGCAAGAGCCAGTGGATGGGCGGCAACCACCCGGCGCCGGACATGGCGATGGCCGAGATCACGTTCCAGGGCGGCCTGCGCGGCCTGCTGGCCTGCGGCGCCAACGCCCCCCGGGCCTCCGCCGACGAGCGGGTGCACATGCACAAGCGCATCGCCGCCTTCGGCACACGGGGATTCGTCCACTGGACCATGGAGTCCTGGGAGGCCACCACCCCGGAAGGCGGCTACCAGAGCGGCGAGAAGAGCTACCGCGAGGAGGACGTGCTGGGCCAGGCGGCCATGACCGATGCCATCTTCGAATGGCTGGAGGACGACTCCAGGCCCCATCCGAACCGCCTGGAGGTCTCCCTGGCGGAGTCGAATACGGTGCTCGGCCTGTACCGCAGCGTGATCGACGGGCGGCCGGTGGAGCTGCCGTTCCAGCCGGAGGGGAAGCTGCTGGAGGCCCTGGCCGGGAAGCTGTGAGAGAGGGGCCGGCGGGGGGCGCGCCGCGGGGACGCGCCCCCTCGCACCGGCGGTCGGGTGAGTCGGCGAGGCTCGAGCGGCCGCGGTTACCAGGAGCGGCGGTTCTGGCCGCCGCCGCCGCCACCGCGGTCGCCCCTGGGCCGGGCCACGTTCACGGTCAGGCTCCTGCCCTCCATGTCGTTGCCGTTGAGGCCCTCGATGGCGGCGGAGGCCTCGTTGTCGTTGAACATTTCAACGAAGCCGAAGCCGCGGGAGCGGCCGGAGACGCGGTCCATGATCACCTTTGCGGAGCGGACCTCGCCGTAGGGCTCGAAGAGCTCGCGGAGTTGGTCGTCGGTCACGGAATAGGGCAAGTTGCCCACGTAGATATTGGTCGCCATGCCTTGAAGAACCTTGTGCGTGCAGCCGGGTCTGTGCGTGGTCTGGTCTCCGGGCGCCTCGCCCAGCGCTGGGCGACGGACGTCACCATAGGCACGACATTGCTGCTCCTCCTCTCTGCATGGCTGGTCCTCGCCCCGCCGTTCGCCTGGGACCCGGGCTGCAGCACGGTCCCTCGACGGCGCGACGCGCCGTCGGCAAAGGTGTCCTCAGATCTTCGGTCGGAAGGCGTATGAGCGGTAAGCTCGCAGCGGTCCCTGCGAAAGACGTGAGGCGCCTGGCGGGAAGCGAAAGGTGAGGCGTGTGGCCAGCCGAACCCCTGAAAGCGGAGTGCCAGACCGTTCATCCACTTACGGATTATAGCCGCCTCGCCGCCGCCGTCAAGGGTTTTCGTGGAAAACTTCTCCTCCGCCCCTCACCAGTGGTGCATCATGTGTCCCCCCGTGGGGAACCAGATCACGTCCACCAGGAAAAACAGCCCAATACTCAACACGTAGCCCAGCAACAGTCCCAGGAAGAAGGGGCGCGCCCGGCGGAACAGCATGATGCCCCCCACCCGAAGCATCAGCGCCTTGATCAGCCACGTGAGGAAGATGGTGAACGCGCAGGAGGCGATCGCCCAGCCGCCCGCGATGGGGAACCCGATGGGATGCAGCGGCCACCACACGAAGCGATACTTGAGCACGCAGAGGACCGACATCACGCCGGCCCCGATGCCCAGGCACCACATCCGCGGCCAGTGGGTGCCCTCGGGGTTGCGCATCTTGCGCACGTACTCCCCGAAGAATGCGATGTTCCCGCCCCGGATCTCCCAGCATCCCGTGGTCACCCCGCCCTTGTTGTAGCAGATGGTGATGGTCAGGTAGAGCGCCACCGAGAAGCACACCACCATGGCCAGCACCGCGGCGGGGCCGAGGATGCGGGGACGGCTCTTCATCTCGCTGGCCAGCCGGTGCGTGTGCATGGTGGACGTGGCCAGCACCGGCTTGTTGTCGCACCAGATGGCGAACGTGGCGGCGATGGCGATCAGCCCCGTGGGACCGATCATCTCCGAGCCCAGGGCGCGGGAGACGAACGACTGCGGCGGGATAGGCCCCCGCACGTAGGGCAGCCCGCACTGCGCTACGATCTTCCCGATCCCCACGTACACCGCCACGAACCCCACGCCGAAGACCAGGACCGTCAGCCATCCCATTCCCAGCCGCATCAGCCAGCAGGCCACGAACGTGGCCCCCACCAGCAGGCCCACCACCGCCGTGCGGTAGCTCATCGGCTCCTCAGAGTCGTCCACCTCGCACCGCGGGTTCCACGCCTTGCGCACCACGTCCCACAGGTGCCCCCGAGCCATCCACAGGCTGAGGCCCACGAACACCAGGAACGCCCCTTGCCCCTGCCACGCCGTGATGGGCGAGAGCCCGTGCCACATGTCGCCCGAGCCGATGCTCCACCCCATACGGTTCTGCACCCCGATCTGCACGATGGCCAGGACGTGGAAAAACCACACGCTGAACAACACGTCCAGGGGCGTCAGAAACGCAAAGCCCATCACGAACAGGTTCACCTTCGTCGAAAGCCCGGGGAACCCGGGGGCGAACCGAATATACGTCTGCGCCCCGTGGAAAATGGGCAGCGTGGGGAACGCCGGGCGGAAGAAGCTGATCGAATGCCAGCACGCCGCAAACACCGGAATCCCCAGTCCCGCCCAGAACAGCCGGCTGGTCATGAACGCCGGCACCCGGCCCCGGCCAGGGCGCATCATCTCCAGGGGCACCTGGGCCAGGGGAAAGGCCAGCCGCTCCCGCTCCACCCACTGCTTGCGCAGCAGCACCGTGCCGCACAGAGCCGCCGTGGCCACCCCCGCCACCAGCAGCACCCACCAGGCCAGGGGCAGGGCCCAGGCGGCCCAGGGGATCGCCTCCCCCTCCGGCATCCCCTGGAAAAACCACTCCATGATCCCGCCCGCGTTCGGAGGAAACGCCCACTTCGGCAGGTGCGGCAGCAGGTACGCCGTCCACTGGTTCTCCGGCGTGGCGAAGTAGTAGGGAGTGGCCAGCATCGAGGGGATGAAGCCCACCATGGAAAGGGTGGGGAACACCGAGCCGATCAGGGTCATGGCGAAGATGACGATCAGCTCGTCCCGCACGAATCCATGGCGGGGAAACACCACCCGCACCAGGGGCACCACCACCATGATGAACAGGGCGAAAGGCACCATGGCCCCCAGCGGCAGGTAGCTGAAGGTCAGGCGCGAGGAGACGTAGTAGTAGTCCGAGGCGAAGACGTAGGCGTTGACCCCCACGGCCAGGGCGGTGCCCACGGCCAGGGCCAGCCACCAGCGGGGCCGGCGGACCGGGGCCGGGGGCGTGGCCTGCGCGTTGGGGGCAGCGCTGTCCATGGGCGCGAGAGCAATTTCCTTGACAGGGCCTGGCGGCGGGCGTAGCATAGGGGCCGCGGACGGAGGTGTGCCGTGCACGTGCCCGCCGTCGCCGCTCGGGTCTGGCTCTTCGACCTGGCCGCCGCTGTCGCGGCCCCGCCTCCAGGGGGCCGTGTCGTCTTCACCCCCTCAGTCGAGCCCTCGGTCCCGTGGCGTCCGCCGACCGCGCCGTCCTCGAGTTGAAGCTGCGCGCCCAGCTCCAGCCACGCAACGTCACCCTCCTCCTGGAGCTCGGCGAGCTGTGCCAGCGCCTGGGCCTCGAGGAGGAGGCCTACCAGGCCTTCCAGCGGGTGCTGGAGCTGGACCCGGCGAACCCCACTGCCCGCCAGGGGCGCCTGCACTGCCTGCGGACTCGCTACGCCCAGGCCGCGGCCCGCGACGACTGCTACCAGCGCGCCGCCATCGTCCACCAGGCGGGCGAGCTGTGCGGCCGGGAGGCCGCCCCTTGGCTCGCCGCCCTCCTGGACGGCGGCGAGCCCGTGGTCTGCCAGAAGGCGGCGGAGGCCCTGGGCCGCATCGGCCAGCGAGCCGCCGTGCCCGCGCTCGTCCGCCTCCTGCGCAACGACCCGGCCTGCGCCTGGTGGCAGGCCGCCGAGGCCCTGGGCCACATCGGCGACCACACCGCCCTGCCCTCCCTGCTCGACATCCTCCGCACAGGCTCCTCCGACGCCCGGGCCGCCGCCGCCCACGCGGTCGGCCTCCTGGGCGACCCCGCGGCCCTGGGCGCCCTGAGCGCGGCGCTGGCAGACCCCGACTCTCACCTGCGCTGGGCCGCCGCGCGGGCCCTGGGCGACCTGGCCGACGCCCGCGCCGTGCCCGCCCTGGGCGCCGCGCTCGAGGACCGCGACCCCGAGGTACGCTCCGCCGCCGCGGCCAGCCTGGGACCCCTGCTCGGCGAGCCCTTCCACCCCTCGGTCCTGTGGAGCGCGCCGCGCCGCGCCCTGCGTTGGTGGAAGCGCGAGGGGCGCTACCGCGTGTGGGACCCCGCGGCACCGCCCCGGGCGGCCCTCGAGGCACGCCGCCGACGCCGCGCCGACGCCCGCCGACGGGGGCTCCTGGTGGGCGGCGTCGCCCTGGCCTTCACCCTCCTGGGCATCGCCGCCGTGGTGGCCCTGCTCTCCACAATGGGCGAGAGCGAGGGGCCGCGCACCGATCCCCGCCCTCCCGCCGCCGCCGGGAGGTGAGGAGCATTGTCCCCCGGTCTCCCGGGGTTGTCAAGCGGCCCCGGGGGGCCGCCGGGCGAGTTGACAGCGGGCGGGGAATGGGCAGAATACACGGACCCGACGCCCCCATGCCGCCCGAGGAGGGGCCCCCGTGAAGTGCGTGTGCCCCTGCTGCGCCCGCGTGAACCGCATCCCCAACCGCTGGGCGGGCCACTGCTTCGCCTGCACCCACTGCGAGACCCAGGTGAGCGCGCCTGCGCTGGAGGCCACGCGGCCCCGCTCGTGGCTCGCCTCGCCGGGGTGGGTGGCCGTGGCGGGCACGGGGCTGGCGGTGCTGCTCGGCCTGGTGGCCATGGTGGGCTCGCTGCTGTGGCTGGGCCCGCCCCAGGGGCTGCCCTACGTCGAGGGGGTCGAGGGCGCCGCCCAGCTCGCGGTGCCCGGCGAGCCCGTGGCCCTCGTCGTCGCGACGGGCCAGGGGTCGGTGGGCGGCTACTTCCGCGTGGTGCGCAAGGAGGCCGCGCTGGCGACCGCTGGCGCGGAGCCTCGCGAGGTGGGCCTGCGCGTGGAGGGCCAGGCCCCGCCCGCGGGACTGGCGGCGGCGGAGGAGCTTCCCCCCGATCAGCGCATCGCCCTGCCCTGCGAGGTGGTGCTGCCGCCCGACGAGCGGCTGGCGGGCCGGGAGGTCGAGGTCCGCATGAAGATGGAGCTGGAGGTCGCCCAGCGCCGCGACGGCGGGGTGGCCATGGCGCGGAGCGAGGTGGCTGCCCGCCGCCGCCTCAGGGTGGCCACGGCGGAGCAGCGGGCGGCGCTGCGGGGCTATCGCCGCCGCCGCACGTGGCTCCTGGTGGGGGTGCTGGCCTGTGGGGCGGTGCTGCTGGGCCTCGCGGCAGGCACGGCTGCCTATGCGAAAAAAGAGGTTACGCTCATCTGCCCGGTCTGCGGGCGAGCCACGACGGGGGTGTTCTACCACGAGCGGGGCGAGGTCTACATCTCCCGCTGCCCGCATACCTCGCAACGCCTCCAGCCCGCCGAGCTGCCGGCGGAGGGATGAGCGGCCAACTGCCCTCCCCTCTCATCCATCGCCCCCCGCGCGTCCCGGCCCCTAGTCGGCGGGCTCGAGCTTGATGTAGTCGAGGCCCGCCATGTAGGCTTTGACGGCCTTCTCGTTGGCGCCCACGATCTCGAGGGTCAGCCGGTGCTGCCCCTCGGCGAGCTCGTGGGTGCCCATGTGGAGCTGGCCGGTGGGCACGACCTGGGGGTTGTAGAGGTCGAGGGGCTCGCCGAGCTTCTCGCCGTCGAGGTGGAGCTGGACGATCCCGTAGTCGCGGGCCTTGGTGAGCTGGAGGAGCAGCTGGTAGCGGCCCGCCTCCTCGACGGGGAATGCGAGGGTGAGCTTGTCCTCGGGCTTGGCCCCGGTCCACCACAGGTGGGCCATGTCGCTCCACTTCCCGTCGTAGTGGAAGAGGTCCTGGCGGCGGGCGTTGCCGCGGGTCTTCTGGGCGATTTCGAGCTTCTCGCCCTCGATGGCGCCCTCGACGCGGAGGTTTTCGGGGGGCTTGTAGTAGCCGGTGCGCTCGGCGACGGGCACCTCGTCGTAGGGGTCGGCCTGGCCGGGTGCGAGGTACCAGGTGGCGAGGGCGGCGTAGAGGGTGGGACGGGAGTTGGGGTAGTATTTCTCGATGGCGGCCTCGAAGCCCGTGTGGAACGGGCAGTTGTCCGTCACGTGCCAGCGGTTCACACACACGTGCCCCCGGTTGCCCCCGTCGTTGTGGGGCTGGTTGTGGAAGGCGTTGGTGAACCGCTGGGGGCAGCACCAGGCGTAGCCGAAGTAGTCCTCGGAGCCGGTGCCGAAGGTGGATGGGAACTTCTCGCCGTCGACGAAGAACTTCTCGTCGCCCTCCCCCCACCAGCCGCCGCGGGGGTTCCACACGTGGAGCATCACGCCCGTGTAGCGCCCGCGGCCGGGGGTCTTCAGCATCGTCCAGTCGATGGCCCGTCGGGCGGGCTCCTCGGGCAGGAAGGCGTCGCGGTGCCACTTGGCGTGGAAGCGGCCCAGACTCTCGATGGGCCGGGACAGGGGGGCCACGGTGAGCTCGAAGTCCGCGGTGCGCCGCTCCTCCCCGTCGTTCACCAGCTCCACCTTGGCGCTCTGGGCGAAGGGCATGTACCACAGGCAGTACATGGCCCCGTCGGCCATGCCCAGGGGCAGGGAGCGATACTCCTTGGTGCCCGGCGCGGCTCCGAAGAAGTCGCCCAGGGGCGACCAGACGGCGGGCTTCGCCTCCCCGTCCCACGTGATCCGCAGGCACAGCTCGCGGAGGACCTTGATGTCCTCCGGCGACTCGGGCAGTTCGAGCTTGGCGCGGAGCGCGGTGATGGCCTTCGGCCCGTCCAGCCGGGCCACCAAGGCCGCCTCGCCGCCGGGCACGGCGACCGTCCTGGACACCGTTTCTTGCCCCGGGCGCTGGCCCGCGGGGTCGGTGCCCAGCTTCTCGGTCAGGAAGTCGTTGGCCCGCGCCAGGGCGGCCCGCTGCGCCTCCGAGAGCGGCAGCCGGAACGTCGGCACCACCGTGCCCTGGGGATAGGTGGTGTAGGTGAAGTGGTAGTAGCGCCCCCAGCCGTCCTCGGCCACGACCTTGCACGACTCCTGAAACGGGATGGGCACGTAGCAGTTCCAGCCCCGGGCCACCACGTGGCACAGCGCCTCGCCCTGGAAGGGCGGATGCTCGCCGTCGAAGTAGCCGCGGAAGGGGAGGTCCACCGCCGGCTCCTTGGCGCCATCGAGGTACATCCGCACGGGGCCCTTCTCGGGCTTGGCCGACCAGATGCGCCAGATCACCCCCGGCCCCTCCATCTGCGCCAGCACCTGGCGGTCCCCCTCGCGACGGATCACCCCGTTGCCGTCGCCGTTGGCCGACCAGCCGACGTAGGCCCCCTTCTCGGCGTCGTAGCGGCTGCGCCGGTCGTAGCTCGACCACTGCTGGCACTTCTCGCCCCGCGGCGGCAGCACGGCCAGGGCCTCCAGGTCGGTGAGCCGCTCGACCAGCTCGACGTACGTCCACGACTCCCCTCCCCTGGCGACCCACGCCGACGCGAGTACCGCCACGCCCATCGCCCACAGCGTCCCGTGCCGCATGGCGAATCCCCCTTTGCTCCCAGCGCGTGCTCCCAGGCGCCGGCATCCCGCAAGCCGTCCGCCTGGGCCCTTCTAGCGCCCGCCGCCCTGCCCTGTCAAGTGGCGCAATTGCGCTTGCGCCCGACGCGCCGCCATGCTAGACTCGTGCCCGCCATCCCCGGCAGGCCCGTGACCCGCGCGACATCAGGAATTGCCCAGGAGCCCAGCCGTGGCCGGAGAGCCCGTCCTCAAAGTGTTCGAACAGGAAATCGGCCAGCTCAAGAAGCAGGTCGAGGGGGTCCGCAAGCGAGTCAAGTCCCTCATCCCCAGCCCCTCCTCCGCCGACATCCTGAACCGCTACATCGGGCAGAAGGCCATCTTCGTCCTTCGCGGCGGACGCGAGATCAGCGGCACCTTCCGCGAGCACGACCGCTACAACTGCCTCGTCGACACCGAGAGCGGCACGCAGATTCTCCTCAAGCACGCCATCGACTCCATCAAGCCCGTCGAGTGAGCCCCGCCCCGTCCCGCGGCGCCGCCCTCCCCTTTCGACGGCCTTCGCTCCCCGACGGTGTAGCATGTCGCCACGCTACACCCCGCGCGCGGGCGCGCGTGCCGGTGCGGCGTCCGCCCCTCCCCCTCCAGCGAGACCCCCCGGCCTCCGGGTGTCCCATCGCCACAACGAGGCGCAGCGCGCCGGCACCCCTCGGGGTGCACGCCCGGGTTCGCGACCGCCCAGGCTCCGCGACGGGGCGAGCCCCATCATCCTCCGGGGAGCGGGCGCGGACCTCTGCCCAGCCCCGCGCCGCCACGGCCCCGGCGCCCAGGCTAGGCCCACCGAAGCGGCAGACAGGGGCGCAGCAGGGGGGCGGGGACCCGGGCGTCGCGGACCGAGGAAGCGAGGGCCTGGGGGTGCCCAGCGGCGGAGGCGAAGCGGGCGGGGCCGGCCGAGCGCCGGAGCAGCTCGCCGCAGAGCGCAGGCAGGGCAGCGGGCTGTGCGGCGCCGCACAGTCGGACGGCAGCGCGCGTCGGGGTCCGGTGCCGGCTGAGGGGAAGACCCAGGAAAAGGGTCAGCCTGGCGGCGCAAAAGGGCTTGACAGCGCGGGCCGGCGCATGCTAGATAGGACTCTCGACTGCTCTTCCCAGCCTATAGCCCCCTCCCGCGTGGAGACCGCACATGAGCCGCTGCGCCGCATTGCTGCCCATCGCCGCCCTCGTGCTCGCCCTGGGCCTCGTGGAAGGCTGCACCCCGCTCGAGGAGGCGGCCGCGCCCCAGGCCGAGCCCGAGGCGGCCGCCGCCTTGCCGGAGAGGGTCGAGAACCCGGCCGACGGCTCCACCCTCCTCCTGGTGCCCGCCGGCCAGTTCCTGATGGCCGACTCCGGCCGCCCCAAGAGGGTCACCCTCCCTGCCTTCTACATCGACAGGACCGAGGTCACCAACGCCCAGTACGCGGCCTTCCTCGCCGCCTGCGAGAAGGAGGGCGACGCCGCCTGGCGCCACCCCGACCAGCCCAGCGACAAGAAGGACCATGAGCCCACCTTCTGGTCGAACCCCCACCTGGGCAAGGCGCAGGGCCACCACCCGGTGGTCGGCATCGACTGGTTCGACGCCACCGCCTATGCCCGTTGGGCGGGCAAGCGCCTGCCCACCGAGGCCGAATGGGAGCGGGCCGCGCGGGGCAGCGACGGCCGCACCTATCCCTGGGGCGAGCAGCCGCCCGAGGAGGTCGCCCTCCACAGGGCCAACTTCCTCGGCTCCTTCGCCGCCGCCGACGGCTTCAAGTACACCGCCCCGGCAGGCTCCTTCCCCCAGGGCGCCAGCCCCGCCGGATGCCTCAACATGGCGGGAAACGTCTGCGAGTGGACCGCCGACTGGTTCGCACCCCTGCCCGACGCCCGAAGGCTCGACAACCCCACCGGGCCGCCCACCGGCACCCAGCGAGTGGTCAAAGGCGGGTCCTGGAACTTCCAGGCCGCAGGACTTCGCACCTACAACCGCTGGGCCATGGACCCCCGCAAGCGCCTCGCCAGCGTCGGCTTCCGCTGCGCCCGCGACGCCAGGCCTCCGGCGCCGCCCGAGGAGCCCGAGGCGGAAGAGAAGTAGGCCCGCGCCTCTCGCCCCCTCCAGCCCGAGCGCCGCGGCTCAGCGCCGCGCCGCACGGCGCCCCACGGGACCGGGTTCATCCCCCTAACCTCTTGATGCGTCGGCGCATCGGGCCTCGATGCGACCCCCCCGTTACACGTGGAACGTCCCGGGTGTGCGGCGCCGCACACCGGCGGGGGCCTAGCGCCAGCGCGGCCAGCGCCGCTCGCCGGCCCGCTGGAAGAGGCGCTCGAGCACTTCCTGGGCCTCGGGCGTGGCCGACGTGAAGTAGCGTTCGCCCACCCGTTCCACGCCGTAGGGCAGGTCGCCGCCCAGGCGCAGGGCGCGCACCCGCCGCTCGATGAGCGCGGCCATCATCCCGCCGAACTCGTCGCCCGAGATGTTGTACACCCGCACCACCAGGCCTTCGAAGATAGGCCGCCGCGCCGCCCGCACGAACACCCAGGCGCCGTCGTACCACACCCGCTCGGCGAAGAGCTGCTTCTCCAGCCGCTCCACCACCGTGGCCAGCACCTCGCCCTCCGCCCGCAACGTCACCTTCCGCCCCCGCAACGTCTCCTCCCAGGGATCGATGAAGAAACTCACCGGGGCCTGAGAGGTGAGGGCCCGGGCGACCTCCGGCGCCTCGACGGCGTCGGCGTCCAGCGTCACCTCCCCCCGCAGGGGCGGCCCGTGGCCGGCCTGCCACGGGCCGAACAGGCCGATCTCGTAGCGGTGGTAGGTGACCTCGAGGTCCTCCCCGGAGCGGGGCTTGCGAGCGGCCGCGGCGGCCCGCAGGAGGCCCAGCACCTCGCGCTGGACCATGGGCGGGCCCAGCACGCGGAGGCGTCCCTTCGAGAAGGCGGCCTCGAGGCGCGGCTTGAGCTGCCCGTCCGCCGCCGTGCGCCGGGGATACGCGGCGAAGACGACCTGGCGCAGGAAGCTCACCAGCGCCTCGCCCTCCTCGTCCGACCGCACCAGCTTGGTGATGCGGTAGTCCTTGCTCTCCGCCTCGTCCACCGGCGGCCTGCCGATGACCAGCCGCCCCCCCTTGGCGACCACCACCAGGCCCGCCTCGCGACATAGCCAGCGGGCCGCGCCGTAGCTGGAAGGCGTCTTGACGGCGAACCTCACCTTCTGCTCCGCCACCTCCGCCGTCGGCGCGAGCGTCGGCCCATCCTGGGCCGCCAGGAGCTCGAGCACGCGGCTCAGCGGCACGTCCTCGACGTCCAGCACCACGCCTCCGCCCTCGGCGAGCACCCCCGCTCCCGCCGCCAGCAAGAGGCCAACCGCCAGGGTCCCTCGCAGCATTCTATCGCCTCCTCTCAACCGCACAGTTGTAGCCCCTCGCCCCGCCGCTTGAGCCCTCGTCCCGGCCCCGTGCGGCGCCGCACGCCCCTAGCCCGGGCCGTCAGCCTCCGCCTGGGCCTCGGTGTTCTCGCCGACCGCTCGCACCAATGGCGGGCCGCCGCCTCCCGCTTCCCCGAGCCTCACCCGCGCCGCCAGCTAGCCTACGGCCCCTGCCACGGCACCTCGCACGCGCCCTGGGCCGGGGCAGGGCGCCCACCGCTTCGCCCCCCCGCACCACGGTACTGCTTCTCGCCGGCTCCGCCCCGGCCACTCCCGCCGCGGCCCGGGATGGCTCGAGCCCCGGCTCCCTATGGCAGGGACTCTGGTCAGGCCCTTGATGCTGCATCCGGCTCTCGCGCGCCCGCGCGGCGGCTAGTGCGGCGGCTCACTGCGCCACTCCCGCAGCCCCTACTCCGGGCCCTCGCCGGATAGCGCTCGCCGGGCCGCCCGCACCTGCGCCCGGGCCGCGTCGAGCTCGTCGCGGTCCAGCGCCTGCCTGGCCTGCTCGATGCGGCGCTCGAGCTGGCGCCGCATCTCGCTCTCGGGCGGGAAGTCCGCGGCGCGAATCCCCAACACGGCGATGTCGTCGGCGATGCGGACCTTGAGGTCCTGGATGTCGCTTCGGGCCCGCTGGACGGCCTGGGCGGCCGCCTGCTCGAAGCGGGCCACGGCGTCGGCCACGGCCCGGCAGTCGCCCGAGCGGAAGCGCTCCTCGGCGCGCTCGAGGCGCTGGCGGGCCTCCGCCAGGCGGGTGCGGGCGAGCTCGCCGGCGGGGCTGCCCTCGAGGGGCTCGAGGTGGCGGCGGGCGGGGGCGGTGAGCTCGGCCCACGCGGCGGCCGCCGCGGGAGTCCAGAGCTGGCGTGCGGCGGGCTCGAGGCCGAGATTCTGGGGGTCCAGCTCCAGGTCTCTGCGAACGGCCTCGAGGAGGAGGGCCTTGAGAGAGTCGGTGGCGGCGCCGCTGCGGCCTTCGGCGGCGAGGCGGTTGACCTCGTGGACCAGGGGGGCGAGGCCCGCGGCGGGGGAGGGCGCCCGCCGCTCGTCGGAGCCCCGGGGCAGGGCGGTGGCCAGGACGAGGGCGACGAGCGCCAGGGCGACGCCGACGCCGGCGGGCACCAGCACCCGCCGGCGGCACAGGCGGGCGAGGGGCGAGGTGGCGTCGAAGCGCACGCGGGAGAAGCGCCAGGGCTGCGGCGGGTCGGGCCGCTCGACGTGGGCCACCAGCGCCGTGACGTTGTCGGCGCCGCCCGCCTCGTTGGCCCGGGCCACCAGGCGCTGGCAGGCCTCGTGGGGCTGGGGCTGGTCGTCCAGGATCGCCGCGGTTTCCTGCGGGTCGACCTGGCCGTGGAGGCCGTCGGTCGACAGGAGGAAGCGGTCGCCGGCCCGCAGCCGCACCATGCCCAGGTGGACGTCCAAGGAGGGGGCCTGGCCGAGGGAGGCGGCGAGGCGGTAGCGGCCCGCCTTCTCGTCGCGAGAGAGCGGTCGGAGCCGGCCGTCGCGGAACAGGCAGATGCGGCTGTCGCCCACGTAGGCGAAGAGCACGCGGTCGCCGTGGAACCACAGGGCGGTGAGGGTGGTGCCGATGCCGCGGCGGTCGGGGCGGGTGCGGCCGTAGTCGTAGAGGCCGCGGTTGGCCTCCTGGACGGCGTTGGCCAGGACCCGGTCGTGGCGGCGGGCGGGCACGCCGGCCTCGAGGTCGCGCCGCACCGCCTGCTCGACGAGCTGGCAGGCCACCTGGCTGGCCAGCTCCCCGGCCTCCAGCCCCCCCACCCCGTCCGCCACGAGGTAGAGGTCGAGGTCTTTGCGGGCGACGAAATGGTCCTCGTTGTAGTCGCTGAGGCGCCCGGCGTCCGTTCTGGCTGCCACGTGGAGTTCCATCGGGGGCTCGCGCGAAACCGGGGAGGGAGGAGCCGCCGAGCGCCTGCCGCGAGGCCGCCGGCACCGGCCATTATAGCCCCGCCCGGCGGGGAGTCAAGAAGCTCCCCGAGGGGCTTGACAGGCGGCCCGCCGCCCGCTACCCTGTCCCGCCAGCCCTACGCCCGCCGTGCCCGGAGACCCTGCCATGGCGCCCGACGAGCCGGCTCCCGAGCTGGACGATCCGAAGGCGGCGATCCGCCGCCTGCTCATCGCCCGCAACGCTTCCGCCGTGCGGCGGCTTGCCGAGGACCGTGGCCTGAGCGACGAGGAGCTGGCCCGCATCGCCCGCGAGGTGCTGGCCGAGCAGCAGGAGGTGAACACCGAGGACCGCCTGGGCGAGCGCTACGACATCCACACCGGGCGCTACCTGAGCCTCGAGGAATTCGTCGACCATCTGCTGGGCGAGGGCTAGCCCGCGGGCTCCGTCGCGGGCCTCAGCGGGGTGGGGCGAGGGCCTGCTCGGCGACGGCCAGAAAGGCTTCGACGGGGGCGCGCTTGGCCCGCACGCCTCGCCAGAGGCGTCGGATGCGGCGGAGCAGCTCGCGGCGCTCCGTGGCCGTCTGGGGGGGCTGGTCGAGGGCCTGGTCGGTGAGGGCGAGGGCCTCCGCCGCGGCGGGCGTGCCGAAGGTCTCGCCGGCGAAGCGGCGGCGGAACTCCTCGACGCTAAGCATATCTTCCGAATTCCACAGGACTTCCGCGAATGCCGCGAGGGCGTAGCGGGCGGCCTCCCCGCGCCCTGCCCACCGCCTGGCGAGCTGGGCCAGCGGCCCCTCGGGCGGCTCGGGCACGTCGTCCTCGTCGAGGACGCGGATGTGGTACCGCGCCGCGGCATCGCCGACGCGGCGCCTTCGCTCGGGCTCGGCGGCCAGGGCGCTGGCGGGAAGTGCATTCAGGCGATAGCGGGCCATGGCCGCGAGCAGCCGCTCGGCGGCCTCGGGCTCCTCGGGCAGGCGGAAGCGCGGCGGGGCGGGGCGTATCTCCCTTGTAGGGAAGTCCTTGAGCCACAGGCAAGGCATGGTCGGAGGCCGGCTCTCGGCCAAGAGACCGCCGCCGGCGGGAGGCCGCATGAGCTGGAGGAAGGCGTGGGCCGCGTGCTGGGCTCCCGCGGCGTCGGCTCCGTGGACCACTGCCTCGATGGCGTCCACCCGCACGAAGTAGCCCTCGGGGCGCATGGCGTCGGTGAACTCGAGGCCCTTCCGCCCGATGGTGCGGGCCGGCGGGCGCTCGAGCTCCGGCTCGACCACCCAGATGGGTCGCGTGACCCCGTGCTCGGCCTGCTCGGCGATGCGCACGATGGGCAGGTCGAGGCCGAAACGGCGGCGAATCTCCTTCTGGAGAATGCGGGCCGTCCGCCGCGTGGCCCGGCTGGCCCGCTGGGAGACCAGAAGGATGGCGTGCTCGTCGAGCTCGAACTCCCAGCGCTCGAGGTGCAGCTCCCTGGGGGCGGGCAGGAGGTCCACGGTGGGCTCTTCGGTCTCGGCGGCCCGCGGGGCGCAGCCGGCGGCGAGGCCAGCGGCGAGCAGCAGGGCGGCGAGGGGGCGGCTGGTCATGGGGCCTCCTTGGCATCGGCGGCCTCGAAGCCGTCCTGGTCGAAGGGCCGGGGGTAGAGGGGGTCGAGCGGCTGGGGGTGGGTGTCGTCGTAGATGCTGAGGGCGTGGACGGTGCAGTGGAGGTTGCGCACCCGGAGTCGCGAGCCCACGGGCTCGGCCAGCCAGGCCAGCCGGTTGTTGGAGCCGAGCTGGAACTCCTGGCCGTCGCGGGCCACCAGCACGGCCTGGCGCACCACGGGGTGGCGTCGCCAGCGGGCGACGATGCGGTAGCGGCGCCCGGGCTCGAAGCGCGGCCCCCGCTTTCCCCCCGGCGGGGAGCAGAAGGCCACCAGCCGCCCGCCCACGGCGAACTGGTCGGAGGTGAGCAGGAAGCGCCGCCCCTCGCCGGCCACCAGCTCGAAGTCGGGCTTCTGGGGCGTGAACTCCACGTGCAGCTCGCCCCGCTCGGGCTCCAGCGGCGGGGCTTGGCCCTCGCCGCCCGCCAGCTCGATGGTCGTCGGCGCCTGGGGCTCCGCCTCGTAGTCCAGGCGCAGGAGGGGCTTCTTGGCCGGGGGCGGCGGGCCGGTCTCGAAGGTCAGGTCGCCCAGCGCCTCGGCGGAGGAGAAGCGGTTGCCGTAGGGGTCGGTGAGCACCACGTCGTAGTGGTAGGTGGCCTGGGGCTCGAGGTGGAGGAGCAGGGCGCGGGGGCGGCGCGAGAAGCGCCAGTGCGAGGCGGTGCGCTTCGCGTCGGGGGCCCGCCAGTAGGTGACGGCGATGTCGGCCATCTCGGGATTCTCGCGGCTCACCTGGAGGCGGGGGCGGAGGCGGGCGAAGTAGCGCCCGTCGGCGGAGCCCAGGCGGACGGCGATGGGGGCCTCGACCTGGGGCGGCGTGGCGTCGGGCTCGGTGTGCCGCAGGTCGGGGCGGTAGAGGGGGTCGCCGATGCGGCTGAGCAGCCAGTCGAGGTAGATGCTGGACATCAGGAAGGCCTCGCCCAGGTCGTAGCCGCGCAGGAGGTGGTGGAAGAGCACCTGCTCGTCGGGCCAGGTGCCCGAGGTGTCGTGGGCTCCGTGGGCGCTGGTGGCGCACACGGTGGCGCCCGCCTCCAGCATTCGCTCCGGGTAGCGGCTGTTGTGGTCGTAGAGCTGGGAGACGCGGCGGCTGAGCTCCCAGCCCAGGTAGGAGCGCACGGCGGCGGCGTAGGAGCCGGGGTAGAAGCCCCGCAGGTAGGGCACCGGCGGCTTCTCGGGGTCCTCGAGGTACGCCGTGCTGTAGCCGAAGTCGCCGAAGTAGAAGAGCACCCGCCCCTGGTCCTGGGGGCGGGGGCGGTCGCGGAAGCCGAAGTACTTCAGCTCCAGGGCCCCCTGGTCGGCGGCGGCGTAGCCCTCGTTCCAGAACCAGCCGAGCTCGGGGGTGAGGTGGCGGGTGCCGTAGATGGCCCCGTCGACCTGGGCCTTGGCCAGCTCGGGGTGGCGGGCGTCGATGCGGGTGGCGGAGTAGAGGAATCGGTCGCCCAGCTGGCGCCGCGCGGCGGCGAAGTGGGGGATGCGGGACGCCTGGGGCCCGTAGCTGGGATAGAGGCGGCTGCCCTCGAGCCCTTTTCCCTTCTTGCGGCGGGAGTGGGTGCCGGGGTGGCGGTAGGGATTGGCCCCCGCCAGGGTGAGGCGCAGGCGGCTGACGATGAAGCTGCTGTGGACCTTGCCCCGGGAGGCGGGGAAGACGATGGGCTGGTGGTAGCGGGCCATGTCATGGTAGAGGACGATGAGGGCGGCCTCCAGCGAGCGCCCGTCGTCGCGGCGCCCGCAGCGCCCTCGCACCCCGCGGGCCACGCCGAAGGAGGCCTCCACCTGCTTGGGCAGCCCGTAGCAGGCCACGATATAGAGGATGTGGTCGCGAAGCGGCGTGCCGTCGGGCAGACGGTTGGCGGGGTCCTCGAGGAAGGCCTTGACGGGGGTGGCGATGTCGGCCAGGTAGTTGCCGTCGTCGCGGATGCCATCGGGGCCGGCGAAGTCGGGGGCGAAGCCGTCGGGGTAGAAGTACTGGGCGTGGAAGTCGACCAGCGGCTCCCCCTCCTTGGTCTTCGCCTCGACCCAGGCGAAGAAGCCGTCGGGCAGGTCGCAGCGCTGGGGCACGCCGACCGCGAGGTAGCGCTCGCCGTGCTCCTTCTGCTCCAGGGGGTAGCCGCCCCTGGCCTGGCCTTCGGCCCAGGCCACCTCGGCGTCGTCCTCCTCCTCGGTGGGACACACCTTGATGACCAGGGAGCGGCGGTCGAGGCGCTTCATCTGCCCCCGGTCGAAGACGGCGATGCCGCTGGCGCTCCAGGGCGGCTCCTTGGGCTGCGAGCCGTCGTCCTTGCGGCGGAGACCGAGGGTATTGTCCTCGCTGTCCTCGGGCAGGCGCATCTGGTCGAGCCGCCGGGCCTCGGGCTTCGCGCACCGCAGGCCGAGCAGATGGGGCTTCTTGCCCGTCTGGGGGTCGGTGTGCTGGGCCACGTAGTAGCGGGCCACTTCGAGGGAGTCCTGGCCCGGCTCGGTGCCGTCGAGGTCTTCGGTCCAGTCGGCGTTGTAGAGCACCAGCACCTGGTCGGGGGCGGCGCCACCGAACGCCACACCCGCCGCGGCGCACAGGAGGACGAGCACTCGCATGGTGGGCTCTCGCATGGGGCAGGGGGCGCGGCACGCGCCGCAGGCCCCCGATGATACCCGCGTGGGGGAGGGGAGTCAACGCCCGCCACTTGCGGCCCGGCGGCGGAGGCTCTACACTGCCCCTCCGAAGGGTCCGCTGCTCCCACGCACCCGTGTCCTGGGGATTCGGCCATGACGGGACTCACCGGCGGATGGGCGCTCGGCCTCCTGCTCGTCCTCCTCGCCGCGGGGCGGGGTGGCGAGCTGGTACGGAACCCCCGCTTCCAGCGCGCGGGCGAGGACGGCCTGCCCGAGGGCTGGACGCCGTGGGCGCCCGAATGGCAGGCCGCGGCCTGCACCGTGCGCGCCACACCAGAGGGACTGCTGATGGAGGGCGCCGGCCACGCCGTGGGCGGCGCGAGCCAGGACGTCGGCGGCATCCAGGGCGGCGGCGCCTACGCGGTCGAGGCCGTCTGCCGCGTGCGCGACATCCCCTCGCCCTTCCGCTCCGCCCCGGTGCGCCTGACCTGGACGCGGGGCGGGGAGGCGGTGCACCCCGCGGGCTTCTACGTCCGCGGCCCCGTGCTGTCGGGCGACGAGGGGCGGTTCCGCGAGGTGCTCGTGGCCCCCGCCGAGGCCGACGGGGCGCGACTGTCGCTCGAGGCCAAGTGGCCCCAGGGCGGCTCCCTGCTCTGGCGGCGGGTGAGCCTGCGGCCCGCGGAGCCGCCCCAGCCCCGCAAGGCCAGGCTGGGCACCGTGTACCTGCGGCCCGCCAACAGCACGCCGGCGAAGAACCTCGACCTGTGGTGCGAGCAGATCGACGCCGCCGGCGAGCTGGGCCTCGACGCCGTGTGCCTGGGCGAGGCCATCCTGGCCGTGGGCACGGGGGCCGGCCTCGAGGCCCGCGCCCGGCCCGTGCCCGGCCCCGTCACCGAGCGGCTGGGCCAGGCGGCGCGGCGAAACCGCATCTGGGTGGTGGCCGGCGTCACCGAGCGCCACGGCCAGCAGGTCTACAACACCGCGGTCCTCATCGACCGCCAGGGCCGCCTGGCGGGCACCTACCGCAAGGTCCACCTGCCCCGCGAGGAGTGGCGCAAGGGCGTAACCCCGGGCGGCGAATACCCGGTGTTCCAGACCGACTTCGGGGCGGTGGCGGTGATGATCTGCTACGACTGGTTCTTCCCCGAGGCGGCGGCGGCGTTCGCCCTCGGCGGCGCCGAGGTGCTCTTCGCCCCCACCTGGGGCAACACCCTGCCCGACCGCGAGGGCCGCGTGGACGGGGAGACGACCTTCCGCGTGCGGGCCCGCGACAACGGGCTGGTGCTCGTCCCCTCGGTCTACGACGGCCGGAGCATGGTCATCGACCCCCTGGGCCGCATCCGGGCCGCCACGGACCGCAATGGCGACATCGCCTGGGCCGAGGTCGACCTGGCGTCCCGCGAGCGCCTGCCCTGGGTGGGCCACTGGCGCTCCATCGGCCCCCGCGACCGCATGCCCGCCACCTACGGCCCCCTGCTCGGCGACCCGCCGCCGCGGGCACAGGGGCGCTGAACCCCGTTCCCCCGGGCAGAGCCCCCGCTTGACATCGTGCGCCGGCGGGGGTACGCTTTCGCCGGACCTTCTCCCCCTCCCCGACCAGGAAGCGCCATGGACCTCAAGAGCGCCGTCAGCCGGGTCTTCCAGGCCTACGATATGCGGGGCCTCTATCCCCAGGAGCTCACGCCCCAGATCGCCTTCCGGGTGGGCCGTGCCCTGGCCGCCTACCTGGAGGAGGCGATGCGCGTGGAGACCGGCCGCGTGGTCGTGGGGCGCGACATGCGCCTGGGCTCGGAGTCCATGGCCCACGCCGTGGCCCACGGGCTCGAGGTGGGCGGCATCACGCCCGTGGACGTGGGGCTGGTGAGCACGGACGTGATCTACTTCGTGACCGGCGAGTATCCCGACGAGTTCGACGCGGGGGTGATGATCACCGCCTCCCACAACCCCCCCAGGTACAACGGCCTGAAGTTCGTGCTCAGCGAGGCCCGCTCCATCTGCGCCAACACGGGTCTGAACATCATTCGGGACATCGTGATCGCCCGCAACGACGGCGCCCCCGAGGAGATCCCGGCGCCCGCGCTCGAAAGGCGCGACGTGTTCCCCGCCTACCTCGAGCGCCTGTTCTCCATCGCCGTGGAGCCCATCCGGCCCCACAAGATCGTGGTCGACGCGGGCAACGGCATGGCGGGAGCGGTCTTCCCCCGCCTGGCCGAGCGGCTGCCCTGCGAGATTATCCCCCTGAACTTCGAGCTCGACGGCACCTTCCCCGCCCATCGCCCCGACCCCTCCGACCCCCGCAACCTCCAGCAGCTCCGCGCCGCCGTCCTCGACCAGGGCGCCCACCTGGGCATCGCCTTCGACGGCGACGCCGACCGCGTGGCCATGGTCGACGAGTGCGGCCAGCCGGTCAGCGGCTCGCTGCTCACCGGCCTGTTCGCCCAGGTGATGCTCAAGCGCCATCCCGGCCAGAAGGTGCTCTTCGACCTCACCAGCGGCCTGGCCGTCGAGGACTGCGTGCGGGAGGCCGGCGGGGAGCCCATGGTGGCGCCCGTGGGCCATTCGCGCATCAAGGAGCGGATGCGCAAGGTCGACGCCCTGTTCGCGGGGGAGCAGAGCGGCCACTACTACTTCCGCGACTTCTACTACTGCGACAGCGGGATGCTGGCCGCCCTGCTCGCCCTCGAGCTGCTGTCGGCCACCGACCAGCCGCTCTCCGCCCTGCTCGAGCCCCTCCGCCAGCGCTACTACCGGGCGCCCAACGTCAACCTCGAGCTGGCCGACCACCAGGCCGTGCTCGACGGCATCCGCCGCGCCGACGAGCACTTCGCCGACGACGAGGCCCGACGCGTCACACGGATCGGGCCCGACGTGCGCAAGGACTATGCGGACTGGTGGTTCTGCCTCCACCCCTCGGGCACCGAGCCGCGGCTGCTGCGCCTGACCGTCGAGGCCCGCGACCCCGAGGCGGCCAACGCCCGCATGGACGAGCTCCAGCGCTGCGTCCTCGGCGCCTAGCGCCGGCGCTATCCTCCCTCCCTGGACTCCGACGCCGATGGCGTCCCCCCGGGCTCAGTGGCTGTGGCCGTGGGCGTGGGCGCCGGCCTCCGCCTTCTCGCCGAAATAGAGGGTGCGGAAGCGCTCGAGCAGCTCGCGCAGGCGCGCCACATGGGCCAGGTCGGTGGTCTGCTTGGCCCGCATGGCGGCCACCAGCATGCCGTGGAGCACTTCGAGCTGGGCCATGTACTTGCCGTGCGCGGCCTCGTCGGCGGGGTCGGCGGGCTTGAGCCGCTGGGTCATGAAGTACTGGGTGACGATGTGCTGGAGCTTCGTCGCGTGGTCTTCCTTGTTCACGATCCAGCGCACGAGCTGGTTGTAGTTCTTTTCGCCGGCGGCTCGCAGCTCGGCGATCTGGCGCATCGACTTCTCGATGGTCATGATGTGCTCGGCGATGCGCTGGGCGCGAGCCTGGTCGTCGTAGATGCCGCAGGGAATCTCGCAGTGCGCCGCCAGCGGCCGGGGCACGAGCAGCGCCAGGACCAATAGCGAGCCAAACAGTCCTGCCTTCCTCATCACACGGTCTCCTTCCCGTCTAGCCCGTCCCCTCGCATGAGTACATTGGTCTTTGTAGCCGCCCGCGCGTCCTCCATGCGCAGGGTACAGGGGAGCATGATCGGAGTCAAGGGATGGGGAGAGGCGCAGGCGGAGGGCACGAGGAGCGCTAGCTGCGCCGTCGGCGGCGGCGGCGGGCGAGGGCCAGGAGGCCGCCGCCCAGGACCAGGCAGGTGGCCGGCTCGGGCACGCCGCGGAAGGTGCCCTCGGCCACCGAGGTCTCGCCGAAGTAGTCGACGGTCAGGCGCAGGTGGTAGTCCTCGGGCTGGTCGAGGAACAGGCCGAAGTAGTCGGGGTCGAGGGGATCGCCGACGTTGCCCCATCCTTCGGCCAGCGTCTCCACGATGGTCTCGGTGTAGTCGAAGGAGGTGTAGAGGTCGGCGTTATCCACGTCCATCACCGCCCAGTCGGTGCCGCCGTCGGGGTCCCAGCGCAGGCGGCCGAAGTCGCCGCCGCCGGCCTCGCGGGTGCGGAACTCGAGGTCGTGCCAGCCGGCCAGCAGGTCGATGGTGCCGGTGGTATCGACGTCCCACTGGCTGTTGTGGATGACCTGGCTGCCGTCGATCCACAGCCAGGCCTCGTCGTCCACGTGCTCCTCGAAGGCGTAGGTGCCGTCGTGGTCGGCGAAGAACTGGCCGGTGTAGCGGACCGAGAAGTTGTTGTGATTGCCCGACCAGCCCACTTCCGGCGGGTAGTGGCCACTCCACCAGTTGATCTCGTCGGTGGGGAAGGGGGGCACGACGAGCGGCGGGGTGTGGCTCTCATTGGGAAACCACTCGTTCTTGACCCCCGGCCCGTCGTAGACGAGGGGGATGAGGCGGTCGATCTTCCAGTGCACGGGGCCGAGCACGTCGCCGCTGTCCCGGTCCTGGGCGTAGGCCTGGCCCATCACCCTGGGGTTCTTCGGCCCGGCCACGCTCAGCGACGCGCCGGTCTGCCAGTTGCCCATCAGGAAGCCGTCGAACTCGCAGGTGCTCGTGCTCCCGGTGGTGTGGCTGGTGACGCTGAGCCCCAGGCGAATGTCGTCGGGCATGGCGTTGTTGTGGGTGTGGGCCTCGGACCACCAGCCGGGGTCGCCGCCGTCGTCGGGCGCCCAGCGGGCGGTGAAGGTCGAGCCCCTGCGGCTGAGGGACATCCAGAAGGGCGCGGCGCCGCTGTTCGGCGAGCCGGGGATGCGAGTGTTCGGCCAGCCGGAGCTCCCGCCGTTGTTGTCGCGCCACTGCAAGGCGACGCCGTTGCTCGGGGTGGCCGAGACGTGGGCGTGCTGGGAGTTGGCCGCGGTGGTCTCGCGGGCCATGATGCCGGCCTTCGCCCAGCCGTCGGTGCTCTCCTGGCTCAGGAGGCGGACGACGGCGTTGAAGTTGCCGCTCCAGGCGTCGTGGTAGTAGTGGAAGGCGTCGGCACTCTCCCAGATGTCTTTTCCGTTGCCCGTCACGGTGATCGGCCCCGGCGGGGTGCCGCTGGAGCTACCGCCCCAGGTGGAGCCGATCTCGGTGCCGATGAACGCGGCCTCGGCGGCCGGCCCCGCGACGAGGGCGAGGAGGATGGCCGCCAGGCCCGCCAGGATACGACGCTGGGTCATGGGGATGTTCCTCACTTATTCAGGCATACGCTATAGGCTCTCCCACCGGGGTAGCTTGCAACCGTCGTGCCAACCGGCGGCTCCTGCGGTAAGTTTTCTCTCTTTCGCAAGTCCTTGTGGCGCGGATGCTTGCGCGGCTGGCCTGCTCGGGTCGCCGATGCCCGGGCGCGGGGATGGGGGCGGCCATGTTGCGGATCGGCAACATGAGATCCAGCGAAAGCCGCAAGCGTCGCGTTCGCAAGCTGTTATGATGTTGCGGCGCGGCAACGCCCCCGTCCGTGCCGTCAACATGGGCGAGGGGGGAGTCTGGAGACTCCGACAAGTCCCGGGCCGCGGCGGCTAGGCCTCGTCGTCGGGGGGCTGCTGCTCGGCGGCTGGGGGGCTCTTGGGGAGGGTGACGATGAACTCGGCCCATTCGCCGTGGCGGCTCTCGGCCCACATCTCGCCGCCGTGGCGGCGGACGAGGTCGCGGCTGACGAACAGGCCCAGGCCGGTGCCCTTGCGGGTGGCGGTGGCGGGCTGCTGGAGACGTGCGAACTTACCGAAGAGCTTGGGCAGGTCGTCGGGTCGGATGCCCTGGCCCTCGTTCCACACGGAGAATCGGACCTGGGAGTCGAGGTCCTGGCATCGGATTTCGACGCGGCCCTCCTCCCGGCCGTACTTGGCGGCGTTGGTGAGCAGGTTGTCGACCACGATGCGCAGCAGGGCGGGGTCGGCGACCAGGCGGGTGCCCTGGGGCACCTGGTTATCCAGGTGCATCCCTGCCTCGTCGAGCTGGGGCTGGAGCTGTGCGACCATGGGCTCGACGACGTCGGTCCGCAGGTCGATGGGCTGAGGGTTGAGCTCGACCTCGCCTTTTTCGATGCGGGAGAGGTCGAGGTAGTTCCGGATCATCTCCTCGAGGTACTTGGCGTTTCGGACCACGCGTTCGGCGCTCTGTCGCTGCTTGTCGTTGAGCTCGCCCATGTATCCGTCGCGGAGGGCAGCGGCGGAGAAGATGACGCTGTTGAGGGGGTTTTTCAGTTCGTGGGTCACGAAGCCCAGCATGTCCATGTAGTTGCGGTTGAGCTGGGAGAGTTTTTCGTTGGAGGCCTGGAGTTCGAGGTTTCGCCGCCGCAGTTCCTCGTCGCGCTGGTGGATGGCGTCGGCCATCTGGCTGTAGGCATCGGTGAGGGTGGCCAGCTCGGGGGAGGAGCGGGCCCGCGGGGGCCGGTAGTCGAGGTCGCCGTCGGCCAGGCGCTTGGAGGCCACGACCAGCTCGCGCACGGGGCGGGCGATGGTGCGGGCGAGGAGGAAGGAGAGGGCCACGGAGATGACGATGGCGATGCCGATGGGGGTGAGGAAGGTGCGGAGGATGCGGTCGCGCAGGTCGGCGTACTTCGCCTCCAGCACGCCCACATAGAGAATGCCGACGATCTCGTCCTGGGGGTTGCGGATGGGCTCGTAGGCCGAGATGTACCAGTCGTTGACCACGAAGGCCCGCTCGTACCATCGGCGGCCGCTCTCCAGCACGCGGTCGTAGACCTCGGCGGAGACGCGGGTGCCGATGGCCCGGTTGCCCCGCTCCGTCTTCACGTTGGTGGCCACCCGCACGTCCCACAGGAAGATGGTCACGGTGCCGACGTTCTTGCCCTCGTAGGTCTCCTCGCCGAAGACGGTATCGCGGATGGCGTCGACCAGCTCCCAGTTGCGGTTGAGCAGCACGCCGCCGTAGACGGCGCCCTGGACCCGGCCGTCGGCCATCACGGGCGCCGCGGCCCAGAGCATCATGCCCGACGACTCGCTGTCCTCGGCCCTCGGCTTGGCCCGGGGGGTGGGCACGAAGCTCACGAAGGCCTGGCGGGGCAGCTCGGTGCCCTCCCGCGCCAGCTCGTCGCGGTAGAGCACCACGATCCCGTGGTTGGCCTGGCCCTCCAGGGCGCGCTCGACCACGGGGTCGCGCGAGAGGTTGCCCCCGCTTTCGTAGGGATGGCGTGAGCGGAGGACGACGCGGCCCTCGGCGTTGCACACGCTGAGCGCGTCGAGGTCGTAGCGCCGCCGCTCCTCCTCCAGGCTGTAGGGCGCGCCCTGGGGCGGCGCGTCGGCGAGCGCCTGCTCCACCAGGGGCATCCGGGCCGCGTGCTCCACCACGCTCTCAATGCGCGCCAGGCGGCTGTCGATCTCCGCCCGCGCGCTGCGCAGGTCCAGCTCCGTGCGGTGCTGGGCCTCCCGGCGCACCGTGCCGTCGATCAGCCGGCTGCCGGTGAGCACCGTGGTGGCGCCGAGCAGGAGCACCACGAAGAGGAAAGCGGCGACCAGCCGGACCCAGAGCCTCATGGCGGTCCCACGCTCCTTGCGCCGAAGCCGCCCAGCCACGTGCCGACCCCGCGGGCCGGCCCGCCCGTAGTCTAGGGCTCCGTGCGGCGGGTGTCAACCGCCCGCGCCGGGCCGCGCCCTGTCACGTGTGGTGTGCGGATGTAAAGGGGCGTAAAGGGGCTTGTCTCGCCCGTCCTGGCGGACTAGGGTGGGTGCCAAGGGCAGTTGCCCGCGGCGAGGGCGTGTGCTACGATAGGGTGGCGTCGAGCCCGGCCCGCCGCCACGACGCGGACAGCCCCCGGGCCGGCCAGTGCGATTCTTGCGCGGGGCGCCCCATGCGCATACGGTGTCCATCGTGCCGCCACGCCTTCGCCGTGCCCGACGAGGCCATGAGCGGCAAGGGGCGGTGTCCCCACTGCGGGCAGAAGCTCGACCTGGGGCGGATGCCCCGCCCCGACGACCTGAAGCCCGGCGACACCCTGGGCGCGTGCCGCATCGAGGGGCTCCTGGGCCGGGGCGGCATGGCGGTGGTCTACAAGGCCACCCAGCTGTCCCTGGACCGCACGGTGGCCCTCAAGGTCCTGCCCCGGCATTTCGCCCACAACCGCCAGTTCGTCGAGCGGTTCAACCGCGAGGCCTCGGCCCTCGCCCGCCTCTCCCACCCCAACATCGTGGGCATCCTGGACAAAGGGGCGGAGGGCGATACCTACTACTTCGTGATGGAATACGTGGAGGGCAAGACCCTCCGCGACCGCCTCCTCCGCGAGGGCCGCATCGCCCCCGAGGAGACCCGCGCCATCCTCCAGGGCGTGTGCGCCGGGCTCGAATACGCCCACGAGCACGGCATCGTCCACCGCGACCTCAAGCCCGGCAACATCCTCCTCGACCCCAACGGCACGCCCAAGCTGGCCGACTTCGGCATCGCCCGCATCCTGGGCGGAGCCACCACCGCCGACCGCCAGCTCACCATGGCCCACACCGTGATGGGCAGCGCCGACTACATGGCCCCCGAGCAGCGCGAGGACGCCGCCAACGTCGACCACCGGGCCGACATCTACGCCCTCGGCGTTATCGTCTACCAGATGCTCACCGGCCAGCTCCCGGTGGGCACCTTCCGGCCCGCCAGCCGACTCGTCGACGGGCTCGCCCCCTCCGTCGACCGCGTCGTCCGCACGGCCCTCGCGCCCTCGCCCGACGACCGCTTCGAGTCCGTGGCCCGCTTCCGCACGGCCCTCACCCACGCCCTCTCCGACATCGCTGCCCGGGCCCACCACCACCGCGCCCCGCAGCCCCGTCGCAAGCTCCCCCGGGCTCTGGCCACCCTGGCCGTCGTCGCGGCCCTCGCCGCCCTGGCCGCCGTGGCCGCCGTCCTCATCGCCCGACGAAGTGGCGAATCCCAGGACAACCGCGCCAGGACCCGCCGCTCCGAAAAGGAGAAGGACCAGACCCCCGAGCCGGAGCCCATCCCCCCCGAGCCCAAGAAAGGCCCCGAGCCCGAGCCGCCCCCCGAGAAGCCCCAGCCCGAGCCCGCCGGAGAGCCCGACTACGTGACCGAGGCCCTCCGCCCCATCCGCCACTACATCGAGAACCATCCCTTCGACTACCCCGCACAGGTGAGCCGCTTCAAGGACCTCATCCTCCGCCACCGAAAGGTCGAGAAGGCCCGCAACCGCCGCATCGTCGACGCGGCCAGCGAACTCCTCGACCACGTCGTCGCCCGCCTGGAGAAGGCCGTGGCCGAGCACTTCCAGGGCGCCCAGGCCGAGGCCCGGGAGCTCGCCGCCAAGCGCCAGTTCGACGCCGCACTCCAGGTCCTCAAGCACATCCCCGACCACCTGCGAACCGACGAGGCCCTCCAGCAGCGCGACCGACTCCTGCGACAGCTCCAGGCCCAGGCCGAGGACGCCTTCGCCCAGGACATGGAGCGTGCGGAAGAGCTGCACCAGGAGGGCAAGCTCCAGGAAGCCGCCGACCTCCTGCGGGACGCCGACTACGCCGACCCCGAGCTGAACCAGCAGGCCGCCGCCAGGCTCCAGGCCATCGAGCAGGCCATCGCCCAGCGCGCCGCCGAAGCCGAAGCCCAGGCCCGCAAGGCACGCCGCGAGCTGGCCCGCACGCTCCAGAAGCTGTGGGCCGAGCGCCGCTACGACCAGGCACGCCAGCTCGTCCGCCAGGCCATCGACCGGGCGCCCACCGAGCAGGCCCGGGAGGCCCTCCAGCCGCACCTCCGAGCCGCCACCCTCCTGGCGGCCTTCTGGCAGGCCGTGCACGACGGCGTCCAGGCCCGCAAGGGCCAGCCCTTCCGCCTCGAGGCCGACACCTACACGGTCGAGGGCCTGGAGGGCGACACCCTGGTCCTGGCCCTCGGCGCCGGGCGCATCAAGCGCGACCTCGACGGGCTGAGCGCCGAGCGCCTCGCCCAGCTCGCAAGCCACGGGCTGGCCGACGCCGACGCCGCCCGCCGGGCCCTCATCCTCGCCCTCTTCCACACCTACGACCAGGACGGCCAGCCCCCGCGTGCCGAGGCCGCCTTCCGCCGCGCCATCGAGGCCGGCGTGCCCCAGGAGGCCCTCGCCGCCCTCCGTACCCTGGGCCAGGAGCCCCAGCCCCAGGAGGAGGGGGGCGAGGACGAGAAGGCCGGCTTCGCCCTCGACTTCAACGGCGCCTCCGATTGCGTCGAGGTCGCCGACCGCAAGGCCGGCGAGAGGGGCTACCCCCTCCACCTGCGCAGCTTCACCCTCGAGGCCTGGGTGTGGCGGCGGCCCGGCGGCGAGCCCCAGCAGCACGTAGCCAGCAAGGCCGTGGGATGGGTCGGAGCCCAGTCCTTCGACCTCTTCGTCAAGAACGGCATGTGGGGCTACGCCACCGGCGACGGGGTGAACGCCAACGTGCGAGTGAGCCGCGAGCCGTGCCCCGCCGGCCAATGGCTCCACGTCGCACTGGTCTATCACAAGCAGGAGCGCGTGCTCTTCGTCGGAGGCAAGGCCGTCGACCGCACCCACACCCGTCGCGAGCTGGCCTATGACGACCATCCCCTGCTCATCGGCGCCAGGAGCGGCGAGGCCAACCCCATGGGCTTCTGGAACGGGGCGATCGACGAGGTGCGCCTGTCCATCGGCCCCCGCTACAAGGAGCCATTCACTCCCCAGCGACACTTCGAGCCCGACCGCCAGACCGTCCTCCACCTGTCCTTCGACCAGGCCGAGGGAGGCCACGCCAAGGACCACAGCCGCTTCCGCAACCACGCCACCATCAACGGCCCCCGCCGCGTGCGCCCCGCCGACCTCGAGCTCCCGCCGCCGAAGGCCGGGCCGGCCGAGGAGTAGCTTCTTGCCCGCGCCATGCCTTCGAGGCCGGGCCCACGTGCCGGCCCTCGGCCCCTGGGGCCTCGCGCCGGGCGGGAGCGTCATTACGGTTTAGCGCTAAACCGAAATCACCCCGCCCTCCCAAGAGCACAGACCGAAGCGAAGAGCGCGCCCGCCGGGCCGCGCTCGCGAGCTATCGCGTCCCCGCCCGAGAGGCTCCCAGCCCCATGCGGGCGAACGATTTCCCGGCTTGACTCCTCGGCTCGCCAGGGGCTACAATCCGCCTCACGGTCCACACTACACCCCACCCGCCGCACCGAGGACACCTATGGAAACCCCGCAACGCAAGCACATCGAGCCCCAGACCGTGGCCTGCCTGGACCACCAGGGCCCCTACGGCGACATCGGCAGCGTGCACCACCGGCTCTTCGCCTGGGCCGGCCAGGCCGGCGTCGAGCCCGCGGGCAGGCCGTTCACCCGCTTCCTCTCTCCGCCCGACGAGGCGGCGTGGAAAGCGGGCCGCTTCGAGGTGTGCCTGCCCGTGCCCCAGGGCACCGAGGGCTCGGGCGACGTGGAGGTCAGGCGCCTCCCCGCCACTGACGTGCTCTATACCGTGGTCGAGGGGCCCTACAGCGAGCTGCCGGCCCACTACGCCGAGTTCCTCGCCTGGCTGTCCTGGGAGGGGGTCGAGCCGAGCGGCCCGCCGCGAGAGGTCTACCTGGTGCATCCCGACGCCGGCGGCGGGGGCGACCCCCAGACCTTCCGCACCGAACTACAGTTCCCCGTCGGCCCCCAGGCGTGAAGGAGGGCGGGTCACATGGCCACCCACCGCGTCGTGCTCTTCGAGCCCTATCCGTTCGCCCCGGGCACGAAGATGCGCATCACCGCGGGGCCGCGCCAGGGCGACTGGGAGGTGGTGGCCGCCGACGCGAAGACCGTGAGCCTCCGCTGCCCCGTCTCCGGCCGCGAGGTGACCTGGAAGCGCTTCTGCTACCGCGTGGGGGAGGAGGAGCGGGAGTGGCCGGCCGAGGACTGAGCCCTGGCCGGCGCTCCGCCCGCCCTCCCCGCCCGGCTCCCCGCCCCCCGAAGTTTGACTCGCGCCCGCGACGCGGTGCATGTTCTGGCGAGGGGGCTTCTCCGCCTGCGGGAAGAGGCTTTGGCATTTCGCCACCTGCAAGGAGGGACTATCATGGGAGCAGCACATCGCACTCGGGCGCGCCTCGTTGGCGCACTCGCCGCGGCCGCGCTGGCCCTCGCCGCAAGGGGTGACGCCGGCGAACGGGTCCAGGAGCAGCGGCTGCGCTCTCTCCACCGGCGGATTCTCTTCCGTGCATTCACCACGGACGGCCTCCACCTGGCATACGTCACCGTCGAAGGCGACAAGGTGCGCGTCGTCGTGGACGGCAAGCCGGGGCCGGAATACGATGGCATCTTCGAGGGCTCGCTGGTCTTCAGCCCCGACGGCAGCCGCGTCGCATACGCCGCCGTGAAAGGCGACAAGGTGCGCGTCGTCGTGGACGGCAACCCAGGGCCGGAATACGACGCCATCGGGAAGGGCACGCCGGTCTTCAGCCCGGACGGCAGCCGCGTCGCATACGCCGCCGTGAAAGGCGACCGGTGGCGCGTCGTCGTGGACGGCAAGCCGGGGCCGGAATACGACGACATCTTGAAGGGCTCGCTGGTCTTCAGCCCCGACGGCAGCCGCGTCGCATACGCCGCCCGGAAAGGCGACCGGTGGCGCGTCGTCGTGGACGGCAAGCCGGGGCCGGAATACGAC
>JBKHIY010000021.1:0-51457 GCA_046538415.1 Candidatus Brocadiia bacterium | reverse complement strand
GCGCATGGGAAGGATTTTCCGCCTCGGCCGGGCCGCTGGCGACGCGGAATCTGGCGCTTGACACGGGCTGGGATTCGTGTTGTAATCGTTCGGGCCAGGGCACTTGGAGAGGTGGCTGAGTGGTCTAAAGCGTCGGATTGCTAATCCGATGAGGGGGAAATACTCCTCCTCCGCGGGTTCGAATCCCGCCCTCTCCGCCAGCGACGGGCTCCAGGGAAGGCCTCCTGGAGCTTCTTTTTGGCCCCGCGGCGCGGCGGGCCATTGGGTCCTCGCGGCGGGTCCGATATACTGGGGATGGGCCGGCGCGGCCCCCGAGGATGGAGTGCATGCCCCGCGAACGCCTCCAGTTCCAGCTCCTTATCAAGCCTTCTGGCTCGCGGTGCAACCTGCGGTGCCGCTACTGCTTCTACCTGGGCACCGACTCCTACTTCGCCGCCCCTGGCGAGGGCCGGGGCAAGCAGATGTCGCGGGCGACGCTGGAGCGGATGGTGCGGGAATTCGTCTCCTACCGGATGCCCCAGAGCATCCTGGCGTGGCAGGGCGGGGAGCCCACGCTGTGCGGGCTCGACTTCTTCCGCGCCGCGGTGGAGGCCGAGCAGCGTCACGGGGCCGACGGCCAGGTGGTGGGCAACGCTCTCCAGACCAACGGCGTGCTGCTCGACGACGCGTGGTGCGAGTTCCTGGCCCGCTATCATTTCCTGGTGGGCCTATCGCTGGACGGGCCGCGCCCGGTCCACGAGGCCATGCGGGGGAAGTGCTTCGACAAGGTGATGCGGGCTGCCGAGCTGATGCGAAAGCACGGGGTGGAGTTCAACATCCTGTGCGTGGTCAGCCAGGCCAACGCGAGCCAGGGGGCCGAGGTCTATCAGTGGCTGGTCGACCAGGGGTTCACCGAGCTCCAGTTCATCCCCTGCCGGGAGGTCGGCCCGGACGGTAAGCCCCTGCCCTTCAGCGTGGGTGCGGAGGAGCTGGGCGACTTCCTCATCGCGGCCTTCGAGCGGTGGGTGGCCCGGGACGTGGGCTACGTCTCGGAGCGGGTCTTCAACAGCCTTCTGGCCTATTTCCTCCACGGGGAGCCCGACCTGTGCACCTTCCGCTCCCGGTGCGGCGACTACATCTGCATCGAGCGCGGCGGCGAGGTCTTCCCCTGCGACTTCTACGTCCAGCCCGAGCACAAGCTGGGCGAGCTGGGCCAGCGCCCCATGCACGAGTTCTACACCGTCGTCCGTCCCCAGGCCTTCGGCAAGCTGAAGGCCCAGGTGGACCCCGGGTGCCGGGAATGCGAGTTCTACCCGATGTGCCACGGCGGCTGCCCCCGCGACCGCTTGCCCCATGGCCGCAACGCCTTCTGCGAGGGCTACCGGCGCTTCTTCAAGGTCGCCGCGCCCCGGCTGGAGGGCCTGGCCCGACAGCTGCGCCTTCTGGGCCGCCGCTGAGCCCCCTTCCCCACCCCATGGCATACGCCGGTGGCGCCTGGCGGGTTGACGCCGCGCAGGCCGCGGGATAGGATGAGCAGCCAACGGAGCCACGCCTTCCAGGGAACAGGGAGCAGGAGGGACACCATCGTGATTCTGGGCAAGCGCATCCGCCTCGAGCGCATCCTGGACCGCAATTCCGGGCGCACCGTGATCGTGCCCATGGACCACGGGGTGACGGTGGGCCCCATCCAGGGCATCGTGGACATGCGGACGATGGTGAACGACGTGACGGAGGGGGGCGCCAACGCGGTGCTGGGCCACATGGGCCTGCCCCTCCACGGGCACCGCCGCAGCGGGAAGGACGTGGGGCTGGTGCTCCACCTCTCGGGCAGCACGGTGTGGAGCCCGGACCCCAACGCGAAGATCCTGGTCAACTCCGTGGAGATGGCCCTGAAGATGGGCGCCGACGCGGTGTCGGTCCACGTCAACGTCGGCGCGGCCAGCGAGAGCGAGATGCTGCGCGACCTGGGACAGGTCTCCGTGGCCTGCATGGAATGGGGCATGCCCCTCCTGGCCATGATGTACGCCCGCGGCCAGAAGATGAAGAGCGAGAGCGACCCCGAGGCCGTGCGCCACGCGGCCCGCATCGCCGCCGAGCTGGGCGCCGACCTGGTGAAGGTCACCTACACCGGCTCACAGCCCAGCTTCCGCAAGGTCGTCGAGGGGTGCCCCGTGCCCGTGCTCATCGCCGGCGGGGAGAAGGCCAGCAACGACCGCGCCGTGTTCGAAAACGTCGCCGGCGCCCTCGAGGCCGGCGGGGCCGGCGTGTGCATCGGGCGCAACGTCTTCCAGCACGACAGCCCGCTGGCCATGATGCGGGCCATCTGCGCCATGGTCCACCAGGGCGCCTCCCCCGCCGATGCCGTCGAGATGATGGGACGAGGCTCCGCCGAGGGCCGCAAGCAGGCCAAGGCCGCCAGCAAGTAGCTCCCGCCCACGGGCTCGAGGCCCGCGACGCCGGGAGCTCAGGCCTCCTCGAGCACCTTGAAGCCCATCAGCACGCCCAGCCGGCGGATGTCCTCCATGCGGTTGCCGTAGAAGACCACGCGGTGGAGGAGGGTCATGGTGCCGCCCTGGAGGACCCCCATGCCCCAGTTGTGGAACATGCTGTCGGCGTCCTTCACGCGGGTCCAGAACTGCGTGCGGCAGCCCAGCTCGTCGTGGGTGATCTTGAAGATCTTCCCCGTGGAGATGAGCATGGTGTCCAGGTTCACCAGCTTGGCGCAGGTGACTTCCTGGTCGAGGCGCTGCTCGACGTCGAGGGACACGCCCCGCTCGCTGTCGCTCTGGGTGCGGATGGCGAAGGGCAGGCGCTCGCCGTCCGGGCCGTCCATCTTCGTGGCGCAGGTGCAATGGAAGTGCACCAGGGCGTTTTCCGAGGTGTCGAACACGGGGTCGCTGATGAAGCCGGGCACGCCGAAGGCGTAGGCGAAGAGCAGCATGGTGAGCGTGGAGTCGACGTCGCCCTCGCAGGCCCCCACGAGCCCCAGGTCGTTGAGCTTGCTGAAGGTCAGGCAGCCCTTGGCCGGGCGGCCCATGCAGTGGGAGCTGGTGATGGCCCGCGCCCCCTCCTGGGTCATCAGCTCCTTGACGCCGAGGTACATGCGGGCGGAGTTGATGATCTCCTGGCGCTTGGGCTCCACGATCTTCTTGGCCTTGGTGATCCAGTAGCGTTCGGCCTCCGCCTCGGCGGCTTCCAGGGGCACGGCCTTGTGGGCGTCGAGCACGCGCTGGTTGGGGACCACCTCCATGTGGGTGCCCAGCCGCTCCTTGACCTTCTCCGGCGAGCAGGCCGCCGCCGTGCCCTTGGCCCGTCCCACGGCTAGCAGGCGGGTGCGACGCATCCAGGCGGGCACGCGGAGGAGGGCGACCGCGTGGTCGAGGTCGCTCCAGTCGCTGGTGGGCAGGAGGATGACCTTCTTCCCCTCCTTCTGCCATCGGGGGAAGTACATCCAGCCGTGGCCACTGAAGGGCTGGGTGAAGACCGCCGTGGGCAGGCCCACGGAGAGGATGCCGTCCATGGCCCGCTTCGGCGCCCCGCCCCCATGGCCCGAGAGGTGGACCATGAGCACGGCGTCGGCATCGGCCAGCTTCTTGACCGTCTGGGCGGGGTCCGCCGGGGGTACCAGCTCGCCGCCCACGAACGTCACGCCGCCCAGCTTCTTCTCCAGGCCCGCCAGGTAATCGTTCAGCTTCGCGATCTCGTCCTTGGGGCGCGAGAGGTAGATGCCTCCCGTGCGTCCCACGAACACCTTGTGGATTCTCACTGGCGGGAGGGCCGGCGGCCACGCCTCGCCTTCGGCGGCCCGGGCCAGTCGGCCCAGCGGCCCTGCCAGCGCGGCGCCTGCCGCGGCGGCGCCCAGGAACTCTCGGCGGTTCGGCCATCGGTTCATCGCGCTCTCCTCTTGCTCGGAGGTCCTTCTGCCCTCCCCGGCGCCCGTCCCACAACCGCGCAGTATACTCCCATGGGCCGCCAGCGCAAGGGTGGAGTCGACCCCGGGCACGTCGCCACGGGGGTGTCCAAAAATGAAGGGCCGTGGCCAAAAATGAAAGATCAGGCCGAGCTAGCGGGCGCGGGCGACCGCGGCGTCGCGGAGGCGGCGGGGCAGCGCTGCCCGCTCGCCGATTCGCAGCCGCATCTCGTCGCTGATGGCCCGGATGTCGGGTATGTACATCGCGTAACCCGAGGTGGGCAGGGCGTTGAAGGTGCCGGGAATCTCGGCCCGCAGGGTGTAGGTGATGGTGTGGGTGCCCTGGGACATTCGGGAGACGAAGAAGGCGGTCTTCTCGTCGCGGACCTCCATGTAGGAGCCGATGCCGTCGCCGTAACGGTAGCCGCTGCGGATGGTTACGGGCTCGCAGCCGCTGGGCTTGGGGTCCTCGAACACCAGGTATTCGTAGTCGTTCTTGGCCTCGACCTCGAGGGTGACCTCGATGCGGTCGCCGCTGGCCAGGGCGGCGCCGTAGTCGAGGGGCGTGCGCTGCTCCTTATTCTGATCGTCGAGCTCGACCTTGTGGTAGCGGCGGAGGATGAAGATTTCGTGTCCCGCGCCCTCGATGCGTTCCTCCTTGGTGTAGAAGAGCATGCCGGCGGTGTAGTAGAGGTTGCCGGTGCCTTCCTTGACGATGCGGACGGTGTTCTCGCCACTTCGCAAGTCGGCGTCTCCCAAGGTGATACGGCCATCGAGCGAGAGCGCATTGTCCTTGGTCACCGCCAGCTCTCGCACCTTGCGCCCGTTGAGGTAGACGGTGGCGGTGTAGCTCGGGGCAAGCTCCTTGCTGTGGCGGAGGTAGTCGGTGAGGGCGTAGACGGCCATGGCGGTGTCGCGTGTGGACTTCCATCGGTTGCCGCGGCGGTTGTTCACGAGCCACTTCATGATCGGCTTGACCAGGCGGTTGCTCGGCTCGACGGCGAGGTAAGCCCTGAGTGCGTAAGAGGTTGCCTCGACGGCGTCGTGGCTCCAGCGCCAGTAGCCGCTGGTCTTGCCCCAGTGTGCGGTGCCGTTCTCCCGGTCTTCCTCGAGATAGTCTTCGAGGTTTCGGAGCATCACGCGGGCGCGTTCGGCGTCGCCCAGGTGGTGGAAGGCGAGCGCCAGGAGGGCTCGGGAGGCGGCGTTGAGCTTCTCGCGGCGGCTCCAGATGCGCTCCAACCATTTGTCTTCCTTGATCTTGTGGCGGGCGAGCACGGACAGGGCATAGGCCAGGGTGTCGGGCCGGCCCTCGAGGCGGACGAGGTTCTTGCGCAGGGCCGCGATACCGCGCTGGAGGCGACCGTCGTCGACCTCGACGCCGGCCGCCTTGGCCAGGGTGAGGCCGTAGACCACGTAGGCGGTCATCCAGGGGTCCATGTCGCCCCCGCTCCACCATCCCCAGCCGCCGTCGCCGCGCTGGAAGTTGTAGAGCCGGTCGAGGCCCTTGGCCACCATTCGCGGCAGCTTGGCCTCCAGCTCCGGGTTTTCGAGCCCCAGCTCCCGCAGGGTGCGTGCGGTGACCACGGCGGGCACGAAGCGGCTCATGGTCTGCTCCACACAGCCGTAGGGATACTGGGCCAGGTAGTCGAGGCTATCGACCATGGTGGCGGCGATGGAGGGGCTGAGGTCGACGTTGAGCACGGTCGCCAGGTCGTTGCGCTCGGCGGGCAGGCTGAGGGTCTCGACGACCTCGACCTTCTGGTCGGGGCTCTTGCCCAGCTCCCCTCCCGCCGTCGCCACCACGGGGTCGCCTACGGAGCCGGTACGAGCCACGAACTTCTCCACGCCGTGGGGCAGCACCTCGTAGGTCTTGCCCATGGCGTCGGACTCGACGTCGGTCTCGGCCGCCACCCGCACCCGGGCCTCGCCGGGGTGGGTGACGCGGACCGTCCAGTCGACGCGCTTCTCGCCGCCGCTCGGCACCTCGACGGTGACCACGGGCTCGTCGACCAGCTCGACCCCGCTGGGCTCGATGCTCACTCGCACGCTCTTGGCCTCCTCGAGGTAGTTGTGCACGACGGCCGAGAGGGTCACCGTGTCCTTCTCCTGGAAGAAGCGAGGGGCCTGGAGGCGGACGATGATGTTCTTTTTCGTCTTGGTGTTCAGCTGCACGCGTCCCACCGCGGTGTCGGGGGTCACGGCCCTGGCGGTGGCCGTCCAGTCGGTGAGGCTGTCGGGGAAGGTCACGGAGACGACGGCCTTGCCGTCTGGGCCGGTGCGTACCGCGGGCTGCCAGAAGGCCGTCGCTCGGAAGTCCTGGCGCACCCGCGGCGGCTCCTGGCCTCCCCCATCGGGTCCGCTTCCGGGCTTGTCCGCCTCCCGGTCCGCCATCACGCCGTTGGCCGCCTTGGCCTTCTCCATGGGAGCTCCAGGAGGCGCTGCGGCCGTGGCGCGGCGCGCGGCCAGGAAGCGGTTGCCTCCGCCGCGCCCCGCGACCTGCTTGCGCACTTGCCCAAGGGCCTCCTCCCGGACCTCGCGCTCCTCCCCAGGGCGCAGGTGGCGCAGATGGGAGAAGCTCGACTCCGTGCGCACGGCGAGCTGGCGCTTGCGGCCGTAGAAGAACTTGCGGATGTCGGGCGCGTACTCCGGCTGAATGTAGTAGACGGAGGTATCGACGATTCCCAGCGACAGCTCGCACTCCACCGGTCGGCCCCGGTGGTCGGTGGCCGTGACCTCGAACTGGGCCTTCTCGCCCGGCCGATAGGTCTCCTTGGCCGTCGCGAGCTCGACGTCGATGAACCGGTCCTCGGGAGGCACCACGATCTCGCGCTGGTGGCGCCACACCATGGCGTCGCGCACCAGGTTGGCGGTCACGAACACGTTGGGCGAATACTCGTCCTTGATCCGAATGGGCACCAGCTTCGAGCGCTCGCGGAGGAGCAGGAGCTGGTCGTCGTAGAGGCGGTCGCCCTCGATGCCCAGCCACACGTAGGCGTCGGGGAAGTGGGAGACCACGAGCACCTGGGCGGTCTCGCCCTTGCGGTAGGTCTGCTTGTTGGGGATCACCTGGACGCCGCTGAGGCGGTAGCCGAGGTATTTCTCCTTCTCGGAGGCCACCCACGCCCAGCCCGTGCCCACCACCTTCTCCTCGGTCTCGGTCAGGGCGGTCATCTCCAGCTTCAGGTAGGCCGGCTCGTCGGGGGTGAAGGCGTAGCTGGCCTTGCCCTGCTCATCGAGCTCGAGGCGCCGGGCGTCCAGCTCGGTCAGGTCGTAGACCGCGCTCGGCTCGTAGGGCTCGCCCCGCTTCTCCAGCTCCTTCTCCCGCTCCTCGTTGTAGACGGCCTTGTAGACGCGGAACATGCCGTGGGTGGGCACCGGCGCGTCGTTGGCATTGCGGGCCACGACGTCGACCTCCACGCGGTCGCCGGGCAGGTAGACGTGGTTCTTGGGCTGGACGTAGACGTAGAAGGGCTGGACGGTGACCTTGATGTCCTCGGTGGCGGTGATCTCGCGGCGCGACTTGTCGACCACCCGGGCCTCGATGCTGTAGGCGTAGTCGCGCCGCTCCCGGGGGTGCTCGGGCAGCTCCGGGGTGTCGAACTCGACGGTGGCGATGCCGTGAGCGTCGGTCTTCAGCGTGGCCCGCTTCACGATGCTGCCCCCGCCCCGGCGGTGGTGGCCCCAGCGGCGGCGGTAGATGTCGTCGTAGTACCAGCTGTACTTGCGATGGGGGCGGTAGAAGTGCCAGTAGCGTCGCTGGCGGACGATCACCTCGCAGTCGGCCTCGGGCACCGGCCCGCCGAAGTAGTAGCTGGCGGCCACCTTCACCCGCACCCGGTCGCCCACCCGGTAGGTGGGCTTCTCCGTGGTGATCTCCACCTGGTACTCGGGCAGCTTGTACTCCTCGACGCGGAAGCGGGCGCCGCCCGGGTTGCCCTTGCCGTCGGCCCGGCGGATCTCGATACGGTAGTGGCCCAGCTTGGGCTCGGCGCTCAGCTTCAGGCTGTCGGCCAGGGTGCCGTTGGCGTTGGTGGCCAGCACCTTCTCGTAGATCTTCCCGCCCCGGGGCTCGTGGATGCGCACGCGGAAGCGCTGGTCGGCCACGTTGCGGAAGCTCTCGCCCTGGTAGTTGCGGACGACGAACTTGAAGCGCACGTCCTCCTCCGGGCGGTAGGCGGGGCGGTCGGTGTAGCCGTAGAACCAGAGGCCCGGGCGCATGGGGCGCCACCAGCCCACGTGGGAGGCGGCGAAGGCGTAGGAATCGCCCTTGCGGGCCAGGACGTAGGGCCGCGCCCGCCGCTGGTTCCTGGGATTGGGGTGGGCGTAGAGCCCGCCGTCGTCGCTGGCGCCCCGGGCGTCCTCCCAGTGGTGGCGACGATTGTGGTAGTAGCGCCAACTGACCTGGACGTCGGCGGCGGAGACCGGCTCGCCGCTGAGGGCGTCGGCCACCAGCACCTTGGTCTGGTGGCTCGAGCTCTTGGTCACCACGGCCAGGCGGGTGATCACGGCCAGGGCCTGGTCGTCGGCTCCCCCGCCCTGGGCGGAGACCAGGTAGATCCCCGGCTCCGTGACCTCGAGCTCCTGCTGGGCGCTGTAGTGCTGGTGCTCGCCCTTGTTCTCCAGCTCCACGGCCCACGTCTTGAGAGTCTCGCCGCGGCCCGCCCGAGCCATGTCGATCAGGCTGGTGTGGTGGGGGTGGCCGAAGGGCTCGCAGCGGGCGATGGTGAACGTAGCCTTCCGCTGGTTGCGCCAGGAGTAGGCCAGCAGGGGCTTGGTGCCGGGCAGGCCGGCGTAGGGCACGCGGACGTTGATTCGGGGCTTTCGGATTTCCGCGACTTGGCGCCTGGCCTGCTTCACGTAGCGGCTCTGGGCCTCGGTGAACCGCTGGGTGAGCTTCTCGTAGAGGGCGATGGCCTCCAGGTACTTCCCCTCCCGCTCCCGCTGGCGGGCGAGGTGGAAGACCGCGTCGTCCCACCACTCCGTCCCCGCGTAGTCGTCCATGATCTGCTTCAGGTATGGCTCGGCTCCTCGCTGGCCGACGGCCCACCGTCCCCGGGCCTCCAGGTCGTCGCCCGCTTCCAGAGCGTCCAGGCGGGCGACGAGGGAGTCGATGGACTTCCACCACGCCACCTGGCGCTGCTGGTGGTCGGGCAGCGTGCCGCCCTCGCCCACCCGCTCGCGCCATTGGGCCGCCACCTGCTCCCAGTTCGCGGTGTAGCCCCACATCCGGGTGCCTGCCTCCAGCCACTCGACGTAGAGCTGGCCCAGCTCGCGGCGGAGGGGACGCGGTGACTCGGCCCCCACCTTCTTCTCGAACCGCGCGGTCGCCTGTTCGTAGAGCGAGCCGATCTCCTCCCTGTGGCGCCAGTAGTTCCACGCCATGAACAGGCGTGCCAGGCCCCCCTGGGCACGGGCCTGCCACAGGTCGTCCGCCGACGCCTCGATGAGCTTCCTATACTGCGTCTGTGCCTTGGGATAGGTCGACTCGCGGCCGAAGCGGCGAGCGATGCGATACGACTCGGCCAGCAGGTAGCGGGCCTCCCGGGCACGCTCGCTCTCGGGGAAGCGCTCGAGCAGCTCCTCGAAGGCCGCGGCGGCGGGGCGGAAGGACTTCTGGCGGAAGTGCTTCATGCCCCGCGCGAAGAGCGCTTCCTGGGCCTCCCGCGGCGCCTCGGGCGCCGCCACGACCAGGCCCACGACAGCGACGACAGCCAGGACACCGAGCACTCGGGCGGGGGTTGCCATGGCGGGAAGTCTCCTCGCGCTGGAGGCATGCGGGGGTGGCGAAGACGTCTCCAGGGACTTAGACGCGCCTCGCGGCGGCGGGTTCCGCCGCCGCGGTGCGTTTTCTCCAGGTGCTGGCCGGCGGTGTCCGGGAGCTACTTCTCGCCCTTTTTCTTCTTGAGGATGTCGATCAGCAGGTCGGTGGCCCCCTCGATGGCCTTCTCCTTGTCCTTCTCCTCGGGCGCCTTGTCGCCTTCGTCCTCCTTGTCCTTGAGCAGCTTCTCGCGGAGCTTCTCCTGGAGCACGAACTGGGCGATGGCGCCCGTAGGCACGTTGGGGTCGGGCCGCTCGACGGTGCCCCCGATGAGCATCACCGGGTTGCCGGCCTCGAGGTAGCCGATCACGCGCTCGGGGATGAAGCGGATGCCCTTGGGGTTGTGGACCGTCATCTTGTAGTCCAGGGCGCCCTCCAGGCTGGCGTGGCCGGCCACTCGGAACTCCCCTTCCTCGTAGGGCATGCGAATGAAGTCGCTGCTCACCCGCCCCTCGCCCACGGTGAAGGGGGCCTCCACGCGCTCGAAGGCCATGGTGGTCAGGTCGCGTCGCTTGGTCAGCGTGGCCAGGAGGCGGAAGAGCGGGGCGTCGACCACGCGGAGGTCCGTCAGGTCGGCCCGCCCGGCACCCGTGAGGTGCCTCTTCAGCTCCGCCACGCTCCTGCCCCGGGTGGCGAACTGGCCGCTGGCCGCGGCCACGAAGCTCATCTCCTGGGGCTGGCCGCCCAGGATGGCCGCCATCAGCACGTTCAGCACGGGCACCTTGCGCAGCACGTCGACCTGCTCGCGCACCCGCACTTTCTGGGCCTCGAGGGTCAAGCCATGGCGATACTCGCCGCCCAGGGCCAGCCGGGCCTCGGCGCGGGCCGAGCCGCCCATGGGCTCCGAGGTCGCCTCCACCGTGAGCACGCTCTTCGCCAGGGAGGCCACCACATGGACCTTCTCCACGATTCGCTTTCCGTGGGTCAGCTTGTCCACCTTGAGGTCCAGGCTGCCCTCCAGCTCGGGCGGGCATTGGGGCAAGACCTCGCGGGCCTCCGCGGTCGCGGGGCCGGGCGCCTGGGGCTCCGCCGGCCGCGTGGCAGGGCGGGTGGCGGCCGGCGCGGCGGGCGGCCGCTGCTCCTCGCCAGGCGGGGCCAGCAGGGCGAGCAGCTTGTCCGCGTCGATGGCCTCGGCGTGCACCTCCACGGCGATGCGGCTCCTGGGGAAGCTATCGAGCCCGCGCACCGAGCCACTCGCCTTTAGCCGCGCGTCGCCCAGCCGGGCCGCCAGCCCCTCCAGGAGCAGGTCCGAGCCCTTCGCCGTGAGCGTGCCCGAGAGGGAGGCCCGGGCTCCCGGCCGCCCGGGCACGGCCGTCGAGCAGTCGGCGAGCACCGCCTGGCCTTCCACCCGGGGCGCCGAGAGCTTGCCGCTCACCGCCAGGTCGGCCGTCACCCGGCCCTGCGGTTCCCACTCCTTGGCCGTGGGCACCAGGGCGGCGAGCGCGGCCAGGTCGACCTCGGGCAGCCGCAGCCGGGCGTCGAGCGAAGAGAAGTCGCCGGCGGCGCTGCCCTCGACCCTCGCCTCCAGCGGCCCCAGGCGGAGGGCCGCCTGGCGAAGCTCGATGCGCTCGCCGGCCAGGGCATCCAGGTCGGCCCTCAGCGGTGTGCCCTTCGGCTTTTGGAGTTTCAGCGACTGGCCCGCCACCTCGGTGCCCAGGGCCAGCTCCGCGTCCGCAGCGTCCACGTGGCCCTTCGCCGCCAGCCGCCCGTCGTCCCGGCGGAGGTCGAGCTGGAAGTCCGCCCTGCCGCTGCTCCGCAGCTCCCGCACCCGCTCCTGGAGGCCGGGCACGAGGGCCAGCAGGTCGAACGACACCTTGCCCCGAAGCGCCGCGTCCAGCCGCCCCGGCCCCAGGGCCGCGGAGCCCTCGACGGTGGCGAGGTGGGAGACCAGGCGGAGCTTCTTGACGGCGAGCTCCCCTTTCGCCAGGTCGGCGGCGAGGTGGTGGGCCAGCGTGAGGCTGGGCCCGCGCAGCGGCTGGGCGAGCAGCGGGTTGCGGGCCTCGAGGTCGGCCACCTTCCCCTCCCCGTCGAGGCTCAGCCGCGTGCCCGACTCTAACCGACCGCGGAATCGGTAGTCGAGCTTGGCCGCCAGGCCCGTCGTGCCCTCGAGGCGAAGCCCCGCCGCGGCGGTGGATACCGTGCCCTGGAACTCCAGCGCGTCCAGGCGCCCCGTGGCCGAGGCCTCCACTTCCACCCAGCCCGTCGCCCGGCGCAGCCCGAGGGCCCGGACCAGGGGGGGAATGCGGTGCGCCAGCGGCGCGTTCACCGTGGCCATGGCCTCGAGCTCCGCCTCCCCCTCGGCGCCGGGCAGGGGCAGGGTGCCGCGAGCCGTGGCGGCGAGGGCGCCCGAGCCGGTGGCCAGCTCGGCCTTCTCCACGGTGAGCAGGCGGTCGGCGACGTTGAGGGCCAGGTCGTGGGAGACCTCGAGCCGGGGCTCGCGGAAGGGCTCGCCGCGCCACAGGGTGGCGGGCAGGGCCAGGTCGGTCGCGGTGGCCGTGCCCTTCGCCCGCACCAGGTCCCCTTCGCGTCGGGCCTCCAGGCGCCAGGCTACCTTGCCCTCGACGCCGATGTCGGGCGGGAGGCCCACGAGGTCGCCGAAGCCCCGGGCCAGCTCCGCGATATGAATGTCCAGGCTCCCCTGGAGCGTGGAGGGGCCGCCCTCGGGCGAGAGGCTCAGCGGGCCGCTCAGCGAGCCCTCGATGCCCCGCCCGCGAATCGAGGTGTCGGTGAACCGCACCAGGCTCTTTGCCAGGTCGACCTCCGCGTCGAACGCGGCATCGAGGTCGGAGGGCTTCGTGGCCTGCCCGTCGCGGGCCACGGCGAACTGGTGGATGCCCAGCGTGCCCTTGGCCTGCATCCTGTCCACCAGGGCGCCCAGGGCGCCGGCTTCGGCCTGGCCGTCCGTGGCGATCTCGAGTGTGCTCCGCGCTGCCACGGTGCCCGTCATCTGGCCGTCCGGGGGCATCCCCAGGAGGGTGCGCAGCGCGGCGGGCCACTTCCCGAAGTCGGCGTCCGCCTCCACCGACGCCGTGAGGAGCACCGGGGGCAGGGGTGCCCCCACCGTGGGCTCGGCCTCCGTCGCTGGCCGCGGCCGGAGCTTCGCCGTGGCCGTCAGCTTCGCCCCGGGAGTGGTGAGCGCGACCCGCTCGAGCTCCGCGGCCACACCGAGCACCGAGCTGGTGGCCCGAGCCTCGAGGGCGAGCGGCGGCAAGTCGGCGACCTCGCCGTCGGGCTTCCGGACGCGGCCGCCTTCCAGGCGGGAGTCGACCGTGGCGGCCAGGCGGTCGAGGCTGCCCTCCAGCTTGAGGTCGAGGGTCGGCTTGCCGGCGACCAGGGGGGTGCCGGGCAGGCCGCCCCGGGCGAGGTCGCCCCTCGCCACCAGGCGAAGGTCGAGCGCGTAGTTCTCCAGGGAAAGGGCCGGCTTGTCCTTCGAGATGGGGTCCACGACAGCCGTGAGCCGCAGGGCCTGGGCAGGCCGAGAGACGGCCTCGAGCTCGATGTGCTGAGAGTCCAGCGAGAGCTGGGAGTCGAGGGTGAGGCGGAGCGCGCGGTCGGGCCCCTCGAAGGCGAGCTGGGGGATGGGCGGCAGCTCGCGGACGGTGACCGTGCCCTGGGCGCGGAAGGCCCGGTCGGCTGAGGCCCCCAGCTCCAGGTCGGCATCGAGCACTGCGGGCCGCAGGTCGGCGGGCAGCGCGGCCAGGGCGGGCGGGAGCTTCACCTTGGCGAGCGCGCGGCCCAGGAGCTCGCCTGCGGCAAGGTCGCTGGCCTTGACCGTCACCTCGGCGCGGTCGAACTCCTCCGCGTCGGTGAAGGCCACGGTGGCCTGGAGTGCAAGCTGGCCGCCCTGGGGCAGGCCGATGGTGGCGTCCACGGTGCGCTCGCCGTCGGCGAGTGCCGACACCTCGCCCTCCTTCACCGTGGCAGCCTGCGAGATCCCGCGACCCAGGTCGGTGGCGTGGACCGTCACGTTGCGTGCCACGACGCGGCCGAGCCTCAGCTGGGGCCCTTCGCGGGGCTGCTCCAGGATGTCCTGGATGTTGAGCACGCCCTTCTCGTCGCGCACCAGGTGGGCTTCGACCTCCTCCAGGTGCAGCTCGGTCACGTGGATCACGCCGCGCAGCAGCGCCCGGTAGTCGATCCGGGCCGCGGCGCTGCCCACCCGGGCCAAGGACCCGGTGCCGAAGCCCTCGCGACGGCGGATGTCCACCCCGCGCACCCGCACGCCCGAGAAGATGCTGAAGCGGACCCCCTGGACGGTGGCCTGGCGGGCGATCTCGGCCCGGATCTTGGCCTCCGCCAGGCCGCTCAGCCACGAGCCGGGGAGCACCAGGGGCACGGCCACGACGGCCAGGACGAGGAGGACGAGAAGGCCGGCCAGCCCGATGGCCAGCCGGCGGGGCCAGCGGCGCTTCCGCTGGCTCGGAGCAGAGTCATCGCTCATGGAAGATCCTCGGCACGATGGGGACGGCGCTCAGGCGACCGGCAGGCGGAAGAGCCGCAACTCGTTGGTGTTGTTGGGCCGAGCCACCTCGGCGTAGGCCCACAGCTCGCCGCTTACCCACAGCCAGTGGGAGTAGCGCCAGGTATGGTAGTCGCCGGGGGTGGTGCTGGTGAGCAGCGGAGCCCCGGGGGTCAGGTCCACGAACGTCTCCAGGTCCAGGGTATAGCCCAGGCCGGTGGCGATGTTGTAGGGCGGGTCGTGCCAGGAGCCGTGGGCTCCCTCGTAGACGAACAGGTAGCCGAGGCCGGTGGGCACCAGGCAGGCGGGCCGGGTATAGAAGTTGTGCCACCCGCCCATGTCGAAGGCCGGCCCGTCGCCGACGGCGGCCCAGTGCTCGCCGTCGCGGCTCACGAAGTGGTAGGTGCGCTCCACGCGCCCACAGCCGATGACCAGCATGTGGTACTGGCCGGCCGCCCACAGGACGAAGGGATCCTTGCAGGCGCGGACCCCGGGCACGCCGGCGCTTTCGGCATCGAGCACGGGGCGGCAGGTGGCCGGGGAGAACGCTGCCGGATCCGCCACGTCGTCCAGCTTCATGATGCACCACGGCCCGTCCTTCCAGGGCCCGCACAGGAAGAGCTCGAAGCGCTCCGTCCTGGGGTCGCGCACCAGGGCCGGGCGCTCGAAGCCGGGGATGGGAATCGCCTCCCGGGAGATGGACAGGATGGGCTCGAAGCACACCCCGTCGTCGCTGTGCAGGAGGCGCACCTCGTAGCCCCGGCGACCTCGCGGCGAGCGGCCCTCGCGCATCCGGGCCGCCAGGTAGAAGCTCCCGTCCTCGCCCCTCGCCACCGAGGGGGCGCCGGCCCACCATTCCGGCGTGTCCTCATCGGGCTCCAGCACCACGTCATAGGCGTCGAAGTGGGAAACGACGTTCAGACAGCGCATGAACCCCCTCCGTTCCTGCCTGCCCCGCCGCAGCCGATTATACGGCCCGCCCCGCGCCAGATCAACGCCCGCCGCGGGGAGGGCCAGGGCTTTTCGCCCTGGACGCGGCTGGCCGATGTGCTATAATCGCGGCCAGCCCGCCCCGGGGCTCCGCGAAGGAGGCACCGCGCCGTGACGTGGACGCAGCGCCATCTGCTCGGGCTGGAGGACTACTCGGCCGAGGAGATCCTCCATGTGCTCGACGCGGCCCGCGAGTTTCGCGCCGTGGCCACCCGCAACGACCAGCCCCGCAGCGACCTGGCGGGCAAGGTGGTGGTCAACCTCTTCTTCGAGCCCAGCACCCGCACCCGCACGTCCTTCGAGCTGGCCGAGCGGCGGCTGGGGGCCACGGTGGTGAACTTCACGGCGGCTTTCTCCAGCACGGTCAAGGGCGAGACCCTCCGCGACACGGCCCGCAACATCGAGGCCATGGGCATCGACGTGGTGGTCATGCGCCACAAGTGCCCCGGAGCCCCCCACCTGCTGGCCCGGACCATCGAGGCGGCGATCGTGAACGCCGGCGACGGCTCCCACGAGCATCCCACCCAGGCCCTCCTCGACCTGTTCACCATCCGCGAGCACCTGGGCCGCATCGAAGGGCTGCGGGTGGCCATCGTGGGCGACATCGCCCACAGCCGCGTCGCCCGCTCCAACCTCTACGCCCTGCGCAAGCTGGGCGCCGAGGTGGTGCTCGTGGGACCCTCCACCCTGGTGCCCCGCGTGATGGAGAAGTTGGGCGCCGAGGTCTCGCATGACCTCGACGAGGTGATCCCCCAGGTGGACGTGCTCAACATGCTCCGCATCCAGACCGAACGCCTTGAGGAGCAGCCTTTCCCCTCCGTGCGCGAGTACTCCCGACTCTTCGGCCTCAACGCCCAGCGCCTGGCCAGGGCCAGGCCCGACGTGCTCCTCATGCACCCCGGCCCCATCAATCGCGGCGTGGAGCTCACCCCCGACGTGGCCGACGGCGCCCGCTCGGTGATCCTGGAGCAGGTGACCAACGGCGTGGCCGTGCGCATGGCCATCCTCTCGCTGCTCACGGGGGGCCGGAGCCATGAGTAAGCTGGTCGTCCGCGGGGGCCGCGTGATCTGCCCCGCCCAGGGCCTGGACAGGGAGGCCGACGTGCTGGTGGAGGACGGCCGCATCGCCGGCATCGGCTCCTTCCCCGAGAAGGTCGAGACCATCGACGCCTCGGGCTGCATCGTGGCCCCCGGGCTCATCGACATGCACGTCCACTTCCGCGAGCCGGGCAACGAGGAGGTGGAGACCATCGCCAGCGGCGCCGCGGCGGCGGTGGCCGGCGGCTTCGCCACCGTGGCCACCATGCCCAATACCGACCCGCCGGTGGACGACGAGGCGGCGGTGGCCTTCCAGCGTCGCCAGGGCGAGCGGGCGGGCCTGGCCCGCGTGCTGCCCATCGGCGCCGTGAGCGTGGGCCGCCAGGGCGAGCGGCTGGCCGAGCTCGGCCAGATGAGTCGAGGCGGCGCCGTGGGCTTCTCGGACGACGGCGACCTGGTGCGCAACGCGCGGCTGATGCGGGCCGCCCTCCAGTACGCCTCCATGTTCCATAAGCCCATCATCGACCACTGCGAGGACAAGGACCTGGCGGGCAGCGGAGTGGTGCACGCCGGCTTCTGGTCGGCCAAGCTGGGCCTGGGCGGCATCCCCGCCGCGGCCGAGGAGATCATCGTGGCCCGCGACGTGACCCTCGCCGAGGCCACGGGGGGCCACTGCCACATCGCCCACGTAAGCACCGCGGGCTCGGTGGACCTCATCCGAAGGGCCAAGGCGCGCGGCGTCCATGTCACCTGCGAGGCCACCACCCACCATCTCACCCTCACCGACGAGCGGGTGCAGACCTTCGACCCCAACTACAAGATGAACCCGCCGCTGCGCAGCGAGGCCGACGTGGCGGCCCTCCGGGGCGCGGTCGCCGACGGCACCATCGACTGCATCGTCTCCGACCACGCGCCCCATCCGCCCGAGGAGAAGAACATCGAGTTCAGCTACGCCCCCTTCGGGGTCATCGGCCTGGAGACCACTCTTCCGGTCCTCACCACCCAACTCATCGAGCCTGGCCTGCTAGGCTGGCCCCAGGCCGTCGCCGCGATGTCCTGGCGACCCGCCTGCGTGCTCGGCCTCGAGGCGGGCACCCTCGAGGCCGGCCGGCCCGCCGACATCACGGTGATCGATCCGCAGGCGGCATGGGCCATCGACTCCTCCCGATTCCACAGCAAGAGCCGCAACTGCCCCTTCCACGGCTGGCAGGTGCGCGGACGGGCGCGGGTGACCCTGGTCGATGGCGACGTCAAGTACGACGGCCGCTCTCAGGGGTGAGCCCCGCGCCGCGACCCGTCGCCCGGCCAACGCACAACCGTCAGGAAACGCGCCGCCGCGGGGAGAGCCCGACGTGCACGTGATCGTCGACGGCTACAATCTGCTTTTCGCCACCGGCTCGCACAGACAGGGTGGCCCAGAGGGCGTAGAGCAAGGGCGGGAGCGTCTGCTCGACCTCCTCGTGCGCTACGCCCGCGTCGAGGGGCACGAGATCACCGTGGTCTTCGACAGCAGCCGCCATACCGGCGGCGCCGCCACCCAGCAGCGCCGGCCCGGTCTCCGCGTCCTCGTCTCCCATCCCCCGCGGACCGCGGACGACGATATTCTGCGGCTGGTGCGCGCCGCGGGAAGCCGTGGCACTCGCGTGGTGACCTCCGATCGCGAGCTGGCCGACGCCTGCGCCCGCTGCGGCGCCCGCGTGGTGGGCGCCGCCGACTTCCACCGCCAGCTCCTGGCCCGGACCCGCCGGGCCGAGGCCGAGGAAGAGGAGCTGCGGCTCAAGACCCAGCCGCCCTCCGACCAGGAGGTCCGCCGGTGGCTCGAGGCCTTCGGCGAGAGCGACGAGGCATGAACAGCGCCCCCGCTAGCGAACGGAGGTCGGGGGCCGCCCGGGAGGATCCGAGACTATGAGCCCCGGCCAGCCCACGCACGAACCACGCGGTCCTTCGGAGCCACGCCGCGGCCATCTCCGTCGTCTCTTCGCCCTGTGGCTGCCCACACTGGCCGTGATGGCGGCCATCCACGTCGGCTCGGTGTGGACTGCCGTGCGGACCGAAGGGCCGCCCATCCCCCACCTGGACAAGGTGCTCCATGCCGGGGCCTACGGCCTCCTGGCCTGGCTTCTGGCGCGGGGCATGGAAGAAAGCTGGGGGGTATCGGCGTCGGCGGTGGCGTGGCTGGCCTTCGTCGCGGCCACGGTCTACGGCGGGCTGCACGAGGTCCTTCAGGGGTTCGCGGCCCGGACGCCGGACGCGATGGACCTGGCTGCGGACGCAGCGGGGGCCGCTGCCGCGGCGGCCGCCTGGTGGGGGCTCCTCGCTCGCCGCTCCACGGCTCGACGCCCCGGCGCTGCTCCGTAGCGCAAGCGGAAGGCCTAGCCGCTGTCCGTCTTGTAGTCCTCGGGCAGGGGCACGCAACGGTAGTCGAGGATGGCGAACTCGTAGCCGCAGGCGCAGCGCCCGAGGCCACGCTCCGGAATGCGGCGAGCCACCACCTGGCTGCACCGGGGGCACCGCAACTCGTTCTTCACGTAGTCGGTGCCTGGCTTCACCAGGACTCCGATTCCGCCTGGCGTCTTGCGGCCCCCCTCCCCTTGCTGTGCTTTCTTGCGCCCGCCGAAGAGCCTTCCCAACAGCCCAGCTAGCAGCACTCCCGGCCCCTTTCCTCACCTGATGGCTGAGCGAAAGACCCCCGGGGTCACTCCTTGCTGCTGTCCCGCTGCGCGGCCTGGGCGCGGCGGGCGAGGATCTCGAAGGGCAGGCCGCGGATCTTCGCCGCGTTGGCGCACCACCGCTGGTCGAAGCCCCGGGCCTTGATGGAGCGAATCTCGGGGGAGAAGAGCGAGGTCGCCGACTCCCGGTGCACGATGTCGATGTTTCCCTTGTAGAGGGCCATCCTGTAGCTCCCGCTCACCATGTCCTGGGTGGAGTCGATGTAGGCGTCGAGCGAGCGCTTGAGGGGGTGGTACCACTCGCCGTGGTAGGTCATGTAGGCCCACTTGTGCTCGATGATTTTCTTGAACTGGATTTCGTCCTTGGTCAGGCACTGGGCCTCGAGGTCGCGATGGAGCTTGAGGATCACGTGTGCCGCGGGGGCTTCGTAGATTTCCCGGCTCTTGAGGTCCATGATGCCGTCTTCGAACATGTCGATCTTGCCGATGCCGTTGCGGCCGGCGACGACGTTGAGCTGCGGGATGAGCCGGCCCAGGGGCATGGCCTCGCCGTTCAAGGCGACGGGGACGCCGCGCTGGAACTCGATTTCGACCGTCTCCGGCTCGTCGGGGGCCTTGGCCGGGGGCGTGAGCCACATCCAGATGTCGTCGGGCAGGGGCTGATTGAGGTCGATGGCCCCGCTGGCGATGGAGCGGCACCACATGGTCTTGTCGTCGCCGCCGGTGATGGTCTCGGTGACGGGCACGCCCCAGTACTGGCAGAGCTGCTCCTCCTCGAGGCGGGTGAGGTCGAAGTCGCGCACGGGCACCAGGACGGCGATCTGGGGGGCGAAGAGCTTGAAGACGTTGTGCATCCGGTACTGGTCGTTGCCCTTGCCGCTGGACCCCTCGAGCACGGCATCGCAGCCCTGGCGGGCCGCCTCCTGGACCACCACGCGGGCGATGAGCTGGCGGGTCATCGAGGTGGAGACGGGGTAGCCGTTGTAGTCGGAGTTGGCCCGGATGGCCTTGGAGAGCCACTGCTCGGTGAACTCCTCGGTGCAGTCGATCTCGATGGGCTGGATTTGGAGGGCCTTGGCTTTCTTGCGGGCCTCCTCCTTCTCCTGCTCGCCCTGGCCCACGTCCACGGTGATGGGCACGATTTCCCCCGCCTTGTAGACGCGGCGCAGGAGCTCGATGCCCAGCGAGGAGTCCAGGCCGCCGGAGTAGGCGATGGCCGCCTTCTTGACCTCGGGCACCTCGGTCTGCTCGACCTTTTTCAAAATGTCCGCAATGGGCATGGGTGGCTCTCCGTTCGGGGATCGTCGTGCCTCGCCTGGCCTGGGGGCCGCGAGGTCAGTCAATGCTGCCCAGCAGGGCACGCATGGCCTGCTCGTACCGGCCGCGGCGGTCGTCAAGGAACCCTGCGAGGTCGGCCATGGCTTCGTCGGCGAGCTCGAGGCCCAGGTTGGCCGGCCCGCCGGCGTGGGTGCGTCGGGCGATGGCCTGGCGGGGGTCCTGGTCCTCGAGTTCCCCAAGCGAGTCGGCCACCTGGCGGTATGCGTCGCGGAAGGGCATCCCCTCCTCGACCACCAGGCGGAGGGCCTCGTCGGTAGCGAACACCTCGGGGGTGAAGGCGGCCAGCAGCCGCTCCTCGCACACCTCGAGCTTGGCGAAGGTCAGCTCCACGACGCGCACGCAGGCGGAGGCCAGGTCGAGCCCCTGGAGGAAGGGCCGCTTGGTCTCCTGGAGGTCGCGGTTGTAGCCCGAGGGGAGGCCCTTGAGGATGCTCAGCACCTGGAAGTGGCAGGCGAGGATGGTGCTCGCCTTGGCCCGAACCAGCTCGAGGCCGCAGGGGTTTCGCTTCTGGGGCATGATGCTGCTGCCCGTGCACAGCTCGGCGGGGATGCGGAAGTAGCCGAACTCGGGCAGGCTGAAGGTGATGAGGTCCTGGGCCACGCGGCTGAGGTCGATGGCCAGCTGGGCCGCGGCCCCGAGGATGGCCGCCTCGGTCTTTCCCCGGCTGTTGTTGGCGTAGAGCACGTTGTTCTGGAGCCTGGCGAAGCCCAGTTGGCGGCTGGTGAACTCGCGATCGATATCCAGGGGCACGCCATAGCTGGCCGCCGAGCCCAGGGGGCACTGGTCGTTGAGCTCGTAAGCGGCCTGGAGCAGGCGGAGATCGTCGAGCAGCGACTCCAGCCACGCGCCCGCCCACAGGCCGACGCTGGAGGGCATCGCCGGCTGGGTGTGCGTGCGGCCGACCATGGGCACATCGCGATGCTGGCGGGCGAAGTCCCGCAGGGTACCGCCCAGGGCCAAGCAGGCCTCGAAGAGACCGTGGAGAGCGGCCTTGGCGTAGAGGCGGAGCGCGGCGATCACCTGGTCGTTGCGGGAGCGGCAGGCGTGGACCTTCTTGCCCAGGTCGCCCAGGCGGTCGACCAGGCGGTTCTCGATGGCGGTGTGGCAGTCCTCGTCGACGGGGCGAATGGCGAACTGCGTGTCGGCGGCGATGGCGCGGAGCTCGGCGACGAGCTTGGCCGCCTCCCCCTTGCTCAGCACGTCCGCTTCGGCCAGCGTCCGTACGTGGGCGACGGACGCCGCGCAGTCGGCCCCTACCAGCCGTCGGTCCAGGAGGTAGTCGTCGCCGGTGGTGAAGGCCTCGAGCTGGCGGTCGACAGGCTCGCCCTTGTCCCACAGCTTCGCCATCGCCTGCCCCGAGTAGAAGCAAGCGGCAGGCGGAAGCCTGCCGCCATCTGGCACGCCTGGCAGGATTCGAACCTGCGACTTCTGGCTCCGGAGGCCAGCGCTCTATCCACTGAGCTACAGGCGCCCGAACCGTCCATCCGACGATGCTACCAGATGCCCACCGCGGTGTCAAGAACGGCGGCCTCGCCCGCTCAGCCCTCCTTGCGGAACTCGCGGACGCCGCTGGAGTAGGCCACGATCATCTCCGCAGGCCCCTCCCTCACGTTCCTCGCGTCGTGGGGCACCCCGGGGCCGACCACGAGCGTATCGCCTGCCTCCAGCACGACCGTGTCGTCGCCCACGGAATGCTCCAGCGTGCCTCGCAGGAGGTAGAGGGCCTCCTGGCAATTGGGATGGCTGTGGCGGGGATTCGACATCCCAGGCTGGATGACCACGCGGCCCAGGGTCAGGCCCTCGGCGTTGCCGATGGCGCGGTTGGCCAGCCAGGTCAGGCTCCCCCACTCCTCCTCGATGCGCTCGGCGGCGGCCTGGCGGGCCTTGCGGACGGTGGGCTTCATGGGGCGTCGCTCCTTGGTCGCAGCGGGATGGGCTTGCCCGGCCCTTGGGCAAAGGCCTCGAAGATGCGGGTCACTTGCCAGGCCTGCTCCAGGGTGCCCTTGCGAGGCGCGCGGCGCCCGAGGACGCAGCGTGCGAAGTGCGCGACCTCTCCCGTGTAGCCGAGGAGGAACAGGCCTTTGTTGTAGAGCTGACCGAGGGAGAACTCCGGCTCCCAGGCGGCAGTGCTCTGCCCCGGAGCACCGGTGTAGTAGTTGGGGGCGCTGCCGTAGCCGGTCCCCGGCTCGGGGGGCGGCGAGCGATGGTAGCTCACCCGCAGGTTGTTCGCCACCACGATGTGGCGCCCGGAGTCGGAGACAATGGTGGTCCGCTCCAGCCCTCCCTCGTAGGCGGCGCCGGCGGTGAGCGCCAGCGAGGCCACCGCGCCGGACGGGAAGCGGAACGTGGCGTTCGCCGCTCCGCTGGCGCTCCGTTCCCAGTAGAGGCTCTCGGGCATCCCCACGAGGTAGACCATGAGCGAGACCGGGTGGCACAGGTGGTCGAGGAAGCGGGTCGCCGAACGCACGTCCTCGCCCCCGTGGACATAGGCCGCCAGCTCCTCCGGCGTGGGCACGTGCTGGGGGTATTGGAAGAGGACCAGGGAGGGCCGGCCGAAATCTTCCCCCTGCATCAGCTCCTTCGCCTTCTCGTTGGCGGGGGCGAACATCTTCTTGAAGCCCACCACCACCTGGCGGCCCGCCTCCCGGGCCGCGGCCTCCATGGCCTCGACTTCCTCGCACGAGGCGGCGGGCGGCTTCTCGATCCACACGTCGCACCCGGCCGCCAGGCAGTCGGCGGCGATGCGCGGGAAGCGCGGCCTGCCCCGCGCGTCGCAGTCCGTGACCACGAACACCGCGTCCAGCTCCTCCCTGTCCAGCATCTCAGGGTAGGAGCTGTAGGACCGGGCCGCAGCGAACGCCTCGGCGAAGGCCTCGGCGCGCCCGGCGTCCAGATCGCAGGTGGCCACCAGGGACACGGGAGCGAACTGGAAGGTGGGGTAGATGTTGCGGAACGCGTGCGAGCCGCAGCCGATGAACCCGGCACGCACCTCCGGTTCGTCGACCAGCCGCCCGTGGAAGTCGATGCGCATGGGCTTTGCCTATGGCCCTCCCTCGGGACGCCGAGGCGGCGGCCCGGCTCCCTGGAACGCGTAGATGCGAGTCCAGCGGAAGCTCTCCCCCGGCTCGACGTCGATGGCGCAGAATGCCTCGGGGCTCACCGCGCGGTCGTCGGCATAGCACGCCAGGTAGGCGATGGGGAAGTCGCCCCCTACCTCAAGGCTCAGCCCGTTGCCCGCGTGGCGGACAAGGAACCGGTGGCCCCGCGCCGATGGACGCTGGCCCTGGAAGCGGCAGTAGGCCGCACCCTCGAGCTCCGCGGCGAAGCTGATGGTCCCCCCTTCGACCACCATGGGGCGCTTGGCCTCCCCCTCGGCGACCAGGGGGAAGGGGAACTCGATGCGGTAGCCCGGGCCAGGGGGCGCATCGTCGAAGCGCAGGTAATTATGGCAGTACTGATCGGTCGCGATGCGCTTCGTCCCCGTGTTCGTCAAGCGGTGCTCGATTCGGAGGAGGGGCTGCTGTTCGTCGATGACCACGCGCTTGCGGTAGCGGTAGGCGATGCCGCGAAAGGGCTTGCCTGCCTGGACGAAGGTCGCCCAGCGGGGCCCGACCCGCACGTCCCAGGGGAAGCGCTGGGCCACGGGCAACGCCTCGTAGAAGAGATACTTCTCGCGCTTGCCCCGGGTCACCAGGCCCACGCCGAGCTTGAGGAACGGCTCTCCCGGCTGGGCCTGCTCGTAGCCGATGGCCTCGGAGATGCCCATTTCCTCGATGAGGCCGTAGCCGCCCAGGCGGTCGCCGCGGCCCTCCTCGCCCAGGAACGTGTGCTCGCCGTCGAGGGTCACCTGCATCACCACTCCGCCGCTCTCGTAGCGCGGCCCGGCGTAGGGCGAGCTCGGCTGGTCGGGCACCATGAGCACAGCATTGAGCCGCTCGTTGGCGATGGCGAAGCGACCCGCTTGGCGCTCCGCCGGGCTCAGCCGGCGGCCGGCTTCGGGCTCGCCGCCCGCGGCCGAGCAGGAGAAATGGCAGAGGCTCAACAGGAAAGCAAGGCGGGCAGCCCCGCGCATCGTCCTTCTCCGGGGGCCATGGATGGCCACAGGCCCGTCCTCCGCGGCGCTTACACGTCTACCAGGACGGGCGGCGCATGTCCAGGGCACTCTCGCGCCGGCGCCGCCCGTGCACCGCCCCGCCGTGCAGCCGCCAGGGAGGTGCGAGCGAGCGGGCAAGGCCCTAGATCCACCGCTTGACCCACGAGCGGATGCCGGTGGCCGCCTTGACCATCACAAGAGGCTTCGAGCACCGCTGCGCCACCATCTCGGGAATGGGGTTGCGGCCCACCTGGTAGAGCAGCGGCTGCTGGGTGCAGCCGATGACCACGAGGTCGTAGTCGCCGGTCTCCTCGAGGATGGCTCCCGCGACGTCGGAGGCGTTGACGACCTTGGACTGGACCTGCTCGGCGGGGAGGCTCAGGCGCTCGAGCTGGTCGGCGACGAACTGGCCGATGTCGAACCTATGGTGGCCGGCGACGGTGAAGGCCACCACCTCCCCTTCCTCCTGGTCGGCGAGGATGCTGGCCACCTCCAGGGCGAAGGCGCCGTTCGGGCCGCCGGCGAGGGGCACGAGCACGCGGCGGTACTGGCGGTCCGAGCATTCCTTGAGGATCACCACGTTGCACGGGGCGTTCTCGATCACCGGGTCGATGGTACTGCCCAACCGGAAGACGCGCGAGCGCCGCTGACCGTGCCAACCCAGGATCAGCATGTCGGTTCGCCGCTCCCGGCAGGCGGCCACGATGCCCCGAGCGACGTTGCGGCAGTAGCGGATGGTGCTGCTCAGGGGGAAGCGGGGCGCCAGGTAGAGCATGGCCTCCACCATGGCCTCCTTGCCCTCCAGCATGTACTTCCCCGCGTCGCTCAGCGGCACCTGGTCGGGCACCGGCACCATGTGGAGGAGCTGCACCTGGGCCTCCTTGGCCTGGCACAGCTTCTGGGTGTTGAGCACGAGCTGGAGGGCGTTGCGAGGATTGGCCACGGCGACCATCACCTGGTACTCGCCCGCCGCGGGGGCCTCCTCCTCCTCGAAGACCAGAATCTCGTCCTCCGTGGCCACCGCGTGGGTTCGCGAGTAGAAGGCGTAGGTGAGCAGGCCGATACCAATCCACGCGGGCGCCACCACCCACGCCAGCCAGCTCATGTGCACCAGCCACACGGCGAGTACCGCCTGGGCCGCGATGGCCACCACGGGGAGCAGGGGGAAGAGGGGCATCACGAAGCCGTAGCGCAGCTCGTCCCCCATGTTCCGACGGATCTTGATCACACACAAGTTCACCAGGAAGAAGAGAAACAGGAACATGATGCTGGCGCTCGACGCCACGTCCTCGGTGGGCAGCACGACGGCCACCAGGAGCACGATGAGGCCAGTGAAGGACAGGGCCACGTAGGGCGTGCGGCGGCGGCGCGAAATGCGGGCGAAGGCCGAGGGCAGCATCCGGTCCCGGCCCAGCGCGTAGGAGGCTCGCGTGGCCGAGTAGACGGTGGCATTGAGCGCCGAAGTGGACGAGAAGATCACGGCCACGGTCACCAGCACGTGGCCCAGGACCCTGCCGGGGAGGAGCTGGGCGACGGCCATGCCGAACCCCTTCTTCCCGTGCTCGCCCACCCATCGCCAGGGCTCCACGCCCACCGTGGACTCCCTGACGGAAACCACGGTGGCGAACGACACGGTCACGTAGGCCAGGGTGACGATGAACACCGAGTAGAGCATGGCCTTGGGAACGTTGCGCTTGGGGTCAATCGTCTCGTCCCCGGCCTGGGCGATGACCTCGAAGCCCTCGAAGGCCACATAGATGAACCCCATGGTCACCAGCAGCCTCGACCAGCCCAGGGGCATGAACGGCTCGAAGTTCTCCAGCCGCGATGGCTCCAGGATGGCCACCACGATCCCGATCACCGCGATCCCCAGTACGAAGGCCATCTGGCCCAGCGTGAAGAACGCCCCCACCCTGCCCGTCTCCGACGCCCCGCGGTAGTTGATGTAGAGAAACGCACTGGCCACCATCAGGGCCGCCGCCCGCTCCGCCACCAGCACCGACACGGGCAGCCAGTCGAGCAGCCCAAGCTGGAAGCCGAAGTGCAGCGTGTAGGTGGCGAAGACCGACGCGTAGAGGGCCCCCGCCACGCTGGAGGCGAACCACTCCATCCAGCCCGCCAGGAAGCTCGGACCGCGGCCGAACGCAATGCGGGCGAAGTTGTAGGCGCCCCCGGCCCGGGGGATGGCGGAGCTCAGCTCGGCGAACGACATGGCGGTGAACAGGGCGATCACGCCGTTGAGGGCGAAGCTCAGCATAACTCCCCCAGGACCCGCCTCGCGCATGGAGATGCCGATGCCGATGAACACCCCCGCCCCGATCATCATCCCCAGCCCCATCATCGTGATGTGGAACAGGGAGAGTTCCCGGGACAGCTCCGAGGTGATGCGCGGCTCATCCTTCATCGCGCAGATCCCTCACGATCTCACGGGCCGAACGCGAGCCCCTCGCCGCGATGCGTTCGATGGCGCGCCGGCTCCACAGCACAAGCCCGGCCAGCAGGCTGAGCGCCGCCGCCCCAACGACAATCCCGAGAATCGCATCTGCCTCCATGGCGGCCCCTCTATAACATATCGGCGATAGGCTGGCAAGCCGGCAAATGCCCTCGGGCCGTATACAGGCCCCCAGCGGACGGAGCGCTTGGCGATCCGCAGCAGAGGAGGAGCCGGCGTGCGGCTGGAAACTCACATGTCTCGCATTGCCAAGTTCTTAGGGCGGTGCGAAGGGCCCTCGGCCCGGCGCGGGCCGGGCAGACGGCGAGCCGGAGCAGGAAAAACCCGCAAGTTCCCTTGACACAGAGCGTTGGGCGTGGTAAGCTTCCACTGGCGAGGTGAAGTTAGAGTCTATCTTCTACCAGACCAGGAGATGATCATGAGGCTCCTGACGGCCCTCGTCGTGTCCATCTGCGCCCTTTTTGGCTTCGCGGCTCCTGTCCTAGGCGGCTCGGCGCAGTTGCCGCCGATCGGGTACCACCCCCACGCGTCCCTCCCCCGGCCGGCTCCGCCGTTGGAAGCACAGCTTCCCCGCCCCACCGGTCCCGAGCTCTTCTCCTTCATCCCGTTCACGCCGGTTCCGATGCCGGACATTGGCTCGCCGGCCTATAGGTCCACCTCGCCGGCCTACGGCAACGTCTCACCGGGCTACGAGAGGGCGCAGCCGCGTCGCCCCCCGATGCCGATCCAGAACACCATCGGCTTGCCCTTCACACTTCTCCAGTTGCCGGCCCGGCCCGCGGTGCCCAGCCAGACTCCCCCTGGCTATCGAGGCGGATTGCCGGAGAGGCAACTGCGGTCAAACCCCAGCCACTCGGCGGGGATGCCCCCGAGCTACCGGCGCTGAGGCCACGGAGTCCGCCGTCCGGCGTGGCGACTCCGGCCTGCACCGTGCTGGTGCTCCACGGCGCACCAGCTGCTCTCTACCAGGTACCGTGCGCAACGCACGGCCTGGCCAGGCAGAGCGGGCCCTGCGGCATCCCCTGCCCCGACAACGCCCCCTACTGCGTGCGCACCTGTAGCTCGTGGATCGACCAGAAGAGGCCGCGGGTGGAGCCCTTCTGGACGATCTTGATGAACCGCCCATAGGTGGGCTCGATGGCGATCGTCACCACCGGCTTCTTGCCCTGGCCCTTGGCCACCGGGGCTCCCCAGCTCTTTCCGTCGCGCGAGACGTAGACCTCGTACTGGCGGGGATAGTCGCCCGCCGACTTGCGGGTGTCGAGCATCAGGCCGGCGATCTTCTGCTCCACGGGCAGCTCGATGAGGAACCACTCGCCGCCCGACTGCGCCTTCCCGGTATCCCAGCGGGTGCCCGGGTCGCCATCGATGGCGGCCTTGGCTTTTTGGGGATTGTGGGACGCGGTGACCTTTGCGGGCGCCTTCATGGCGGCCTCGACCTTCTGGATTGCGGCCTGGGCCTCGGCCTTCAGGGCGTCGTCCTCGAGGTAGGGCTGGAGGGCCTTGATCGCATCGGGGTGCCGCACGTTCGCCATTGCCGAGAGCACCAGCTTCTTCTCGGCGGGGCGGGTGGCGAGGCGCATGGCCTCCTGGTATCCGTCGAGAACCTTCGCGGCCGGCAGGTCTCCCGCCAGGGCGAAGACCTCCACGAAACCGCGCAGCGCCAGGATACGCTCCTTCTCCGACTTCGCGTCGCGCACGATCTCCAGCAAGGTGTCCGCCGGCCCGGCGTCCGGCCAGTCGGCCAGGGCGCGGATGGCCGCTTCGCGAACCTGGGGGTCTGCGAGAGCCTTCTCCACGGCGGCCTGGGCCTCGGCGCCGCCGAACCTGGAGAGGATCTCGAGCAGCGAGGCCTTGGCCTCGCCGCGGGCCTCCCCCAGGGCCCCGAGGATGGGGGCGATGCGCTTCTCCTCGTCCTCCACGCGACCCGCCACGGTCGCCACGGCTCGCTCCGCAGCCCTCCGTTCGCCAGGGCCCTTCGCATCGAGCAGGAACTCGACGAGAGACGGCAGGGCCTTCGCCCCTGCCAGGGTCCCCACGGCCTTGAACGCTGCCTCGCGCACCGCCTCGTTCGGATCGCGGAGGCACTCCAGGAGCCGGGGCACGGCGTCCTGGGCGCGGCGGGCGGTGAGGGTCTCGATGAGCGCCACGCGGACCTTCGGCTCCGCACCCCGCATGGCCTCCAGGATGGCCTGGTCGACGTCCTCGCCGCCGAGCATGCGGAGGGTGGCCTTGGCCGCCCCGGCCACCTTCGGATCGTCGGAAGCCGCGGCGGCGGCGAGCAGCGGGACGGTAGAGGCGTCGCCCAGGTCGGCCAGGGCCTTCAGGGCGGCGGCTCGCACCTCGCTCTCGCCGCTCCTGGCCGCGCCGAGCACCACGTCCCGAGCCGCCGAATCGCCCCGGTCGGCCAGTGCGTTGAGCAGCAGGACCTTCCCCTCGGTCCCCAGCTTGGGCAATTGGCTGGCGAAGGCCCGGGTGGCGGCCTCGCCGGGGATGTCGCGCACCAGGCCCAGGGCCGCGCCCTGCATCGCCGCGTCGTTGCCCACCAGTGCCTGGACGACCACGTCCATGGCCTTCTTCTCGCCGCATGCGACTCGCCCCCGCAGCGCCGCCGCCCGGACGTGGCTCTCCTCGGACGGTTCATACAGCGCCTGGTAGATGCCCAGTGCCTTGGCCTTCTGGCCTGCATCCAGGAAGTGGTCGGCGCAGCGCAAGTACGAGTCGACCACCGTGGGTCGAAGCTCCCGGCCGGCGGTCTTGACCATGGCTGCCAGGGCATCGGCGGCCTGCTGGCCGCCGATGCGCCCGAGTGCCTCGATAGTCGCCTCGGCGAGGTCGCCATCGGCCCCCTTGGCCAGGGCCACCAGCCGCGGCACCGCCTGCGCGTCGCGCCGGGCGCCCACCGAGCCGACGACCCCCAGGAGCACGCGGCCCTCCGTCGCCTCGAGGGCGTCGCGCAGGGCCTCCCCCGCCTGGGGATAGGGCATCCGCTCGAGGGCGTAGCGGGCCATGTGGGCGAGCTTCTCCTCGTCGCCCAGCAGGCTGGCAAGAGCGGAGACGGCCTCCGCCGTGCCCTCCCTCATGAGCTGTCGGCAGGCGAACTGCTTGGCGGCATAGGTCGCCTCCGGCGAGCGCAGCAGGGCGGCCAGCCGCTCCGTCAGGCGCTTGCGGGCGGCCCGGTCGCCGTGGGCTTCCAGCAGGAGGTCGTTCACGCGGTTCAGGTCGCCGGCGTTCTGCCCGAACTCGTAGGTCGCGACGCGCTTGAAGAGGGCGGCTTCCTCACGAAGCTGCTCCTGCGTGGGACCCTCCCCTCCGTAGACCGCGGCCGCGAACGCGATGCCCATGCCCAGGAGCGCCGTCGCTACTCTCGCGCGCATCAGGAGACCCTTTCGCCGCAGTAGTAGGTGGGACGGAAGACCGTTCGCCGTCCCTTATACCCGAGCCCTTCGCAGCGGTCAAGCCGCCTTGCGACGTTCCCTTCGCCGGGGCTTGACACCCCGCAGGACGGGTCGTACAGTGGCGGTGGAGCCGAGCCCGAAGAGGATGCCGTGAACCGTCCGGAGGAGCCAGCGATGAGGCGACGGGGAACGACTCTCAAGGAAGTGATGGTCGCGGTGGCCGTCCTGTTCGTTTGCGGCGCCCTGCTCGTCGCGGTCACCGACCCCATGGGCGGCTGCCGGCGCGGCTCGGGAGGCGGAAGCCTCCCGGACGGCGACGATGGCGGGCCCGGCGCCCTCGGCAGGGTCGCTGCCGCGCGCGAGGAGGCGCGACGCATCCGCTGCCGCAACAACCTCAATCAGCTCGCCAAGGGCATGTACACCTACCTCATGGAGTTCGGCGACAACCGCTTCTACCCCTGCCCGCTGGGACGGGGGGCGGAGCCCAACGACTACAACGGCGCCGAATGGCTGGCCAGCCTCTACTGGACCGGCCTCGTGCCCGACCCCGGAGTCTTCCTCTGTCCCGGCACGCGCGACTCGAACGCCCAGGGGCGGCACCTCGGTCGCCGGCGGGCCTCCGCGGCCTTCGGCCCGCGCACGGTCAGCTACGCGGGCATGCACTACTACAGCATGACGGAGCGAGACGGCACGCGGGTGGCCCGGGCCATCCGCGACGACTTCCCGCCCAACATGCCCATGGGCAGCGACGACACCCAGGCCACCGTGAACCACGGCGAAGCCAACAACGGGGGGATGAGCGTCCTGTTCTTCGACTCCCACGTCGAGTTCAAGACCAACAAGATGGTCGACCTGGAGAGAGGCGTGGGCTACGACGAGGGGCCAGGAGGCCCGAAGCATCTCCTGTGGCAGCTCAGGAACTGAACGCCCGCCGCGGCCCCCGTCACGATAGCCACAGTGCCAGGCAATTCCATCGCACCCTCCAGTCCCGGCGGGCCGCTCTGCCCTAGAAGGGAAGGCCGGAGACGGCCCGGGCGATGATCGAAATGCCCACGGCCAGCATGCCCACCAGGCCCACGCCACAGGCGTACCCGGCGCAGAGCACGGGGACGTAGCGCCGCCACTTCTTCGGCCCCAGGCGGCGGGCGATCACGTAGCGGCCCACGCAGGCCCCTAGGAACATGGGGATCGCCTGGTTGGGCCAGCCGGCGATGCCCCCGATGAGCCCGTAGTAGAAGAGCGCCGGCAGTCCCAGGGCGCCCACCAAGCCGTAGAGGGCCATGCCTACGGAGAAGCCGGCCACGATGAACGGCGGCTTGATGGCGTGGAGCAGCCACTTCGTGCCCGTGCTCGTGGCGGTCATGAACAGGCACTGGTTGCGGGCGAAGAAGGGCCACATCCGCGCCGTGAAGGGATAGGTGGACGACGGAATCTCCTCCAGGTACCAGAAGAAGGACCAGAAAAGGAAGCTGCACAGCAGGCTCACGGGCACGATCAGCAGCTCCGCCTTGATCACCGTCGTGATCTTCGTCCGCGTGAGTTCCAGGATGCGGAACTGCTGGGCCACCCGCCCGTAGTCCGCCAGAGGGATGGGCGCAAACCACACGTCCACCCCCTCGTACTGGGCCAGCATGAAGCTCGCCTCGCGGAGAAACGGAAACGCCACGGGGCGGCCGGTGAGCCCGATCATCCGCGCCGAGATGTAGGAGTTCAGAGGAGTCCACACGAACCCGAAGAAGACCAGCATCCAGACCGGGAAATCGGGCACCAAGACGTGGCAGATGACCACGTAGAGGCCGGTCGCAAGGAAGTAGATGCCCAACGCCGCCCACAGCGGCACGTCGCCCCGCCCCCGGGGCGTGGCCCGCACCCGCCCGAGCCGCAGAGCCCCGCTGCGGATGCACCGGGCGATACCCAGCACGGCCACGGCCAACGCCGTGCCGATGCCGATGCTCATCCAGAAATCCATGTCCGTGCGGAACTTGGTGAGAAGGAGGTTCATCCCCGGCTGCCACCCGGGCAGCAACCCGATGCGGTAGAGCACGGGGTTGGCCAGGACGGAGGTGAGGATGGTGCTCACGAAGATGCCCACCACCATGGGGAACGGCAGCACCATGGCGAAGAGGAACACCCCGAGGTCGAAGCTCATCCCCGCCAACGCCGCGGGCAGCACCCCGTGGAAGTTGTCGCTGAGGTCCACGAACGGGATAGGCAGCACCATCAGCGGCTTGTCCAGCACCAGGCCGGTGAGCGCCGGGACCCCCACGTAGACCGCGCCGAAGAGAATGCCGATCATCGAGCCCGTGGAGAACACCGGCCAGCGCCAGGACTCCTCCTTGCGCGTGGTCTCCGCCAGGGCGGTGGCCCCTTCGGCGGTGATGGGAGCCAGGGGGAAAGGCAGCCGCTCGGCGTCCGAGGTGACGCGGAAGAGCAGATAGCCCAAGCCGAACCAGTTCATCCGTCCCAGCACCTGCCCGGCGACCACCAGGAGCACGGGGATCATCCAACCGCGGTGGAAGAGCAGCCGGTTGGTGATGGCACGGGAGCTGGGCGGGGGGACGGCCCAGGCAGGGATGTCCCTGGCGATCCCCATGGCCTCCGCCTGGGGGGAGCGGACGAGGAACTGGTTCCAGATGAGGCGCGTGAACGGCCCGCCGGCGAGGTTGGCGGCGATCACCGTGGCCGCCAGGCCGGCGGCCACGTAGTAGAGGATGTAGACCTCCTGGCGCTTGAGGCTCACGAACGAGCGCCGCGCCACCTCGGTGAACAGGATGATGGTCACCCACTCGGCGGCGGGGCCCAGCGTCTGCCCCGCAATGAGCCCCATGTAGATGGAGCCGGGCATCATCACCAGGCCGACGAAGAAGGCCCCCAGGACCACGCGGATGCTGAAGCCGTCCTCGTAGGGACTCTGCGGCTCCAGGTCCTCGTCGGGCAGCTCTTCCGCTGGGTTTTGGGCTCTACCCATCGTCCTGTGGTTCCGTTAGCCTGTTCCTGTCGAGGGCGGCTGCGTGGCGGCTTCTGGCTGGTCCTCGCCGAGGCGCTGCGCCGCCCTGGCCACGTAGGTCTCGCGCGCCGCGGGCCGCAGGACCCGCCAGATGAGGAACTGCTTGCGGATGAGGTCGGTGAAGTGGCGGTTGAGGCGCCGCCAGGAGCCCTGGTCGCCGCTCTTGCGGCCGAGGCGGAGCTCCATGCCATAGAAGATGCCGTCGGGCAGCAGGTAGGTCTCGATGGCCACGCCCTGGCTCACCCCCACGTCGAAGGGTGCCAGCCAGGCGGTCATGGCCACCCGCAGGCCGCGTCGGGGAGGCGGCCGCAGGGCCTCCAGGGTCACGTCCTCGGCGGCGAAGCCCCCCATCGCGGCCCCCGTGTGGGCCTGGAAGTACTCCTCCAGGTAGGCATTCACGCCCAGGGCCGTATCGTGAGTCACGGTGAAGGGCAGCTCCATGGCCATCGTGTCGTCCACCGGCTCGGGGAGCTGCCAGCGAATCTGGAGGGCGGGCGCCGCGATGCGCCGCGCCTGCAAGGCAGGGTAGATGCTCGAGCCCACCACCACGACCATGATGAACACCGAAAGGAGCACCGTGGACATGGACGAGTAGTTGAGCTGGAGCCCGGGCAACAGCCCGTAGGCGTGGATCACGCGGGAGATGCTCTGTCCCAGCAGGTAGCCCACCACCGTGCCCACCACGGCGTAGACCACACTCTCGGCCAGGAACAGGGCTCCGATGTGCTTGGGCGCCAGGCCTACCGACGAGAGGATGCCGATCTCGCCCTGCCGCTCGTAGATCGAGCCCAACATGGTGTTGAACACGATGAGCGCGGCCAGCACGGTGGGCACCAGCAGCGAGCCGGCCCCGGTGATCGTGCTCGCCCCGCGGCTGCTGAACAGGTAGGCCTCCCCCTCCCTGCCCGCGAACAGGGTGAGCTCCGTGCGGGGCATGAGCTCGTCGAGCAGCCCGGCCACCTCCTCGGCATCTGCGGCGAGCACGGCGATGGACCGCAGCTCGCCGCCCGCGTCGACGACGAACTCGTAGGGCGCGATGGCCACGTTCTCGGGAGCGAGGTGCACGTACTCCTCCACCACGTCGGAGTCGGGCGGCCCCTCCTCCCGTCGCCGCTGGGCCATGGCCACGTGGTCCACGGGGGTGAGCAGCTCGCGGTCCAGGTCCGTCACCTCCAGCATTCTCGCCGGGTCGACGAGGCCTACCACCTCGAGCCCCCGGCCGAAGAGCTGCACGGTGCTGCCCACCGCGTCCTCGGCGCTCATCCCCAGGGCCTCCGCTATGGGGAGGGGCAGGAGGATCTCGGCCCTCCCCTCCTCCAGCCAGCGTCCGGCGGCCAGGGCCTCCTGGGGCTTGGTGACCTCGCTCTCCCGGGCCGCGAGCCCCACCACCGCGCTGGCGTACACCGTGCGGCCCTGGGGGCCGCCGGTGATGCCCACGAAGGACTGCTCGCCCACCATGGCCGAATAGTACCAGGCGCGGGGCACCACGCTATCGCCGTACTCGGTGCGCAGGGCGTCCAGGCCGATCTCGCTGATGGCCTCCCACTGCCGGCTGCGCAGCAGCAGCCCTTCGTAGCGCACCTCCTCCCCTGGATACGGGACCACCGTCTGCTCCAGGTACTGCACCACGGCCGCCAGGGAGAGGACGGAGAAGGCCAGGAGGATGATGGTGGTGGCGGTGAGGGTCGTGCGGATAGGCCGCTTGCGGAGGTGGCCGATGCCCAGGAAAAAAGCGGTGAGGGCAGCACTGAGGCGGCGCACGTCGGCCGCGTGCACCCCGCTAGCCGCCGCCCGCTGCTCCGCCATCAGCTCCTCGAAACGCCGCACCACCAGGGTGATCACCACCACCGAGAGAGTGAGCACGATGAACGCCAGGAGGATCATCAACGGCGAGATCGCTACTCGGAACGCGGGGTGGAACACCGCCAGGAGCAGGAACACGACCACGAAGGCGCCCGTCGTGCCCAGGATGCGCCCCACGACAGAACGCCGGTTCAGCAGCAGCCGTTCGCAGAAGAACGCGAAGGGAAGAACGAGCACGAGGTAGAAGACAAGGCCTTTGACCACGTCGTTGGCCATTCCCAGCACTTCCGGATAGCTGCGGGCCTCGAGGGCCCAGGCCGCCCGGGAGTGCGAGAGGAACGCCGCGTAGTCCTTGCGCGCCAATGCCGTCGCCGCGCGGTCCAGCCGCCGCGCCGCGCTGGCGTGCAGGATATCCACGCGGGGATTCTCCAGGCCGTGGGCTCGGAACTGCCGGGCCCGGTGATCGTCCAGGTGCCACATATCGCGAGCGGCCCGCAGCGGGGTGAGGGGCACGGCGCCGCCCTGCTGGCCCACGACGAAGCCGGTGCCCAGCGGCGCCTCCTTCGAGGCATTGAGCAGGAGCATGCGCTTGCCGATGGGTCCTGCGCCCATCAGGATACGGAGGTGCGTGCCGGGCTTGGCGAAGACCACGGCGCAGGTCTCGGTGGCGGACATCCACGGGGGGTTGCGGGGCAGCAGGTAGCCGTAGTTGATGGGCGAGGAATTGGTGCCCGCGTCGAGCACCTGGATGGTGTCGAAGGGCACGTAGTAGCGCTGGTCGGCGAGGTCGAAGATGGTGAGCGCCCGGCCTTTGAAGCAAACCACCGTGGCTTCCTTCGCCGGGGCGTTCATCTCCACGTCCAGCGGGTAGTTGCGGGCGCCCTCGGGCCCCAGGTCGGGCGCGTAGGTCACGACGCCGGTTTGCGGGTCGAGCCGGAAGGCGGCAAGGGTCTGAGTGGCCCGCCACGCCCCCACGGCCCTCCGCTCCGGGAGGCCTTCGATGGTCACGGTGCCCTCTCGGTCGGTGAGGAGCACGGGCTCGCCGCGCACGCCGCACAGCGACTTCTGGGGCGTGGCGCCCCGGACGACCACGAGGGCCCCAGGCAGCGGCTCGTTGGGCAGGTAGTCCTCCTTGAAGTTGAACTCCACGGCCCGGGCCTCGAGGCGCGTCCAGTAGTTCTCGGGCCGCTTGCGGATGAAGGCGCCTGCGGTATTGAAGAAGTTGGGGAGGGCGCAGCACAGGAGCTTGGCCTGGGCCGCGAGATTCCCCATGTCCATCCGGCCCGGCTCCAGGGTGTCCAGCGGGGTGTCGATGCAGAAGCGTCCGTCGTCCGTGGTGGCGAAGGTCAGGCCGGGGCAGCCCGCCAGGGTGGCCAGCTCGCCCTCGAAGGCGAAGTGGCCGGGCAGATGGGTCCGCCAGTTCTTGCCCTGAGCCGAGTTGACGCAATCGGCGAATGCCGCCTCCGGGCGCCAGCCCAGCGCCTCGCACACCTCGCCCGCCCAGCGCGACCACGCCTCGCCCAGGTGGGAGAACCACGGCTGGATGATCTCCCCCTGATCGATGGCGTGGCCCTTGTAGAACAGCCCGAGCCGCCGGCTGTGGCTCGACAGGTCGAGGGCCACGAACACCGCTACGGTGTGCCCCCCCTCCCCTTCCTCGCCACCTCCCAGGATGTGGCGGCGGACGAAGGCCTTGGCGCCGGCCATGGCCTCGCCGTGGCCCGCGGTGGCCAGGAAGACCACGCGCCGCTGGAGGGGGTGTCGCTTCAGGGTCCTCGCCAGCTCCAGCAGCGCCGCCGCCGAGCAGGCCTGCTCGGCGCCCGGCGAGAGAGCGGGCACGACGGACATCGAGTCGTAGTAGGCACTGAAGACCACCACTCCCTCGGCAGCCGCCTCGTTGGTGCCGGGCAGCTCCGCCAGGACATTGGTGGCTTCGGCGTCCACCCAATCCATCCGCCCCGTGAGCGTTACCTGCACAGGCCCTTCGGCGCCGCGGACACGCTCCTTCAGGGCGAGCCCTTGCGCCCGGGAGACCCAGAAGCGCGGCGTGTCGGCGGGAACGGTGAGGAACTTCGCTTCCGCCTCGGGACGCAGCGGCGCCTCGGGCTCGATGAACACCACGGCCCGGGCCCCCAGGAGGAAGGCATTGAGCCAGTCCGTCTGGCAGTCGAACTCCAGGAGGGCGATGGCGCCCGCCATATCCTGGCCGTTGAACTCCCGCGGCTGCGCACGTCCGCCGTAAACCAGCGGACCGCGGAGCCCCTCCAGCGGCACGGTGGGGGTGCGCACCAGGTTCGGCCACAGGCAGGCGAGGGGTACAGGCCGCTCGTCACCCTCTACGTGCAGCGACGCGCCGCGGTCCATAGGCACGGCAACCCGGAAAGGCTCCCGGCGCACGTCCTCCAGACCGATCTCACGGAACGCGTCGGCCATGTAGTCGGCGGCCCGCCGTGCCCCCCGATACCCGGTCACGCGGGAGCCCAGCGACGAGAGGTGCTCGATGACCCCGCGCAGGCGAGCCTCATCGACCGCGGCGGCCACCCCTTGGTAGTCGCGCACCTGGCGGACCTGCTCGCCCGGCGGCACCAGCGTGGGGTTGCTCATCCGGGCACACACCCACACCGTGAAGGCACAAGAGCCAAGAGCGAAGACGACCCACAGCACGGCGCGCATGGTCAAGCCTCAGTAGGGCCAGAAATCGTACGTCGGAACTCCGAAGACGGCGCCGTGGATGTTCCAGTAGCACCCGACCACGAACTCACCCAGCACCAGGCCGATGAAAAACGGGATGGCGCGGCGGTAGGCCTTCGCGCCGCCGTAGCGCAGAATCGTCCACTTGAGCAGCCAGCTTACGAACATGGGAAACCACAGTTGATCCATCGACCAACTCCCCGACACCGCGTAGCCCACGGGGTGGAAAGGCCACCAGGCAAACCGCATCCGCATGGCCGCCAGGGCCAGGGCGCAGGCCACCCCCACCCCCGTGGCCACGGTCGCCCCAGTGTTCGGCCCCTGAGGGTTGCTGAACCAGGGATGGAGGTTGCGCAGGAAGGGCTCCTTGCCGAACCACGCGCCAGGCCCCACGACACTGGCCTCCATGCCATACTTGTAGCCCACGTGGAGCATCGACCAGAAGCCGCCGAAAATGCCCAGCACCAGAGCCACCACCATGGCCACCAGCATCCGCCGGGCGGAGGTCTGGGTCTGCTGAGCGATCTTGTATCCCTCCAGCGACGGCGCGATCGCGTGGCCCCGGTAGGCCCGGTTGAAGAACCACGTGAGCGACAGGGCCGTCAACGTATACGGGCCCAGGGCCTTCATCCCGAAGAAGCGCGGGAGCATCTGGTCCGGCCCCGAGTAGTGCAGGTCGTGAGCCGGAGGCCCCAGCTCGGCCCGCATCCGGGCGATGGCTACCGCGATGGCGAAGTAGAGCAGAAGGAACAGCGGCACCCACTTCCACCCCATCCCCAGCCAGTGGAGGAACAGCCCCAGGTAGACCAGGCAGCCCACCAGCAGCAGTGCCGCGAGGCGATAGGGCATGGCCTCGCCGGACTCGTCCAGCCGTCGGCCCTTCACGATGTGCGCCAGCAGGTCCCGCAGGTACTTGCGGCTCACCCAGATGGCCACCAGGCAAAGCCCCAGGTAGCCCCCGCCCGTCTGCTCCCGCACGAAGGGCACCCCCGGGAGAGTCCAGCCCAGGGCGCTGGCCACCACGTGCTGCATCTTCCAGAAGATGAAGAAGAACCAGCACGAGAAGGCCAGGTCCACGGGCAGGAAGAAGCATACCCCGATGGCGAAGGGGTAGAGGCTGAACCACACGTGGCCCATGGCGTTCCAGGGACGCTCGGTCAGGTAGTTCCGCAGGTTGTCGATATGCACGATGGGGATCTGGGGCACGGCGGGGATGAAATGCCCCAGCCCGTTGAGAAGATCGATCCCCGCGGCCAAGGCGAAGCCGTACCACATCAGACGGCTGCGCAGCAGCGACTGCGTCTTGGTGGCCACGATCAGCGGAATCTGCACGATGGGGTAGGAGAGCTTCTCGTTCTCCGTCCATTGCTTCCGCAGCAGGGTGTTGATGAGGAACAGCGAGAGCACGAGGGTGAAGATGAAGCTGGCCCACCAGAGCATGGGCCGGCCCCAGGCCGCGATCACCTCCCAGCGGTACATCGAGGAGCCGCCCTCGTAGTAGCCCCGCATGATCTCGATGTCGTCGAGCAGCACGAACTCGGGCAAGTAGGGATGGAACTCCCGCCAGCCGCTCTCCGGTGTCGCGCCCCAGTAGGGATGGGTGATCATCGACACCAGAATCTCGATGCTGTCGTGGCCGCACACCACCGAGGCGATGGTGAGCATCACGTAGACGGTGAGCAGCTCCCCGGGGTTCAAGGCGGCCCCGGGCAGCCAGCGCTTGACCAGTAGATTGCCGAGGGTGAGGAAGAAGAGGATGAACACCACGTGGGGCATCAGCGAGACGGTAGTGGGCTGCCCCGAGTACCACAGGATCTCCGCCTGGATGAGCCACATGCAGGTGAGGGGAATGAGGGCCGCGCCCACACACATCGAGCGCAGCGTCACCGAGCAGCGCTGCGCCTCCTCCTCGCTGACCCCCGGGATAGGCTCGGACACGTCGGCCACGGGCCTCTTCCCCGCAAGCCCCCCCACTCGCCCTCGGAAGGCCAATACCATACCCCAGGCCGCCCCGGAGGGCAACCGAGCATGTGCGACGGCGGCTCAGAAATCCCAGGTCTTCACTACGCGTCCGTCGGGCTCGCTGAGCCGAATCCAGTCGAACTCCGCCACCCCACTCCCTGTCCCAGGGTCCAGCCGCACCGCAGCCAGCTCGCCTTCCACGGGCAGCCGCACCACTACTTCGTGCCACGCCTCGTCGTGGGCGAGGGGGAACCTCACCCTGCGGCTGCGGTGGAAGCGGCGCTCCTTCGCCGTGGTCCAGAACGCCTGGCCCGGGCCGCGGATGGAGCTCTTGATGCGGGCCGTGAGCACGATAGGCCCCTTGCGACGCGGCACCCGCGAGGTGAAGAAGTAGGGGTCGCCGCCATGGCTGCGGACCTTCATCGCCCCGTCCTCGACGGAGAGGGTGCAATGCGCGGAGTGGCGCCACCCGGCGACCGCCTTCTGCGCCCCCCGGGGCCGGGCGTGCGGGTCGGAGCGGGGGTTGGGCACGGGCACGAGGGCCTGGGTGGCGTGTAGGTGGCGGTCGATCAGGGCGTCGAGCTCCGCCACCTTCTCGGGCACCTGGTCGGCGAGGTTGTGCCGCTCGCCGATATCGTCCTCCAGATTGTAGAGTTCATAGGCTGCGGACCGGTCGGGGCCCTCACCATAGAGGCGGATAAGCTTCCACGGACCCTTGCGCACGGAGGTGGCCGGCAGGTTCCCCGTGGCCGGGACGTAGTGGGGGAAGTGGCAGAAGATAGCCTCGCGTTCCAGCGTCCCCTCGCCCCTCAGCAAGGGCACGAGGCTCTCCCCGTCGAGAAGCTGGCCAGGCCTGGCGGGGATGCCCGCCATCTCCAGCAGCGTGGGGTAGAAATCGATGCTGGAGACCACCTGGCGACACCTCGAGCCCGGCTCCACGACGCCGGGCCAGACCACGATGCACGGCTCCCGCACGCCGCCCTCGTAGATGCTGCCCTTGCCGTTGCGAAGAGGCGAGTTGTCGGTGGGGGTAGTGCCCTCCACCGTGTTGTGCATGTTCCCCCCGTTGTCGGAGAAGAAGACGAGGATGGTATCGTCGGCGAGGCGAAGCTCGTCGAGGTTATCCAGGAGCCGCCCCAGGCTCTCGTCCAGGCTCTTGACCATGGCGGCCATCACCGGGCAGTCCTGCTTTCCCCGGGGGTCTTTCCTGCCGCGGTAGCGTTCCACCAGGCTCTCCTTGGCCTGGAAGGGGGCGTGGACGGCGTAGTGCCAGAAGCAAAGAAAGAAGGGCCGGTCGCGGTGAGATTCCAGGAACCGCAGAGCCTCGTCGGTGAGCCGGTCGGTGAGATACTCGTCCTCCGGCCCGTCCTCCAGGGTCTTGATGCGGTAGGGGCTGAAGTAGCTGGGCGGGCCGGGATAGTGGCCGCCCGCGATGTTGATGTCGAAGCCCTGCTTCTTCGGCCACCAGGGCTCGTGGCCCAGGTGCCACTTGCCGATGAACGCGGTGGTGTAGCCGGCCTCCCGGAACGCCTCGGCGAGGGTGTGCTCGTCGAGGGGCAGGTAGCGGCGGCTGCGCGGCGTGATCATCCCGTGCCACGGCGGGGCCGCCTCCCGCATCAGGGGCTCGTCGGGCCGCGGCGGCAGGTGGCCCGCGGGGGTGGTGATGCCCAGCCGGCAAGGATACTTGCCCGTCAGGATGCTCGCTCGCGTGGGCGAGCAAAGCGGGTTCGCCGCATAGGCGTCCGTGAAGACCATCCCCCGACGGGCCAGCCGCTCCACGCTGGGCGTCTCGTAGTAGCGGCTGCCATAGACCGTCGAGTCCATCCACCCCAGGTCGTCGGCCAGGAAGAAGATGATGTTGGGCCGCTTGCCCCCTGCCGGCTTCCCCCGCACGCGGCGCGGCGCCAGAAGTGCCGCCGCACCCGCCCCCGCGGCCGCCAGGAAGTCGCGACGCGACGGACGCCTCATCGAGCACTCTCCTGCCACATCGTCAGTGCCAGCAGATCACGTGGCCCTGACCGGGGAAGAAAAGAACGTCCACCAGGACGGACAGGCCGGCGCCGGCGAACCAGCCGACCATGGCGCCCAGGAAGAACGGCTTCGCACGCTGGAGCGCCGCCGCGCCGCCAACGCGAAGCACGACCACCTTGCACAGCCAGCCGGCGAACAGGGGCAGAAAGCACCACCGCACCTTGTAGATCACCCCCACCACCAGCCCGATGGGGTGCAGCGGCCACCAGCTCAGGCGATGGTGGAGAGCCGTGAGGGCGAGCATCAAGCCAGCCCCGATGCCCCCCCAGCTCAGCTTCGCCCATTCCACCCCCGGCTCCGAGCCGATGGCACGCATCACGTAGCTGTAGGGCACGTGGGGCGCCCCGTGGAACAGCCACGTGCCCGTCGTATAGGCTCCCGCGCGGTAGCCGATCCAGATGGTCAGGAGGATAGTGGCCGTCAGCCCGGCCACCACCGCCAGCACGATGGTCCCCACCACCCGCCGGCCGTCCGCCCCCGCACGGTGGCTCACCTTCACGGCGTTCGACGTGGCCGGCATGAATGCGTTGATGGGGTCGGCGACCCACCCCATGGAGAGGCCCACGGCCGCGAGCTGCGACGGGCCCAGCGCCGAGTTCCCCAGCAGCGTCACCGTGGCCGACTGGGGCGTCAGCGGCGGCAGGATGAACACCAGCCCGCCCTCCACCACCAGCCGAGAGAGCCCGATGAAGCCCACCAGGGCGGCCACCAGGAACACCGCGGCGGTCCCCGGGCGCATCCCCAGCCGCCACAGCCAAAGCCCCATGAAGCACCCCGCCACGGCCAGCCCCACCACCGCCGTACGCGACGAGAGCAGCTCCCGCCCGTCGTCCAGGCACGGGTCCTGCGGCCGCCAGGCCTTGCGCAGGACCTGCCCCAGGTAGCGCCGCGCCACCCACAGGTTCATCCCCACCATGGCCACCATGGCCCCGTAGCTCTGCCAGGCGAGGGCCGGCCGCGAGGCATCGAAGCACGGCACGCTCAGCGAGTCGCGGATGGAGAAGCCCAGGCGGTTGAAAGCCCCCTCCTCGACGACCCCCAGGATGATGAACACCCAAAGGCTCAGCGAGACCTGAGCCGTGAGGAAGAAAGCGATGCACAGCATGGGCCAGTAGAGCACCAGGGGAAGGGCCGGAAAGTCCCGGCCCAGCCCCACCGCAGGCAATTCGCCGGGAAATGCCGGCCATCCCTCCACGAAATACCCTACGGCGTTCCAGCCCAGGGTGCCCGCCGCCAGCCCGAAGCCCAGCCAGAACACCCACGGGCGCCGCGAGCCCCCGGCCGTCGCCCCCCCCTCCGAGCGGCGGATCAGGGCCGTGGCCATCTCGGCGAGCGGGTAGGCCAGCCGCTCGTGCTCCATCCACTGGCGGCGGAGGATGCAGATGACGCACAGGCAGGCGAACCACGCCGCTCCCAGGAAGGCTACCCACCACAGGAGCGGCCCCGCCCATGCCGACCAGGGCACGCTCTCTCCCGGAGGCAGGCCCTCGTAGAACCAGCGCAGCGGCGCCCCGCTCTCCACCACCGCCCAGCGCGGAAGGTAGGGGATCACGTGCGCGCCCCACCGGTTTTCCGGGCTGGCCAGGTAGTGCGGGGCGCTGATGAAGCTGAGCAGCTTGCCCGAGATGCCGTGCGTGGGCATGGTGCTCGCCACGGCCGCCATCACGAACACCACGGCCAGCTCCCCGTAGCGCAGAGCCCACCGCGGGCGCGCGGCCCGCACCAGGCCGTTCGCGCCCAGCACCGCGACGAAGAAGGTAACCCCCAGACCCACGGGGAAGTAGCTGGTGGCCAGGAACTGGCTGTGCACCACCAGGCCCACGTACGGTGCCGCCAGGTTCAGCCCCAATGCCAGCACCAGCCCGACGAGCACCGACCGGATTGTCACCGCTCTTGCCGCGCCGCAACGCACCGTGTCCCCACACCCCTCCTGGCCCGCGCCGGCCGCTGGGCGAGCCGCCAGGGCCTCCCAGTCACAGGTCTGTTCCCGCTCATCGCCGTCCCATGCAGGTCAGCCGTCCGTCGGTTGTGGCCAGGAAGAGCCGGCCGCGAGCGGCCACGAGGCCGTCAAACACGGGGGGAGATGTCAGCCTGGTCTCGCTCAGCTTCTTGCCGTCGGACGCGGCGACCGCCCATAGCACGGCCCCCTTGCGGCCCTCGAATGCCGCCAACGGATCCTCCGGCTCCAGCACGTCGGGCGGGCCGGCCACGAACAGCGTGTCCCCGGCCACCACCATGGCCCGAACGCGTACCGGCACCCACCGGGCCCACTTGGGCGGCCTGGCGCGGGTGAACCCCGTGCCCTTGTCCCTGTTCACCGCGGGGGTCTCGAGGGTCCAGCCCACGGCCTTGGGCACGTCGGGCAGCCACTTGACCGGCCGGGGCTTGCCGTCCGGGCCCACGAGGACGGGCTCGTTCTCGTTGTCGTCAGCGAAGAGCAAGTAGCCGTCGGTGCCGGGGAAGAACATGGGGCTGTGGCGGTTCCGCCGCGTGTAGGTCTTCACGGCGTAGGTCGTCGTCTCGTCGCACACCAGGAGGTGTCCGGCCTTGGGGGCCTGGTTGGCGATGTAGAAGCCGGGCCACCGCTCGGAGTACATCCAGGAGGTGCGGTTCCAGGTGCTGTCGTCCAGGAAACCGGCGGTGGAGAAGACGTGGCGGCCGACCCTGCGGTCCCCCATGTTCGTCAGCCGCGGGGCCTCCTGCTGGTTCAGAGCCTGGTCGAGCTTGATCTGCTGGACGTAGAGATGCGAGCCGTCGGTGACCAGCACGTCGGAGAAGGCGCCCTCCATGTCGAAGGGCTCGCCGGGGTCCTTCTCGATATCGGGATACGGCCCCTCGAGATGCCCCTCGTGGACCACCTTTCCCGTCGCCGGCTCCAGAGCGTAGAGGTACATCCCCCCGTCGAGATACGTGGACCGGCCGGCGATGCAGTAGGCCAGACCGTTCATCACCAGCACGCTGCCGTGCACCGGCCACGCGGATTCGAGCCGCCCGTAGGATACCACGCGGCGCCCCGCGGGCGCCGCCCGAAACCGCCAGGCCAGCTCGCCATCCCCGGCACGGAGGCAGTACACCCAGCCGTCGGCGGCACCGAAGAGCACCAGGCCCCGGTAAAAGGTCGGCGGCGAATCCACCCGTCCTCCCGCGATGTAGCTCCACGCCGGCTCGCCGCTGGCGGCATCCAGGCAACGGACGCGATGGGCGTCCACCTGGGAGATGAACACCCTCCCGTGGGCGACCACGGGCTGGCTGAGCTTGCCGCCGAGCTCGGCCGTCCACAGCCGGTCGAAGGCCGCGGGCACGGCCGTCGAGGCGGCCCCGGTCCGTCTGGGACCGTGGCGGAAGGTGGGCCAGTCTCCCGCGGCATCCGCCGCTGGCGGCTCGGGGGCTTGGCCGAAGGCCGGGCCGCGCTGGAGCCGAGGGCCCTCTCCACCTGGCGGCGTCCGCACGGTTGCGGCCAGGGCGTTGAAGCCGCTGAGCTTCACCCCAGGATAGCAGAAGCACTGGTGCGACGGCATGTAAAGGAGCCCATTGCAGGGCACGAAGCCGTGGCGGCAGGGGGCCCGCAGCCAGTCGTGGCGCATGTGGTTGCCGGCCTCCAGATCGAGGAACTCCACGCCCCGCTTCGTCCAGAGCAGGTAACGTTCGGTGGCCTTGGCTCGATAGCACCTGAAGTGATGGCCGCGGGTGATCAGGCTGTGCAGCTCCAGCCCCCTGGCCCGCTCGCCGGTCCTCGGGTGGCGGCCGTCGGTGTGGCGTCCCCACCACACCAGCCCGTCGGCGACGAAGAGGTCGGGGGGATTGGCCACGCCGGGGCCCCTGCCCCCCTTGCCCGTCCACAGGGTCTTGCCGGTCTCGGCGGCCAGGGCGGTGAGTTTCCCCGGCCCCAGGAAATAGACCACGCCGTCGTGGGCCACCAGCGCGTTGCCCGTATTCCACATGCTGCCGCGCCCCCGCTGGCCCACATTCCGCCAGCGTTCCTCTCCCGTCCGCAGGTTGAGGCACACGACGTCCTTATAGTTGTGGAAGAAGAGGCGACCATCCTGGGCGGCCAGCGACAGAGGGAGGACCTTGGCGGGAGTCTTCTGCCATAGCACGTCGCCGGATTCCGCTTCCAGGGCCACGACGGTCTCCTGCCCCTGGCGCACGCAGGCGAGCAGCGTGCCCTCTGTGTAGAGGATCTCCTCCGTGCTCTTGGTGCCCTCGAGCGCGCGGAGGGTGTCGCCCGTCGCCGCGTCGAGGACGGACACCGGGGCGCCGCAGCCGAGGGTCACGTAGACCCTGTCGCCCTCCGCCACCAGCCGGCGAGCCAGGGTGATGGGAGAGCGAATGCGCTGGCCGCGCGTGGTCGTCCAGTCCTGCTTCCCCCATTCGGGCTTCCACTGCCGCCAGCCCCATTCGGGCAGGGGCCGCTTCCAGAGCAACACGCCGTTGAAGGCGTCGCGGGCCACCAGGGCCCACTGGGGCGGGAGCCGGGGGTCGGTGATACCCGTGAGGCCTTCGTCGAGGACATAGAAGAGGCGGCCTCGGGCCGACACCACGGCGCTGATGCTCGAGTCGATCTCGTGGCTGCGGCAGTAGCGCGGGCCGCAGTCCCACTGGATGTGCTTGGGCGGCCCTACGCGGGCGTCCTGGGCCACGGCGTTGCCCGAGGCGTCGTGGAGGAAGTGGGTCCACTCGTCGATATCATCGGGCCAGGGCTTTACGGTCTTCGCCCACCCCCCTTCCTGCCCCACGCAGGCCACGCCGCCGGGGGCGAGCACCCGCGTCACCTCCTCCCTGGGCACGTCGCCCAGCTTCTCGGCCACCAGGAGGTCCACCAGGTTGTCGGTGTAGGGCAGCCGGCTGCCCGACCACTGCTCCACGGAGACCGGGCCGCAGAGGCCGAGGGACTGGATATGCGCTCGGGCCTCCTCGACCTTCCCCGCGTCGGCCTCCAGCCCGTGGACCAGGAGCCGGTCGCTGGCCCGGAGCGCGGCGGTCAGCTTCCCATCGCCGCAGCCCAGGTGGACCACCAGGCCGCCGCTCACCCCGGCCATCTCCAGGAGCCGTTCGGCCCGCTGCGCCGGGGGGGCCTCGGCCCCCGCCACAGGGCCTGTCGCCGCTGCGCATGCTGCGAGGAGGGCCAGAGCTACGACAGCCCGGGGCGCACAGGTCCGCTTCTCCAGTCGGGCACGCATGGGTCACCTCCGATACGTCGATGCCGACACGGCGCTACGGCGGGGACGGCCCCGCGGCTTGGCGGCCAGTCTAGCGAACCGGGATGCGGCTGTCCAGCCCACTACGGGCCGGGTCCGCTTGGTCCTGGCAGGGCTATGGTCCTGGCGACGGCGCACTCCAGGCGGGCCGCCACCACGCGGCGGTTCACGAGGTCGGCCACGTAGGCCCGCTCCCGGACACACTCGACGGACAGCGGCCAGCCGAAGGTCAGCCCGGGCTCAGGAACGGGCGAGCCGGGGCCGCGGCTGTCCATGTTGCCGTAGGTGCCCAGCCGCGCCAACTCGTTGCCCGCCGCGTCCAGCACCACCACGCAGAAGCGAAAGACGTCGGGCACGAACAGGCGGCCGTAGGGGTCGATGTCGAACCGCGTGGTCTCGCAGTAGCAGTCCACCTCGTGCTTGACGGGGTGGAGGCCGATACGACGGAGCCATTGGGCCTCGCGGAGCCGCACCGGCCCCTCCCGGCGCCAGGCCAGGTGGGCCTCGTAGTCGCCCTCGGGGTCGCTGAGAATGGCTCCCCCGCGGGGCGGGAACTTGATGACGGCGCCGCACTGCTTGTAGTCGATGCTGGGATGGTGCCCGGGGCTGTCGGGCGGCAGCTTGCCCCGCGCCCAGGCGGGCAGCCGCCGGCCCTTGGGCGCCACCTGGGCGCCGAGGTAGATATGGCCCTGGCGGTCCACCGCGATGCCGCCCAGGCGGGCGTTCTGTGCCCGCAGCACGCGCTCTTCCACCATGGTGCCGTCGGGAGCCACCAGGCGGACGCCCATGTCGGCCAGCTCGCGATTCTCCTCGGCCGCGGGGACGTAGATGCGGCCCCCCCGGTCCACAAACAGCCCCGCCGCCCGCGTGTGGCCGTGGGGGAATCCGGTGAGGAAGTGCTGCGCCGCGGAGGCGAACGGCAGCGGCCGGCCGTCGGGGGCGTAGCGGCGCAGCGACTTGCCGGTCAGCACGTAGAGGTTGCCGTCCTTCCCCGCGACCATTTCGCCGTAGAGCAGCTCCCACATGTTCTCGGGTCGCTCGCCACCCGCTCGCAGGGGCCGGAAGGTGCCCAGGGGCTCGCCGGTATCCGCATGGTAGACGAAAGAGGTGTTGGTATGCATGCCGTAGGCGGGATGTCGGGTGATAACCTTGTGGCCCGTGACCGCGACGTCGCCGACGAAGCCCAGCTCGGCGAGCGGGCGCCCCTCCAGCTTCGCCGCCATCGCGTCGCCCAGGCTCTCCAGGCGGTCGCCGCGGTCGAGGAGCTTCGCCCAGCCGGCGTGGTGGTAGCGTATGCCCGCCACCCACAGGATGGGCGGCTGGGCCGCGTCGTCGAGGGCCAGGTAGGCCCCGCCGCCGTAGCTCCCCGGCTTGCGAGGCACCTCGAAAGCGGTGGCCGGCCGCGTGGCGTCGCGGGAGGCGAACTTCACCACCCGCTCCGGCCTCCAGTTGTGCGCGGCCACGTAGTAGTGCTGGTGGTGGATGTCCTTGGGATGCTCCTCGATGGTCATCACGTAGACGGCGCCCGTCTTGCGGCTCACGCGGACGGTATCCGGGCAGCGGACCGGGATCTCGCGGACGAAGGCGCCGTCGGGGGCGAAGATGGCGATGCGGTCGTTGCCGTAGTCGGCCACGTAGACGTTGCCTTCATTGTCGGTGGCGAGTCCCTGGGGGTCGTTCAGCCCGTCGGCCCCCGAGCCCGGGGCATAGAGCTTGCCGGCGAAGACCTCGGGTTCCGCCGAGCCGTCGAGCGGCAGGCGCCAGACCACATGGCAGTGCCCCTTGCCCTTCTGGCGGCCGCGGTCGGGGTCGAAGAAGCCTGCCACGTAGACTGTCTTCTCGTCGGGGGAGAGGGCGAGGCGCCCGGTGCCGCCCACCTCGGGCCCGACGACCACCGGCCCCAGGAAGTCGCTGGGAACGCTGCCGTCTGTGCCCAGCACCAGGAGCCGTCGCCCGCCCCGCACGTCCGCATGGGTCACGCTGGTGCCCGCCGCGGTGCCCGAGAGCAGTACCAGCCGCCCGTCCCGGGTCGCGGCCATGGACACGCGGTTGCTGAACACCGCCCCGGGGTAGACCGCCCGGGACAGCAGGTGCCCTATCACGGGCACCTCTCGGCCGCCGTCCAGGGCCAGGTGCGGCCAGCCCCGCCGCTTCTCAGGCGGCAGGCCCGCGGGACCGGGGAAGAGCTGGCGGAGGTACTTCCCCTCGCGGTCGAACGCGCAGATGAGGGTGGTCGTCCGGTGGGCGTAGAGCCCACCGCCGTAGAGCACGTAGAGAGTCCCATCGGGACCGCAGGCAATGCCCCGAACGGTGTCAATGTACTCTCCGTTCCAGCCGACGATGCGGTGCAGTCGGCCCCGCAGGCCGAGCCCCACGCGCACGCGCCAGGGCCCGCGGCCAGGGTCCGCGTCCCGCCCCGCGTCGTCGCGGCCGTCCCAGCGCAGCGTTTGCTCCAGCGAGCCGGGCTGGAAGGGCTTCGGCGCGCTGGCCCCCAGGCGGCCGGCCGCCAGGTGGCGCACCACCGTGCCCTTCGCGTCCAGGACGGCCACCTCGACGTCGGTGGGGGCGCTGACGGCGAACCGGATCAGCACGTGGCCGCCTCGGCGCTCGGCGGTGGGCCCGGCGGCGAAGGTCGCCGACTCCGCCCCGCGGCACACCGCGGCGCCCGCGCTCAGCGTGCAGGCCATCATGAACAGCCGCAGAGCTCGCATCTCGGCCCCTCCTCGACCAGTTGGGTGAGCGAAACGGGTCATCCGCGCCGCTGGGAAGTATAGCGCCCGGCTCTCCGTGCTCGCAAGCCGCGCCTCGCCCCGCGGCCAGCCACTCGCACCAAAGCGGCCAAGGCCCCTTGACTCTCCGCCTCGCAGCTACGATAGTAGGGCGTGACTCGGACCCCTGCGAAAGGAGGACGCGACCATGTCCGCGACGCTACGTCGGTGTCGGCTGATGATGTGCGTATGCGCGGCCTGGGCGGCGACGAGCGCCCTGGCGGGGGAGGAGCTGGCCAAGTTCGTGGGCCAGGACGCGTTGGCGAAGATCCGCGCCGCGCTCCCCGCGAAGGCGAGCGCCCAGCCGGCCAAGCCGCGCAGGGTGCTGGTCTTCACGGAATCGGCCCGCGACCTGGAGACCGCGCAGAAGCGCAAGGGGATGAAGTTCGTGCCTCATCCCTCCGCGCCCCACTGCGCCCTCGCCGTGGTCGAGATGGGCAAGAAGACCGGCGCCTTCGAGGCCACCGTCGCGACCGATCCCAAGGTGTTCTCCGCTGACGGCCTGGCGCCCTACGACGCCATCGTCCTGGCCAATGTCTACCTGGAGAGCAAGCTCTTCAAGACCCCGCGCGATCTGAATCCCAACCAGAAGCCGACCTTCGAGGCCCGCCAGAAGGCGTTCGTGGCCTTCCTCGAGAGCAGCAAGGGCGTGGTCGGCATCCACAACGCGACCTGCACGGCCCTCGGATGGCCGCAGTTCAACGAGATCCTCGGTGGGGCCCACCACGGCCACGCCTGGTACGCCCACCAGGAAGTGCCCGTGAAGCTCGACGACCCGGCGCACCCGCTCAACGCCGCCTTCGGCGGAGAGGGATTCACCGTCCACGACGACATCTATCTCTTCACAGACCCCTACACCCGCGCCAAGCTCCACGTGCTGCTGAGCGTCGACGTGGCCAAGGCACCCGAGAGCATGACCGCCGAACGGCCCGACCGCGACTACCCGCTGAGCTGGGTGAAGATGCACGGCCCCGGTCGGGTCTTCTACACCACCCTCGGCCACGAGCCAGCGACGTTTCAGAATGCCAGGTTCCTCCGCCATCTGCTCGCCGGCATCCAGTTCGCCCTGGGCGATCTGGAGGCCGGCACCTCGCCCGGCAAGCCTCTACCGGCCAAGGCCGACCTCGCGGTGATGGAGGGCTGGACGCCGCTGTTCGACGGCGAGGACCTGAGCGCCTGGCAGGTGAGCAAGCAGCAAGCCGAGCACTGGGTCGTGGAGGACGGCATCATCCGCTACGACGGGCGCGCAGGCACCCTCCGTACCAAGCAGTCGTTCCGCGACTACCGCCTGCGGGTCGACTGGCGCCTGCCCCGCAAGGCCGACAGCGGCGTGTTCGTGCGCGACAACAAGCAGCTCAACATCTGGACCTGGGACATGGGCTCCGGCGAGATGTGGGAGCATCGCGGCCGCTGGAAGCCGGAGGCCGAAGGCCAGCGCAACCCCTACATCCCCAAGACCCGCGAGGACCGCCCCGTGGGAGAATGGAACGTCTTCCTCATCACCGTCCAGGACGACAAGGTGACCGTCGTGCTCAACGACAAGGAGGTCATCTCCCAGGCCCCGCTCGAAGGCACCAAGCCGCAGAGCCCCATCGGCCTCCAGCGGCACGGCGACCCCATCGAGTTCAAGAGCATCTACATCCGGGAGCTGCCCGCGGACCGGTGACGACGCCTCACTGCTCGCGAACCGCATAGAGCGTGGCGAGCCACCGCGCGGAGCGTCGCCGGGGCGCGGCTACGCCCACCAGCCGGATGAGCTTCCGCAGGAGCCGGCGCCACGCGGTCTTGCGGAACTGTACTAGTGTCCTGTCCCAGAGATTCGTGTGATAAAGATCGAATTTAAGATTGGGCGA
>JBKHIY010000100.1:0-15278 GCA_046538415.1 Candidatus Brocadiia bacterium | reverse complement strand
TACTCCGCCACGCCCTTCGGGCGTTCAGGACGGGCGCGTCCGCAGGGAGAGCGCGAGCCGGGTCTCGCGAGGAAAGGCCTTGCCGATGGCAGCTCGGCTTCGGTCCGCTCCAGCCCGCTGTCGGTCGCGTGATGGCCGCGGTCGAGACGGGCTTGACGGTCTGCTCTGGGCGGCGTATGCTGCGCCGGGCGTCGCGCTCGGCGGGTGGGCATCTTCTGTCACGGTGTTGTGGTGCTCGTCGGTGCCCTTGGCTCGGGGATATTCCGCCGTCCCGCTTCTGCGGGGAGCGAAGGAGGACCAGCGATGGTGAGCAGGCACGTGCGGGTGACGGTGTTGGCGGGGCTGGCTCTGGCGGCCGCCGGCGGCTCCGCCGAGGCCGCGGACGGGGGCGAGGGGAAGCTCGCGGCCGACGGGCTGGTGATCGCCGCGGACGACCTGGCCCTGGAGGTCGGAGAGCGGAGGACGTACGCGCTGGCCACACCGGCCGGCGAGCCCATCGGCGAAGTGGGGGTGGCCGTGGTCGACCGCCGCCGGGTGGGCGGCACCACGCTTTACCGGCAAGCGGTGCGGTTCGGCGCCATGCGGATCGCCGACCAGTGGGTCGCCGTGGGCGACGTGGGACTCGCCTTCTACGATTCCTTCGGCGCCGCGCTGCCCGACAACCACTATCCCCTGCCGCTCGAGGAAGGGAAGGCCTTCGGATACGAGTCGACCCGCGGCAAGGTGCGAGCCCGCGTGGTGGGAACGGAGGCCGTGGAGGTGCCTGCCGGGAAGTTCCCCTGCCTGGCCCTCGTCCGCGAGCGGGAGGCCGGGGGCGAGCAGGAGACCGAGAGGGAGTGGGTGGCTCGCGGCGTGGGCACCGTCAAGGTGACCGGCGAGGATTTCGTGATGACCCTGGCCAGCGCCGAGGCGCCGGCGAAGCCGGAGCCCGAGGAGGGCGCCGTCGTACTCAATACCTTCGACACCCCCGACCCGCTGCGCTCCGAGCGGTTCCCCCGCGGGGTGTGGAGCGGCGTGGTGGGGGAGCCGGGGCGAAGCTCCGTGGTGGACGTCGACCCCTTCGTCGGGGGCGCGAACGGCACGCCCTTCTGCCTGCGCTGGAGCTATACGACCGTCGGGACGTGGGCCGCGGCCAGCATGACGCCCGGCGGTAACCCGTGGACGGCGGCGGACCTGTCGAAGTACAAGGGCGTGTGCTTCTACATCAAGGGCCTCCTCGAGCGCCCGTGCACCCTGACCCTCCACGCCAAGGCGGCCGGCGAGGACCGGCGGACCATGGTCCATATCCCCGTCCAGGTGACCACGCAGTGGCGGAGAGTCGTCCTCACGCCCGAGACGCATCCCCAGATGAACGGGATCGACGCCCGCCAGGTCTACATCGTCTCTCTGGGCGATGCTTCGGAGGAGGGTGCCGCGAATGTCATCTGGGTCGACCAGGTCAAGCTCCTGCTCGGAGGCGACGAGGCCGACTTCTAGCCGCTGACCACCCCCAAGGCCATGGGCCTGGAGGAGTGCCCAACGGGGGATGTGAGACCGGGCTGCGAGCCTTCGAGCCTATGGGGCCGCTGCCCGCCAGCACGAGAGGTCGCCGATGCGCACGACGTGAGATGCAGGTCAGGCGGCGAGGGCGTGAGTCGTGGCGGCGTGGGGAGAAAGTGGCGCCGGGGAGGAGAAAGCGGCGGTGCTCCGCATGTCGCGCTTGACAGCGGGGCCGAGGCGCATATAATGCTTCTTATAATGGGTAAACGACCCTCCGGACGACGGGCGGACAAGGACTTACGTCGGCGCGCGAAGGGCCGGAATTCCGCCGTTATATTCAACTCCGGCCAGCGGCAGGCCCCCGCACCCGCCCTCCGACGCCTCCTCGACGATTTCCTGACCGACCTCCAGAACGCCGGGCGCTCGCCCCATACGGTCACCAACTACCGTTGCGACCTGCGTCGGCTCGTGGCCTTCTTCACCGACGGCCTGTCGGGCATCACGCCCAGCGGCCTGCGAGGCTTCTTCGCCACCTTCGCCGACAAGGCTCCCGCCACGCGGGCACGCATCCAGGCCAGCGTCAATGCCTTCCTCATCTGGTGCTATCGCCACGACCTGATTGGGGCGAACCCGATGCAGAAGCTGGAGCGGGTGAAGGTGGGCGAATCGCATCCCCGGGGCCTCGACGAGGCCACGATCCGGAAGATCCTGGACGCCATCCCGCGCCGCAACCTCCGCGACCGCCTGCTCTTCACCCTCATCGCCGAGACCGGCCTGCGCGTCGCCGAGGCCCTGGGCGTCTACCACGAAGACCTCGTTCTGACCCCCGACGACGAGCAGATCATCGTGCGGGGCAAGGGCGGGCGCACGCGCACCGTGATGCTCTACGCGGCCCCCGAGAGCCTCAAGCTCCTGCGCCGCTACCTTCGCGACAGCGGGATCACCTCGGGCGCCCTGTTCCGAGGCGACCCGGCCCGCGGCGGCTCCAACCGCCCCATCCACTATCGCACCGCCCACCACGCCTGGCGGCGATACTGCCAGAAGGCCGGCGTCGAGGCCAATATCCACGCCCTGCGCCACAGCTTCGCCACCCGCCTGATCAACGAGGGCGTGAGCCTCGGAGTGGTCCGCAAGCTCCTCGGACACCGCAACATGCAGACCACCCTGCGCTACGCCGAGGTCAGCGACGCCACGGTGAAGCGCGAGCTCATGACCCACCACCGCCGCTCCCTGTGAGCCCCTGCCCCCCCTTGGCGCAGCGCCAACCGCAGCGGAGGCCCGCCGCGGCCGCCGCCTCCCCTGCCCTCTCGCGGGAGGGGTGCCGGAGGACATGCTCCCAGCGACAGGTCGGCACAGGAATCGGCGGGGCCTCCGGGGTCGGCGCCGCCGCGCCCCCCGCGGTGGGCGAGCGGCGCCACCGCCCGAGCTCGACGGCGGGGCCATGGGGAAGACTGCGGCGGGGGCCGGCGGGAGGAGCCGTCGTCGGCAAAGGGCCTGGGCGTGGTCGGTGGGGGCTGGGGCGCTGGTGGGGAGGGCTGTCGTGGCGGGGCATGTGCGGACTTCTAGTAAATCTCGATTTAGTGCCCACGGTGTAAGTGCCGCGCGGCCTGGCGGCTGCGTGCTACCGAGCGTCGCGCAAAGCGTAGGGATACGCCCGTTTAGAGCCTTCAGTGGCCGTGTAGCGGGTAGCGGCGCTCTACAAGGGTGCACGCCGAAGTTCGTAACCTGCGGGCGCGCACCGCCTTAGCGTCGCCTTAGGAGATCGCTGGGGCGGGCCGGCGAGGGGGCTGCGCCACGGGGGATGGGTGGGCGGAGCGCCGCGGACGGCGGCGGCTCGGCAGGTACCGGAGGGCGGCGCGAGAGCCCGGCGGCCGGCGCGCGGGCGCGGCGGGGCTCGGAGGTCCCGCGGGCGGTGAAGGGGTGGGCCGGGGCCTGCGGCGTGGCGCCGGTCGCGCCGGGTCAGCGCGGCGAGGCGGAGCCGGCGGCCGTCCCGGCCGGGCGGCGACCGCCCCGGTCGGTGCGCGGGACGAAGCGCAAGCGGTCGCGGACCCGGGGCAGGGTCCAGCCGTCGCCGAGGTGGCGTGCGAAGAGCTGGAGCACGTTCATGGCGATGGTGGCGAGCAGCAGGTACGCGGCGTTGCCGCGGGGATCGCTGGAGGGCATCTTCCCGTCCCCGAGGGGCCAGCGGGCGTGCCCGAAGAAACGGCGTATACGGGCCTGTGAGGCCGCAAGACGGGAGATAGCGGGAACCGGCGCGTCCCGCATCGAGGTGACGATGGCCTCCCGTTCGCGCCGCAGCGCGGGAAGTGGCGAGGGCCGCTCGAGCAGCACCGTGCGGAGCTCTCCCGCGGGGGTCTCGGCGGTGCCCAGGTCGAGTGCTCGGGACGCGCCGTCGAGGGGCATCCAGCGCAGTTCGCGGGGCGGTGGGGGACGGTGGGCCAGGGCCCACGCCCAGGTGACAGAGGCGAGCACGCGGGTGCGCTGGCGGGCCAGCTCGCGGAACAGCGGGAGGGAGGCGCAAGGGCCGGCGAGGCGGACGAGGCACGGCTTGCCGCCGAGGGCCCGCCGGGCGGCACGAAGGCTCTCGCCGACGACGTGGCGCCAGCCGGCGGCGCGGTGGCGGAGGCTCTGGGCGACGGCCTCGCCGGCGCAGAAGGCCACGGTCCAGCGGTAGGTGAGGTCGCGGCGCCGGCCGCCGCGCCGTACCCTGCGCCGCGCGCCATCGAGGTCGAGGATGGGCGCTCGCTGGCCCGCCGCGGCGCCGTGTTCGCGGAGTAGTCGGGCGTTCACCCCGGCGAGCTGGCGGAGGTGAGGGACGTGGAAGCCATTGAGGAAGTTGTGGGCGGTGGTGTGATCGCAGAAGCGCCGAAGGCCAAAGGCGCGGGCCAGCTCCGGACGGGGGCGGAGCTGGGGCTCGATGTGGGACAGGCGGGTGGCGCCCAGCCACGCCATGGCCAGGAAGTCGAGGCAGATCCGCGGGTCCTGGAAGGCGCTGCGCCGCCGCTGGACGGGGGCCTCCGGGTTGCGCCGCCGCTTGACCGTCACGGCGTTGAACAACCGGTCGAGCCGCAGCACCTCCCGGGCGTACCAGGCCAGGGCGTGGAGCAGCTCGAGGGGCGGCTCTTCGGGGCGACCGAACGGCGTCCAAGACGTCACAGAGGGCATTGCGCAGCATCTCCTTAGGATGAGGAAGATATAGCAGAGCGCGGCGGCTGTGTCAAGCGCTTGGCATCGCGTCACTTCCGGCAGCAGGTAGGCCGCCGCGGCAGGCCGGCAGTTCGAATGGAAACCACTCGTAAAACATGCCTTGTAATTATATCGAGATTCAGGCCACGGGGCCCGCTCCGCCACGCGCCCCCTCCCGGGGGCTCACGACGCCCGAGGCCATGCCCTGCACGGAGTCCGAAGGCCGCCTTGGGGCGGCGGAGCGCCCCGCATGCGCCCGGCTCAGCCCCACGCCAAGGCGCGCCAGGACTCAGCATGACCTCGGCGCATGCCGGGCCGCGTGGCGTCGGCGCCGGCACGCGCAAGCACCCCGCGAATGGGACCTATACGGCCTATGCCGACGTCCTGTGTGCCGCTGGCGAGGTAGCGCGCCACGGCGTCGCGGAGGCCAGCGCCCGTCCGAGGCTTGCAGCCCGGGCCGCAATTCCCTACAACGGGACCCGACGCCGAGGGGGAAGCTCCGCCGCACACGAGAGGCGCCATGAACCCGCGCAGGCTGACCAGCCGGTCGAACCGCAGGCTGAAGCTGGCCCGGAAGCTGGGCCAGCGGCGGCAGAGGGCGAAGGAGGGGCTGTTCGTGGCCGAGGGGCCGCGCGTGGTAGCCGCGGCGCTGGAGGCGGGGGCGCAGCTGCGGGACGTCTTCTGCACGGAGGACATGCTGGCGCGGCACGAGGAGCTGGCGGCGGCCTTGGGGGCGTCGCCGTGGCCGGTGTGGGCCGTGGGCGAGGAGCTGATGGCCGGTGCCGCGTCGACCGAGCATCCGCAGGGGGTGGTGGCCGTGGTGGAGATGCCACGGGACCCGGAGCCCCCGCGCGTGGCCCCCGGCCTGCTGGCGGTGGCCCTGGAGGGGGTGGGCGATCCGGGGAACGTGGGCAGCGTGGTGCGCTCGGCCCACGCGGCGGGAGCCAGCCACGTGGTGCTGGGGCCGGGGTGTTGCGACGCGTACAATGCGAAGGCGGTGCGGGCCTCGGCGGGGGGTGTGTTCGCCGTGCCCGTGGTGCGGGCGGAGGAGTTGGGGAGCTTGCTGCGACGGCTATGGGCGGAGGGGGCGAACGTGGTCGCGGCGATCCCGCGCGGCCAGCGGGCGCCGTGGGAGGCGGACCTGCGTGCCCCGCTGGTGGTGGTGATGGGGGGCGAGGCGCGGGGGATGAGCGAGGCGACGGCGGCGGCAGCGGTCCAGACGGTGGGCATTCCGATGCCCGGCGGAGCGGAGTCGCTGAACGTGGCGGCGGCCGCCGCGGCGCTGCTCTACGAGGTCACGCGGCAGAGGGCCGGGTGAGGGGGCGCGGATGGCGCTGTAGGCTCTTGACGTACCGACGCATGCGTCGACGCCCGGGGGTCTCAGAAGGGAGGACCGGGCGGGGCGGCGACGGCGGGGCGCCAGAGGGCGGCGGCGGGGTCGGGGACCCGTTCGAACACGATGTCCTGGGCGACCTGGCAGGCCTCGATGGCGACCTGGCGGAAGTCGAAGCCGTGGGCGACCACCTGGCCCTTGGACGTGGCGACCCATTGTCCGCGATAGTGGACGGCCTGGCGGCGGAGCGAGGGGGCGTCGAGCATGGGAAGAGCCCTTTGCGCAGCCGTGGGGCCGGGCGTGTGCCGGTGGGGCGCCGCCGAGTCGGCGGGCTCGCGGGGCTCGATGGCGTGGGGATGCTGGGGACGCCGGGCTGGGGGATTCTCCGCCCACCAGGAACTCTAGCGCAGGATCGGCGCGTCGTCAAGCGGCTGGCGCGTTCAGATGCCGGCGCGCCGGCGTCGGTAGGTATCGAAGGTGACGGCGACGACGATGAGGATGCTGATGACGACGAGCTGGTGCTCGTAGCGGAGGCCGTTGAGGGTGCAGCCGTTGTCGATGACGCCCATGATGAGGGCCCCGGTCAGCGTGCCCACGACGGTGCCCTGTCCTCCGCTCAGGCTCCCGCCTCCGATGACCACGGCGGCGATGACCAGCAGCTCGTAGCCCTGTCCGAAGACGGCCTGGCCGTTGCCGTTCTGGGCGGTCTCGATGAGGCTGGCCAGGCCGGCCAGGCCGCCCAGGAGCACGTACACCATGAGGGTGTAGCGGCGCACGGCGATGCCCGAGTAGCGAGCGGCCTGGACGTTGCTGCCGATGGCGAACGTGTAGCGTCCCAGGCGGGTGTGGTGGAGCACGTAGTGGCCGAGGGCAACCACGGCGAGCATCACCAGCACGGGCATGGGGAAGAAGCCCAGGAGGTTGCCCCGGTAGAGGTAGCGGAAGGCTTCGGAGGGGATGTGGACCGTGGTGGTGCCGGAGATGAGCTTGGCCAGGATGTGGGCGGCGCCCCGGGCCAGGCCCATGGAGGCGAGGGTGGCCACGAACGGGGGCAGGCGCAGCCACACCACCATGGTGCCGTTGAGGGTGCCCCACAGGGCTCCCGCGAGGATGGCCACGAGGAAGCTGAGGGCCAGGGGCAGCTCCGCCTGCATGGCCCAGGCGGCGGTGATGCTGGCGAAGGCGAACACCGAGCCCACGGACAGGTCGATGCCCGCGGAGATGATCACGAAGGTCATCCCCACGCCCATGATGATGAGGACTGCGGAGAAGCGGAGGATATCGGCCAGGTTGTCGGCGGTAGCGAACCCGGGGGTGGTGGCGGCGAGCACGAGGACGAGGAAGATGAGGAAGCCGAAGCGCAGGAACTTGTCTACCGAAGGTCTCATGCCCGCCTCCCCTGGTAGTGGGTCTGCGGGGCGGTCGTGGCCGCGGGGTCGGCGCCCAGGGCCATGTAGCGGAGCACTTCCTCCTGGTTGGTCTTCCGAGGGTCGAGCCGGGCGGAGAGGCGCCCTCGCCGCATGGCGAGCAGGGTGTCGCTCATGGCCAGGAGCTCCGGCAGGTCGGAGGAGATCATGAGGATGGCCGCTCCCTGGCGTGCGAGCTGGCACAGGAGGCGGTAGACCTCGACCTTGGCCCCCACGTCGATGCCCAGGGTGGGCTCGTCGAAGATCAGCACCTGGCTCTGGGCGAAGAGCCACTTGGCGAGGAGGATCTTCTGCTGGTTGCCCCCGCTGAGGCGCACCGCGGTCTGCTGCACGGAGGGGGTGCGGATGCCCAGGCGCTGAACCTGCTCCTGGGCCGCCTGCCTTTCGGCGCGGAGGGACAGGTGAGGGCCTCGCAGGAGGCGTTCGAGGGCGGCCACGGTGATGTTGTGGCTCACCGGGAGGTTGAGGAGCAGGCCGGTGCGCTTGCGGTCCTCGGTGAGCAAGCCCAGGCCGGCGCGGATGGCGTCGTGGGGAGAGCGGAAGCGTCGGGGCCGGCCGTCCACGATGATCCGGCCGCCTTCTACGGGCACCACGCCGAAGAGGGCCTCGGCCAGCTCGCTGCGCCCGGCGCCCACCAGGCCGGCCAGGCCCACGATTTCGCCGGCGCGGACGCTGAAGCTCACGTCGCGGACCTTTCCGCCGTGGGCCGTGAGGTCCTCCACGCGGAGGCGCTCGGGGCCGATGGGCACCTGCTCCTTGGGGAACATGTCGGTGAGTTCGCGGCCCACCATGTGGCGGATCATGGTCGCCAGGTCGGTGGTGGCCACGTCGGCGGTGGTCACGTGGCGGCCGTCGCGCATGATGGTCACGCGGTCGCCGATCTCCTTGATCTCCTCGAGGCGGTGGGAGATGTAGATCACGGCCACGCCCTCGTCGCGCAGGCGGCGGATGATGTCGAAGAGCTGGTCCGTCTCCTCGATGGACAGCGAGGAGGTGGGCTCGTCCATGACCACGACCCTGCTGCGAACGACCAGGGCCTTGGTGATCTCCACGAGCTGCTGCTGGGCCCGGCTGAATCCGCTGATGGGCGCGTCGGGGTCGAGGGGGAAGCGGAAGCGCTCGATCACCTCGCGGGTGCGCCGTCGCAGGGCCCCCCAGTGGATGATGCCCAGGGGGCCGACGCGGAGGGGTTCCATGCCCAGGAACACGTTTTCGGCCACGCTGAGAGCGGGCACCAGGTTCAGCTCCTGGAACACCATGGTGATGCCATGGGCCAGGGCCTGGTGGGGGTGGTGGATGTGGATGGGCCGGCCCTGGAGGCGGATTTCGCCGCTGTCGGGCCGGTAGACGCCCATCAGGACTTTCATCAGGCTGGACTTCCCCGCGCCGTTCTCGCCCACCACGCAGTGGACCTCGCCGGCGCGCGCCGCCAGGTCCACGTGGTCGAGGGCGTGGACTCCGGGGAAGCTCTTGTCGATGCCGCGCATCTCGAGCAGCGGCGGCTGTGGGGCGGGCTGGGCGTGGCTCATGGGCGGCATGCCGGGCAGAGCGACGCGGGCCGCGGGACGGATGCGGCCGCGGCGGCCTACCGGGCCTTGGCGTCGGGGCGGTAGGCGGCGAGGTGTTGCTGGATCTCCTCGCTGTCCAGGTTCTGCTGGGTCACCAGCTTGATGGGGGTATTGACCTTCTCCTCCACTTCCTCGCCCTGGAGGTGCTTGCAGAGGAGGTGGACGCCCTGGTAGCCCATCTCGTAGGGGGCCTGGACGATGGTGGAGTCGAGGGTTCCCGAGCGGAGGGCCTTGATGAGGTCCTCGGAGGCGTCGAAGCCGACGATCTTGACCTTGCCCACCAGCTCGGCGTTCTCCACGGCGTTGACGGCGCCGATGGCCCCCGGCTCGTTGGCCGTGAAGATGCCCTCCAGGCCGGGGTGGGACTTCAGGATGTTCTTGACCTTGGTCTGGGCCTCGGTCGACGTTCCCATGGCGTGCTGTTCTTCGACCACCTCGATCTCGGGGTAGTGCTTCTCGATGGTGTCCAGGAAGCCCTTCTCGCGGGCCTCGGTGGAGGCGGCGCCGGGGATATTGCGGATGAGGGCCACCTCGCCCTCCTCGCCGATGATCTTGGCCAGGCGCTCGGCGCCCATCACCCCGCCCTGGTAGTTGTCCGTGGCTACGAAGGAGACGTACTTATCGGAGTTCAGCCCGGAGTCGATGATCACCACGGGAATGCCCTTCTCCACCGCCTGCTCGACCACGTCCACCAGGGAATTCGCGTGCTGGGGAGCGAGGACGATGCCGTCCACGCGGCGTGCGATCATGGCCTCCACGATCTTGATCTGGTCGGTGGGCGACGTCTCGTCCTTGGCCCCTCGCCACACGATGTTCACCCCCAGCTCCTCCCCCGCGGCATCCGCTCCGCGATGGACGGCGGGCCAGAAGGTGAAGGTGTCGGCCTTGGGGATCACGGCGATGGTCGTGCCCTGGTCGCGGCCACAGCCGGCGATGCCTAGAGCCAACGCTGCGGCGGCCAGCACTGCGCTCGTCCATCGTGCCATGGTCAGTGCCTCCTTTGCGGCATATTGCCTGGGGTGCTCCGGTGCCTCGCGCCCACGATTATAGGGGCTGGGGGCCGGCAGTCAAACCCGTTTGGGCCGCCGCCCAGCCGCCGGCTTGGTGCCCCGGGGGCCTTCTGGTACAATGAAGTCATGGAACGCGAGATCACGGTCCGCGGGGCGCGGACGCATAACCTCCAGGGCATCGACGTGGCGGTGCCCCACGGCCAGCTCACGGTGGTCACCGGGGTGTCGGGCTCCGGCAAGTCCTCCCTGGCCTTCGACACCCTGTATGCCGAGGGCCAGCGGCTCTACGTCGAGTCGATGTCCGCCTACGCCCGCCAGTTCCTCGAGCGGATGCAGCGCCCGCCGGTGGAGGGCATCTCGGGGATGCTGCCCAGCATCGCCCTGGAGCAGAAGAACACCGTGACCAACCCCCGCTCCACCGTGGGCACGGCCACGGAGATCAACGACTCCCTGCGCCTGCTCTTCGCCAACGTGGGTCGGACCATCTGCCCCGAGTGCGGGGTGGAGGCCGAGAAGCACAGCCCCCAGACCGCGGTGCGCTACCTGGAGGGCTTGGACGAGGGCACCCGCTTCCTCATCCTCGCCCCCATCGCGGTGGGCTCGCGGCGGCGGGCCGCCTTCCTCCGCAAGAGCCTCAAGTCGGCCGGCTTCCGCCGCATCCTCCACAAGGGCCAGGTGGTGGACCTCGAGGAGCGCTCGGAGGCCGCCCTGGCCAGGGAGGAGGAGCTGGAGGTGGTGGTCGACCGCCTGGCCAAGCGGGCCGACCGGATGAGCCGGGCCGCCGACAGCCTGGAGCTGGCCTTCCGCGTCTCTTCCCACGGGGCCATCGTGGAGCTGGCCGACGGTGCCCGGGCGCCGCGGGAGCGCCACCACTTCTTCGCCGGCCTGGTGTGCCGCTCGTGCGGCAGGGAGTTTCGCGAGCCCCAGCCCGAGCTCTTCTCCTTCAACAGCGGCGTGGGCGCCTGCGAGCGGTGCGAGGGCTTCGGCAAGGAGGCGGAGGTCGACCTCCGCAAGTGCATCCCCGACCGGGGCAAGACCTTGGAGGACCACGCCGTGGCCTGCTGGGCCACGCCCGCCTACCGCGAGGTCTACGAGTGGATGCTCCGCGAGGCCGAGGACGCGGGAGTGCCCACCGACGTGCCGGTTCGAAAACTCACCGCGGCCCAGAAGCGCTGGGTGGTCGAGGGCGACGACGACTTCGCCGGCATCCGCGGCTTCTTCGAGTGGCTGGGGCGGAAGAAGTACAAGATCCAGAACCGCATCCTCATCGCCCGCTACCGCCGCTACGTCACCTGCTCGGAATGCGGGGGCACGCGGCTGCGGCCCGGAGCCCAGTTCGTCAAGCTCGGCGGCAAGAGCTTCACCGACCTGCTCGACCTGCCGGTGCCCGAGCTCCATCGCTTCTTCCACGACCTCGAGCTCTCGCCCCCCGACGAGGAGGCGGCCCGAGCCCTCCGCCGCGAAATCCACAGCCGAATCCACTACCTCGAGGACGCCGGCCTCGCCTACCTGAGCCTCAGCCGCGAGACCCGCGGCCTCAGCGGCGGCGAGACCCAGCGCATCCACCTCGCATCCGCCCTGGGAAGCGCCCTCACCAACACCCTCTACGTCCTCGACGAGCCCACCGTCGGCCTCCACGCCGCCGACGTCCACCGGCTGCTCGACATCCTCCGGGCACTCACCGACAAGGGCAACACCGTGGTCTGCGTGGAGCACGAGCCCGAGATCATCGAGGGCGCCGACCAGGTGCTCGACCTGGGCCCGGGACCCGGCGAGCACGGCGGACGAGTCGTCTTCCGCGGCACGCCCCAGCAGCTCCTCCACAGCGGCGAGGGCAAGACCGCCGAATACCTCCGCACCCGCCGCCAGCGCCGATGGCCCAACCGCGGGCGAAAGCCCCAGAAGTGGATCCGCATCCGCGACGCCCGCCAGCACAACCTCCAAAACCTCGTGGTCCACATCCCCCTCGGCGTCCTGGCCTGCGTCACCGGGGTGTCCGGAGCCGGCAAGTCCACCCTGGTCAACACCACCCTCTACGCCCACTACCTGCGCCGCAGCGGCCAGGCCGGCCCCGAGCCGGGCACCTGCCGCAGCATCGCCGGCCTCAAGCACCTCGACGGCGCGGCGCTCGTCGACCAGAAGCCCCTGGGCCGCTCCGCACGCTCCAATCCCGCCACCTACACCAAGGCCTACGACGACATCCGCCGCATCTTCAGCACCACCCGCAGGGCCAGGACCCTGGGCATCTCCGCCGGCCACTTCTCCTTCAACACTCCCGGCGGACGCTGCGAGGCCTGCCAGGGTATGGGCACCCAGACCGTCGACATGCAGTTCCTCGCCGACGTCACCGTGGTCTGCGAGACCTGCCGCGGCAGGCGATTCCAGAAGCGAGTCCTCGAGGTCACCTACCGCCAACGCTCCATCCTCGACGTCCTGGAGATGACCGTCAGCGAGGCCATGGAGTTCTTCGAGGACTCCTCGGCCATCGTGGAGAAGCTCCGGCCCCTGGCCGACGTGGGCCTGGGCTACCTCCGCCTCGGCCAGGCCACCTCCACCCTCAGCGGCGGCGAAGCCCAGCGCCTGAAGCTCGCCGCATACCTGACCAAGGCCCACCGCCACGACCACACCCTCTTCATCCTCAACGAGCCCACCGTGGGCCTCCACATGGCCGACGTCCAGGTGCTCATGGCCGTCCTCCAGCGCCTCGTCGACCACGGGCACTCCGTGCTCATCGTGGAGCACAATCTCGATCTCATCAGCCAGGCCGACTGGGTGATCGACCTCGGCCCCGGCGGCGGCGAGCATGGCGGACAGCTCGTCGCCGAAGGCCCGCCCGAGGCCATCATGGCCGCCGAGCGCTCCGTCACCGGCAAGTTCCTCAAGCGCCGCTTCGGAAACTGAGCCGGGCCAACCCGTCCCCTCGCGCCGTAACCCCCCCGCCCCCCGCTCACAGGCCGAAGAGCCTGGCCGCGTTGCCGCCCAGGATGAGGCGCTTGGCCCCCTCGGGAATATCCAGCTCGCGGACCGCCGCCGGCGCCAGGCCCTCGTAGGCGTAGAGAACGCGCTCCGCGCCCAGCACTCTCAGCGCTCGTTCGATGAGCTGGCCGGCGGTCACCTGGGGCAGCATCCGCTCGCAGAAGAAGGGCAAGTAGGCGGTGTCGAGGAACACGTTTTCGTGCTTCTCGGCGACGATCAGCGCCTCGTAGTGCCAGTTGCCGCCCATGTGCGCCAGGATGATCCGCAGCTCGGGGAAGTCGAACGCCACGTCGTCGGCGGGCAAGGGGTGGGCGTACTTCGTGCGGTGGGGGATGGCGAATTCCCGGGTGAAGGCCACCGCCCCGGTGTGAAAGGTCACGGCGAGCCCCAACTCCGAGCATTTCTCGTAGACGGGGTAGAGGCGGCGGTCGTTCGCGTAGAGATGCTGGAGAAGGAGCTGGAACTTCACCCCCTTGCAGCCCCACTGCCCGGCGGCGGCCTCCAGCTCGCCTACGCTCCGTTCGATGTCGCTCACGTCGATCCAGAAGAAGGGCACGTACTTCTCGGGCGCCTCCTCGGCCATCTTCCGCGCCCTGGCCAGCGCCTCGCCGCCCACGGGGAGTAGCACGGAGACGTCGAAGCCGTGCTCGGCCATCACCTCCGGCACGGAGTCGTGGGGATGCTGGTGACAGTCGACCACCATGGCCTCGTCTCCTCCTCCTGGCTCCCCTCCCCTGGGCGGCATTATACCGCCCGGCGTCCCGCGAGCCCAGCCGCTTGAGAAGCGGGGCCTCTTGATGTATATTCGCGGTAACCGGCCGGAGTGGCGGAATGGCAGACGCGCTGGATTCAAAATCCAGTGGCCGCGAGGCCGTGAGGGTTCGAATCCCTCCTCCGGCACGCCTTAACCACTAGCGGCACCGCGCAGTGCGGCGCCGTCTTGCCACGCTCTTCGCGCTCTCGTCCCGCGTGGGCGCTGGAGCCTCACCGCTGCGAAGACCCTCGAAAGGTGAACGCAGATGAGGTTGGCTGAGACCCGCCGGGCCGCCATGGTCAGGCTTCTGACCGTGCCGCTGCTCTGGGCTCTGGCCCTGTCGGCTCTGGCAGGGGAGAGGCCCCAGCGCGACGTGACCTTCATCTCCACCTCGGACCCTCATTACCGCGAGGTCGAGCGGAGAGCGCAGAACGACCGCAACCGCCTGACCGTCCTGGAGATGAACCAGATCGAGACGCGCACCTGGCCGGGGGAGCTGGGCGGCGAGCCCATCCAGCCGCCCCGCGGCGTGCTCATGCTCGGCGACTGCATCGACGACGGCGACCGCGTGATCCAGGGCAAGCACGTCTCGCCCGAGCAGTATCGCTTCTTCGTGGCGGATTTCGGCCTGGACGGCACCGACGGCTTCCTCCGATACCCCGTCTTCGAGACCTGGGGCAACCACGACGGCCCGCCCGTGGGCAAGGAGCGGCACGGCTTCAGCTTCCAGGCACAGCTCAAGCGGCGCAACAGGCGGCGAAAGGCCAAGGGCCTCATCTCCGACATCTCGGCGAATGGCCTCCACTATTCCTGGGACTGGGACGACGTGCACTTCGTCTCGCTGGGCATCTACCCCGCCGACGAGCAACGCGAGAGCGTGCGTTACTCGGCCGTGTGGCACGACCCCCAGGAGGCGCTCACCTTCCTCAAGAAGGACCTGGCCGAGCAGGTGGGCCGCAGCGGACGGCCCGTCGTCCTGATGAGCCACTGCGGGGTGGACACCGACTGGTGGGCGCCGGCCGACTGGCGGGAGTTCTACGACGCGGCGAAGCCCTACAACGTCGTCCTCTACCTCTACGGCCACACCGGCACCGGCGTGCGCCACTGGGCCCCCGAGGGCGAGGAGGCGACGTGGCTGTGCATCAACGACGGCAACACCACGACCGGCTTCTTCGTCATCCAGATCGTCGGCCAGCGCCTTCGCGCCGCCTACCGCTGCAAGGAGGATGTGGAGGTCGTGCCCGGGCCCGACGGGACAGAAGTCCGTGCATGGAGCGGCAGGTGGGGCTGGCGATTCCCGGTGGACAGGAGGCTCGCGCCCCACGACGGGAGGCGATGAGAAGAGAAGGCGATGGGCAGCGCCCTGCCGCCGTCGGTCCAGATGCAGTTCCTGCGTCCCGCACAGCTCGAGGCGGCCCTGCGCCGCTTCCCCGTCGTCTACGTGCCGTTCGGGCTCATCGAGTGGCACGGGCGGCACCTGCCCCTGGGCAACGACGCCATCAAGGCCCACGCGTTCGCGGTCAAGGCCGCTGAGGCCTACGGCGG